>NZ_JBLWYR010000001.1:0-225105 GCF_048266885.1 Methylophaga sp.
TAAACCACCCTTGAAAAGAATACCGATTACTGCTTTGAATTAGGAAGAGATTATGAACAAAGCGCTTTTTTTAATCCCATCATTGTTGTGCTTTAGTTCAGTTCATGCTGAAACTTTACAAGAAGCCATTCATACCACGTTAAAAACTAACCCCGATGTATTGGCTTCAATCAGTGAACGTCAAGCAGTTTCCAAAGAAATTGATCAGGCAAGAGCAGGTTACTTTCCGACAGTTGATTTAGGTGTTGGAACAGGTTGGGAATCAACAGATAATCCTGCTACGCGCAACCGAGGTGATGGCGAAATTCATTTAAATAGAGATGAAGCTAGTCTGAATTTACGGCAAATGCTTTATGATGGCAGCCTTACTAAAAATGAAGTCGAGCGCCAAGAAGCTAGAACCGATTCTCGAGCTCATTCAGTCTATAGTGTTGCTGAAAACACAGCTTTAGAAGCAACAGAAGCTTATCTCAATGTATTGCGCCAACAACAACTGGTGGAGTTAGCACAAACCAATCTCGAATCTCACCAACGTACCCATGATCAAATTACCCTGCGTAGCGAACGAGGGGTGGGCCGTCGTGCAGATATGGATCAGAGCTTTGGCCGTTTAGCGCTTGCAGAAACTAATTTAATGGCTGAGCAAAGCAATTTACGAGATGCTGAAACCAATTATTTACGTGTTATTGGAGCCGCTCCTACTTCATTGACTGAGCCACCAGCACCTCAACCATTCCTGCCTGAGACAGTGGAAGAGGCGGTTAATATAGCGATTCAAAATCATCCGACTTTACGTTCGGCTCAGGCGGATGTTGAATCTGCCAATGCACAACATGATGTAACTCGAGCTGCCTTTTTACCGCGTGTTGACTTTGAATTAGGTACCCGTTCAGATCATGACATTGATGGTGTGCGTGGCACGGATAAAGATGTCACTGCAATGTTCAGATTGCGTTATAACCTGCTAAATGGTGGACGTGATAAAGCAAGACGAGAAGAGACAGCTTTTTTAATTAACCAAGCAGCAGAAATTCGTAATAATACGCACCGGCAAGTCGAGCAAAGTGTTCGTTTGTCCTGGAATGCTTTAGAAACCGTACGTAGACAGATGTCTTATTTCGAACAATATGCAGCTGCAGCAGAAACTACTCGTGATGCTTACCAACAACAGTTCAATATTGGTCAGCGCACATTGCTAGATTTGTTGGACTCTGAAAATGAATTGTTCAGAGCACGTACTTCTTTAACAAATGCACTTTATGATGAGCTTTTCACAATGTACCGAGTACTGAATAGTACTGGTTTATTGTTAGAAAGCTTGGAGATCATTGCTCCTCCTGCTGCAACAACAGTTGCCGATAACAATAACTAATTATTCCATAGCTGAACATCGATAAGCCATGCCCGCTGGGGGTATGGCTTTTTTTTAGAACCTGTACGTTGATAGCTGCAACTTTTTCTGCAATCAAACTATCATGCTATTATGTCGTGCTTAATTTGTAGGGTTATTTTAGAAATTCATGAGTAAGCAATCATCTTTTTCCTTTGAGGAACTCTTGCAGTGTGGCCACGGAGATATGTTCGGCCCGGGCAACGCCCAACTGCCAGTACCGAATATGCTGATGATGGATCGAATCAGTCATATTTCCAATGATGGTGGTGCCTATGGAAAAGGTGAAATCATTGCTGAACTGGATATCCACCCGGATTTATGGTTTTTCCAATGCCATTTTCCGGGTGATCCTGTTATGCCGGGCTGCCTTGGTTTAGATGCTATGTGGCAGTTACTGGGATTTTTTCTGGCGTGGGATGGAAATCCCGGTAGAGGAAGGGCGCTTGGATCAGGAGAAGTAAAATTCACCGGACAAGTATTGCCTACTGCTAAAAAAGTGACTTACCGTATTGATTTGAAACGAGTAATTTCACGCAAGCTGGTGCTGGCCATTGCCGATGGCACAGTATCAGTAGATGGTCGCGATATCTACTTCGCCAAAGATTTACGAGTTGGTCTGTTTACATCAACTGACAACTTTTAGGACAAGACAATGAGACGTGTAGTTGTTACTGGTATGGGGATCACCTCTTGTTTGGGGTTGGATCTTGCCACGGTTACTGAATCACTTCGCACCGGTCGTTCTGGTATCCGCTTTAAACAGCAATATGCTGATCTGGGATTTCGAAGCCATGTAGCGGGCTTTTTTGATATTGATTTCAAAGAGTTTATTGATCGTAAAGTGTTACGTTTTATGGGCGATGCTGCTGCATATGCTTATATTGCAATGAAACAGGCGATCCAGGATGCTGGCTTAAGCGAAAGTGATGTTTCCAATCCTAAAACAGGTCTGGTCATGGGCTCTGGTGGTGCTTCTTCATCTAATCAAGTTGAAGCTGCTGATATTTTGCGTGAAAAAGGCTTAAAAAGAGTCGGACCTTATCGCGTGACTCAAGTCATGGGAAGCACAACTTCAGCTTGTCTAGCCACACCGTTCAAAATTAAAGGTGTTAACTATTCCATGTCTTCTGCATGTGCTACCAGTGCGCATTGTATTGGTAATGCAATGGAGCAAATCCAGCTCGGCAAACAAAATATTGTTTTTGCTGGTGGAGCGGAAGAAGAACATTGGACCATGAGTTCATTGTTCGATGCTATGGGCGCGCTATCGACCAAATATAACGAAACGCCGGATAAGGCATCTCGCGCCTATGACGCTGACCGTGATGGTTTTGTTATTGCTGGCGGTGGTGGCGTATTGGTTTTGGAAGAGTATGAACACGCTAAAGCCCGTGGTGCCAAAATTTATGCAGAATTAACTGGTTATGCCGCTACATCCGATGGTTATGACATGGTGGCGCCTTCTGGTGAAGGTGCGCAACGTTGCATGGAAATGGCCATGTCGACTATGCGTAATAGCCAGGTTGATTACATCAATGCGCATGGTACCAGCACACCTGTCGGTGATTTAGCTGAATTAGGTGCGATTAAGCAGGTATTTGCTGAAACCCAGATCCCACTGGTCGGTTCAACTAAATCATTATCAGGGCATTCTTTAGGTGCCGCTGGTGTGCAGGAAGCTATCTATAGCTTACTGATGCTTGAAAATGATTTTGTTGCAGCCTCTGCCAACATTGATAATTTAGACGAACAAGCGAAAGGCATGCCTATCGTGCTACAGCGAAAAGATAATGCAGCACTCCAAGCTGTGATGTCGAATAGCTTTGGTTTTGGTGGAACTAATGCTTGCCTGGTGTTCGAAAAGGTCTAGCACTAAATAAAAATCACCCTTAGTAAACAAACTAAGGGTGTTTTTTAATCTAAATCTGCATCTGTAACAGGTCCACGCTTTCCTGCTAACGCTTCCTGCATTAAACTCACCAACTGTTGTTTTTTCACTTCATCATCCAAATGCTTGGAACTGAAAGTGATGCCAAATCGATCGGCATATTGTTTGACCAGTATCATCAAAATTGCTTCATCCACGTTCACTTTCTCCAAACTTTTCAATCGCGCATTATAACGTGATAACTTAACTATTATGAGATTACACTATCAATCAATTGGCCAAGGTTCACCGTTAGTTATCCTGCATGGTTTATTTGGCTCATCTGATAACTGGCGTAGTATCGCTAAAGCCCTATCTTCAAAGCGACGTATCATTAGTGTGGATCTGCGTAATCATGGCCGTTCATTCCATCATCCGCAGCAAACCTTTGATTTAATGGCTGATGATTTACTGAATTTATTAGATGATTTAGGCTTATCAACAATTGATTTGTTAGGTCATTCGCTCGGCGGAAAAACCGCCATGCAATTTGCCCAAAGCTTTGCTGATCGTTTAAGCAAACTTATTGTGGTTGATATTGCACCTCGCCAATATGTCGATGAGCATAGTGTTATTTTTAAAACGCTATTGGCGTTAGACTTATCAAAATTTTCATCTCGTACGGAAATTAGTGAAGCCTTATCCGATACATTACCTGATCCTCTGGTGCGACAGTTCTTATTACTTAATTTGCAAAAAACAGAGAAGGATTTTACCTGGCGTATCAATCTGCAGGCTTTATTTTGTAGTTATCCAGGGTTACTGCAGAGTGTTGAGCCAATTGAAGCTGTTGAAGTACCCAGCCTATTTATCAGTGGTGAAAAATCAAACTATATTAATGATAATGATTGGCAGCAGATCAAGTCTTTCTATCCAAATGCCGAGCATATAGTGATCGATAATGCCGGACATTGGGTGCATGCAGATCAACCCGATATTTTTGTTGAGCAGGTAAATAGGTTTCTTGCAGATGATTAACGCTGACTTATTAATACAATTAATTGAATTTCGCCGCGAACGTGACTGGGAGCAATTTCATAATCCCAAAGACATTGCGATTTCGTTATCTATCGAAGCGGCTGAGCTGCTGGAATGGTTTCAATGGCGCAACAAGGCAGAAATTCAGCAAATGCTGGAGACGGATAAACGCGAAGCGCTGGAAGATGAAATCGCTGATGTCGCTGTGTATTTGAGTTATTTGTGTTACGACTTGAATATTGACCTTGAGCAGGCGATCAAACGGAAAATGGATAAAAACGCCGCGAAATACCCGGTGGAGAAGGTTAAAGGTCGGGCTGACAAATATAATGAATATTCATAAAACAGCCACAAAGTGCTAGCATCTGGGCTTTGATTTTAAGCCAGTAGAGGTCGTTTCTCCATGAAAGCCATCGTGTTGCTGATTCAATGTGCCGATCAAAAAGGGTTGCTGGCTGGCATCACCGGTTTTTTTGCTGAACGAGGTTACAATATTCTCCACTGTCAGCAATATACCGATACTGAGCATGGTCGTTATTTCATGCGCCTCAAGGTAGAAGATGAGGGGCAAATGCCTAATCAAGCCCTACAGCAACAATTCACTTCGCTAGCAGACAGCCTGCAATTGACCTGGTCAGTTCACTATACTGATTTGCCCTACCGTGTGGCTTTACTGGTCACTCGAGCATCGCATTGTCCGTATGACTTATTGTTGCGAGAACTGGAAGGTGAATTGAAATGCGAGATTCCCGTCATCATCGGCAACCACCCCGATTTGGAAAATATGGCGCGCCAGTTCAACAAACCGTTTTATCATTTGCCGATCACCAAAGAAACCAAACACAAACAGGAAGCACAGATTAAATCCATACTCTCGGAGTATCAGATTGATCTGGTGGTGATGGCGCGCTACATGCAAATTCTGTCTGAGCAGTTTGTTAGAGAATTTGCTGGTAAGGTTATCAATATTCACCATGGATTTTTACCGGCTTTTCAGGGTGCCAAGCCTTATCATCAAGCTTACGAACGTGGAGTGAAGCTGATTGGTGCTACCGCACATTACGCCACCGCGGAACTTGATGAAGGACCGATTATCGAACAGGATGTTGATCGTGTGCGTCATGATAATAGTCCTGAAGATTTAGTGATGATCGGTAAGGATATTGAACGACTGGTACTGGCTCGTGCTGTGAAAGCACATATTGAACATCGCATCATTGTCAGTGGCCGTCGTACTATCGTTTTTGCTGAAGGTGCCTGAATACCTCCAGTACCAGTGGATAAAAAATTATTGTTGAAAGCTGAATAGTAAAATGGATACGTTTTGAGAGATCTAACCAATACGGCTATCTGTTTATTTGATTTTTGTTCTCAATGATTCCGTATTAGACCAACTAGAGAAAGCCAATGACTTCATCGCCAATAATCATGATTACAGGAGCAACGGCAGGATTTGGGGAAGCCTGTGCCAGACTGTTTGCCAAAGCAGGCTGGCGGCTCATTATCACTGGTCGGCGTATGGATCGTCTGCAATATTTGCAAAAAGAGTTAGGTGGGGCGAGCCAAATCTTTATCAGTTGTTTTGATATTAGCGACCGACAGGCTACCGAACGGGCTTTTGCTGAGCTGCCTGAGGAATTCCAGCAGATCGATGTTTTGGTTAATAATGCGGGACTGGCGTTGGGATTGGAACCAGCCTATGCGACGGATCTGGAAGATTGGGAACGCATGGTGGACACCAATATTAAAGGTTTGATGTGTTGTACCAGATTAGTTCTCCCGGGCATGCATTCCAGAGATAAGGGGTACATCATTAATATTGGTTCTATCGCTGGAAATTGGCCTTATCCGGGCGGCAATGTATATTGTGCCAGTAAGGCTTTTGTCAGACAGTTTTCGTTGGCCCTTCGTGCAGATTTATTGGGTACACAGATCCGTGTAACCAATATCGAACCTGGCAATGCCGAAACCGAATTTTCCATGGTCCGGTTTAAAGCCGATGAGCAGCGTGCAGAAAAAGTTTATGAAAACACCGTTGCATTAACGGCTCAGGATATTGCCGATACCATCTGGTGGTTGGTCAATACCCCAGCGCATATGAATGTCACCACTATGGAAATCATGCCCACCCAGCAAGCCACAGGGCCTTTAGCGATTTATCGGGGGTAGTTAACCCAGTAAACCGTTATTAGGCTTAGCTATTGGACGTTCGGCTTTTAAGGTTTTCAGTCCTTTGACACTTCGGGTAATATTCCAGATTATCCATATTCCCATCACGGCTAAACCGTATAAATTGCCAAGGTATAATAGTCCCCAGGAAACCATCAGCAAGATGAGGCTGATATAAAAACTATTTATTTGAAATAGATAATGCGATTGTAGCCAATCTGGCGCTTTGCCTTTTTTTTCATAAGCGACCAGAGCGCCCATCACCAGCATGGGGTAGATAAGCGACCCCACCAGGTTAAAGATATAGATCAATTTAATACTGCTGATGTCATCGCCAGTTTCAATTAAAGCCATGTAGGTTTATCCATAAAAAATACCCCAATCTAGCAGAATACTGACCCTTGCTCCACAAAAAAGGCCCGACAAAGCGGGCCTTTTCAGTTTGAGCATAATGTTAACGGTTAACCGCCAAAGTCGAAACGAATACCGGTGTATATGGTTCGTCCCAGAATCGGCGATTCATCTTTAAAGAAGCTGGTATGCCGACGACCGTCTTCATTCAGCAAATTACGTCCCTGAATAAAGATTTCAGCACCTTTTAAACTTGCTGGGGACCAGTTGGCATCAAACGAAACCAGATTATAACCGTCCGTATTGCTTTCAGTCACAGCGGTTTTGGTTTGTTTAAAGACCCGACGGTAGTCGAGACTGAAATCCCAGTCAGCATAAGATGTATCAAATCCAATCCCTAAGCGTGTTGGACTCATGCGAGGAATATTTTCACCATTGCTGAGTTTACCGCGTACATGATCGGCAGACAGACGCATGCTCAGTGGAATAGGACCATCAATCAAGTCAGTTATGGCACCAAATTCAGCACCATACAACTTGGCATTTTGTTGTTCATTAACTACCAGTGTATCGCCCTCAATTTCAATGGCTTGGCCAGTACCATCATTTTGTGCTGCTAAATAAATAAAGTCATCGACGTAGTTATAGAAAGTAGTTAGCTCATAGCGGAATGCCCCTACATGACGATCAAAACCGACTTCAAAATTGGTATAGGTTTCTTTGCCTAAGTTCGGACCCCCAATTTCAACAGTCCCTGCTGCTGCATGGCTACCAAAGGCATATAACTGCTCTGCCGACGGAGCCCGTTGCGAACGGGTAACTGACATTCTGAAATGATGGGCTGGATCGACCTCAACCAGAGTTCCTGCCGATAAACTGAACGGAGTGAAACTGTTGCTTCCCAGAATGGCAGATTGTTGTAACTCTTCACCACTTGGCAAATCAATATCTCTGGCCTCATCCAGATTGTCTGTACTGGAGCGCACATGATCGACCCGTGCAGCGACTTCAAAGCGACCAAAATGCGTGGGTAATTCTTCCAGCACAAATAACCCGACAGTGCGTGTGTCATTACCCCGGATATAAAAACCACCACCGTGTTCATCGTCACCATCGCCATGGCTGTGACCCTCGCCTTCAGCCTCAAAGTCCCGATCATTAAATTGCAGACCGACTACACCCTCCCAATCACCAATCGGGTTATGCACCATTTCCAGACGCATTTCAGTTTCGTTATTGTTGAAACGAGTTTCAACTTCACTTTCAACAAATGCACCATTATCAAATTCAGAACCAATTTCCTGTTGACGGTAGCTGGTGTAGGCCATTTTCAGCCTGGCAGCGCTGAAACCCGGTAACGGATCGTTAATTTCACTGCGAAAATCAAAACGATCGTTTTTTGCGCGAATCAGTTCCTGCTCTTCTTCACCTTGACCTAAAAAGACTTCTGGAATGCCGTATTGGGTTTCCCAAGTGCTGTAACCCAAACCGGCAAAGCCCCAGTCGCCTTTATATAAACCCGTGATAGAGAACACATCATTTTCCACTTCACTGTTTTGTAATTTATCTTTACGGCCGACCTGCTGGTCTTTTTGCTGATAACCATCAATATCAAAATCACTGCTGCGACGAACCCCATAGTCCGTCCGTAATACAAAACTGTCTCCCAGTGGCAGTTCAAGTCCCAAACGTCCCTGGCGATCATGTCCATTGATGCCGTATGACATCTGGCCGTCTACTCTTGGATCATCCCCAAACTCAGGATTAAATCGATTACTGCGAACATTAATAACGCCACCAGCAGCACCACTGCCATATAGCAAAGTGGCCGGACCACGGAAAACCTCAATTTGATCGGCACGACCTGCGTCCATGCCGATAGCATGATCCGCACCTTCACCAGAGATATCGGAAGTACTTAAGCCATCTTCCAGAACTTTCACACGGGAGCCTTGTAAACCTCGAACCACAGGACGTCCTACGCCCTGCCCAAAGTCGGCATTATGCACACCAGGTAAGCCATCCAATGTTTCGCCTATAGTACTGGCGCGTTTTTGATTGAGTTCATCACCCGCAATAACCGTCACTGGCTGGATCAATTCATCAGAGGTACGGTTGCCTAATGGATCAGAAGTGACCACCAGGCGTGGGATGTCAACAGTATCTTCAGCAGCTAACACTGCAGAAGCCATAGGGGAGAGTGCCGCAGCAAGCAGCACTACAATAGGTCTCTTATTCATCACGAATAATCCTCATAGCAGAAATCAGTAGCCATTTTCTGAATAGAAAAATGGCATTCAGTCAAATTTGAACGCTATGAGAAAATGGGTGGAGCGCGAATCGAGAATGAAAGATAAAAATCTTCAAAACGAGCAGGGAGGGTTACAGAAGATTGAAACTGAAAATATTGTTGCCAGACAGCAATTTTCAGCTGATTGTGGTTATCGGTTGATGGGGTATGACCGACAACATTTAACTGATCACATAATGCTATATGATCATGAAAAGCATGCTCGGCATCGTGCCAAACGGCTATGGACTGCATCAGCAATAATACTGCTGCAAAGAGCCATAACAAATGTTTGGTATGCCGAATTTGCATCGGGATTAGTTCACCAGCAATTCAGTGAGCAACTGCTGGTAAATAGCCGACAATGTATCCAGATCGGCTACTGATACATGTTCATCTATCTGATGAATCGTCGCGTTTAACGGGCCAAGTTCAATTACCTGTGCTCCAGTAGGCGCGATAAAACGACCATCGGATGTGCCACCCGAAGTAGAGAGCGTTGTTTCATAACCGGTGACTGTTTTAACCGCCACCTGTACGGCTTCAAGTAATTTACCACCAGCCGTGCGAAAGGGTTTACCGGATAACACCCAATCTAATTGATATGCCACAGCGTGTTTATCGAGAATCGCTTCAACCTGTTGTTGCAATTCATTGTGAGTCACTTCGGTGGAATAACGGAAATTAAAAATCATTTCTGCTGTGCCGGGAATGATATTGGTCGCACCAGTGCCACTGTTCAGATTAGAGACCTGAAAGCTGGTGGGCGGGAAATCAGCATTACCCTGATCCCATTGCACTGCACATAGTTCAGCTAATGCCGGGGCCAGATTATGTACCGGGTTATCTGCCAGGTGAGGATAAGCAATATGGCCCTGCTTGCCTTGAACTGTCAGATAGCCATTTAACGAACCACGGCGACCATTTTTAACCACATCTGCCACTTTGTCTGTGCTGGTGGGTTCGCCGACCACACACCAATCGATATGATCCTGACGTGCCTGCAATGTTTCGATGACTTTCACAGTTCCATCGGTAGCTGGACCTTCTTCATCGCTGGTCAGCAAAAAAGCAATACTGCCAGCATGCTGAGGGTGCCCAGCAACAAAACGTTCGCAAGCCGTCACCATAGCAGCAATGCTGCCTTTCATATCGGCTGCCCCACGGCCATACAAAATGCCATCTTCAATTTTGGCGGCAAACGGCTCGTGGCTCCATTTATCTACCGGTCCGGTAGGCACTACATCGGTATGTCCGGCAAACACAAATAACGGTCCATTATGGCCCCGGCGACACCACAGATTGTCAACTTCCCCAAACCGCAGGTATTCAGCATTAAAGCCACTATTCGCCAGCCGTTCTGCCAGCATGATCTGACAGCCTTTGTCGACAGGTGTAACACTGTCACGTTGAATCAAATCAATGGTGAGCTGAACAGTTTCAGAAAGATTAGTTTGCATAGCGCGCCTGAAAATCAGATTCGTTGAAACCTATTGATACGCCGGATGTATCTTCGATAACCGGGCGTTTAATAAGTGTGGGATGGGAGAGCATTAATTCAATAGCAGCTTGTTGATCAAGCTGGTCTTTACGCGGGTCTTCAAGCTTGCGCCAGGTGGTGCCATGTTTGTTGAGTAGCTGTTCCCAACTGACTGAGTTCAGCCATAGTTCAATAGTGGGCTGGTCAAGACCGTCTTTTCGAAAATCATGAAATTGGTAGGACACTTGATGCTGATCCAGCCAGCGCATAGCTTTTTTGACCGTGTCACAATTTTTGATGCCAAACAGTTTCATCGTTGCCGTTTCACCTGGAAGAGCCCACTAGGTGGGGTGAAAAACGTGAAATGATACAGTATATCAATGTCTTTTGCATCATTGACTCCAGAGCAAAATGGCGCTGAAAAGACGGTAACGACACTGTATCGTTACCGTCATCAGTTTAAAACTTAGATATCACGCAATAATTCGTTAATACCGACTTTACCACGGGTTTTTTCATCAACCTGTTTCACAATAACGGCGCAGTACAGGCTGTATGTGCCATCTTTAGAAGGCAGGTTTCCCGAAACAACTACAGAACCAGCCGGAATACGACCATAGCTGATTTCACCGGTCATGCGGTTGAAAATCTTGGTACTTTGGCCAATGTAAACACCCATTGAAATCACTGAACCTTCTTCAACGATAACGCCTTCAACCACTTCAGAACGGGCACCGATAAAGCAGTTATCTTCGATGATAGTTGGACCGGCTTGTAAAGGTTCAAGTACGCCACCGATACCCACACCGCCCGATAAATGGACGTTTTTACCGATTTGTGCACAGCTACCAACGGTAGCCCAGGTATCAACCATAGTGCCGGAATCGACGTAGGCACCGATATTGACGTAAGAAGGCATCAAAACAACGCCTGGTGCGATATAGGAACCACGACGTGCTGCTGCAGGAGGAACAACACGCACACCGGCAGTATTGAAATCCGCTTCGGTAAAGTTGGCAAATTTTGGTTCAACTTTATCGAAATACTGCGTTTCACCGCCAGACATCGGGCGGTTATCATTCAGGCGGAACGACAATAAAACGGCTTTTTTCAACCATTGATTAACGACCCAATCACCATTTTGTTTTTCGGCGACTCGGGCTTTACCACTGTCGAGCATTCCCAGAACTTCATTGACCGCATTACGAACTTCCGCGTCGGCATTGGCTGGGGTGATTTCTGCACGGCGTTCAAATGCCGCTTCGATAATCTGCTGGATATCACTCATCGGTTTCTCCAAATAATTAAGATAGGGTTTCAATATAATCACGGATCCGTATAGCCGCTTCGACGCACTCATCTTGTGGTGCAACTAATGCCATCCGAATCCGGTTAACGCCAGGATTACCTTGTTTGGTATCTCTGGCTAAAAAACGTCCCGGTAATACGGTGACGTTATATTGATCAAATAAGCCGCGAGCAAAATCAGTATCGGCAATCGGTGTTTCCGCCCACAGATAAAAACTTGCCTCAGGCTGGATGACATTCATCACGGGTGACAGAATGTCGAGAACAGCCGCGAATTTTTCTCTGTATAAATGACGGTTATGTACCACATGCGCTTCATCTTTCCATGCTGCAATAGAAGCAGACTGAGTTGATGGCGGCATCGCACAGCCATGATAGGTGCGGTAACGTAGGAAGGATTTCATAACACTGGCATCACCTGCTACAAAGCCGCTTCGTAATCCCGGCGCGTTAGAGCGCTTGGATAGACTGTGGAAAACCACACAACGACTTAAATCGGTATAACCTGCTGCCACAGCTGCTTGTAACAAACCGACGGGTGGTAGGACTTCATCAAAGTAGATTTCTGAATAACATTCATCAGCCGCAATAATAAAATCATATTCATGAGCCAATTGAATCAACTTGGTTAGTGTTTCAGCATCAACAATCGCACCTGTTGGATTGCCTGGACTGCATAAATATAACAATTGGCAGCGAGACCAAACGTTTGCTGGTACAGCATCAAAATCTGGTACAAAGCCGGTTTCTTCAGTGCAGTTAAGCAGGTAGGGTTCTGCTCCAGCCAGAAATGCCGCACCCTCATAGATTTGATAAAACGGGTTGGGCATGACAATCAGTGGATCTTTACGGCGATCAATAATCGCCTGAGCAAAGGCAAATAACGCTTCTCTTGTGCCATTAACCGGCAGAACCTGCGATAACGGGTCGATATGTCCTGCTAACTGAAATCGTTGATCCAGCCAATTCGCAATGGTATGGCGTAATTCGATACTACCTGCCGTTGTTGGATAAACCGATAATCCATGTAGATGACTAATAACCGCTTCAGTAATGAAGCCGGGAGTAGGGTGCTTTGGCTCACCAATGGATAACGAAATATGCGGCAGATCACTCGGCGGTTGGCAACCATGCTGCAGCTCGGCTAATTTCTCAAAAGGGTAAGGATGTAATAGGGCCAGATCTGGATTCATTAATACATATCGCCGGATAACAAAAATCCGGCCATTATAACGCTTCAACTGACTGCCGTGTTATAAGCATCGTTATGAACTCTGTAAATCCTACCGAATCCAAGTTGGCGATTCTTAGCCTGTTATTTGCAGCCACCATGTGGGGCATTATTTGGTATCCCATGCGATTGTTTGAACAGGCAGGTATGTCCGTAGTCTGGGTAACAATGATTATGTATCTGACGGCAGGCATGGCCAGTTTGCCGGTTTTTATCAAAAACCGTTATCGCTGGAAACACATTTCTGCAGATTTACTGTGGCTTGCCTTGGCTGCTGGTATGACCAATCTCGCTTTTTTAGTTGCGTTGAATGAAGGTCAAGTGATGCGGGTGATGTTGTTATTTTATTTATCCCCATTGTGGTCGGTGATATTAGGACGCTGGTGGCTTGGAGAAAAATTATCTCTGGCGGCCATCATTATGTTTGTATTGGCCATGGGCGGCACTGTGTTAATGCTATGGCGGCCTGAAGTTGGATTGCCCTGGCCACATGGACCGGCGGATTGGTTGGCCTTGTTTGCTAGCGTATGTTTTGCGGTGAACAATGTGTTGAGTCGAAAACTCGCGGCTGTGCCAATGGCATTAAAAACGACTATTGTTTTATGGGGCGTTGTTGCCGTATCAATAGTCGTTTTGCTTTTACAACAAGCATCCATACCCAGCGTGGATCTATCTGTATGGGT
This sequence comes from Methylophaga sp., assembly GCF_048266885.1. Lineage (GTDB taxonomy): Bacteria > Pseudomonadota > Gammaproteobacteria > Nitrosococcales > Methylophagaceae > Methylophaga. Next base: position 13,811 of record NZ_JBLWYR010000001.1, read on the forward strand.
GAGTGCCGTTTTGGTTGGGGGCGGTATTATTATCGCTATGACGATAACTGTTCTATATGGTCTGGCCCGAATGCCGGTCTATCTGGGAGCTGTTATTATGTTATTTGAATTAGTAGTTGCGGCGATTTCCTCTGCATTATTGACCACAGAAATGATGACTGTTCCTGAATGGATTGGCGGGGTCTTTATTTTTGCTGCCGCTTTTGGAATTGCACAGGTTGAAAAAGCCAATCGCTAAACCCATGTTTTCATTTTGATTTGCAGGAATTGTTTATGATTAAGTCTATAGCGCATGCCAGCTTTCTGGTGGCTGATTTACCCACTTCAATTAAATTTTATTGTGATGTCTTGCAGATACCTTTGAACCCCAATCGCCCAACGTTTGCCTATGACGGTGCTTGGTTAGATTTGGATAACAAGCAACAATTACATTTGATGGTATTACCTAATCCAGATTCGACAGATGGCCGACCAGAGCATGGTGGACGAGATCGGCATGTAGCGTTGTTAGTTGAAGATTTGGAAGTACTCGCACAACGGCTGGAGCAGGCCGGTGTAGAATTTTCACGTAGTAAGTCGGGCAGAGCAGCTTTTTTCTGCCGTGATCCAGATGGCAATGCGCTGGAGTTTGCAGAAGATTTTACTCCGGTAATCAAATAACTCAGCCACTTAAAAGTGACAATCAACGGGTTAGCGAGTTACTCACATTTTCTGTGGATAAGTCTGTGGTTAACATTGGTGAAAATCGCTAAGTCGTTATTCTGTAACAGTGCAGTGCCAAATGGTTAAAATTTAACCACTCTTAAAAAGATAATAAAATCAGTTGGTTAACTAACAGTTTTGTATATTCAACAACTTAGCAAAACTTGTTGTAATGGAACTGTAATAATTTAGGAAAAAGTGAATAACTTAACCTATTAAATGGGATTAAAAATCAAATACTGTGCCAGAAAATGTATTTTGTTTTTTTGCGTGTAGATAAATTTGAATCAAAATTTAACTTGATTTTTTCTCAGCCTCATTAGTTGCAGTATGCTTTTTTGGTTTTCATACCCTACAACTCAATTACTTAAAAGTGATGATCAATAGCTTAGCGACTTACTCACAATTTCTGTGGATAAGTCTGTGGTTAACATTGTTGAAAATCGCTAAGTCATTATTCTTTAACACAGCTGCACTAAATGGTTAAAAAATAAGCACCTTTAAAACTAATTTAAAATCAATGGCTTATGTTTGTTTTGTGTGCATTCAATGACTTAGCGAAGTATGTTGTAAGAGCACTGTAACAATCCAACGGAAAGTGCATAACTTATTTTGCTGGTATTAAGAAATTACACTCGTGCTAATGCAGGAATGATTTGCTCATCAAAGGCAGAATCTTCATCACCCGTTGGTTCAAGGCGTAATTGTTCAAGTCCCTTAAAATCAAATAGTTGCTGATCGGCCAGTTGGGATGGTGCTACGTTCTGGATACTGCGAAAAATATTTTCGACACGGCCAGGGTGTTGTTTTTCCCAGGTATGCAGCATTTCTTTAATTACCTGACGTTGCAGGTTTTCCTGCGAGCCGCATAAATTACACGGAATGATCGGAAAGGCTTTAGCTTCAGCATAGCGTGTGATATCCGATTCTTTGGCATAGCACAATGGGCGAATCACAATATTGGTTTTATCATCACTCAATAGTTTGGGTGGCATGGCTTTAGTCTTGCCGCCATAAAACATATTTAAAAATAGTGTTTCAATAATGTCATCACGATGATGACCTAAAGCGATTTTGGTGATGCCATGTTGGCGGGCATAACCATATAAGGAACCCCGACGTAGTCTTGAGCAAATCCCGCAGGTAGTTTTGCCCTCGGGAACGACTTCCTTAACGATGCTGTAGGTATCTTTTTCGATAATATGGAATGGCACCCCGATTTTACTGAGATACTCTGGCAATACATGCTCCGGAAATCCGGGTTGTTTTTGATCCAGATTGACTGCAATTAATTCAAAATCAATCGGAGCGTGATCACGTAAATTTAACAAAATATCCAGCATGGTGTAGCTGTCTTTACCGCCTGACAGACAAACCATGACTTTGTCGCCATCCTGAATCATGTCGTAATCGGCAATTGCCTGTCCGACCTGGCGGCGCAGGCGTTTGTGCAATTTGTTAAATTCGTGTTGTTGTTTTAATTGAGTTTCAGACATTAGATCAGACCTGCGAAGGGTTGTACGGTGACAGATTGACCGGCAGCCACACCGTCACAATCTTCCTCCAATAAAATAAAACAATTGGCACGGCTCATGGAATGCAAAATGCCTGAGCCTTGTTCGCCAGTCATGGTAACTTCCAATTGATTGGCAGAATTGCTGCGTAATAATCCTCGCTGAAATTCGAAACGGCCGGGACGTTTACGGATGTTTTCAGCTGCAATCGCTTGCAATAATAGCGGTGGTTGATAATTAGCTCCGGCAAGCTTATGTAAAGCCGGTTGCACAAATTGATAGAAAGTCACCATCACTGAAACAGGGTTACCGGGCAGACCGAAAAAAGGTGTATCTGCGATTTTTCCATAGGCGAGTGGTCTACCAGGCTTCATCGCAATTTTCCAAAAATGTACTTGGCCTAATTCATCAAGTAATTGCTTTACGTAATCGGCTTCACCGACAGAAACACCGCCAGAAGTGATGACTACATCGGCTTCCTTTGCGGCTTGCAACAATGCTTGGCGTAACGCCTCTGGAGAATCCGTGACCACCCCCATATCAATGATTTCAGCATTAAGACGTTTTAACATGCCAAATAGTGTGTATCGATTACTGTCATAGATATCGCCAGGATTTAAGCTTTCACCAAGCGACTTTAATTCATCCCCCGTAGAGAAAAAAGCCACTCGAATGCGTCGACGAACCTTTAGTTCCGCTAGGCCTAACGAAGCGAGTAGTCCTAAATCGGCGGGAATTATTCGATGCCCTGCAGTTAGCACTACAGCACCTGTCTGAATATCTTCGCCAGCGAGCCGAACATTTTCACCAGAATGATGCTCACCATGCAAAATGATGCAGTCATTACTGACTTCAGCCTGTTCCTGCATGATAACTGTGTCACAACCCTCTGGCATCATCGCACCGGTCATAATTCTTACACATTCGCCGGTGTTGACTGATTTAGCAAAAGGCCGACCGGCAAAGGCACTGCCAATCAGTTTTAAGGGAGTGGCGTCATTTTTTAAATCTTCACCACGCAAGGCATAACCATCCATTGCTGAATTCGCATGGGGGGGTACGGATAATGGGGAAATTACATCTTCATGCAGAACTTGTCCCAGTGCATCACGCAACGCCACTTTACGCCAACTCTCTATCGCATTGATTTGTTGCAAGATACGCTGTCTAGCCTCATCCACCCGTAAAGTAGTAACAGGTTCAGGTGTGGCACAGCTTGGTTGAGGAGTAAATTCAGTCATGATTGTGTTGCCGAATAAAGGTATGGATAAACTGCAGGATGGTGTCTAAATCATTTAAGTTCAACACGAGTATCGAAGGTGCTTGAGCTAATACTGTATCAGTAGCAATGGCAATAATATTGGGATCGTCTGGATAGAGCAGTGGCTTACCAATATTGGTTCGATGTAGCTCCAGTTTTGGTATCGCCTCGTGTTTAAAACCTTCTACCAAAATCAAGTCAAGCGAATGCATATCCAGTCGTGCTAAGCAGTCTGCTAATAATGGTTCCGTTTGAAAATCATCACTGGTTTGCATCAAAGCCAGTAACCTTCGCGAGGCGACGATTACCTGATTGGCCCCAGCTTCACGAATACGGTAACTGTCTTTGCCAGGCTGATCAATATCAAACAAATGATGTGCATGTTTCACCACAGCGATGTTTAAACCAGATTTGCGCAGATTGGGAAGCAACTGAGTGAGTAGAGTGGTTTTGCCGGTGCCACTATATGCAGCAATACCTAACATCGGAACTGAGGTTTTGAGGCTGGGTGTGAGAAGATCTTCAGGATGGTTAAAATTCTTAAAACTCTCTAACTCATCGGCAAAGTCCACTTCAATCATCGGGTGTTGAGCAAACCAACGATCAATCTTTCGTTCACCCATAGCGAGATATTGTTCTAAATCGTTTGCCAGGTCACAGTCTATTAATGCAAATACTGGTTGAATACGCTTACCGTCAGTGGCGACAGCAATTTTTTTGCCTGAACGCAACAGGCTTTCCAGCATACGTTGTCGAAGTTTTGCACTGGGGGCTGGACTGTCACAGGGGGCGGTCAAAATATAATCGGTTTTTGCAGCCTGCATACCGGCCAGCATACCTGCAAGTGGTCCCTGAAAACCGGAAAGCGAATCACTTATAACAGGATAGCCAAATTGTTGATAACGCTCTATATTACGGTTGGCATTGATCACTAACTGCTCAACTTGAGGTGCAAGATGATCAATTACATGAGCAACCAGCGGCTGATTTGTGAATGTTATCAGACCTTTGTCATTACCGCCCATACGGCGCGCTTCGCCACCGGCGAGGATGACACCGGTAACGGTAGGGTAGGATAATTCAGTCATGCTATATGCAGTTAACGGCTTTTTGTTGAGTAGATACAATGCGTAGATTCACGATTTCTGTGCTCATTATACTGTTTATTCCGATAAACGCTTGGTCTGAGGATTTACAGATTCTGATCATGGGACTGTACCGCGATCATGCTGTGCTGGAAATCAATCAAACACAACATTTTTTATCTGTTGGTCAACGGACACCTGAAGGGGTGACCTTAATCAGCGCAAACAGTAACCAGGCGATATTGGATATTGGCGGTCAACGTGGTGTTTTTGAATTAAATAATCGAGTAGGCGGGGTATATTCTGCACCCGCTGAAATGCCAATCGTGAGTATCTGGCCGACCAATGGAATGTACTTGGCAAGTGGCTCGGTCAATGGCTTCACAGTAGATTTTATGGTGGATACTGGGGCCTCTGTTATTGCTGTAAACGGTGAAACCGCTAAACGTTTAGGGCTAAATTATCTGGACGCCACTCAAATTGGTGTTCGAACAGCCTCGGGAGTTGAACTGGCTTACAGTATTCAACTGGATTCTGTACAACTCGGTGATATTTCATTGGAGAATGTAGCCGCGGTGGTCATTGATGGGCCCGAACCACAACGCGCTTTGCTTGGAATGAGCTTTCTCAATTCCTTTGATATGGAACGCAAAGGGGAACGGCTAGATTTACGCCGTAAGTTTTAAACATAAAAAAGCCCGGGCTTACCGGGCTTTTCTGAAGGTAGCTGATTATTAATCAAAACCTTTGCTAATCAACGCATACGCGGAATGGTTATGAATTGATTCAAAGTTTTCTGATTCAACGGTGTAGGCTTTAATACGATCATCAGCATTCAAACGTGCCGCCACATCGCGCACCATATCTTCTACAAATTTTGGATTGTCATACGCATGTTCGGTGACATATTTTTCATCTGGGCGTTTCAGCAAGCCATAAATCTGGCAAGAAGCTTCGTCTTCTACCAAATCAATTAAATCTTCAATCCAGATAAAGCTGTCAGTTTTAACTGTCAGGGTCACATGTGAGCGTTGATTGTGCGCGCCGTAGTCAGAGATGTTTTTTGAGCATGGGCACAAGCTGGTAACCGGCACAATGACTTTAACGGTCATGCTGGTTTTCTTGCCAACGATTTCACCGATAAAGCTCACTTGATAATCCATCAGGCTGCGGACTTTTGAAATTGGCGCTTCTTTATTCACAAAATAAGGGAAGCTCATTTCGATATAGCCTGATTCAGCATCCAGACGTTCAGTCATTTCACCTAACATGGTGTGAAACGATTTAACGGTGATTTCGCGCTCATGTTGATTGAGGATCTCAACAAAACGCGACATGTGCGTGCCTTTGAACTGGTGCGGCAGATTCACATACATATTGAAGTTGGCGACAGTGTGTTGTTCGCCGGTGGTGCGGTCACTGACCACTACCGGATGGCGAATATCTTTAATGCCGACTTTATCAATCGCGATATGACGTTTGTCTTTAATGTTCTGTACGTCTTCGATTTCTGCTGCTGCTACAGGCTTGTTTTGGTCAGTCATGATTCGGGTTAGTCCTCACTATATTTGACACAGGCACGGTCGGTTTCCCATACCGTTACACCAGAAACTTTGGCGGTGTCGGTGTTTAGCGTATTGCTAAGGCGCTGATAAAAAAACTGGGCGATATTTTCGGCCGTCGGATTAATCTCATCAAACGGAGGGATATCATTCAAATATCGGTGATCCAGTGTTTTGGCTAATTCACGAGTCGCCGTTTTAATGGTTTTAAAGTCCATGCCCATACCGTGCTGATTCAGTGCATTGGCAATGACTTCGACTTCAAGTTTCCAGTTATGACCATGCATCCGCCGACAATCCCCAGGGTAATCCCGCAGGGTATGTGCAGAGGCAAAATCAGCCAGAATTTTTAATGTATAGGTGGCGCTCATAATGTTGACTATTATACTCAGGAATTAGCCTATCGAACAGGCCATTATTACGCAAAATAACGATTGATGGAATCGATAATACCACTTGCATCCAGGCCACAAGCACTGAGCATTTGGCCGTGATCGCCATGATCGATAAAATGATCTGGTAGTCCCATCATCCGCAAATTCGTCTTTAACCCTTGTTGCTGATAATACTCATTAACCGCACTACCAGCCCCGCCCATTACAGCATTTTCTTCTATGGTAATGATAAGTTCATGACTCTTAGCAATCTCATCCAACAAGGTAGTATCTAAGGGTTTGACAAAGCGCATGTTAACGACTGTGGCATCTACTTGTTCAGCTGCCTCTAGCGCGGCGTGCAATAAGGTACCAAATGCCAGGATGGCTGTTTTTTGACCAGTACGGCAGGTCTGAGCCTTACAAACGGGCAAGCTATCCAGTTGCGGTTCGATAGCCGTACCGTTGCCACAACCGCGAGGATATCGCACTGCAGCAGGGCCGTTATGATGATATCCGGTGGTCAACATTTGTCGACATTCATTCTCATCACTCGGCGTCATGATCATCATATTGGGAATACAACGCAGATAACTTAAATCAAAACTTCCTGCATGCGTGGCGCCATCGGCTCCGACCAGCCCAGCCCGGTCAATAGCAAATAAAACGGGAAGATTTTGCAAGGCGACATCATGGATTAATTGATCGTACGCTCGTTGCAGAAATGTCGAATAGATAGCGACAACAGGTTTTTTGCCTTCACAAGCCATACCTGCGGCCAGTGTTACAGCATGTTGTTCGGCAATACCAACGTCAAAATAGCGATCAGGAAAACGTTCAGCAAAGGCATTCAGACCAGAGCCTTCACACATTGCAGGTGTAATGGCGATCAGATCTTCAGATGCAGCACCCATATCACATAGCCATTGGCTGAACACCTGGGTAAAGGTCGGGCCCGATTTTTTGCTATTGGCGGGGCTAACGCCATGATATTTACAGGGTTGTTGTTCTGCAGGCTCAAAACCCTTGCCTTTTTTGGTGACAATATGTAGAAATTGCGCGCCTTTGCTGTTGCGCAAGTTACTCAATGTGGTGATCAATGTGTCCAGATCATGCCCATCAATCGGACCGATATAGTTGAAACCCATTTCCTCAAATAGAGTACCTGGCACCATCATGCCTTTGACATGTTCTTCAGTGCGCCTTGCAAATTCCCAGGCAGGCGGAATTTTTTCCAACATTTTCTTACTGCTTTCACGGGCAGAACGGTAAAAACGTCCTGAAAGTAGTCGGGCTAAATAATTGGCCATACCGCCGACATTTTTAGAGATCGACATTTCATTATCATTCAACACAACCAGCAAATCGGTACCCAGGTCACCGGCATGCGCCAGAGCTTCATAAGCCTGACCTGCAGTGAGAGCCCCATCACCGATAATGGCTACTGATCGCCTGGATTCGCCACTGGCACGAGCAGCAATTGCCATGCCTAAAGCGGCACTGATAGAAGTGCTCGAATGCCCGACACCAAAGCTGTCATATTCACTTTCACTGCGTTTGGGGAAACCGGAAAGCCCACCGGGTTGACGCATGGTATGCAGTTGATCGCGACGTCCGGTTAAGATTTTATGGGCATAACTTTGATGTCCAACATCCCATACCAGACGGTCTTCAGGTGTATTAAATACGTAGTGCAGAGCCAACGTCAGCTCGACCACACCCAAGTTAGAAGAAATATGACCGCCTGTCTGTTGAATCTTGTCGATAATGAGTTCGCGGATCTCAGTCGCTAATTGATCCAGCTGTTTGCGATCCAGTTTGCGTAATTGCTCAGGGGAATCGATTTCTGCGAGTAGGCTTGTCATGTTATTGGTCATTAAAAATTCCGTTGCACGACAAACGTTGCCAGTGCCCGCAGTGCTAAACATTGATTTTCGATATTATCCAGCGCTGCCAATGCATCAGCAACTAACGATTGTGCCTTTTTCTGGGCGGCTTCGAGTCCCATTAAGGCTGGGTAGGTTGGTTTGTTACGAGCAATGTCAGCGCCTTGTTGTTTACCCAATGTAGCAGTATCAGCAATCACATCCAACACATCATCTTGCACCTGAAATGCCAGACCGATAGCCATTGCATAATCATCAAGGTGCTTTAAATTTGCTGTCGTGTATTTTGAGCTGCAATAAACACCAAGCGCCACGCTGGATTTGATTAAGGCTCCAGTTTTTAATAAATGCATGGCTTCGAGTTCTGACTGGTTCAGTTGTTTACCAACTGAGGCGAGATCAATGGCTTGTCCACCGGCCATGCCCATAGCACCAGAAGCATTTGCCAAGCACTTGACCATGGCGATTTGCTGAGCGGCTGGCAAATTGTTATCACATAAACATTCAAATGCCAGACTTTGTAATGCATCACCAACTAATAATGCAGTCGCTTCATCGTAGGCCTTATGACAAGTGGGTTTGCCACGACGCAGATCATCATCATCCATCATGGGCATATCATCATGCACCAAAGAATAAGCATGGATCATTTCAACTGCGCAAGCAGCTGAATCAAGTGCATCTGGATCCGCATCAAAAGCATCTCCCGCCGCGTAAACCAACATCGCACGCAAACGCTTTCCACCATTTAATGTTGCGTAGTGCATGGCTTCGTTTAATTTTGCTGCCGAGCCATCGCGGGTGGAGGGTAACCGTTGTTGCAGGGCTAAACTTATGCGTTGCTGGTGCGAGGGCATCCAGTCAGAAAGCGAAAACGTTTGTGTCACGATGCCTCGGAATCCGGGTCAAAATCCACTAAATCTGACTGGCCAGATTGCTTTAATAACATTTGTACTTTTTGTTCAGCTGCTTGCAAAGCTTCCTGACAATCGCGAGTCAGTAATACGCCGCGTTCATACAGTTTTAACGATTCTTCAAGGCTGATATCACCCTGTTCTAAACGCTCTACCAGCGATTCAAGTTCACTGACTGCTGCTTCATAATCCAGTTTTTTGCGTTTTGCCACCATATCGGCCTCTGTACAAATCTCGCGTTAACGGCACATTATAAGTTAATCGAAGCTCACGTGCCTGCTGGAATGTTTGCTAATTTCCCGTTAGTCTGTTGCGTTTTCTTCTAACACTGAACTGTTCATGCCGAAAATTATCCGCGGCTTATACAATTTGCCTGATCCTGCACAAGGATGTGTGGCGACAATTGGTAACTTTGATGGCGTCCATCTTGGACATCAGGCTGTGCTGACTCAATTGGCGATGAAAGCCGATATGCTTAATTTGCCAGCTGTGGTGATCACCTTTGAACCTCAGCCTTATGAATATTTTGTCCCGGAAAAAGCCCCTGCCAGATTATCGCGGTTTCGTGAAAAAGTAGAAGCATTGCGCGCTTATTCGATTCAAAAACTCTGCGTGTTACGTTTCAATCGCCAGCTCGCCGAGATGCGGGCTGAAACTTTTATTCAAAAGTTATTGGTTGAAGGTTTGAATGTGCGCTATTTGGTGGTTGGTGATGATTTTCGCTTTGGCAAAGATCGTCATGGTGACTTTGCCTTACTGCAAAAAGTGGGCAAACAGCATGGATTTCAAGTGGTAAACATGCACACTTTTGCCATTGAGGAGATGCGCGTAAGCAGTACCCGCATCCGTGAAGCTTTACAGGATGGTGATTTAGTGGTGGCGGAAAAACTGTTAGGTCGACCGTATCGAATGAGTGGACGAGTGGCGCATGGTGACAAACGCGGCCGCAGAATGGGTTATCCAACAGCTAATATTCATTTACATCGGGCTAAAGTACCCTTAAATGGTGTCTATGCCGTGCAACTGTATGGAATTGATGAAGAGCCAGTAAATGGCGTCGCCAATATTGGTGTTAGACCGACTATAGCAGGTAGCGACAAAGCCTTACTGGAAGTTCATCTATTTGATTTCGAACGTGATATCTATGGAGAGCACGTGCAGGTGTTTTTTCTAAAAAAACTGCGCGATGAACAAAAATTTGCTGATTTAGATCAACTGATTGCCCAGATACATATTGATTCTGCTCAGGCTAAAAACTATTTTGCCGAATAATTACACTTCGGCGTTGGAAAACTTGCCATTTTCATAATCTGTGACGAGCTTTTTTGCTGCTTCGACATCTTCATCATTGACAAAAACATGGGCAACATCACTGGCAGGTAAATCGCCTACCGCGCCTTGTAAATAATGTCCGCCAACATGTGTTGCTAAGCCATGTGCGTCCAGCAAGCCCGCTAGGATGTGCGCTTCAAGAATATTAGATGCACGAAAAATTAACTGCATGACTATTGCAGATGCACAGCTTCGAATCTAGCCATCACATTTCCATCGACATCGGCTAATTCAAGATGTTGACCTTCAATTGTCCAGTAACGCACTTTTTCCAACATAAAATGTAATGCTTGGGCTGTTTCCATACCTTGTGGACATGCCATCATGGTACTGGCGATACGATTGAATTTAAGCTTGTCTTCTCTGAGCTGAAATCCACCCATAATCCGATTACAGCCATCTGAACCAGACAGTCGGTTTTCTTCATTAGCCAATACCAGAGATGGTTCTCTTTGTTGTTCGTAAACTTCTACAGGCTCATCATTCAGCCTAGTCAGTTTCCAGTAGGTGTTGAGTAAGTTTTCGTTGTAGCCTAGTTGGCCACATGTTTCTCCTGGCCAAATATCATCGGCTTTGGTGACAATCAAGCTTGACTGCATCACGCCAGTATCACTATTGGCTCGCGGCTCAACATAGCCGGTTGCTTCTAGTAATAGAGGTTGATTAGCCTCTTCGGCATATTCCAGATAAAGTGATTCGAGCGCGGCGTTATCTGCCTCCTGCGCGACAAACCAACGTTGACCCGTAAGACATTCAATGAAAACACCACTATCGGCCATATAGCTGTACATACCGTGAAACTGCATAGCCGGATAAATAGCCTTAAATTCACTATCTCTCTGTAACTCATAGTTCAGAGAACTATTAATCACGACGTATTCCTGATCCAGCAAGCGGATATTGCCATCTTTCTCTATCTGAAACGCCGTTTGTTGAGGATGATCAGATATCAGTCTGAGCTGACCAGTATGTTGCTGCCATTGGCCAAGTTGATAAACCGTCGAATTATCGCCTGAGTCTTGATAATGCAACTGGAGATAATAGCTATTATCCGCAAACAAATTGAGGCGATAATCAATGCCAGGACAGTCAGCACAGGGCAGGGTGCCACTGTAGCTGACTGGGAAATCCTCGATAATCAAGCGCCGCTCGTCAGATTGTTCAGTGCTACAAGCACTGAACAATAAAACCAACAATAAGATTAACCATTTTTTAAACATATCGAACTCCGGCTTTAGTTCCGGAGTTATCGGTGAAATTCACCTGCGCGCTCCGGCTGATATTCTATGGCTTCAATTCTGACCTGTAACATACCAGCATTACCATCAGGCCAATTGATTTCATCGCCCTCTTTTAAGCCCAGCATCGCACTACCGACGGGCGCTAAAATGGAAATGGTGTTACCAGAATTATCCATATCTTTTGGATAGACCAATTTCAGCGTAAAAGTTACCCCACTAGAGATAACAGAAAATTTCACCTGCGAATTCATTGTCACCACATTCGCTGGCATCTTTTCCGGTGCAACCAGTTCAGCGCGCTCCAGTTCAGTTTCTAATGCAGCTTTAATCATAGCTGGTATCCCAGCAGAAGCCTGCAACAAGCTTTCGATACGCGTGTAATCGAGCTCAGAAATAATAATGTCAGGTTGCGTATTCACAATAAACTCCATTCAACAAATTTAAAGACGCACAAAAACTACCGTCAAAAGTTGACAGCATCATTTTTGGGTCATAGTGGGAATAAAACAGGAAGTCCTATGATGGCACAAATTTCAAACCAATATAAGGTGCCAGTAAAAACAAAAATATGGCTAACTTATAAAGCATCATTCCGAAGTAGTGCAATTGCGAAAAATGCTCTTGGCTCAGAGTGAACCAACGACTGTGCAACTGGTAAATTTTGTTATTGGCCAAAGCAAAGCTCATAAACCACATTATCAATACCAGATAGTTGAGTGCAGTCGCCCAGCCATAAACAAAGGTAATCGTCTCCAGCGTCATTGCGGGCTCTCCTTTATGGAAGATCAATAAACCCTAATTTACGCTCAGTGGATACGGAATAAAAGTCACTGGCTTCTAACGGTTGCCTCGTAGTTTGCTGATAAGGCGTTTAATCGCCTTGCGCCCATAGCGGCGCTTGAATTTAACTTTAAAATCATAAAGATAAAAGGGCAGTCGACAACGGAAGTTAAATGGCAATTTATGTTTGGTACGTTGTAGATAGTGGCCAACCAATTTTTCCCGACCAGCCCAATGCAGTTTATTACAAATTCTAGTTAAATCCGATAGACGTTCAGGTAGTGACAGATATCGATTAAAAAAGCGCGCTCGATTGATATCAATTAGAGTGAATTCTAATTTTCCATCAGCTTGCTTTTTGATCAGGATGTTTCCACCTGCCAGATCCCGGAAAAACACACCACGTCCATGTAAATCCAAAAGGAAATGACTGAGTTGTTGATACAAGTCGTCTTCACCGACACCTTGATATTCGGTGGCGCCGTCATTAAAAGCAGTGAGAATTTCTCGGGCAGAGAAATCATGATCAACCAAATCACAGAGATAATAATTTTCGGTTAAGGTCTTATCACCTGTGCGTTCAAAATAGGCGATAGGCAATCCAGTGGGAATACCTCGGCGAAGTAATTCTGCTGCCGCATTCCAACTGCGTCTGGATTTACAAGGTTTCAACCTATCCAACAATAATTTATGTGGTGGCATACGCAGTGGTTTTTTGATGACAACTGTTTTGTCCAACAAGTCATCTATCCGCCAAATAATATTGCGCGCTTTGCGTAAGGTGTTGGCTTCAGTCGCTTTGGGTAAATAAGCTGGATGCAGTTTCTGTTTTAATTCAGCGGCTTGCTCTGCATTCTCGGCAATCAACAAACCTTTCCAACCATCTTGTTCAAATTCATATAGGTTTTTACCCGGTGCGTGCCGATATATAGACACTCTTTCACGAGCATTTGGACTGGCTTTCAATTCGATTTTGGCACTAGCGGGCCAGCACAGAAAGACCGGTGTTTCGGTAACAAATTCAGGCTGCTCATCGGCAATCTGTCCATCACGTGTGATCACTTCCACAGTGTCCAATTGTGTTGGAGCATACAAAGCGTGCATTGGCATTGCCTGACCATTGGCGGTCCATAACACATGAATTAACTTATTTTTACTACGAAAGGCATGAACTTCAATCGCTTCAGCTGTAGCCAAAGGACCTTCGTATAAACTGCCAGGAATTAAGCGGATAAAGTTCTGCATCGCATAAAATGCTGGGCGTAACCGGAAATCCTGACGTTGTCCAAGCACTGAACGATAATGGGTAATTCGTTCAAGCTCAGGATAGGTCTCATAGCCATCATCAATCAAACCTTCACGATGGCAGATAAATGGTCCCCAATAAGCCTGTTGCATAGCTCCTGAAGCGGCCAGTAATGTCAGATAGCGACTCAGATAATCGGCTTGTTTTTCTTCACCATTGACCAACACACGGTGGATTCGCGGTAGGGTCCAGAAAGCGGCGGGAGAAATAAATTCTTTAACCCCAAAATCTTGGGTAATTTTTTTCAGTATCCGTGCTTTTTTGACCAAATTAACTTTCAACCGCATCGCTAATTTGGTGCCGAAAATTCGATGATCAAATCGCTCTGGTTCGGTCACACGCTCGCTAAATAAATTATTAGTATGAATATCGGGTAATTGATTATCACGACGCAGACGTGTCAACACCGCAATATTATGCAGTGGTTCAAAGTCGGAGATATTCGGTCCTGCTAATTTGATATGACGCGATTTAATTTCTTCATAGGCAATGCGCCAGGTGTTATAAAAACTCTCGGTGTCATATCCGGCCCAGCGGCGTCGATTACTGGTAGAACCTACTTCAATCGCACTGACGCGTGCACCAAAGCGACTGGCTGCCGTTTGTACAAACTCACGCCAGCGGAGTTGGGCACTACCGGTTTTCATCTGCTGAGCTTCAGTAAATGGCTGTACTAAATGCAGTAAGACTTTAATCTCTGTGGTCAATAAGCGTTCCAGTAAACGTGTTACCGGGCCACCCTCGTCACCATAAGTATAGTCAAGTCGAACTTGTTTAATTTTCAGTTCATGAAGTTGTTGCAGGATGTAATCATCCACTGCGGGATCATCGGAGGTAGTCACACCAACACCGACAAAATCTTCAGGAACCAAATGTTTTGCTTCGGGCAAATGACCATCGGGTAATGCCAATCGGCCAGCAAATACATATCGCAATGCACCACCCAATGAATTAGCGTCCATCAATGGTCCATTCTCAATCTTGTTTTGCGTGGTGTCCGACAAGCTCATAAAAATTCCGAAATTTGTAATGCCCTACGATAGGCTAATTTGAAGCAAAAGAAATGATTTAAGTTAAGGTTGGTTCTAGTGCGTTATGCTGCTAGAAAATACATTCAACACTATGACGCCACCTAAGATCATTGAAATACCAATGATGGCTGGTATATCGAGTTTTTGACTAAATACAATCCAGCCTATTAAAGCAATTAAGACCACGCCAACCCCTGCCCAGATGGCATAAGCGATACCAACGGGAATGACCTTCAATGACAACGATAAAAAATAAAAGGCAACGAGGTAACCAACGATAACCGCCACCGATGGCCACAATTTTGTAAAGCCCTCAGAAGATTTAAGGAAGCTGGTACCAAAAACTTCAGCGATGATAGCAAGACTTAACAGTAACCATTTAGACATCATGAGGACTCAATTGTAGGTAAGAAACAAGCTGATAGCTAACAAACTACCCAGTAAAGCAACAATTAAACTCACAATGACGCCCCATTGCGTCCTATAACCTTCGGGAAATTCTGATTCTCCTAGGGTTTTTAACACACGTTGAAATTGTCGGGCCGCATAAATCGTTGTAAAGCTACCTAATAGGATAAACGCTAAACCGATGACAAATGTCATGGTGGTATTCAGATGCTGCTGACCGTTTGCTAATATTTCTATTAATAAGCCTGAACGTTCAATTAAAAATCCGAACATAATAAAGGTCAAGCCAGTCCGATTCCATGCTAGCAAAGTTCGTTCAGCAGCAAATAAAACACGTGGATCTTGAAGGTAAGACATCTATTAAGCAACCTTCACTTTGCGTTTTCTCAACCAGCTTTTCATGGTAGCGCTAAGCTTGTGGAAAAAACGATGTTTGTTACCAGCAGCTTCACTGGTTAGGAAATTGATCTGAATAGACCGACGAGTTCCTTCATAACTCGGATAGCCATGCCAGCAATTGTCAGTGACTTTAAATGCGACTAATGAACCGGGTCCAGGACTGATTTCGTCTACGTAGTCTTCCATATCAGTTGCGTTATTCAAAATGCGGAGTCTTCCAGAAACTGCATCCCAGCTTTCATTCAAATAAATCAAAATGGTTACAAGCTTGGTTTTTGAATCAGTATGAATACGTCCATCTTTCTGTCTGGAGTAACCGCGTAAAGTCATCATCATCGGCAGATCCATCACTTTCACATCAAATTTTTCACAAATAAGCTGTCTGAATTCAGGACTGTCGATGGAATCTAAGAAGGCTTTAAAATCGGGATTAACCGGCACATCATCCACATTAAAACTACCGCCATCATCAATGTTTGGAAAATCACCGATAACACGATCCAGCACATCTGGACGGATCGATCGTTCCACTTTAAAGAAAGGAAACGGAATGGTATTGACGGGAGCGGCCTTTAAGGCCTGCATATCAAGCACAGAATTCATGAGATGTTCTCGATAAAGCTAAAGAAATGAACGCGACTAGGGTCATATGATAATACAAAATGATCAGCCAATCAGACTGCAAGCCATATTATTGCCATGATACTTTTTTAACTCATGAAGATGTTGAGTCAGTATTTATCCGTTTTTATGTGTTCGCATCAATAACGCATATAAACTGACGAAGTTAAGATCAGTTTTGCTGCAACCCATCAGTTGTTGATATGGTCATTGTCAAAAGCAACCGTCACGTGAGCTATCCAGGAGAGAGAAATGACAAAGTGGAATGAAGGCATCGTCGTGGAAAACAAACAATGGACAAGTACCTTGCATTCGCTAAGAGTTGATGCAGCAATCGAACCGTTTGAGGCCGGTCAGTTTACCCGTTTGGCACTGGATATTGATGGCGAAGAGATCAGCCGACCATTCTCGCTGGTCAATACACCGGGTGAACAACCACTGGATTTTTACTTTATCGAAGTACCTGGTGGTTTGTTATCTACAAAACTGGCTAATCTTAAGCTCGGAGACACCATTAAGATTGCTCCCAAGGCGTCTGGGTTATTAACGTTGAAGCAATTACCTCCAGCCAAAAAATTATTTTTACTGGCAACCGGTACGGGAATCGGACCTTTTTTATCCATTATTAAAACCGCTGAAATTTGGCAGCAGTTTGAACGCATAACACTGGTTCATTCCGTGCGATACAGTGAGGAATTGACCTATCAGCAAACCATACGAAATATCGCCGAGCACCATGCCCATCAGTTCAGTTATATTCCTATGGTAAGTCGGGAGCCTTGTGATTATGCGATTTCTGGGCGAATTCCGGCAGCGATAATAGATAACAAGCTAGAGCTTCGTGCTGGTGGTCCCATTGATGCTGACAGCCATGTAATGTTGTGTGGAAATCCTGATATGGTCAATGACACGATGAATGTGCTGTTAAAACGAGGTCTAAAAAAACATAGCCGCCGCGAGCCAGGACATATAAGTATCGAAAAATACTGGTAGACACTAAGGCTGCTTGATACCGTTAAAGTAAGCAATTTGAACCATCCAATGATTGATGGGTCACAAATGGCATAGCAATTGCTCATCATTCAACGTGAGATAAATATCCAGCAAAACAACTAAAGCACATTGCAAATTGCACTGAAAAGTCACATTGTGAACTAACTACGTTTTAAAACGGATCACCAAACAATTTTGTTTCTCGGTCCAAAACAGGGGAGGGCTCATGTCAGATGTCTGGCAGGACACCATCACCACAGCTGAAACAATACGTCATGAATTTCATGCCCATCCCGAGATGGGGTGGCAGGAACATCGCACCGCTCAGCGCGTACGTGAAATTCTCAGCTCACTGAATATCACCTGGCGCAGCTGCGCCGGAACCGGCACGGTAGGCATACTTAACCCTCATGGCACTGCAGCAGCACATATTGCTCTGCGCGGTGATATGGATGCATTGCCTATTCACGAAGCCACATTAAAAGCCTGGAGTTCAATGAATGAAGGCTGCATGCATGCCTGTGGCCATGATGGTCACACCGCAACTTTATTAGCAGTGGCCAAATGGCTCAAATATCACGAAGCTCAGTTAACCGGCCCGGTCAGCCTGATTTTCCAGCCAGCCGAAGAAGGAGGTCATGGCGCGAGAGAAATGATTAAGCATGGGGCGCTTGATGGTGTGGCCGAAATTTATGGTTGGCATAATTGGCCCGCGATACCTTTCGGTCAAATGTTGTGTCCTGATGCCTTGGTGATGTGTGGTAACGGCACTTTTAAAATCACCCTACACGGACAAGGCGGTCATGCCAGCCAGCCGGAACTGTGCCGTGACCCAGTGTTAGCGGCCAGTGCGATTACCTTAAATCTGCAACAAATCATCAGTCGTAGACTGGCTCCACAACAAGCTGCAGTGATCAGTGTGACTTCTATTGAAGCACCAAGTGGGCCTACCGTTATCCCTCAGAATGCGGTTCTCGGCGGCAGTATCCGTGTTCCAGACAGAAAAACCCGTGATGAAATTTATCGACTGATCACTGAGATCAGTCAGCAAACTGCGGCAAGTTATGGCGTTGTTGCTGAAGTTGAGGTGTTGCCACGCTATGACGCAACAATTAATCATTCGGTACAGGCCACAAACATGCGCCGGTTATGGCAGGACATCAATGGTGCTGACTCATTGGATTTTGTCACTTCGACACCGATTATGGCCTCCGAAGATTTCAGTTATTACCTGCAACATATTCCCGGTGCCTTTGCTTTGATTGGCAGTGATGATGGACCCGAGCACCAAGTGCCATGTCACAGCCCTTATTACGACTTTAACGATCGCCTGATACCGGCGGTCACACGATTATTTTCGCGCCTGGTTGGAGTAGGCGTCCCTGTTCCGGAGGAACTGCCCTAAATCGTCCCAGTGACGTGTTCAAGAGGAGTATTTAATGAGTATATTTGAAGAAAGAGAGTCTGCAATTCGCGCCTATTGTCGGGTATATCCGGTGGTGTTTGATACGGCACTAAATGCAAGACAGACCGATGAAAATGGCAAGGAATATATTGATTTCTTTGCTGGGGCCGGCGTGTTGAATTTCGGTCACAATAATCAACGTATGACTAAAGCGGTAGTCGATTACATTCAATCCAATGGTGTAACGCACAGCCTCGATATGCATACCACTGCGAAGCGGCAGTTTATGCAGCACTTCACCGATACCATCCTCAAACCCCGCAATATGCCGCATAAAATGCAATTTATGGGGCCAACGGGCACCAATGCAGTTGAAGCCGCAATGAAACTGGCCAGACGCGTCACCGGTCGCCAGGATATCGTGGCTTTCAGTCATGGGTTTCATGGCATGACTTTGGGCGCTTTAAGTGCAACGGCCAATCAATATTTTCGTAATGCGGCCGGCGTGCCGCTCAATCACGTAAAGCATTTTGCTTTTGGCTGTGAAGAAGTCTGTCCCGGTTGTGATTTAGGCTGTGGTATGAACAGCATTGAGCAATTAACGGCAATCTATCAGGACAGCTCCAGTGGGATTGCCCCGCCAGCAGCATTTTTGTTGGAAACCATTCAGGCTGAGGGCGGCGTTAAGGTCGCTTCTAAAGAGTGGTTGCAAGCGCTAGAGAAATTAGCTAAACAAGTGGGCGCATTACTTATCGTCGATGATATCCAGGTCGGCGTTGGTCGTACCGGTTCATTTTTCAGTTTTGATGACTTGGGTATTGATCCAGACATTATCTGTCTTGCCAAAGGTATTGGTGGCATGGGTACCCCGATGGCGATGAATCTGGTGAAACCGGAACTCGATGAACACTGGTCGCCTGGTGAGCATACTGGTACGTTCAGAGGCCAGGATATTTCCTTTGTCGCTGGTGATCAGGCACTGACTTATTTTGATGATGATGAGTTGATGAATGAAGTCAAAGCCAATGGTCAAATAATGGCTGAGGCACTGGCACCATTATCTACTCGGCATGCGGATGTGAATATCACTGGTAAAGGCATGATTCTGGGGCTGGATGTTGGTAACGGTGACAGAGCTAAAGCCATCGTGAATCAGTGTTTTGATGCCGGTTTGATGATTGCCAGCTGTGGCACTGGTGGACGAGTGGTCAAATTGATTCCACCATTAACCACCCCAAAAGCTGATCTGCAACAGGGTTTAGATATTCTGGTTGAGGTGACTGATAAAGTCATGCAAATGGAGGAAGCCGCATGAGACATCGTGATGATATGACTTTTCCGTTTGAAGAATACGAACGACGATTAAGCGAGTTGCGGGAACGTATTGAAGAACGCCATATGGACGCCGTGGTGATTTCTGACCCGGAAAATATTATGTATCTGACGGATTATCAGACCACCGGTTACTCATTCTTTCAGGCGCTGGTGGTACCTCTGGAAGCTGAACCGTTCATGATCACCCGTAAACTGGAAGAATCCAATGTGATTCATCGTACCTGGGTAGAGATTACCCGGCCTTATCCTGATACCGGTGATGCCATTCAGATGCTGGTTGATGCACTACGTGAATTTGGTTTGGACAAAAAGCGTATTGGTTATGAAAGAAATAGTTATTTCTTCCCGGCATATCATCAGGATTGCATTCATAACACGTTGACCGACGGTAAATTGCTGGATTGTTTTGGCATCGTTGAGGAAGGTCGTGTCTGCAAGTCACCGATGGAAATTGCCTTGATGCAAAATGCTGCCAGAGCTACTGAAGCGGGTATGCAAGCTGGTATTGATGCCGTTCAGGCGGATGCCACTGAGAATGAAATCGGCGCCGCGATCAGTGCAGCGATGTTTCGCGCTGGTGGTGAACCGCCCGCTGTTATGCCGTATGTGACTTCCGGCCCACGGACCATGATTGGCCATGCCACCTGGGAGGGACGGATTGTACAACCTGGTGAACACGTATTTCTGGAAGTTGGCGGCTGTTATCGGCGTTATCACACGGCCATGATGCGTACTGTAGTTCTAGGAAAGCTTAGTCCATCGATGTACAAGGCTCAGGAAATTATGAAAATGGCCTTGGATGCGGTGCATAACAATTTCCAGCCAGGAATGACCGTGTCGGATGCCGATAATATGATCCGCAATATCATTACCAAAAACGATATTGGTGCACGGCTGGTAACACGGTCTGGTTATTCAATTGGTATCGCTTTTCCACCCAGCTGGGATGAAGGTTATATCGTCAGTCTCAAGCAAGGTGAATCCGCTGTACTCAAGCCCGGCATGACGTTTCATATTATTCCGTGGATGTGGGGTGTTGATGGTGATAAAACCTGCGGGATTTCTGACACTATTCATATCACTGACGATGGCTGCGAATCCTTTTTCACCATGGATAGGGATTTTGTGGTGAAAGCCGATCAGGGCAAACAAAAGCTCATCTCTGTTGATAAAAATCCAAAAAGTGAAGCGAAAGCTGATAAACAAATAGAGAGATCGCAGAAATCCGCTAGTTAATTTAAGAGGTTCACATGCTAACAGCAACAAATCCGTATAGCGGAGAAAAAATCGATAGTTTTCCTTGTCTTACTAAAAATGAAATGTATGCCCGAATTGGTGATACCAGTGCCGCGTTTGCTGATTGGAGTGATCGAAGTTTTGAGGAGCGAGGCGAGGTATTAAAGGCGGTAGCTAAACAGTTACGTGCTGAGAAACACGATCTGGCTCAACTCATGGCCTTGGAAATGGGTAAGCCCATCAAGGAAGGCGTACCGGAAGTTGAAAAAGCGGCATTTTGTGCAGAATTTTATGCCGATAATGCCGAAAAATTTCTGAGCCGAGATACCATCGAATCGGATGCGTCACTCAGTTATGTTTGTTACCAACCGTTGGGTACTTTACTGGGTATCCTGCCGTGGAATGCGCCACTGTGGTTGGCATTTCGCTATCTGGCACCGGCGTTGATGGCAGGTAATACCTGTGTGATGAAACACGATCCGCATGTTCCACAAACAGCTCAGGCGATTGCCAATGCCTTTTTAAAAGCTGGTGCGCCGGAAAATATTATGGTGAATCTGCCTCTGGAAACCCCTGAAGTGGAATTAGCAATTCGTGATCCACGGGTTATGGCTGTTTCCTTTACCGGTTCTGGTGGCGCTGGCAGAAAAGTCGCTGAAATTGCTGGCAGTGAGATTAAGCCCTGTGTATTGGAATTGGGTGGTTCAGATCCAAGCATTATTCTGGCAGATGCAGATCTGGAAACAGCAGCCGATGTGGTCTGTCTTTCACGTGTGATTAATGCCGGTCAATCCTGTATTGCCGCTAAACGCATTATTGTCGAAGCAGAAATTTATGATCATTTTGTTGAATTACTTTCAGCACGACTGAGCAAATTGCAATTGGGTGATCCACTGCAGCCCAATACCGATATCGGCCCCATTGCTCGCAAAGATTTGCAATTGAATCTGCATCGGCAGGTTGAAGACACAGTAGCCGCAGGAGCCAAATGTCTCTTGGGCGGTGAACTGCCCGATACTAACGGTTTTTTCTATCCGGTCACTTTATTGACTGACGTTACACCAACTATGTGTGCGTTTCGTGAAGAAACCTTTGGTCCGATTATGGCGGTGATTAAAGCAGAAGATCACGAACACGCACTGGAGATGGCCAATGACACGGAATACGGTTTAGGTGCCAGTATCTGGACTAAGAATGCCGAGTTAGCTACCCATCTCGCGATGCAACTGCAATCAGGTCAAGTCGCGATTAACGGCATAGTCAAAACCGATCCTCGTTTACCTAGCGGTGGCATCAAAGGTTCAGGTTATGGCCGGGAATTGGGACCGCATGGGATCCGTGAGTTTGTGAATGCTAAGCAAATCTGGATCAAATAAAACTGGCATGCCATTCGCTGAAATGAAAAGGTAGATATACCTCTGCAGAGGTATCATCCAATTAGAAAAAGAGTCATTGAGATACTGCCAACCAGCACAGCCAACCAGCCAAGTTTGATGACTGTTTCGGGTCTGTAAGTTAACAACATCGCAAGAGCGAATGTGGTCATTGTCACGATGCCAAACCATAACACCAGTCCGTTACCCACGCCATGACTGATAATGGAGGCAGTAAGTGAGACTGAAAGCAATAGGCTGGCAATGAGCGGATAGAGTGAACGCCATCTCATTCGCTTAGAATGTTGTTTTGGTAATTGCCGGTAATGACGGTCCATATTCAATGCTACACGTGTCATTCCGGCGAAGGCTAACGATATTGAGCTTAGGGTAGCAAACAGTGTTGTCATTGATTATTGTCTTTGAGCAAACGGGATTGGATGGGTCTGGTTGGCTTTGATATAAGCTTCTTTTTGTGGCTGTTTTTTACGCGTTGTGCGGCAATCGCAAAAACCAGGCCTAGTCCGAACATAGTCAGATCAAAGCCGGCCAATACCCAGTCTCCAGCCTCCAAACTGTGGATTAAATGACGGTCAGAGGTGATCATGTTGACCAGCGGCACAGAGATAAATAATCCGGTGGCAAGATAGAGCTGACCGCGCCAAACGGAATGAATAGGTCGGCAGGCGGCATAAATAAACATCAAAGCCCAGCTTATAAACATGACATGTGCTTCCCAGTCAGCGCGTTGAGCTAATTCGACCGGGAGTAAGCGATTGGACAAAAAGTAGCAGGCAATAGCAATCGGTAAACCAACGATGGTGGCCACATTGAGTCTTTCAACCAGTTTCAGACCCAGATGTTCAGTATTTCGTTGTTTTTCAAACTTCTGACGGCGTTTCTTTCCCCAGAGAACCAGACCCGTCGCAATCATCATTGCGCCCAGCAGACCTGAAAAGAAATACAGCCAGCGTAACAATGGAGCGGCAAATAGTCCTTCGTGCAAGCCCAATAAAACATCACGCACAGCTTTTACATTTGTCTCATAAGCATGGCGTATTTCCAGTTGCTCACCGGTGACCCCATCAAATATCAATCGATTGCTGCTGCGCAGAGGCCCGGAAGCATGGCTGTCAGAGATGATGACTCTTGCATTCTGGTCACCGGGATTTCGGATATCTACCAGCCTAATCTGGTCTTTGCCCAATACTGTTTCGGCCGTGGTTACTAATTTACTTAGCTCGGTGAGTTCAGCCTTTTGACCGCTTGAACTCAGTTCTGCAGCAGAACTAAATATCTCCTGATTGAATTGCTGGCGTGCATCATCTGCAAAACCATAATGCGCCGAGATAATCACCGGTACATAACCCAACATCATAAACACCAGACCGGAATAGGTAATCATCAGTTGGAAAGGCAGTGACAGCACACTACTCAGATTATGCAAATCCAGCCAGGAACGAGATCCCTTGGCCGGACGAAAGGTGAAAAAGTCCTTAAAGATTTTTTTATGAATAATGATGCCGGTTATCAGAGCCAGCAGCATAAACATGGTTGCGATGCCGACCACAATATCGCTGATGTTGCGTGACATATAATGCAAACGCCAATGCATCTGGTACAGCAGCTGACCGCCGCCGGTCTCTCTGGCTGTGAGCAAAGTATTGTCTTCAGAACTGAACATGCCCCCATGAATGGCACCATCCTGCTGCCATAACACTCTGGGATAGGGATCGTTACGGTCAAGTGCTCTGACAATCAGCCATCTATCCGCTGGCAAGCCATTGTCGCTCAGAAAATCTTGTGCTTGACTGACAAATTCGCCGGTATCGGTATTCATAACGGCAACAGGCAATTCTGGCTGCATCCAGCGATCAATTTCCGTATCGAAATAACCGGCTGTACCGGTAATAAACATAAAATAGAGTAGCCAGGCGAATAATAGCCCGGTCCAGGTATGTAATCCTGACATGGATTGACGGAAGCTGGTTTTCATCGCATCAGACCACTAAAAACCATGCCAGACAACCAGTCAAAGCAATGGCGGCTATCAAGCCAATATAGATTTTGCCAATACTTTTTTGATGAAACACCCACAGTGGCACTATGATGAAACAGGCAAAACTCATCAACATTGCCGCTAATGCAGACTCTGCCACCGAAGAGGTTACTGCGGCTGCCAGAATGATAGATAGGGTTACTCCCAAGCCATAGCCGCCAACTGTGGCGGCTATGATGCGTAGCAATAATGTTATCCAGCGATGTATATTTGAGTTAGCTGTAATTATTAACACAAATATTAAAACTCCAGCCTTACACCACCGAATACGGTTCTAGGTGCACCAACGCTTATCCGGGTGTTACCACCGGATGCAACAAAATACTTTTCATCGGTAACGTTCTTGATGCCTAGGTCTAAACGCATTTGGTTAGTGTAACCAACGGGTAGGTAATACCAGATTCCAGCATCGACAACGGTATAGTCACCGAGTTTGTAGCTATGCTGATTATCGCCATAACGATTGCTGGCATAGCTAATACCACTGCCAATGCCCAAGCCTCTATACATACTTTCAGGTTTTTGGAATTCGTAACTTGCCCACAAGCTTGCGGTAGTATTTGGCACATTACTGGGACGGTTACCATCAGTAGCTTCATCAGTGCTATCAATCTCAGCATCAAGCATACCAACAGCGCCACGGAGGTTGAAACCATCAATTGGGTTAGCAGTCATAGTGAATTCAACACCTTTGGAGCTAATCCCACCCGCCAACACGGGCTCACCATTAACAAATTCGACGACATTATCCTCACGTAAATCGAATACGGCACCGGTGATGAAATAGCGGTTATCACTAGAACTCCACTTCACGCCAGCTTCAACCTGTCTACCTTCACTGGGATCGGCGCGAAGTACGCGTTCATCGCCAGAATAGATATTCTGCGGTTCAAAAGTATCAGCGTAACTCACATAAAGGTTTAGACCCGGCAAGGTTTCCCAGACCAGTCCGGCACCTTTGGTCAGTTTATTACTGCGACCTGAACCTAGCTCAGTGGTTACGCCGGTCAGAAGATTCTGTTTTTCAGCATCATTGCGGAAGCGTTCATATCTCAGACCAATATCCAAAGTGAGGCTATCTGTCAGTGATATATCCAAAGCCGAAAAGATGCCATGGGATTTGACAGTAGTCTCACTGAAACTTGCACTGCTTGGCGAGTCAATATTATTGGTAAGAGAGAATGAGTCAGGATCATAAACCGTACCTCCTATCTGTGGGCTGCCACCGAAGTTTTTCCATTCCTGACTGAACTCACGATATTCGACCCCTGTTGCTATTCGTATCGGTAAGGCGGTATCGATATCACCTATCAGCTGAGATCGAGCGAATCTATGTTCAATTTCTTGATCTTGATTACTTATCACTCTCCTTGCCAAAACGTCATTAGCCAGTCCGGAGTCAGGCCCCACAGCGGCGACTTCGGCTCTAATATCCTCGCTGGTTTCCTGACTATAGAAGAGCTTGTTGTCAATTTTCCAGGCGGGATTGGCCAATGGAATGCTGATATTAAGCTCGAGATGATTCACTTCGGAGTCACGCTCATTCGGGATATCGCCATCATATCGAGTACTACGTGAGACATCCGCGATCTGGCGTTTTGAATCACCGACTGGAACGGTAATCAGGCCACGGTCCACTTCGCGGCGATCTCGGGTGTATTCATGGTTCAGACTGACAAGCCAACCTGAGTCATCCTGCCAGAGTAGTGACGAAGAGAGAAACTGCCTATCGACGGTGGTATCACGGAAGGTATCGCTATCTTCCATGGACCCGGTTAAGCGATAGGCCAGATTATCGCTGTCTCCGACCGGCCCGGTGAGGTCGACTACACCACGACGCTGACCGTGTTCATCAAAGGTAGTTGTTATCGAACGTTGTTGATAAAACTGAGGTTGTTTGGTTTCAATATTAACGAGGCCGCCAGGAGACATACGGCCGATATCTGCCACGGGGCCTTTAATGATCTGCACATTATCGATTGTTGCCGGATCTACTCGGCTGGCATTCCCTGATGGCACGCCGTTACGGTAAACATTATCATTACGGGCAAAACCGCGGATCAATGTATGCTCACGTGTGCCACCGTAACCATCTGCAACGGCCATATTAGGTGAAAAACGAAACACATCTGCCATTTCACGCGCTTGTTGGTCAAGCATAAGCTGTTCTGGAATCACATCAATACTCCGCGATACTTTGTCCAAGCTTTTGGGCAGTTTCATTGCGGTATCAGCATAGCGGCTTTCATATCGTGATTGGGGGGTGCCAATGACTGATAAAGCGCCTAATTGATGGACATTGTTGTCGCTGACAGACGTTGGCTCAGATGAGGACACTGCTACGGCGTCGCGAGTCGGCTGCAGCACGTACTTATTGTTGTCAACAATGAACGTGATATCAGTATTTTTCAATAATTCCTGCAGACCTGATTCAGGTGTGAACTCACCTCTCAGTCCTTGGCTTTGTTTATCCTGAGTTAGCTGTGCATCAGCTGAGAGCAAAATGCCTGCTTCAGCAGCAAACGTACTAAGAGCAGTGGATAGGGGGCCGGCAGGAATATTGTAGGATTTTGTTTCAGCGTAGCTGAATGCTGAAAACCCCAATAGCGTTAAAATGAGCAACCAGCGGCTAAACAGGTGTCGATTTGCTGGACAAAGCTTTGCAGTTTTAGTCATGAAATTATCCGTGTATTCAGTAATAAAAGATGTATTCATGAGTAACGCCGGACAGCTCATAAAAAAGGGAAAGCGTTTTATAAGTTTTTTTGTAGATTTATCTTAATATTGTCTCAAGTATTTGTTTTTAATGTATAAATTAACCTGAAAATAATTAACGGCGCATATCTACTCGCCAAATTTTTTCATTGACCTGCCAGAAACGAATAGGTAGCGAGGACTCAACAGCATCAAGGATCTGCTCGGTATCGGTTAACGGATAAGCACCGACAAGTTTGAAATGGCTGATGTCAGGAGAGCAGATAATCGTGCTTTGTCGATAACGATTCAGTTCGGAAACAAACTCACATAAAGGCAGATTATCTGCGAGTAAGATGCCCCGGGTCCAGGACTGGCGACTATTATCTGCCTCAAGGTTAGAGTCAAAAATCTGCTGTTTATCAAACCGCCCTTGTCGACCAGACATGACAATAGCCATTGAATTTGTATGATTTGGCTGGATTCTTACTGCGCCTTCAAATACGTTCAATTCGGTGGTTTGATCAATATGCCGTACATTAAATCGGGTACCGATTGGGGTAAGCCGTCCGTTATCTGTATCGACCACCAGTGGCCTTGCAGGTTGGATATTATCTGGAGCAGAACTGACCATAATTTCACCTGAGGTCAAAACAATTCTTCGCAGTTTTTCACTGTAAATTGTTCTAATCTGTGTGTTGGTGTTTAGCACCACGATAGTGCCATCACTTAGCGTAATGGTTTGTGTATCGCCTATGGCTGATTGAAAGTTTTTTTCTGAATAAATGATTTGTTGAGGAGTGAACTGAAGCCAACCAAAACCACCAACAATGCATAACAAACAAAAGATAAACAGATTCTGAATGATGGAGGTGGAAGATTGTTTATGTTCTTTTTGGGTTAACAGCTTTCTTGCTGCATAGCTATCTGGTCGGTTTTTTAATTTTTGAAATGAACCAGAAACCTGTTCAACTTGCACCCATGCCTGCTGATGTAGTGTATTGGCCGTTAGCCATTCCAGCCACAGATCTTCTTCATCTTTGCTGACATCACCAGATTGTAATATGGAAAACCAATCTGCAGCTTGCATTAAAATGGTGTTATCAATCGTGGATACGGCGTTTTTATTCATCATTCTGTTGAAAGATTGACGATTTGTAAGCACTGCAGCATAGCCTGTGCCATATAGTTTTTTATTGTTCTTTCAGAGACTTCGAGCTTTATGCTTATCTGTTTATAGGTTTGTCCATCAAGCTGTGATAATAAAAATGCCTGACGTACTGGTGGAGACAACTTATCCAACATTAAATCGATTTGTAGCAAGGTTTCGATTGCTTCGGCACGTTGCTCTTCCGAGGGGTAGGAGGCTTCAGGTAGAGTAGCCAGCGCTTCAAGGTAGGCGCGTTCCAGTTTTTGACGTCGCCAGAAATCATTGACCAGACCATGGGCAATGGTAGTGAGATAAGCTCTGGGCTCTCGTAACTGAGAGAGTTCATCACGTTTGAGTAACACGCGTACAAATGTACTTTGGATCAGATCTAATGCTTGTTCATCACAATCAAGTTTGCGTTTTAACCAACGATGCAGCCAGCTTCGATGTTCTTGATACAGTGCGGCCACCGGATCGGACTCATAGAAGCGGTCAGACAAAAGGTTACTCCATAAATAGTAATGAGAATGGTTATCATTATTTATTAATGGCGGTTAACTGTCAATGCCAATACTTATCCGTAAATGAGCAACATGGTCAGTGTTGCTTAAAACTCATTTAGCACTGTGAATTTGGCTGGCTAATTGTTCAGCAAGCTTATCCAGATTATTGCCCAATGCGCGCACCAGAGCCGGATAACCATCTGTGATTAATGTGGTTTCAATATTGAAGGACTTAATTGCTATCAGATTGCCTTGACTGTCCTGCAGTTGCCATTGTCCACTGGTCAAAGCATTGCCATTAAAATGCCCCTGAAATTGCTCAATATCCAGCTGTAAGTTCCATGCATCCTGTTTCAACCCCCGACTATCAGATACCACCAAAATATTTGGGAGTTTTGAGCTCAAACGACTGCGTAGGCCACGACGTATTTGCTGAGCGAGATTTTCGGCCCAAAGATTATCCCGAGCTTGGTGCAGGGTAATATCATCCAGTTGTTGCACAATGCGGTCACTGTCGAGAAACTCCGTCAGGCCAATCGAGCCAATAACTAACACCTGTTCAGCATCGGCTGAAACTTGGGATGTGGTTTGCGTGTTATCAGGCAGAGTATATCGTTGGGTATTGACCGGCTTGGTGGCACAAGCGACCAAACTAAATACCAGCAGAAAGCCAACAAACGATTTATTGAAGGTTATGAACATAGATGATCCTGATTATTCAGTAGGGGCTCTGGGTAAAGGATCGCTGCTGTCACGACGATCAAAAATCAGTGCATTGGGTTGTTCTCCCAAGGTACGTGCGACTGGCTGAAGGTCACGTAGCAGTTTTTCCAAACGTTGTAGGGTGCCTGTCATTTCTTTATAAGCAGACGAATCCGGCGACAGCCCCTGTAAAGTGGCTCTAATTTCGCTCAGTGTCTGATTAATGTTTTCAGGGATCTGCTGCGTTTCAGAAGCATTGACCAAGGTTTGAATGCTGGCGGTTAACTCTCTGATTTCGTTCAACATGGTTTCCGAGCTTTCCAGATTACGATCCATGCCGGTTAAAATCGGCTCAACTTCCAATTGATTGAGTTTATCCAGCAAATTCGAGACCTTCAGTTCGATTTGCGCCAAGCCTGTTGAACTGGTTGGCAGAACCTGATGGCCTTCAAATGTTCTGGCAACGAACTCATAGGTATCATCACGCTGAAAATTAAGATCAACAAATAATGAACCGGTCAGCAGATTACCAGATTTGAGTGTGGCTCTTAATCCGGCATTGAGCATACGGTCAAAACGTGCTCTCCATTCTTCGATATCAACTTTTTCAGTACCACCCAACCGTTGAGGTTCCAGACGAATTAAAACAGGAATCGCAAAGCCACTCTGAGCATTACGCTCAGGTGAGGTGAATTTCCACGGCACACTGGAGACGGTACCAATACGAATGCCACGAAACTCAACCGGTGCGCCTTTGGAAAGCCCGCGAACCGTATCTTCGATCAACAACACATATTCCAGATAGTGGGTATATGCTTCCTGACGGGCGCTTTCTTCATCGCCATATAATGTATAAACGCTGTCAGCTTGAGCTGGGGAACCGACCGGTAAATCTTCTAGTACACCAAAGGTCACACCTCCCCCCAACAAGGCTTCTAATGAGGCTATGTTGACCTTAAAACCTTCGGAATCGAGTTTTAAATCAACTCCACTAGCCGACCAGAAACGGGTGCCTTCAGTGACCAACACATCATAAGGACTTTCAATAAATAACTGGTGAAGCATTTCACGCTTTTCGCTATCAAATTCAGCGCTTTCAACCCGACCTACATTGAATCCCTGATAGGTGACGGGATCACCAACACGTAGAGAGTTACCGAGTTGACTGATGAGGCTTATACGTAAGCCTTGCACGCCCAAAGTTGAAATAGGCGGTTGTTCCAATACCTCAAATTCGCGTTCTTCGATATTACTATCACCTGGCTGCAATTGAATATACGCACCGGATAGTACGGTATTCAATCCACTGATCCCTTCACGACCAATACGCGGTTTCACAACCCAGAAGCGAGAATCATCGACCAGCATCGGTTCGGCTTCGGGGTTAATACGGGCGATAATTAAGGTATGCGTTAAATCATCGGATAAACGGACTTGTTCGACCTGACCAATATCCACATTACGTGTTTTGATCATGGTTTTGCCGGCTTCGATACCCTCGGCATTGGCCATGGTTAAGGTAATCCTGGGTCCAATACGACTGTAGTTATCATAAATCAGCCATAGGCCAATCATCACCGCGACAATCGGGACAATCCAGATCGGTGAAAGCCGAGATTGTCTGCTCGACTTAGCTCGATGTTGATCGGTCACGTTTTCTTCGTTAGTGACAGGTGAATCACTCATTCACAGTTTCCTTGGGGTGCTGTTTTGTGCCTGTTTCGGGAGCGTCCCAAATCAGACGTGGATCAAATGTCATCGCGGCTAACATGGTTAAAATGACCACAGTACCAAATGCCAATGCTGCTGGACCTGGTGTGATTGACATTAAATTTCCTGCTCGGATTAATGCCACCAGTATAGCGACTACAAATAAATCTACCATGGACCAGCGGCCAATAAATTCAGTGACCCGATATAAATTAGTTCGATTGTTGGCACTCAGATCACTGCTTTTACGCACGACATAGGACAACCAGATCAACGCCAGCATTTTGCATACAGGAACTAAAATACTGGCGAAAAAGATCACAGCTGCAATCGGCCAGGAGCCTTTTTGCCATAAATCAATAATGCCACCAATAATCGTTGCCGGCTTACTTTGTCCCAAAACCGTCGTTGTCATGATCGGATAAGCATTGGCCGGAATATACATAATAATTGCTGCACCTAATAAGGCCCAGGTTCGCTGCAGACTATGCGGTAGCCTTATATGAAGTGGTTCGCCGCAACGGCGGCAATGGCCATGACCGGAATCGGATAATTCATTAATCAACCCACACGTTGAGCAACCGGCCAAACCTTGCAGCGAAGCAGTTTCGCCAGTGCGAATGCCTTTTGGAGCCTGAGGTTCGCCAGCGAGTGAAAACCACATCCAATCGGAATCAATAGAACGAGTGGTCATTAATAACAAAACTGCAAAGGCACAAAAAGCCCAAAACGATGCGCCTAATTCAATCTGTGCCATGCCAGCGATTTTTATCAAACTGACTAACGCGGCAATGATAAATACATCCGCCATCATCCACGGATGCATATGTGATAACGAACGAGCAATACCACGACTAAATGGAAAGGGATCTGCCCTGAGCAAACCAAATTGCAGCCAAATGACCCCTAATAGATAAACTGCCGGCAATACAATAATAGTCAGTGCCACAATGAGGGCGACCAAGGGCTGATGAAAACTAATCATGCTGGTCGCAGTTTGAGTCAGCTCAATATTATTGCTGATGCCTCGGGCTTCAAAGCTGACAAAAGGAAATGAGATTGCCAAGATCAACGCAATTAATGAACTAATAGCTAATGCCATGCTGCGCTGAGCTGGACGGAAATGTCGTCTAACTAAGATATGCCCGCAACGTGGACAGGTAGCATGCTCACCCGGACGTAATGCAGGTAACACCACCACCCAATCACACTCATGACAAGCACGCATTCTTCTTAAAGATATACGGCTCTCCGGTGACGCTGGCGCAATGTCAACTGGCATTTTATTGAGCGTGATTATAGGTTTCAATTCGATTTTCCGTGACGACGGTCAAGAAATACAATGCGTAAAAGGGCATTATACGCATTGGTAATAGATATGTTTGGCATCAATAGAATGATGGTAAATACACTTCTGTTGAAAAGACCTTTAATTAAAAACGATGTTCATTTATTGCCATAATGTAAAAAACTGAAATGGATGTTGGTTAACTAGGGCTTGTTGATCATTCATCTCCGTCAACAGTGGTGGAAATGAATGATAAAAAAGCCGTAATACTGCCATCCACTGATTAATCTAGGAGAGAAAGAAGTGAGAGATATTCTGTTTTTTGATTCGATGTTAACGCCGAAAATCATTACTCTGGTTTACTGGTTACTATTAGGTGCTGCGCTGGTTTCAGGCCTAGGTATGATGTTCGCTGGTGGTATTGGTAGTTTTCTTATGGGAATCTTTACCATGCTGGCTGGTGCCGTCGGCGCGCGTATTTGGTGTGAATTATTGATCGTGCTATTCAAAATTAATGAAAATATGAAAAAAATAGCAGACAAATAAACCATCCACAAAAAAGGGCTCGTATTAGAGCCCTTTTTGTACCTCAGATGCTGTGAGACGTCAGACTTTTTTCACAAATTGAGATTTAAGTTTCATCGCACCAATGCCATCGATTTTACAGTCAATATCATGATCGCCGTCTACTAGACGGATATTTTTGACCTTGGTGCCGACTTTGACCACCAGTGAAGAACCTTTTACTTTCAGATCCTTAATAACTGTTACGGTATCACCATCCTGCAAAACATTACCATTGGCATCGCGAATACCATCTGAGTTTTCACTATTATCAGTCGCCGTATCAGCCGACCATTCATATGAGCATTCCGGGCAAATCAAAATACTGCCATCTTTGTAGGTATATTCGGAATCACACTTCGGACAATTAGGTAAATCGCTCATTTCAAACCTCAATCAAAAAGCCAGCTCTGTGTTGGCATAGCGCGATATGGTACGCCAGTAGCCGTTTTTTTGCTCAGAAATGGCGTTTTAAAGAGTCATAGTGTTATTCAAAAAAATAACTTTTTATCAGTTATCAAGAGATAAAAAGTTATTTAGTTTTCTCATAAACTTGTTCTAATTCGGCAATATTCAGCTTGTTCATTGCTCAACCTTCAGGCCCAGAACCAGCAAAGTAATAATGCTGGTCAACTTATTCACTGTTAAATACGGAAAGATAAAACACCCCCTATCTACCTTGACCACCACTGCTGTTTTGTTCGGCTTGCAATTCACGCACAGGACGGATTTCAATACTGCCGTAACGTGCTGGTGGAATATTACCCGCCAGTTGAATTGCTTCATTAATATCGCGCGCTTCCAGCAAATAAAACCCGGCCAGTTGTTCTTTGGTTTCGGCAAAAGGCCCATCTGTCACCGTCACTTTGCCGTTGCGGACGCGAACAGTAGTAGCCGTTTCGACCGATTGCAACGCTGAACCATCCAGCATATGGCCACTGCTTTGCAGTTTTTCACCACAGGCCATGCATTCCTGATTCAGGTTGTCCCATTCCTGCTGGGACATTTGATTCATTATTTGTTCCTGGTAATACACCAAAGCCAGATATTTCATTTCAGTCTCCCGATGGTTTTTTGATTGTTTCCTAGGGCTTGTTGATCTTTCATCTCCACCACTGCTGGAGGCTATTTTTGTGTCCGACAAGGCGGAAAGAACGCAGTGTAGCCTTCCTACATAAGTGATTGACAACGCAGGCGGGCGCAAAAATAGTCCCAGCCCTTCGGGTTGTGACTGAAAAAGCACCACTCTGCGTTGCTCGTCACTTATTTAGAACAACTAAAAAGCGCTCCTCGTGCCTTGATTGACGCTTTTTCAGCTCAAAACAGAGGGGAGATGAAAGATCAACAAGCCCTTGGCTCTGAAAGATAATCAGAGCGTACATTGACCACAATTAATCATCCATGGCGTACCAAACCGATCCACCACTATGCCAAACCGCTTGGCCCAAAATGTGGGTTCAAACGGCATCTGTACACTGCCACCTTCGGCCAATTGATTAAAAGTGGTTTCAGCCTGTTGCTCATCTTCAAAAGCAATCTGTACATGAAAACCTTGTGGTTTTTCAAACATGCCAGACGGACAATCCGATCCCATTAACATCCAATTGCCTACCTGAAGAGAGACATGCATGATCTTGTCAGCGAACTCTGCAGGCATTTCATCCGCCATCGGTGATTCGCCTCCGGTCATCATCATGACAATATCGCCACCTAATACCTCCGCATAAAACGCAAAAGCCTCACGGCAGTTACCATCAAATAATAAATAAGAGCTGTTGGAAAGCGGTTGTTTGCGTATTTTTTGATCAAGTTCGATATGTTTTTGCAAACCCGGACCATCCGCAAAATCACTTAATTCGTAAAGCTGTCTGAGTTCCAGTTCAACATTGCCATCGGCATCTTCAGCTGGCCAGCGTGTGGCCCAATCCAGAGCTTCCTGTTTGGAGTTGACCTCAATAATGGTGTAACCAGCTAATAATTCTTTGGTTTCAGTAAACGGGCCATCAGTAATAATTGGCTTACCTTGCTGAAGTTTAATGCGGGCCCCATCACGGGTGGGTTTCAAGCCTTCACCTGTTCTTAATATTCCGGCCTGAGCCATTTGCATATTGTAGTCACCCATGGCTGATAATAATTGTTCACTGGGCATTACACCTTTTTCAGTATCGGCGTCGGCTTTACGTAAAATCATGAATTTCATTGTGTGCTCCTTACCAGGCAGATTCAGTTTCAGGGGTAAGCTGAAACAACGCTGAACCTGTTGCCATATCAAAAGGCAAAGAAAAATGTTCGTGGATAATCAACCATTGGCTGTCATGTTTTTGATACACCTGAGTGCCACGAACCCAACCAACCTGTTCTTCACCGGTTTTTTCATCAATACCGCCACATTGATTAAGGAAAAAACATACCGCCAGATTTCCATCAACCTTGATATCAAGCTGGCCGATTTCAAACTGAGTCATCTTGCACATCTGCAGGCAACGCTGCCAATGTGCCTCATATTGTTTGCGACCGTTAAACTGCAACTCGGAAATCGCATCAAATGACCGAATATCTTCAGCATAAAATGGCGTTATTTGTTCAATATCCTGACTAATCACAGCTTGTTTCCAGTTCTCTAAACGTTGTTCAACTTCAGTTTTAGCATTCATATATTTCTCCTTTTAAAAAGGCCTAGAAGAGTGGCCTTATTGTCTAGTCGAATGAAAAACAGTGAAATCGACAGCAAGTGATTTTTTTTGCAAAGATGAATGGGGTGTTAAATTTATTTAGACAACAGAGGTAATTCATCTAAACGTTTTTGTAAAAAACGTTGTTCAGGTCCCTGTTGGGTTAATGCCATTGCCTGCATGTAACAAAGGCGAGCAGTATTGAAGTCCTGCAAACGGCGACATAGATCCGCCTTGGCTGCATAAATCAGGTGATAGTTATTTAGTTCGCCTTGAACCAGTAATTGCTCAATTATCACTAAGCCTGCTTCGGGACCGTGCAGCATTGCGATTGCTACAGCCCGATTTAAGCGGATAACAGGTGAGTCGACAAACTGCATCAGTGCGTCATACAGTCCTACGATCTGTTGCCAATCGGTCTGCTTAAAAGAGGTGGCCTCTGCATGCACCGCAGCGATAGCGGCTTGTAGGGTAAAGGGGCCAAAACGCTGAGTTTGTAATGTCTGAATAACCAGTTCACAACCTTGCTGAATCTGCTGCTGGTCCCACAGACGCCGATCCTGATCTTCCAGAGTAATCAACTCACCGTTGCTATCGACCCGGGCATAGCGACGTGAATCCTGTAACAGCATTAATGCCAGCAAACCATGTACTTCCGGTTCAGGTAATAACTGCGCTAATAACCTGCCAAGACGAATGGCTTCACTGGCTAAATCGTGTTTGACCAATAATTCGCCATTGCTGGCAGAATAACCTTCATTAAAGATCAGATAGATGACCTGTAATACGGACTGCAGACGTTCGGCTAACTGGTCTGCATCAGGTACTTCATAAGGAATACCGGCTTCACGTATTTTGTTTTTGGCGCGGACAATTCGTTGGGCAATGGTAGTTGGTTTCTGCAGAAAAGCCCGGGCGACTTCCTCGGTAGTCATGCCACAGATTTCCCGTAATGTGAGTGCCAGTCGTGCTTCTTCGGCCAATGCCGGATGACAGCAGGTAAATATCAGTCGTAATTGATCATCTTCAATCTGCTGCTCATCCAGCAAGGTATCTTCTGCGGCAAGTTCATCATTAATGGTATCAAGGGAATAATCAAAACGGGCCTGTCGGCGTATTTGATCAATGGCTTTAAAACGGGCAGTGGATATTAGCCAAGCACGCGGATTACCGGGAACGCCATCGATTTCCCATTTCTGAAGAGCAATAGTAAATGCTTCGTGCATGGCTTCTTCAGCCAGATCAAAATCACCCAACAAGCGAATTAATGTGCTCAGAATCTGACGTGATTCTGTGTGATAAATTTGATCGAGCAAGGGTTTCATATACGAACTTGAAAGCGGGTTTTAATTAACCCAACCGACCTTTCACTGATTTTATAAAAGCTTGTTGAATCGGCATATCACCCTGGTATAACTCTTCAATCTGATTAACAGTTTCTGAATGATCCAGGCATTGCAAAATGCAGGCTGCAACATCGGCACGGGATATAAATTGTTGTTCTTGATCTGTTGGGCGAGAGGTGGTGATTGTGCCGGTTAGCGGTCCATCGGTTAATCTGCCGGGGCGCAGAATGGTATAGGGCAGATGGCTTTCGATAAGGTGTTTATCGGCGAAATGTTTGCAGATGTTGTAATGCTTGATGGCTGGCGTGCCATGTTCGGGATCGCCTGCATCGCGGGAGCTGACCATAACAAATTGCATAATGTTATGTTGTTTTGCCTTGTCGATAGCTTTACAGGCACCCCATAAATCCACCAGGATGGTTTTATCGGCACCGGTTTTACCACCTGAACCGGCTGTAAATACAACCTTGTCACAATCTGCAAATGCTTGATCTGGTAAATCGGCTTCTAGATCAGCTATCACTATTTCAGCGCCCATCTTTTCAAATTCGGTAGCTTGATCTGCTTTGCGGATCATGGCTTTGACTGGCATTTTCTGCTCAATCATCATTTGAATTAATAATTTGCCAATTTGACCGTTGGCGCCGATGACGAGTGTCTTATCCATGCTGCTCTCCTATAACTGAGTCACTGGATGATTCGGGGACATGCGTAATCCCGAATGCGTATTAAAACAGAGTATGGCGAGTATCAGCTAGAACTCAAGGAGGGAGGGAGAAATCAGGATAGAAATAGTTAATATTACAAACAAATAAATCGCCACCCGAACGGGTGGCGAAAAAGCATTATTTTAAGCTTCTTGAGAAGCTTGATAATTTTGTAAGAAGGACTGTAAACCTTGCTGAACTAGATCGTAGGTTTTATCAATATTACTGGCAATATCACCTTCAAGTACGTTCAATCCGCCAAGAATATCGCGGGCTTCTTTAAACCCTTGATCAATTCCACCACCAATCACTTTCACAAATGATTCCAGTGCTTCGTCTAAAGGCATATCTTGACGGGTACTGTAATAAGCATCAAAAAATGCGGTACTCATCTGCACGATACGTTCCGATGTGGCTTCCGGTGATACATCTATACCTTGATCGTAGGCTTTTTGAATAGCGTTATCACCAAACTCAGCTTTTAAAGAATCATTGATACCTTCCAAAGCCGTTTTGTAAAGCAATGCCATCGCACCATCGCCATTACCTTCACTGATGTTGAACGACACTTTTAGAATCGACAGATTCAGTTCGCTATTGGAATCAGAAACAGAAAACTTTTTTTCCTGTGCCATTACAGAAATTTGTTGGCCAAAGGGGGCATCCTGTTTATTGACGGGATCCTTTGCCATCGAGCTTACGGTTTGCCCAAATGGGGCAGTATTAATAGCCATATTCTTGTCCTAAATTGGAACTACGCTAAGGTTAGCGGCTCTTTAAATATGGACTTTAATTTTAATTTGCAGCATCGCTGAAAGCTTTCTCTGCTTCGCGAATTGGTGCCAAAGCCAAGCACCAGCCAATAGCCATAAATACCAGCATACCCATCAGGATGGCTTCAAATTGGACACCACCATCAATTAAAAAACCTAAAACTGCAGGTGCCAGACCCGTTGAAAACACCATAAAAGCTGATTTGACACTGCGTACCCGGCCCAAATTCTCTCTTCCCCATAGAGTCACCAGTAAGCTATCCACCACTGGCGAAGACATGCCAAGGGAAATACCGGCGCCAATCATTAAAATCAGAATGCCAGCATTGCCGCCGATGAAAACCGCCAGTATTATCGATAACGCAAAAGGAATTAAATATAGTCTTGCCAGCAATGCCACTCCCCATTCATCGACCCAGCGACCACCTAATAAAGAACCAGGGAAGCGGGCAATGCCCATCGCCGTTAAACCCAGCGCATAGGCCGTCGTGGTGGCATTTAAATCCATCGTCATTTGTGCCTGGAAAATAAAAATACCAGTCAGCGTGACGGGCAAAGCCATGGTCAGTGGAATAATCAGCCAGAACCTTTTTTCCAGCATCGGGTTCGGCCCTTTAATTTTGTTACCGCTACTGTCTCGCTTGATTTCCGGTGCCTCAGGCCAGGGCGCCATAAACAATAATAATAACCAAATTAGAAATATAACCGAAGCTACTGCCCACCAGATTTGCTGCCAACTCAACCAACCAATCAGCAAAGCAATTATTGGCGCTAAGATAATTTCACCCAACGGCATACCTAGGCTTACTAATCCCAGAGCCCGGCCACGATTAAGGGTGAATTCGCGCCCGGCCAAAGTGCTGCCAAAATGAGTCATCAAACCCTGACCGCATAATCGAACTAAACCCAAGCCTATAACGGCTGGAATTAACCAAGGCGAAGTAGTCAATAAAATAACGCCGGTAAGTAAGGCTGTGAGTACTAATAAGGCATAGCGACGTGGGGCGATCCAATCCAATTTCTGGCCGTAATGTAATACCAAAAATCCACTCGCCATGGTCAGTGAGGCATATACAGCACCAAATTCGCCTGTAGATAAATTTAATGAGTTGGCAATATCTGCTTGAAACAAACCGATAAAAAAACTCTGGCCCAGGTTGCCGGTAAAGAGTGCGACAAAGCCAATAGCTAGCAAGCCAAATTGGTTGCGAATCAAACTGAAATAATTGTTTGCTTGAGGAGTAGACATAAATTCCGGCTGTAAGAATTGCAAGGAGGGGGACACTTTCCGAAGTTACTGATTTGTAGAGCCATGGAAATTATAGAACAGCATTACTTTGCAAGCGAATTTGCACAAATTATTCTAAATGCTGTTGGGCAGGTGTTTTAACACTCTGCCAAATTGATCAGTATTAGGTTTATCGGTGTTTTGAATTAGATACGCAGCAGATTTTGAATAATTTCATCTTCAGTTTTGCCTTGAGTGCGCAGATTGTAGTAGTACTGGCAAAGTGCCGAGAAGCTATGTGGGGTCTGTAGAGTAGGCAGTTTGGTCAACCATTCCATAAGGTCAACGGCTGTTTCATTAATGCGATGCTCAAGCAGCATATCCTCCAACTGGGCTGCACGATTGGCAATCATTCTATGACTTTCATCAAACCGGTCGGCAGCGGTTATTAATAAGGCTGCAGTGCGTTCTATTTCTGCTTGTTCATCTACGACTTCAGCACGGCTACGTTTCACCAACCATTCTTGTGGGGACATTTCCACTTGTCCATCTAACCACAACGGGATTTCCGATGCATCTACCACGGGAGCAACATCCATTTGCGGGATATCATCAGTTTGATCGCATGCGCTGAGCGACAGCATTAACACTAAACTTAATAATATTGGTGATAAAACTAAGGGCCGCTTCAACATATACACTCCAGATAAAATGCTGCTGAATATCAGCAACCAATGGGCATACTAGAGTGACTCGCGTAAAAGCACATCAGAGTTAATCCTGATTTGTTAGGGAAGATGACACAAGCTGGTAAAAGCCTTTATGGCAGTTTAGATTTGTTCGAAGCTTTTTTATGTTTGTTAAACAACCTTGGGTTTTTCACAATAAATGCCCAGATCCAGCGTTCGAGGAAGGATTTGGCTTGAGCTTTTTTTAAATAACCGTAGCCTAGTATCGAAATAATCAATGCGCCAATCGCATCGACAATTAAATCGTACATGGTATCCGTGAGGCCTGAATGATCTCCAAACATGGGTTTTTGCATATTTGTGCCGAAAATTTGATCCATTGAAAATTCAAATATTTCCCACAAAGCGCCCATGCCAACAGCAAACATAAACGCAAAAACCGCTACAAATCCAGGCTGCATCTGCATATGTAAGCTGTCATTTTCGTTCATTAAATACACCAGCAAAAAGCCAGTTATTCCTAACAAAAATCCTGAAGTGGTATGCAGCGCAATATCCCACCACCAGAATTTGGTGTAATACCCGTGAACTTCACCCAAGAAAATCGATGCAAAGATAAATCCGATTGCCATTAGTTGAAACACTGAAGGCACGTGCACATTGAATTTTCGGGCCAGAAGGATTGGAAATAAGGTGAGAATAATTATGCCAGTGGTAACCGCCACGTTAAGCCATTGTTGCTCCCAGACTGCTCCAGCCAGCCCCAAAAACAAGAGGAACTGTAATAGCAGTGTGATTTTTCTAGACATAGATTTGCTGGGCATATTGGCTCCGGAGCATCAGTCATTATCAATCTAATGAACTGTTTGTATTTGATTGGAATCATAGCTATGAGATTGGTAAAACTTACTGATATTCAGCATCAATCTCAATTGCTAAGTGAATACAAAGGTATACAGAAGCATGTTGAAGACGTATCAGCGGTTAATTTTTCTGGTGTTTACATTACTTCCAGTGCTGGCGGTGGCTGAGCAGATAATTATTTTTCGTCACGCACTTGCTCCCGGAGTTGGGGATCCTGCGGAATTTGAACTAACTAATTGCCAGACACAACGCAATTTATCTGAACAAGGCCGACAACAAGCCTTAGAGATGGGAGAGAAACTTCGTGCGTTAGGCATTGAGGAGGCTGATGTTTTCTCCAGTGAATGGTGTCGTTGTCTGGAAACGGCAGAGTTATTGGGCTTTGGTCCACCCCAAAAGTTGACAGCATTGAATTCGTTTTTTCATACATCCAATCGTCATCTAAAAGCTCAGTTTCTGCAAGATTGGCAGGCCCATATTGTGCAGAACGAAACGGATAAACCACGTATATATATTACGCATCAGGTCAATATATCCGGGCTTTTAAACCAATTCACCTCATCGGGTGAAGGGGTCATCGTGGAAGTGAACGAAAAAGGCGATCTGCAAATTGTCTCAGTTTTGCAATGAACCCTTTTAGCCTGTTAGAGTCCCTAAAAGGAACACTGTAACAGTCAGCTTGCCCGATACACGGATTGGGACCTTAGCTGAAACATAATTTAAGCGTTATACCCCCATTAGTCCTTGGCCTTGTTTGGCTGGCAATCAATTGAAAAATAATCAAAAAAGGAGAACTCTGCATCGTGTGGATTTTTGATATGCAATGGAAATTTACTTCGGGCTTTCTGATAGCATTGTTGTTAGCTTTCAGTTTGAACGGAACCGTCTGGGCAGAACCTGTCGATCCATCTACTAACGAAACCCATTATTCGGCACTTGCCGATACGCTTGAAAATGAACAAGCACGCGACAAACTGATTACGGAATTACGTGATTTAGCCAAAGCAGCTGGTGCACTCAATGAAGAGGCTGATATAGCTGACATGGAAGCAAAACCTTCTTTCGCTCGGCAAATTGCCAATAAAACTCAAACGGTCGCGCAGGAAATAGTTTCCACCATCGGTACAGGTTTTGCCGCCTTATCTGCAATAGGTTCTGGTGAAGGTTCTGCCTTCGATTGGCAGAAAATGCTCGATGAAATCTTCTTCTTGCTCGTGGTGATAGCTGCCACTTTATTAATGTTTTATGTGCTGCGAAGTTTGGCGCGACATGCTTTTAGCCGAGCCAACGACTGGGCTGAATCAGATGGCGATTACCCCGTTATTCGAAAATTCAGTGCGATTTTACTAGCTGCAGTTATTGATTTACTCACGGTAGTTTTAGCGTGGGTGGCAGGTTATGTCGTGGCATTATTTGCCATTGGCAGCAACGGTGAGATGAATGTCAGTCAATCGTTATTCCTGAATGCCTTTTTGGCGATTGAAATATTTAAAGTGATATTACGCACGGTATTTGCTGGACGTGATGATGCTTTACGCTTATTACCAATCTCTGCTGAGAGTGCAACTTACTGGCACATTTGGTTAGTGCGGTTAACCAACTATATTGGTTACGGAATGTTGCTGGTGGTGCCATTAGTTAATCTAAATATCAATCCAGTGGTTGGCCAATTGGTCAGTGTTTTGGTGGTGTTAAGTGCGTTTATATACGCGGTCGTGGTAATCATGCAAAACCGTGTTCTGGTAAAACAGCGTTTGTTATTCCATGCCCAGCAGGCCACCTTTAGTTTCTCTAGAGTGAGTTTGGGTATCTTGGCGCGTAGCTGGCATGTGCTGGGTATTGTTTATTTTGCGGTCTTAGCGGTTGCATTATTATTAAGACCAGAAGATGCCTTGCCGATGATGCTCAAAGCAACGTTTCAGACTATCTTGGCCTTGGTAATTGGCGGCTTAGTAGCTAAATTACTGACCAAAACCATTGGTCGTCCTGTACATGTTTCAGAGGATTTGCGCTCGCGCTTTCCGATGCTTGAACAGCGGGTCAATGGGTTTGTGCCCAATATCTATAAAACCTTACGGATTTTACTGGTCATTATGGTTGCTGCGGTGATTTTGGATGCCTGGGGAATTTTTAGCCTTTCAGCTTGGTTAGCGTCTGAAGCAGGTATTCATACTATTGGCACTTTCATCAGTGTGGCTGCAATATTATTAGCTGCTATGGCTATCTGGATAGGGTTAGCCAGCTGGATTGAGCATCGCCTTAACCCTAATGATGAAAGTCGGTTACCAACGGCTAGAGCAAAGACATTACTCACTATCTTCCGTAATGCTGCAGCCATTGCCTTAATTATCATGACTGTGATGATTGTATTGGCCGAGATTGGCGTTAACATCGGACCATTACTGGCTGGTGCTGGTGTATTGGGCTTGGCAATCGGTTTTGGTGCACAGAAACTGGTACAAGACGTGATTACTGGCGTGTTTATTCAAATGGAAAATGCCATTAATGCCGGCGATATTGTGACGGCAGGTGGCATAACCGGCACGGCTGAAAAACTTACCATACGCTCGTTAGGCCTACGTGATTTGTCCGGTACTTATCATATGATTCCATTTTCATCGGTGGATACCGTCTCTAACTTTATGCGTGAGTTTGCCTACCATGTTGGTGAATATGGGGTGGCGTATCGCGAAAATACCGATGAAGTTATTGTGCTTTTACGGGAAGCGTTTGCTGAGTTGATGGCCGATCCAGACCAGCGTGAAAAAATCTTGGTCGACGAACTTGAGGTTCATGGTGTGACAGCACTGGCGGACAGCTCAGTGAATATCCGGGTACGTATTAAAACGTTACCGGGTACACAGTGGGGTGTTGGACGAGCATATAATCGACTGGTCAAGCAGCATCTGGATGCAGCAGGCGTCGAGATTCCTTTCCCACATATGACTATCTATTTTGGGCAG
This sequence comes from Methylophaga sp., assembly GCF_048266885.1. Lineage (GTDB taxonomy): Bacteria > Pseudomonadota > Gammaproteobacteria > Nitrosococcales > Methylophagaceae > Methylophaga. The sequence continues at coordinate 58,481 of NZ_JBLWYR010000001.1, forward strand.
GATAAGGATGGTTCTGCACCTCCAGCGCCATTGAAAATGGTTGGAGATTCTGATGCAAGTTCAGCTATTCAGTTGGAGCAGAAATCGGAAAAACCGGAGAGCACAAAACCCTCGAAATCGAATCCAAAGGATAAACAGGATTTTGATGAGGAACATTAAACTCTGAATCTAAACGCCCGGGCATGAACCGGGCGTTTTTATTTCTAACTACTGATCCGTTGCTGAATTAGGTGTTGCATATTCTTCGTAGCAGAACAGTTATCACACTCGGTCAAGGCGATCTCCATGGCTGATTGAGCTGCGCGATAGTCCTGTTTCAAATATAGCAGAGTAGCTTTCATCAATGAGGCATTTTGATAATTGTCTAATAAATCATCAATCACCAATTGCAAACCAGGATCTGCACTGAAATAACGCAGATCTTTGGTGTCTGCTGTTAAGGCCAAATTCAGAGCCCAAACGGCTTTATCTGATTCACCTTGTAAAGCAGTAGCCAATGCAAATCCTACTTTAGGCAGAGAAGCTTTGGGATCTTTGCTGGATTGGGCCTTGAAGGCATTGATTGCAGTGGTCGCTTCATAACGTGACAGTGCTTCCCATCCATCAATGTTTTGATAACGGGAAAGCGTGTTGTTCGACGTGATCGTTTGGGGGCGATTAGCGGTGTAGTTTCTGGTGGGCGGAACCGATTGATATTGTTTTGAATAAATCAGCGGCGCTACGATGGTTATATTGCTGCCACGATATCCGTAATAACCAGAACGATGGCGCGGCCGGATGGTGTCGTAATGCCGATAATGAGGCTTATAACTCGGATAACGATGATGATTTAGTCTGGGATCCAGTCCAAAAGAACGATGACCTGAAATGCCCGTTGAGGGATGTCGATAATGACGATGACCAGAAAAACCAGAATGAGGACTATGATGCAGATTCTGACCAAGCTGCACATTCACCGACACGTCGGCATAACTTGTTTGATTTGGCAAAAATATCAAAAGCCCGTTTAGCAAGCTGGCGGCAAACACTTGAACAAATAAGTTTTTAAATAATGACATAGCCATTACCTCACAGTTGGCTGGCTGATAACAATCAGACTGACAGTAAAATTGTTGGTTCAATGACTGCGATGTAAATTCAGGTAAAGCAATGTTTCAGCGAGCTTTTTGGTATCATGCTCGCTTTCTTTCCTTCTTTAAAGCTCCCCATGTCTGTTACTGATTTTTCATCGTTAAATTTACCTGCCGAACAACTGGCCGTTCTTGATTCACTTGGTTATAAGCAAATGACAGCTGTTCAGGCACAAAGCCTGCCATTAATTTTGCAAGGCAAGGATGTCATTGCTCAAGCCAAAACCGGCAGTGGTAAAACGGCTGCCTTTGGTATTGGTTTGTTACAAGCGATTCAACCTGATTTCTTTGCTGTTCAAGCGCTGATTATTTGTCCAACCCGTGAGCTGGCTGATCAGGTCGGTAAAGAATTACGCCGTTTGGGCCGTGGCATACCGAATCTTAAACTGGTGATGTTATGTGGTGGTAAACCTCTGGGTCCGCAAATTGCGTCATTGGAATACGGTGCACATATCGTTGTTGGCACCCCCGGGCGGATTCAGGACCATCTTAAAAAATCCACATTGAAACTGAATAAAGTCAAAACCGTGGTGCTGGATGAAGCCGATCGTATGTTGGATATGGGCTTTGTCGATGCAATGCAAGAGATCATTAAACAGACGCCAAGTTCCAGACAAACCTTGTTATTTTCAGCAACGTTTCCTGATGGTATCAAACAGATCAGTCGCACTATTCAACGGGAGCCGACAAGGATTACCGTTGAGTCACAACACCAGCAAACGGTAATTGATCAACTGTTTTATGAAATCAAAAAACAGGAACGTAACAATGCATTGATACTGTTGTTCCAGCACTATCAACCCAAAAATGCCATTGTGTTCTGCCACACCAAAATACAATGCGATGAAGTCGCTGAGATGTTAAGAAATAAAAAAATTGATGCTCAGCCGATTCATGGTGATTTGGAACAACGTGAACGCGATCAAGTGTTAGTTCGCTTTGCTAATCAGAGCTGCCCGGTATTAGTTGCCACCGACGTAGCCGCACGCGGTCTGGATATCAAAGCAATTGAAATGGTCATCAATTATGAATTGCCGCGGGATCCCGAGGTGTATATTCATCGGATTGGACGTACTGGTCGGGCGGGGGAGTCTGGACTGGCAATGAGTCTGGTTGCCGAAGCTGAGGTGCCACGCATGCTGGCAATTGAGAAATATCAGAAGAAACCATGTCGCTGTGATGTGCCAGCGTCATTAGATCGTGATGACAGTTTTACGCTTGAAGCCGATATGGTAACTATTCAGTTGGATGCGGGGCGTAAAAACAAACTCCGACCTGGCGATATTCTGGGCGCTTTAACCGGTGATGCCGGACTTGATGGCGCCGATATCGGCAAAATTGATATCTTTGATATGTCGAGTTATGTCGCGGTGAGTAAATCTTCATTGCGACAGGCAATGAATTACCTGGCTGACGGCAAAGTGAAAGGTCGTGCTATTCGCGCCAGAAAAATACGTTAAAAATCTTTAAGAAAACCCCAATAACCTTTCTTTAAATGTGGTAATAATTACCCCGAGCTAACTGTTTGTAAGAGTATTGCCATGACCGACTTGATTCATGATATCCCAACCGAAAACGATATCTATAAAACACTGCTGGAATCAACCAAAGCCATTCCGTGGAAATTAGATTGGCCTACTATGCAATTCACTTACATTGGCCCGCAAATTGAGGCTTTGTTAGGTTGGGAGCCAACAAGCTGGAAGTCGGTTGAAGATTGGGCTGCTCGGATGCATGAAGATGAACGGGAATGGGTGGTGAATTACTGCGTTTCCCAATCCAAGTCAGGAATCGATCACGAAGCGGATTATCGGGCACTGACAAAAGATGGTAACTATGTCTGGATCCGGGATGTAGTTCACGTAGTGCGCAAGGAAAATGGAGAGGTCGATTCATTAATCGGTTTTATGTTTGATATCAGCGAGCGCAAAAAGACCGAGCAGGAATTGATAAAGCTGCAAAAGGAACTGGAGGAGCTTTCCTTCAAAGATGGCTTGACCGGTGTGGCCAACCGTCGGATGTTTGATTCCGTTATTGAAACGGAATGGCTTAAAGCCCGGCAAAATAAACAGCCATTGTCGTTGATTATTATTGATATCGACTTTTTCAAAGAATATAACGATTTTTATGGGCATTTGCAGGGCGATGACTGTTTAAAACAGGTGGCTGAAACCCTGAATAACGTTAAAGCACGCTCACGTGACTTCTTCGGTCGATTTGGCGGTGAAGAATTTGTCATGCTCTTACCTGAAACAGATGAAAACGCTGCGTGGTTGATAGCGGAGCGTTGTCGTCAGGCTTTATTTAAAAAACAAATACCGCATGAACAGTCGAAAGTGAGTCAATTACTCACCATCAGCCTGGGAGTCAGCACGATGATTCCCTCGCAAGATGTTGAGCATACTGAATTAATCAGCAGGGCAGATAAACAGCTTTATCAGGCCAAGCAGAAAGGACGTAACTGCATTCAGTCCGCTTAAACTAGATTACCGCAGGCGCGATTTGCCGGTACAGCGACATCCATCATTTTTGGATTGGGCAAGTTCAGGTTACCCATAATTTTTTTGTATTCAGTAACATCTTTCACTTGTAAACGCGGGTTATGCTGACGTTCTTCACTGATGGTGCTGACCATCCAACCTTTATAATCATGCGCCGGATAGACCCAGGTATCCTCTGGAAATTTCAATAACTTGTCGAACAGACTGTTGTATTGATCTGTGGCACTGCCATTTTGAAAATCAGTACGGCCAGTGCCGCGAATCAATAATGTATCACCAGTGAATAGATAAAGTTGATCGTCATGCTCCAATAAAAAACTGTAAGAATCGTCAGTATGACCTGGAGTATATAAGGCGGTTAGTACGATGTTACCTATCTCAATTTTACTCCCATCATGGAAACTGTCGTTGGCGCATGAAGAATTTGCCTGTTGCCCCATATAGGTTTCACAGCCTGTGAGTTCACGCAGTTTGCCAAGCGCCGTGATGTGATCAGCATGAGTATGCGTATCCATCGCCACTTTGAGCGTTAAACCAAATTCGTTTAATAAGCGTATATAGCTTTCTGTTTCGTCAATCACTGGGTCAATTAATACCGCTTGTTTGGTATCGGTATCTGCAATCAAATAACTGTAGGTAGATGAGTTTTTTTCAAATAGTTGTCTGAATAACATACTGATTAGTCCTATTTTGGTTGCAGATAAAACATCGTCATCGCTATTGCTAATAGGCCAATGGCAAAGATTTTTTGCAAAAGGGCATTGGCTATTTTGTGGCTGATGAGTTGACCCGTGTACATACCGGTCAGTCCTCCGGCAATCAGCCAGGCCAGTGATTCAAATGGGAGATAATTGATCTGTCCAAACGTGAGATGTGAAATAAACCCTGTACTGCTGATCACTGCGATAACAATCAAAGATGTACTGACAGCCTGTATCATGCTGACCTGGCTCAGTAACAGCAGTAACGGAATAATTAAAAAACCGCCTCCCACACCAAATAAACCTGATAACAAGCCAACCAAAAAGCCGCCCAGCACTAATCCACTCATGCAGCGTGGACGCAGTTGAAATTCTCCAGTCGGACTGAACTTACACAGCACGCCGGTGGCGTTTTGCAATGATAGATGACTGCTTCGAACAACTTTGCTGGCTTCGGGCATTGTTGTTGCTGTAATCCACATGCGAATAGCGATAATGACTGCTAGCAGACTAAAGCTGCCTACCAGAAACGTTTCACTTAACCTCATGGCTAACATTTGTCCAAAGGGTGCAGCCAACATGCCGCTAATGGCTAACAAAGCAGCAGGTTTCCATAAAATAGTTTGATTACTAAAATTTCTGGCACTGCCATACAAAGTAACTGCAGCAACGGCGGCTAACGATAACGTCACGGCTTGATGAATTGAAACACCGCCCAGCATAATCAGTAAAGGCACTGCAAATACAGAACCACCAGCCCCGGTAAGGCCAAGCAATAAGCCAATCACAATGCCAATTATCAGCAACATCGATGTTATTTATTCCAGGGCATTTTTGCGATGATTAAGCCCATTGCACAGCTATCGGTAATACCAGAAAACATCAGACCAGCACCGACAAATCCTGATAAGGCAAACCAAGCTGAATTCACAGCAAATCCAAGAATTACACCGCCTAATACCAAACCTCCCGCAGTAATGCGAACCTGGCGTTCGATAGAGATAGTCTTTCCCTGTGTGATCACCCAGTCGGCATTCATCTTCTCAACGGCCTGAATACCACCCTCAATGACCACTAAGGATTGGGAAACTTGCCCATCTATTTGTTTGGCAGCAGTTTCGGCACGACGTCCTGAATGGCATAAAAGATAAATTTTCTCAGGGTTTGCTGAGTGCTGGGTGATTGCCTGTTGCAATGCCTCAACGCTGAATGTCTGTAATGGCAAATGGATGGCGCCGGGCAACGCTTTGGCGTTAACTTCGGCGGTTGTTCTGACATCGACAATGCAAATATCGGCGGGTGTTTTACTTAAAAACACCGTTTCTGGTTTTTCGATGGTATAACTCATGATTTCTCTCCACATGAAGACGTTTGATATTCAGGACAGTACAGAGATTGCAAAACGGCGATGATACGCAGCGCGGCATCGCCATTCAGCCGGTAATAGACGGTTTGTGAATCTTTGCGGGTTTTGACTAATTCCGCATGACGCAGGCTGGCAAGATGTTGTGATAATGCCGACTGACTGAGCGGCACCAGAAGATTGATTTCACTGACGGCCAGCTCCTGGTTACCCAAGGCACATAAGATCATCAGTCGGTGCTCGTTGCTCATTTGCTTGAGCAAATCGGCCGCTTTGTTTGCATGAGTTTGCATCTCGTGCATATCAGGAAAAGACTGGGTAGCCGTGCTCATGGTATGTCCTCGCATAATAAAGTAATGCGAGTATATAAGTTCTTTCTAAATTAGATGAATCTAAATTAGTAATTAATGATGTTTGAGGCTGATGTCTGAATAATTAATGGATCAACTGAAAGGAAGCTGGCGTGTGGACGCCAGCTTTAACTGCTTTACTCGATTTTTACGAATTCGCTAACGGGCACATCTGACATGACTTTTTGTAGATCACTGCCGCTTAACGACAGCGCATAGCCTAAAACACCACTGCCGATAATCACCTGATCAAACTTAAATGCACTGTTATCAGCTAAAACCGTAATTGTTTCAGGCAGCGCAATTGGTGGTACGGCACCAACTACATAGCCAGTTGCTTCGGAGACTTCATCAAACTCGGCCATGCGCAGTTTTTTCTCGCCAAGCTGTTTTCTTAAGGCTGCCCAATCAGCACGTCCGCCACCGGCTACTGCCAGCAGGCAAAACTGACCCGTACCCGTTTTAAATAACAGACTGCGAACCACGGAATTGGGATCGCGACCCTGACTACTCAGTAACTCTTCCAGATTACGGATCGGTTTTTTATCTTCACTAAGCGGTATTTCAACTACTTCGTAGGTAACTGCGTGCTGAGTTAATAATTCAGTGACTGGCGAGCTGATAGTCTGGCTCATGGATTCTCCATCAAGGTGATTCGAAAACGGTTACTGTATGAATTAATTGCTCAAACTGTCAAAGCAATAGCGTAATAATTCCTAAAGACATAAATACAATCGAAGCTGCATAGCGAGCTGCATTCAAAGGCAATTTTTGCATCAGCTGATGACCGAATAGCACAATAGGTACATTCGCTAGCATCATGCCAACTGTCGTACCGAGTGTCACAAGAAAGAATTGCTGATATTGTGCTGCCAGAATAACGGTGGCAATTTGCGTTTTGTCGCCAATCTCGGCCAGAAAAAATAACACTAAAGTCGCGACAAACGCTCCATAGCGATTCAGATTGGAAGAAGCATCTTCTTCTTTGTCAGGAATTAATATCCATAAAGCAACGGCAATAAAACTGATGCCGATCAGTAAGCGTCCCGTTTGCGGCGAGATAAACTCAGTGATCCAGACACCCAGCCAGGCTGAGAGACCGTGATTAAGCAGGGTAGCGACTAAGATGCCGAAAATGATGGGAATGGGGGCACGGAAACGTGCCGCTAGGAATAACGAAAGGAGTTGGGTTTTATCACCGATTTCCGCCAGGGCAACGGTGGTGGTTGAGACAAAAAAAGCTTCCATGATTTGGCTACTCAGGCGGGATAAAAACCAAAGGCAAATAACAACTACCCGCCTATGGAGTTGTTATTTGCCTCAGGTCTTGCCAATGCCATTCTAGTGAATGACACGAATCTGCCATGTGTCTTGAGGACACAAGTATGTTGACAGATTCACGCACTAGGTTCTGTTTGTTTCCCATCAATGATGAGAAACAAACAGAACCTAAGATGGGTAGACTACTCCCCTAAGACAGCTGGCATTATAAGCATGCTGTTAATTTGCTGCAATGAATGGTTTTTTTATTCTCTGAGTTGCCAGGTGGGCTGGTCGTTTTCATTAATGATGTGGTGTTTGATTAACCATTCGCGCGCATCTTCAGCATCCTGTTCAAACCAGGCTTTAGCACTACCAAGCCGAAAGCTGTAGCCCCAACTATCCATATCTAACATCATCCGATTTCGGCCGAGTTCAGGCAGAAAATCACTAAGCAAGATCTGCAGATAACACACGCCATTTTCTTCGTCGTAATCACCGGCCGCATCCGTATCTAATTTAATGCGCCGTTGACCATCCATACAAATGTAGTGACCGGCTTCATGTAGCGCCGAATGCACTGGCGTATCAAGCCGAAGCAATAATTGATTGCCTACCAGTCCAGCTTCACGTTCACCAAAAAAACTGCCGGGTATGGCTTCATGCTCAGCAACCTGTTTGATTTTAATACCGTAAGGCTGCAGCAGTGTTTGCAGATGTTGCTGGTAAAACTCTGTGCAATTCACCACATTTTGCGGATCAGACACGTCGGGCATCACCAATAATATGATTAATCACCAGGCCCGCCAGTGTTAAACCGAATATAGAAGGCATATAACTTACCGTGCCGTTTACAGCGCGGGCCCGTCCGCGACTGACCGGTTCCGGCGGCAAAGGTGGTAACGGGTACTCCAGCGAATAAACCGTTTGGATTCCTTTACCGACACCGCGCTTGCGTAAATGTGAACGTAATTGTTTAGCGAGCTTACAGATAGAAGTATTCATTAAATCGCCGGTACGTACCTGGGTCGGATCAAGTTTACCTCCGGCGCCCATGCTGGAGAATACCGGCAACTGATTACGCCATGCGGTTTCCAGTAAGGTGGTTTTGCTACTCATGCTGTCAATCGCATCAATGATTACGTCAAAGCCTTGATTGAGTGTATCGGGAATAGTTTCTGGTGTTAAAAAATCAGTAATAAGGTTCAGCTCGCATTGCGGATTTATATCTGCGATCCGCTGTGCCATGACCTCGACTTTTAATTTACCGACTGTTGAGTTCAAAGCTACCAGCTGGCGATTCAGATTCGATGCTGATACCACATCATGATCCACCAGAGTCATTTTACCCACACCCATGCGGGCAAGTGCTTCAGCGGTAAATGAGCCGACTCCGCCCATGCCTGCCAGAAAAACATGGCTGTTCTGCAGCTGTTCAATACCGGAGTCTCCCAGCAAAATATGCGTGCGCTCAAAGAGCGGGTTGCTGTGCGCCATTCGTTTTCCTCAACCACAAAGTTTAATTCCGGCTATTTTCCGATAACCGTCCGCTAATGGCAAAAGGCGCTGGTTGAACCGTTAAAGTTGGGGCTTAAATTGCTTCACTGAATCAAAGAAAGCTTTTTCAACGGCATCGCCGCGATAACGTAAATGCAGATAAAGATCAGTGATGGTGGAAATCTGTTGTTGATACGCCGGAAGGGCCTGTTGCGCCCGATGAGCAAAATCTTCTGGTCCTTCATTGGGCCGGCGCACAATATCCAGCCGGGCGAGCTTGGCACAAAATTGCTGATAAACACGTTGTATCCTATCTTGGGATACAGACTTCAGTCTTAAGGTTGTCCAGGCAATCCAGCTGAATATCAGCGCAATACCTATCGCCAGCCAGCTAATCATTTTTTGCCAATCCGGCTGATGCATGCCGAGTTTCTTAAGTAAATCGAGTTGTCTTTCCGGCCCGTAGCTGACAACCCACATATCCCAGGCACTATTAAGTGCATCCCAGTTGTTTTTTGCAGACTGCCACATTTCCACCAAACGATCGTTATTGGCAATGGCTCTAGGGGAGCGTCGTTCAGCCGGCAATAAATCACCAATGCCAAAATCTACCCGATTACTTGATACCGCAGCAGTAGGATCAATTCGGATCCAACCTTTATTTGGCAGCCAGACTTCTGTCCAGGCATGCGCGTCACGCTGGCGGACAGTGAGAATTTGATCGACCGGGTTGATATCGCCACCTTGATAACCGGTGACAATTCTGGCTGGAATACCGGCAGCGCGCATTAATACGGTAAAACTCGCTGCATAATGTTCACAAAACCCCTGTCTGGTTTCAAACAGAAACTGATCAATGGTATCACCGCGCAAGGCTGGAGGTGTGAGACTATAGCTGAAGTTCTGTTGGCGAAAATAATCCAATACAGAGTCGATATAAGCTTCATTGGACTCACTTTTTTCGATCAAATCCCGGGCCAATTGCTGACTGCGTGGGTGGCGATCATCCGGCAGATTTAACCCGTAGCCCAAATAGCCATCCACTTCAGGGTTAAATTGGTATTGTTTATGTGAGCTTAATTTGTATTGCACCCGTTGTTTGATTACCTCGCGACTATTTAATTCACCATCTGCTGTGATCTGGGTCTGCATGGTTGTGGGATAGGTGGTAGGGAAGTCCAAGGCAAACAACCAGCGTCTGTCATGTGGTTCCAGGGTCATGCTATAGGTAGTCGGTTCACCTGTGACATGAATTTGCACGACCTGATCCTGTTTTTTCTGCTTCTCATTTAAAGGTAACCAGCGTTTACCATCGGTATGCCAGAGGACTGGTCCACGCCAGTAGAGATTCTGCCGATCAGGAAACTGGTTGTTATCAAATTTGACGCGAAAGGCAATGGCATCGGATTGAGTCAGCTGACTTATATTGCCGATGGTAATGTCATCAGACATGCCTGTGACTGCATTACGAGGCGGTACTTCACCCAATGTCATGCTGTCTGGCAGGCTGTCGGGAATATCCATTGCATCATTGGGCAATCCCCAGATGGGGCCGGAAATACGTGGAAACAACACAAACAACACCAGCATTAACGGCGTAGCTTGCAACACCATAACGCTGGCCTGTTTGACACGGTTTTTGGCAGAGCTGTCCGTTTCGTTGGCAGTAATCAAACAACTGGTCAGCAGAATCACATTGACCAACATCAATATGACGATCGGAATACTTTGATTAAAGAAAAAATGGGTGATGACCAGGAAAAAACCCATAAAGCAACTCAGGTAATAATCCCGCAGACTTTTCACTTCGACAATTTTGAAGGCCGCCATGGTAGTTAATAACGCGACACCTGCATCACGGCCGATGGTGATGCCGTAACTGTAAAACACCAGCACGATGGTCAGTACTGCACTGATGGAATGCAGTACTTTTAACAGCCGTTTATCAGCAGGTAATGACCAACCACGCCAGCTATGCATCACGCGCCAGCTCATCATTAACAAGAATATCAACGCGACCCAGAGTGGCTGATAGAAGAAATGCGGAATGGCAATAATCGTCAATGTCACCATCAACCAATGAATGGCCGTTTGTGATGGAGCGATAACCGGTTTTTTACTGGCCATACAATGCCAGAGCTTGCAGACATTGATGTCGGTGATGTTCACCCGTCGCAATATCAATGGTTTGAGTTGGCATCACCAGCCCGTATTGCAATCCGGCTGCATCAGCGGAGAGTATCCACTGGCATAATTGCGATAATTTGGCTTCGGTATCCTGCAGCTCAGCAACATCCTGCCACTGCAGCATAAGACTCTGTCCGGTGGGACTACTGAACTGTTTGGTCCGTAATACACCATCACGAGCCAGGGCTTTCCAGGCGATATGTTGTCTGGCATCGCCATCGCGATAACGATGAAAACCGGCAAAATCATCAATGCCTTGCTGATGTTGAAAAGCCACTCCCGTTTCCATCGCTGAGGGAAGCGGCATCGGTTTTTGACCGACTGGCTTTGGGTAAACCAGAACACTTTGATTAATATCAATAAAAAACCAGCTGAATAACAAGCCGACCGGATACACACTGGAAAGTTGCAGCCGACCTAAGTCTTGCCATCCTCTTTGCCGGGTAGGGATTGGTATCAGATGCAGGCTGTTTTGATCTGCAGCAATTAAAGCGGCCTTATAAACAGCAACATAGCGGGAAAACTTTTTAAACGGCCACCAACTTGATGTAGAGGGTGATGCCAGATAAGCCATTTCCAGTTGCCGGATAGGGCGCTGGCTTTGGTTGATGAACGTTATCGGCAACAGAATGTTTTGTTCACAAAATGTCGGTTCAGCATGACCCAGCTGATAATCTAGCTGTCTTACATTGCGGTAGCTGTGATGCATGGCGACATGGCCGACACCGACCAACAGAAAACTGAGTAAATGGCCAAGGCTGTTGTTGTAATTAATGGCACCCAGCAACATCACCAGAATTAACATCGCGTAGCTCATTCCATAACGGCTGGGCAAAATAAATACCCGATAGCGCTGCTGTTGTCGCCAGCGCTGCCAATATTGGCGCAACATTAACATCAGGGAATCGCCACCTGCTGCAGGATTTCTGCCGTCCAATCAGCCGATTGCAGATGGTCGCGGGCTTGCAGGCGATGTTGAACAATACTGGGAAAAACCGCCTGCACATCTTCAGGGATCACAAAGTCACGACCACTGATCATGGCCCAGGCTCTGGCAGCTTGAATCAGACCTAAGCCTGCCCGAGGAGACAGGCCGTTATAAAACTGACCCGTTTGTCGGGTATAGGCTAACAAGGCCTGAACATAATCAATCAGGGCATCACTCAACGCTATTTTGCTGGCTGTTTGCTGCAGTTCAAGCAATTCATCTGGAGTGATTTCAGCAGTAAGCTGTTTTAGCATCTGCCTTCGATCTTCGCCTGTCAGCAAAGCACGTTCGGCCTGGTGATCGGGGTAACCGATTTGAATACGCATCAGAAATCGATCCAGTTGTGATTCCGGTAATGGGAATGTGCCAATCTGATTGGTGGGGTTTTGGGTGGCGATAACAAAAAATGGATCATTCAACGGGTAGCTATCACCTTCTATAGTGACCTGTTGTTCTTCCATCACTTCCAGCAAGGCACTTTGCGTGCGAGGTGAGGCACGGTTAATTTCATCGGCTAACAGTAACTGGGTAAAAATTGGCCCACGATGAAAGCTGAATTGGTGTTTCTCGGGGTCATAAATTGATACACCAAGAATGTCTGCAGGCAGCATATCGCTGGTGAATTGTACCCGCTGAAAACGTAAACCCAAGGTAGTGGCCAGCGTATGTGCTAATGTAGTTTTACCGACACCGGGCAAATCTTCAATCAACAAATGTCCACGGGCAATAAGGCAGGATAAGGCCAGTTTGACGGCGTGCTGTTTACCGAGAATCACTGCGTTAATCGAGTGGAGTATGCGATCAATGCTGCCGTGCGTCATGGAAAGTCCTTGGTTGATGTAGGTTATTGTTGATGTCGGAATAGACATGCTAATTTGAGTTGGGTTCTTTTCACTTTTTGCTAAGGAGATTTAAATGTCAAATGAAGGTTACCACGAGCCGTTTAATGAGTTATCAGACGAAACCAAAGATATGCATCGTGCCATCGTATCGTTGATGGAGGAGTTGGAGGCAGTTGACTGGTATAACCAGCGGGTAGATGCCTGCAAAGATGTGGAACTGAAAAAGATTCTCGAACATAACCGTGATGAAGAAAAAGAACATGCCGCGATGACTCTGGAATGGATCCGTCGAAAAGATAAAAAAATGGATGAGCAATTACGGGATTATTTATTTACCGAAGGCGAAATCACCCATCATCACGATTAGTCAGATACTGAAAAGACGTCGACAATTCGCCGTGGTGATTTCAGCAATATGATTGCTGGACTCACCACGTAATTGACTGAGCTTTTCCAGTATCACCGGAATATTTTCAGGGGTATTACGTTGTCCCTGATAACCGCAAAGCGGCATATCGGGCGCATCAGTTTCCAAGACAATTTGCGACAGCGGTAACTCGGTAAACAGCCTTTGTAATCTTTGTGCGCGAGGGTAGGTCAATGCGCCGCCAATACCTAATAGAAAATTGAGATCACGATATTGTTCCGCTTGCTGGGCACTACCACTGAATGCATGTACAGTGCCGCCGATTATTTTTTTTTGGCGTAATAGTTTGAGAACTTCATCGTGGGCTTTACGAACATGCAGGATAACAGGCAAGGCATATTTAACTGCGACATCCAATTGAGCTTCAAATAAGCTAAGTTGGGCGCTTATATCAGCATCCGGCACATAAAAATCCAGGCCGATTTCCCCAATTGCAATTGGCTGGTATTGGCGGACGGCCTGATCCAGAAGTTGTGCGGCATCTTCAGGATGTTCTTCCATAAACATTGGATGACAGCCTAACGCCAGCGATAGCATTGTGTTGCTATTACACAACTCGATTTGTTTGGGCCAGCTATTGACCGTGACGCCGGGGATGACAATTTTTTCGATACCTGATTGAAGACAGTTTGTCAGGATAGCCTGACGATCTGCATCAAAATCATTAAAGTCGAGATGGCAATGACTATCAATCAGGTGCAACATGTTGAGACTGCCTTTATAAACAGAGGAACATATCATGTCAGAAATCTATCATGAAGCCAGTAAGCCACATGAGCGCTTAATGTTCAACGTAGCCATATTTCATTTTTTGGTTCCGGCCCTTTTGTTTGGTACCCGAAATCTGTGGTTAATTGTGTTGATATCGCTAGCGGGATCCCTGGTAATGATTGGCTCAATAGCCTACAAAGCACACAATTCACAACAACAGACAGCACTGGTTCAAGCCCATTGGAAACTTGCCTGGAAGCGTTGTTTGTACTTGCTGGGTGCTTATCTGGTTGCGGCAGTCATATTTGGTGTTGGCTCATTTTTATTGCAGGCTCAAGCCGATGAAAGCATGCGGTTTATTCAGCGCTCAGTGCTCGGATGGTTTGCTTTGGTACCGATTTCGTTGACATTAATCGCGTTGATTGTACTGGAGGGAAGCGCATTGGTGCAGGCCCGTAAAGGCGTGATGCCTTCAGAGATGAAACTGTAATCAAACAGTTTTAATCGAGCGTAACGGTTTCAGTTTTTGCCAGGCCCTCACCACGTGGGTCACTGGCTGCATTGAGATGGCGGGCTGTTTTATCGGCAACTATCACCTGCATATTGCCAAATTGCCGGTTTAATATATCCAGTTGATGACCCCGGCGGATCAAATCTTTTTGCTCTGCCTCACTGAAGCCGGGAGTTTCCATTTGTACCCGGTCTGGCAGATATTGATGATGTAATCGTGGCGCACTGACAATTGCTAGGGCTTCCTGACCTTCCATAAAATGCAGGATACCTTGCATCACCATGGTAATAATCCGGCTGCCGCCAGGTGTGCCGATTACCAGTAAACGCTGGTCATTTTCAACAAAACTGGGAGTCATGCTGGATAGCGGGCGTTTGCCAGGTTCGATCGCATTGGCAGATTCGCTGACCAGCTCATAAGCATTCGGGCTGCCACTTAATGCTGAAAAATCGTCCATTTCATCATTGAGCAATACGCCAGTATTACCTGCTACAAAACCACTACCGAAAGGATAGTTGATGCTTAGTGTGGCCGATACCCGGTTACCATACTGATCAACAATCGAAAAATGTGTAGTGTCTTCGCCTTTATTACTGAACTCATCCGGCAAATCATCACTGTTACTGGCTCTTTGTGGATCGATATTCGTTGCAAGTTTTTTGGCATACTCAGGGTCAATCAAATAGTCTGGAACCTCAACAAAATCACTGTCGCCCAGATGCACCGTTCGCTCGCGATAGGCCCGGCGCATTGTTTCGATTAGCCAGTGACGTTTTTGTAGCTGGTCAGCTTGCCAGTAATTCAGTGTATTCAATTGATTCAGCATCAAAGTTATCAACTGACCACCTGCTGAGGGCAACGCTGCAGTGGTAATGGTGTAACCTGCGATTTGAGTCTTTACTGGCTGGCGGATTTTCAGTTGATAATTTGCCAGATCCTGTTGGCTCCAGATACCACCGGCAGCCTGCACCGATTCCACCATCTGTTGAGCGATATCCCCCTGATAAAAACCATCGCGACCTTTTTCAGCAATCGCTTCGAGGGTGTTGGCTAAATCCTGTTGAATAATCACAGTGCCTAATTCGGGAATGTCATCTCCATCCAGAAAGATTGTTTTGGCTTCGGCATTTAATGAATGTTTTCTAAACCCCATATATCGCTGGTAGCGCGGAGTGACAGCAAAGCCTTCTTTGGCATAACGAATTGCCGGGGCAAGCGTAATTGATAATGGCAACTTGCCATAATGCTGCGTCAGATAATCCAATGCAGCCGGGGTTCCGGGAATGGCAGCCGCCAGAGGTCCATTTAATGATAAATCACGAACCACTTCACCGTTTTCATCCAGATACATATCACGATGTGCTTTGATTGGAGCCGTTTCACGACTATCCAGTATTATTTGATGTTTGTCTGCATCACGATGTAATAACCAGAATCCACCACCACCCAGACCAGATCCAGCAGGTTCAACCACAGCAAGTGCGGCACTGACGGCAATCGCTGCATCAAAGGCGTTGCCACCTTGGTGCAGAATTTCAAATCCGGCCTGGGTTGCTAAAGGATGGGCAGATGCAATTGCCGCTTGTCCGCTTTGGTTTTGAGCAAAGCTGACCGGAGTGATTAATAGACAAAGTAAAAGACTGGTGAATAATCTCATGGATGCTGTTTTTGTTTGGCGGCAAGCCTATCCTGTTCTCTTCGACGTATTTTTTCCAATCGGTGTTGTTCTGCTGCCTCGTTTGATTCTAAGCCAATATGTGCTTCACCACGTTTCAATGCCAATTGAACCTGTTTTTCACGTTCGGCATAGCGGGCTTTCTGATCGTCAGTGGTTTTATTAAAACAATGCGGGCAGGAAACACCGCGCTGGTATTGTTCACTTTGTTTGTCTTCTTCAGTGATCGGTAACCGACAGGCATGACATTGATCGTATTCGCCTTTTTCAAGGCTATGATTTACGGTGACGCGTTCGTCAAATACAAAACATTCGCCTTCCCACAGTGACTCCTGTTCTGGTACGTCTTCCAAATATTTGAGAATGCCACCTTCCAGGTGATAAACCTCTTCAAAACCTTGTTCTTTCAAATACGCCGTGGATTTTTCGCAGCGTATTCCGCCAGTACAGAACATGGCGACTTTTTTGTGTTTTTGCGGATCCAGATGTTGTTTTACGTATTCTGGAAACTCACGGAAACTTTCAGTGTGGGGATTCACAGCGTTTTTAAAGGTACCAACCTGTACCTCGTAATCATTGCGGGTATCGACCAGTAACACTTCAGGATCACTGATTAACTGATTCCAGTCTTTGGGTTTGATATAGGTGCCGACGGACTGTTTCGGATCGATGCCTTCGACGCCCATGGTGACGATTTCACGCTTTAGTTTCACCCGGCTGCGCAGAAAGGGCGGATTATTGGTATACGACTCTTTGTAACTCAAATCCTCTAATCTGGGATCGGCACGCAAATAATCCAGCAATGCATCAATAGATTGTCGCGAGCCGGCGACGGTGCCATTGATACCTTCCTGTGCCAGCAACAAAGTGCCCCGTACTTCATGATCCAGCATGAATTTGAGCAGCGATGGTTTAATCGCAGCATAATCATCCAGAGTGACAAATTCATACAGTGCGCAGACCACAGTTTGAGCCATAGAAATATTCCGTAACGAGTTAAAAACCTTAGGGTCTGTTGTTCTTTCAAAGCCACCACTGCTGGAGACTATTTTTTCGTCCAACAAGGCGGAAATGATGCGGTGTAGTCATTCTACATAAGTCATTTCCAAGGCAGATGGTCGGAAAAATAGTCCCAGCCATTCGGGTTGTGATTGAAAAAACGCCATCCGGTGTTGCTCGTCATTTATTTGGAACAACCAAACCGCATTCCTCGCGCCTTGTATGACGTTTTTTCAATTCACAACAGAGGCGGCTTTGAAAAAACAACAGACCCTACATTTTACATGGATATTGTTGGGTCGTGTATGCTTACTTAATAGCAAGCCTCAACAAGCAATGACTGATTTTACCAATCAACACATTGAGGTGTGAAATGGATGAATTGCAACAACTCAAACAAGAAAGTGAACAGTGGAAGGCTGATCATCTTCACTGGTTGGCCGATGCAGATTCCTGGACCCACCATACTCAGAGGTTGATAGCTGTTCTGCATAAACTGGAAAGAAGTTTACCTGAACACACTGCCAAGCTGGATCAACATGTTGAATTAATTATGCAACATGAAGAAACCATTAACCGCTATGAATGCGGGCTTGAACCTAATTGTATGACCAGCTGTGATAGTTATATCAATCTGGAGAAGCAACGGGCTTTTCACGATAAATTGCGAAAACTGCATCATAAAATGCAACAGCATCATCAACTATTTAGCGAGCAATATAAAAATCAGATGGCCAGTTTTTATCAACAAGCGCAACAGCTGATGCAGGAAATTGCTGAGGTATAGGTACTGTGCATAGTTCACTTTTACTTGTTTATCATTCATAGCCTCTGGAAGCAGTGGCGATGAATGATAAGCAAACCCTAAGTTACCACTGGCGGACCCGCCCAGTATCAATGTGAATAAAGTCGGATTTTGGATAATATCCTACGCCACCGCCTTGCAGACTAAGCGCCATATCTCGCAATGCTTCAAGTTCTATCCCTGGTAATCGCAAATCTACAGCCATTCCCAGTGTGTGGAGACTTTTTTGAGCGACACCAGTACTGTTCTTGCGCAGCATTTCATTGCTGGCGGGGGAGCGATAACCGGAAATAATATGAAACGCTTGTTTACTTTGTGCTTTCTCGTGCAACAGAAACATTAAATTCAATAATTGCGGATCCATGTCAGTGTGTTCGCCGCTACGATGATCGCGTAACAGGTGATTTATATCTGCCAATCCGTCTGGTTGATATTCACCATCCGCCCAATAAGTCGCTTTGAGCTTTTCTTCAGTATGCAAGTTATACAGCGACAGCTGACGAGGCGCTTCTTTAGGCAAATTTGCCAATGCCGCGGGCATCATTAACATGGCACCGCTGGCAGCCAGATAACGTAATATTTCGCGTCTGCTGAAGGTTCTTTGCATCACTGAGGCAGTTAAACGGTTATTAGAATCAGTCATATCAATACAGCAAGAGAATGTTTAAGCATAAATTGCGAATAATAGCGGTAATTAACGATTTCGCTGTATTAATGCTGCGATTTAAAACGCATCAAAAGCCATAGGAAAAATGGTCCGCCCAATAAGGTAGTAATAACGCCGACGGGTAATTCTGCCGGGGCAATAACCAGTCTGGCAAGCGTATCGCAAATCACCAGAAAGCTACCACCAAAAAGCAATGTGGCCGGTATCAGGTAACGATGATCTTCACCGATTATCAATCTACAGATATGTGGCACCATCATGCCGACAAAGCCAATTGGACCGCATAAGGCAACGATAGCCCCCACGCACAATGAGGTAACAAAAAATAATGCGTAGCGTACGTATTTCACCGAAACGCCGCGACTTGTGGCTATTTCATCACCGGCCATTAACAGGTTCAGCTCGCGGCTCAGATAAATAATCACTACTGCCGTCAGCGTAACAAAAGGTAATAGCTGCTTTAATTCCTGATAACCCACCACAGTTAAACTGCCCATTAACCAGCGGATAATTTGAAATGAATCGGCGACATTGCTGAGATATTGAATAAACAGAATCAGGCTGGAAAAGAAGAAGCTGATAGCAACGCCGGTTAACAATAAGGTTTCGCCGGAAAAGCCAAAACGAAATCGACTGATACTGTAAACAAAACTAATGGCAATTAACGCACCGGAAAATGCACTGAGGCTGGTGGCACTTAATCCTAAAATCGTAAAACTGATGCCGGTGTAGACACTAATGGCTGCACCTAACGAGGCACCGCTGGCAACGCCGAGGGTAAATGGTGTGGCCAGTGGGTTCCGAAACATTGCCTGAAACACCATGCCACACAATGCCAGACCACAGCCCGCTGTAAAGGCAAATAACACCCTTGGGATCCGCAACTCATAGATGATCATCTGCTGAATTTCTGCAGGACCAGCCGCTGAAAAATCTACCCACGGACTGATAATGACCACCAGAACGGTAAACAGACTTAATGCGATGAGTTTACTGTTTATGCTCATGACTCATCTGCCACAGCAATTAGCCGATCATGATGCGGATGTTTGGCAAAAACAAATACTTGCTGGTAAAGCTGCTGTAACCGCTCAGTATCTAGAAACTGTTCAGCAGGACCATGCCACAAACATTTACCATCCAGTAACGCCAATACATGTTTGCTGTGCTGCGCGGCATGATTGATATCGTGGGTGACTTCAATAATGGTTTTATTATGCTGCTGGTTGAGTTTCCGGATCAGTTGATGAACCGCAACTTGATGATGCGGATCCAGAAATGCAGTAGGTTCATCCAGGATCAATACCGGTGTATCCTGCGCCAAAGCAGCGGCGATCATCACACGCTGACATTCACCCCCGCTTAAGGTCGACATTTTACGGTAACGGAATGGCTGGCATTCGGTGATGTTGAGAGCATTTTCTACCACCTCGTTATCATGAGCCTGCCATTCTGAAAAAACATGATGATGGCTATATCTTGCCATTCGAACATAATCATCCGCGGTAAAGGTCAGATGATTGCCACCGCTTTGCGGTACATAGCTGATAAGCCTTGCCAACTTTTTGTGGCGATACTGGGAGATTGGCTGACCATCAATCATCAGCTTGCCACTGTGAAGAGGCAAAATCGCGATCAAGGTTTTCAGGAAGGTGCTTTTGCCCGAACCATTTGGTCCAACGATGCACAGATAATCACCTTGCACGACGTTACAACTAATGGATTCAATAAGTATTTTGTCAGCAACTCTGACGGAAATATCCTGCGCGTTAATCAACATGGTTCACCTGTTCCCAGTCTAGGTGAGGGTGTAGTATCTGTGCCAGCTGTTCAGCCAATTGAATAATTCTGGGCCCAGGGATCACCGCATAATCCGCCTGAATAATATGTAATTGATTATTTTTAATAGCATGGATTGTATCGAGTCGTTGCCATTGTTGCTGAAGGGAAGTGATATCTGGTGAATAGACCTCAGCATCCGGAAAAATATCAATAATTACTTCAGGGTTAAGCCGTAAAAGACCCTCAGTCGATAAAGCTGGAACACGGAGCTGAGTGCCCTGATAAACATTGGTGGCACCAATGAATGGCAATAAATCATTGTAAAAATCCTGTTGCCCGGCGATATAGACTTTATCCAAATAATGGGTATTTGAACTATGGGCAATGGCAATTAAAACCTTGGGTTTTGATTGACTCTCAACTTTTTGGTGAATCGCTGCAAGGCGGCTGTCAAAATCACTAATCAGCTTCTCAGCTGTTGCCGTTTGTCCTACTGCAGCGGCAATATCGATGATGCTGTGACGAATGCCAGCCAGGCTGGAGTTATCAATGCTTAAGGTGGCAATTCCTAGTTGTTGTAGCTGTTTTTTCAGCTCATATTGGCGTTCCAGCAGAATGACCATATCGGCCTTTAACCGAACAATCTGTTCCAGATTCGGGTCAAGATAGCCACCCACTTTGGGTAAGTTTTTTACTTGTGCGGGATATTGACAGTAGTCGGTCACGGCAACCACCTTATCTCCAGCATTCACTGCAAAAAGTGTTTCTGTAATACTGGGAGCCAGGCTAATGATTCGCTTTGGTGGAGATAGTGGGGACATACTGTTGTCTTGCGGCGCTGTTCCAGGCTGCAACCAGACAAAAATAAATACCGCGATAAACAGCAGAATCGGCCAAAAACGTGCCATTTTGGCTTCCCTGTGACCAAAACAGCCTATTATACTGATTGATGTTGATACAGATAGGTAAAACGCATGAATCAGGTAATGCAGCAAGCAGAGTGTTTATTTACGTTGCAGGCGATTGACGAAAGTCTTGAACAATTGGCCTCTCAGTTGAATCAAGAGTATATGGATAAAAACCCAGTATTGCTGTGTGTGATGAATGGTGCGGTGATGACCATGGGGCATCTATTGCCAAAGCTGCAATTTAGTCTGGAAACTGATTATATTCATGCGACCCGGTATGGTGATAAAACGGTAGGTGGAGCATTGCATTGGCGGGCGAAACCGAATATCGAACTTAAGGGAAGGCATGTATTGTTAGTAGATGATATTTACGATGAAGGTGTCACATTGGCCGCTTTACGTAAATTTTGTCAGCAGGCTGGCGCGACATCAGTGAAAGCAGTCGTATTGGCAGATAAACAACACACAAATAAACATGGCCCACAACCTGAATATATCGGCTTGCAGATTCCAGATCGTTACGTTTTCGGTTTTGGCATGGATTACAAAGGCTATCTGCGTAATGCCCCTGGCATTTATGCTGTACAGGAGAATGCATCATGATTGGATTGATCGGTGGCAGTGGTTTAAGTCAGCTAGATGGTCTAGTGCTCGAACAACAGATGCAACGTGAAACGCCTTTTGGAGAACCCTCAGCGCCATTAATGATAGGGAAGTTTGCCGGTAAAGACATCGCTTTTCTACCAAGACATGGTGAGCATCATACCATTGCGCCACATTTGATTAATTATCGGGCAAATATTTGGGCGATGCATCAGCTAGGGGTAGATCAAATTGTTGGCGTCGCTTCTGTGGGAGGAATTACGGAAGCATATAAGCCCGGCACGATCGCCTTGCCTGATCAGTTGATTGATTACAGCTGGGGAAGGGAATCCAGTTTTGCCAGTGAAGATTTCTCCACTGATAAACATATTGATTTTACTTATCCATTTGATGAAACCTTACGTCAGCAAATTGAACTGGCTGCCAATAGCGAAGAAATGAATGTGATAGATGGCGGAACCTATGCAGTAACTCAAGGGCCAAGATTAGAGACTGCTGCTGAGATTCGTCGATTAAAAAATGACGGCGCCGATATGGTGGGTATGACCGCTATGCCGGAAGCTGTGCTGGCCCGAGAGTTGAATATTGCCTATGCCAGCATTGCGGTTGTGGCAAATCACGCTGCAGGTTTGAGTTCACATCCATTAACGATTGAAGCGATTCTAGAGACTATGGAAAGCTCAATGAGCGAAGTTCATCGTTTATTAAAAGCTGTTATTCCGCTGTTGTAGCTTCACCTTCAGAGGGAAGAGAGTACGTTTCAGGTCCTGTCATATTGGATAAAACCTGATCCGGAGTAGATACCGGGATCAATTGCAGAATGGCACCAAACCGCGGGTGATCAAAATAATGCACTTGCTTGCTACGGATACGACGCATTTCTACCAATCGTGGCTGATGCAAAGTATGGAAAGAATCACTTTCCACAGAACGCAGTCCATCTTGTAACCACAAATCCAGATTCGCATGTAAGTATGTTGCGATATGAAAGCGCACTTGACCTTTTACGCGATCGGATTCTATAGCAACTGCCTGAGCACGATTACGATTGCCTACCGCTTGTTGCCAGGATTCATGAGTTACCACCCGATAGCCAGCAGAGTTGCGCAGACGCTGTGCGATATCCCCAAGGTTTTTATTATCCGCTGGTTGAATCGATTTATTCGCCATACCCACACTTAAAGGCGCGGGATCTTGCAGAGTAAATACGGGGGACTGTTCATTGTCAGAAGGATTGAGTACTTCAAATACAATCAGTTCAACGTGATACCACTGTTGGGCCTGTGCGGCGACACCAAAACTCATTAAAGCAACAAGTAATATGCTGCGAATTAGACTCAATGATTTCATAGAAAAGCGGTCCCGAATGACGAATGCGACTATTGTCTAACGCTGACTCAAAAAAGTCCAAGATCCCCCCGTTTATTAATGTTTACTGGTATCATCCAGTGAACGTCAAACGTCGCAACGGAGCAGAGTAATGGAAGGTTTTTCGCTATTTGTCATTGTAGTGCTGGTACTGGCTATCGTACTGGTTTTGATGGGAGTCAAGTCAGTTGATCAGGGGCAGGAGTTTACTGTCGAGCGGTTTGGACGTTATACCAAAACCTTACGTCCAGGTTTAAATTTAATTGTGCCGGTGATTGATAAGATTGGCGCACGTATCAACATGATGGAGCAGGTCTTAGACGTACCTTCTCAAGGCATTATTACCAAAGACAATGCGATGGTACGCGTGGATGGTGTGGTGTTTTATCAAGTCATCCATGCGGCTAAAGCGGCCTATGAAGTCAGTGGCCTGGATAATGCGATTTTAAATTTAACCATGACCAACATTCGTACCGTAATGGGTTCAATGGATCTGGATGAGCTGTTATCTAAACGTGATGAAATCAATACTCGCTTATTAACGGTGGTTGATGACGCGACAACGCCATGGGGAATTAAAGTCACTCGTATTGAAATCAAAGATATTGAACCACCAGCGGATCTGATAGAAGCCATGGGCCGTCAGATGAAAGCGGAAAGGATTAAGCGCGCGAATATTCTTGAGGCTGAAGGTCATCGTCAATCTGAAATATTGCGAGCAGAAGGTGAAAAACAAGCAGCTGTTCTAGATGCAGAAGGGCGTCGCGAAGCAGCCTTTAGAGATGCCGAAGCGCGTGAGCGTTTAGCCGAAGCCGAAGCTAAAGCAACAACGATGGTTTCTGAAGCTATTGCTAAAGGTGATATGCAAGCAGTGAATTACTTTGTTGCCCAAAAATATATTGAAGCACTCAAAGATATGGCCAGCGCGAATAATCACAAGATCATCATGATGCCACTGGAAGCAAGTAGTGTAATTGGCTCATTGGCAGGTATTACCGAGCTTGCCAAGGAAGCCTTCATAAATAAAGAGAAGTGATATGCCGTTTATCTTAGACTTCTGGCACTGGTGGGTATTTGCAGTAATGCTGATTACGCTGGAAATCATTTTGCCGAGCTTTTTTGCATTATGGTTGGGGATTGCAGCGTTTATAACCGGTTTAGTATTGCTACTTTTTCCAGAGATTACATGGCAGTTTCAATGGCTAATGTTTGCTGTATTGTCAGTGCTCAGTATTGTGCTCTGGCGTCGATATTACGTTAAGCATCCTATTGCCACGGATGAGCCTTTATTAAACCGTCGTGGTGAACAGCATGTTGGACGCATCATTACGTTGACCAATCCTATTGTGAATGGACAGGGCAAGGTCATTCTCGATGATTCTACCTGGAAGGTACATGGTCCCGATTGTCCAACAGGTAGCCGTGTTCAAGTTATCGCGGTGGATAACGTTATTCTTAAAGTTGAAATTATTAGCTAAAAAATGCCATTGTTAATTGATTTGATACGTCACGGGGAACCCCAAGGCGGCATGCGATATCGTGGACAACTTGATGATCCGTTAAGTGAGTTGGGTTGGCAGCAAATGCGAAATGCTACTGCTAATGTTCAACCTTGGGAGCACATTGTCAGCTCGACCTTAAGCCGGTGTGCCGATTTTGCCAAAGAACTTGCGGATAAACAGTCCATTCCACTGCAGCTGAATAAGCAATTTACCGAGATAGGTTTTGGTGATTGGGAAGGCAAAACTGCCAGTGAATTGGAGCACCACCATAAAGTAGCGTTTTATGCTTTTTATGATGATCCGATTAACAATACGCCTGCTAATGCCGAATCACTTTTAGCATTTCAGCAGCGGATTCAGCATGCCTGGCAAACATTAGTGCAATCCCATACCGATACACATATTCTGTTGGTCGCTCATGTTGGTGTCATTCGTGTCATTCTCACTGAGATATTAGCAATGCCATTAGAGGCTATGTTTCGTATACAAGTACCTTACGCTTCGATTAGCCGCATTGTGATATATAACGAAGGTCCGAGACTCTATCCGCAGTTACAGTTTCATGCAGGCACTCTATGACAGCGTTTTTTAATACCGGTCTGAGCCAGCAACAGTTTCTGGATGAATATTGGCAGAAGAAACCCTTAGTAATTCGACAAGCTTTTGTTTTACCTGTTAGTGACTTAACTCCTGACGATATTGCTGCTTTTGCCGGTAACGACATGGTCGAATCCCGTTTGATTCAAGAGTTCGGTGAAAAACCTTGGCAGTTGCAGCATGGTCCTTTTGATGAAGATGACTTTGCAGCCTTGCCAGAAACACACTGGACTCTATTGGTCCAAGACATGGATAAACACTATCCACCGCTACTGAATCTGCTGAAAGCATTTGATTTTATTGCGGATTGGCGACGTGATGATGTAATGATTAGTTATGCGCCTGAAGGTGGTTCAGTCGGTCCACACACCGATAGCTATGATGTCTTTTTATTGCAGGCCCAAGGAACCAGACATTGGCAAATTAGTGATAAGCCTTTAATTGACGCAGTTTTCCGAGACGATACTGACTTGCGCATATTGCAACAGTTTTCAGCTGATAAGCATTTGGATTTACAGCCTGGGGATATGCTTTATTTACCACCGCATTTTGCCCACCATGGCGTTGCAATAGATTCTTGTCTGACGTTTTCAATCGGCTTTAGAGCCCCATCTCAGTTACAGTTGCTTGATGCTTTCAGTCATACCTTACTGGAGCAGAATATTGCTGAAAAACTCTATAGTGATGCTGATGTTCATACGATTACTTGGGCTACTGAAATTGATCCTAGCGCGATACAGCGTTTTCAAAATTTACTTTTACAAGCATTAAATGAAAATTCGGACTTATTACCATTGGCTGTCGGACGGCTAGTCACAGAAACCAAATCAACTTTACAGGATTTAGCTGAACAGTTTATAACCGATAAACCCACGTTGGCTGAGTTGGACGTAAGGTTTAATTCAGGTGAAAAGCTACAGCGTAATGAGTATTTGCGTTTTGCCTGGCATAAAAATTCTTTTGAAGCATATTTGTTTGTGGCCGGTGAAGCATTTCGCGTCGAACTAGCGTCCGCGGAACATCTTTCATGGCTGACCACTCAAGACCAAATCCAACCCAAGGATTGGCAATCTATTCGCAAGTTTCCAATGTTAGTGGAGGTCTGCTGCGAGTTAATTGCTGAAGGTGTGTGGTATTGGCCGGAAGATTTTGACTGAGCTATTTTGGCTGACGTTTAAATTCAGTATAGTGACATTTAGGGCAGGGTGGAATTCGTCCGGTTTTTTTAAAGTGCATTTCTGTACCACAGGAATCGCATACTAATGTACCGATGCCGGTAATTTCACCGGTGTGATATTGCTGAGCCATTTGTGCCTGTGTAGCCAGCTGTCCGAGTTCAAGCCTTGTGCGATCTGCAACTGAAGAAAATAACTCATAAAGCCGTTCTTCAACCAGTTGTAAATCAAAATTAAACCAGGTTGAAAACTCTTTTCCTGTGGTCTCTAGATAATCTGCTGCATCTTGCAAATCACGTTCGACATAGTAGGCAATTTTGTCAGCTTCTTCTGCAGTCACTTCTCGTAGTTCAATCGCACGAAGTTTTGCCAGTTCAATCCGTTGCTTGAATGTTGGAACTGCATCCGCTTCAGCATCATCAAAAAAGTGATGGATGCGTTCCATCATTTTGTCATAAGCGGCGGTGAACTTTTCTTCGAAGTTATTATCTGACATGACTTAAGCCTTTATCTGATGCGGTTTTTAAGTTAACTTAGCACAAATTAATCCAACGGAGGAAACCGTTTTGAGCAGCACACGCAAGCTTTTGTTTAGTGGGTTTATATTTTGTCTGGCGTTATTGTTGGCGTCTGTTTATATGCAGCATGTTTTGGAATTAGAGCCATGCCCATTATGTATTTTTCAGCGTGTGATGGTGTTGATAACGGGCCTGTTTTTCTTGATAGCTGCTATCCATAATCCAGCTAAAACGGGCACCAGAATTTATGCAGGATTGATTAGCACATCGGCTTTACTTGGCGCGGCAATTTCAGCGCGACATGTCTGGTTGCAAAGTTTACCTGCTGATCAAGTACCCAGCTGTGGCCCAGGAATGGGTTTTATAATGAATAATTTTCCATTGGCGGATGCATTGTCGCTGGTGTTAAAAGGTTCCGGGGAATGCGCTGAGGTCTCATGGACGTTTCTCAGCCTCAGTATTCCGGCATGGACGCTGCTGACATTTTTGGGGATGTTAGGCTTGGCAATTTTTGCTGCCTGGCGACAGCATTAAAACGTAATTGAACAATTGATCAGCCGTTGAATTTCACGGCTGATTAACGAGCACGATAGACGATACGGCCTTTGCTTAAATCGTAGGGGGTCAATTGTACAGTTACTTTGTCACCGGTCAGGATGCGGATATAGTTTTTACGCATTTTGCCTGAAATATGTGCTGTAACAACATGACCATTTTCCAGTTCAACACGGAAAGTAGTATTAGGCATGGTGTCAATAACAGTGCCTTCGAATTCGATATGATCTTCTTTTGCCATACAGGTCTTAATTTACCAAGCTATTAAAAGATCCATTTTGCCGTAAAATCACTGATTATTCAAAGCTTTTTTATCAAAGTTGCGCCATTGTCCATCAAATTGTTGTAAAGCGGAGAAACGACTCTTGTAACGCATTTTAGGACTATCACCAATCCAATAGCCTAAATACAACCAAGATAAGTTTTGTTGTTGCGCTAATTCAATCTGTTTGAGAATGGCAAATGTGCCCAAACCACGTTGCTCTAAAGTGGGATCAAAGAAGGTGTAAAACGCTGAGGCAGCATCGTTTACAAAATCAGTTATAGCAACTGCCACAACTTTGCTATCCAAGCGAAACTCAATAAAAGCGGTATCGCTCCAACTACTGGTCAGAAACTGTAAATAGGTTTCCTTACTTGGATTATCCATTCCACCTCCAGCATGACGGTGTGCAAGATAACGTTGATAGAGATCATAGTGTTCTTCATTAAATGCTGCTGGTCGGATAATGACCTCAATATCATTATTGTCCCGAACACAACGTCTTTGGCTACGGTTTGGTCGGAAATGATTAATATCAATTCTGACCGGCACACAGGCATCGCATGAAGGACAAAATGGACGATATACGTGATCACCACTGCGTCTGAAACCATGTTGAATTAATTGGCTGTATAGCGCATTGGTAAGTGGTCGCAGCGGATCTGGATAGATGTTTCGCGCCAACCGATCTTCTAGATAAGAACAGGTATGCGGTCTATCCTGATAAAAATCAAGGCTCATAGTTAAAAGGTAACGTGATAGTTTGCCAGCTTCCAGATTGACCAGATAACGAACACAATTTCTGTACTTGTTGGACGAATCGTTCTCTTGGAAGGGTGACAGCACCAAGACGTGAAAGATGTTCAGAATAAACCTGGCAATCAATCAGCGGATAGCCCCACAGTCTAAGTTGTTGGGCAAGTGCCACTAAAGCGATCTTTGACGCATTAGTTTTAAAACTGAACATGGACTCACCAAAAAACATTTTGCCGATAGCCACACCATAAACACCTCCAACAAGCTGTCCATTCTGCCAACATTCAACACTGTGTGCATAACCGGCATGATGTAATTCTGTATATGCTGAAATCATTTCATTATGAATCCAAGTTTCGTGCTGATCGGCAGGCATTTTGGATAGCCGAGGTGCGGCACAGGCCTGCATTACTGCTATAAAATCATGGTCAAATGTAATATTAAAAGGTTTTTGGCGTAATGCTTTTTTTAAGCTTTTACTGACATGAAAATTATCAGTATGGAACACCATTCGAGGATTGGGACTCCACCATAAAATAGGATCATAAGCATTGAACCAAGGAAAAATCCCTTGGCGATAAGCATTAAGTAACCGAGTAGACGATAAGTCACCTCCTGCAGCTAATAACCCATGAGAGGTCGCTTGTTCAACTGGCGGAAATGGACTATCTGCAGGTGCACCTAACCAGCTGATCGCCATATTAATCGTTTAATTGTAAATTAAGCTCTTTTGCCCAGAAAAGTGCATCCAGATAGGCCGCTAACAGTGCATCCGCACTTACTACAGAATAATCAATTGCAGACCAATTACCGCGCTCATAATTCAACACCTGCTGCAGCGCGTTGCCTGCTGGACCTTCTTTATGTAAAAGCGCTGAGTGCAGCTCTTCACTTAATGGTAAATCCTGCAATAAAATTTCCAGCGGTTTATCCATTAAGGCATCGAGGGTAGAAAACAAGCCGGCGGCAAAAAATACATCGGCATGGCCTTTGTAATATTTCGCCAATAGTTCACACATCCGACCTCTAATCATGGCGGTGGTCCGCAACTCATTAGGTTTGTTATCAAGACCAGACAAACACAACAAACTTGCCCAGGTTTTAATTTTATTTTGGCCCAGCATTACAATGGCTTGTCGGGTACTGCCTACTTCCCGCGGAAGGCCAAAAAAAGCCGAATTAATTAACCGCAACAATTTATAGCTGAGCGCGACATCTTGATTAATGATGTCAGCCAGTTCATCAATCTCTACTTCTGGATCTTGAAGCTTAACTAACAATTCCATAAGGGTTTGAGCTGCAGGAGCAATTTTTTTATCAAGACTGGTATCTGGCAAGATATAGAAAAAACCCTGAAGTAAATCGATGTTATGAAGCTGACATAAACTGAATTGTTTGGCCGCATTAACGTTTAAGGCGCACAACACTTCATGTTGTTGACGCCATTTAGGTAATTTTTCGGATATCTCGTCTGCAGAGAAGACCTCCAAGTCAATCAATAACGTTCGGCTCTTAACATCATTATTTGTGGCATTAACGGCATAGCTGACATGGGTACTTGCCGGTTTGGATAAAGATTTTTCATTTGCTTCGATAATCAAATCAATGCCTGGCATGGCATGGTCAAAAAGAGCTTGTTGCCACGATGCAGGAATGGTCAATAAGGTTTTTTGATTGTGATTTATTGCTTGGAGAATGTCAGAAAGTTGCGATAAAAATTCGGGAACTGGAGCGTCTTCATCCAGTGATTTACCATTGATATCGAGAAAAGTCAGGTGATAGCTGTCAACATCAAGTTTTTTGGAAATAAACAACGGCTGGCGGTGAATGAGACCGTTAAAGTTTTTTAATGAGTCGTATGCCGTGTATGTTTCCGTCATGTAAAGCCGCTCTTAATAATTAGGTTCGGTTAATATTTTTCTCGTCCAGAAAATGCATGAGACAGTGTACCACTGTCAACATACTCGAGTTCACCCCCCAGTGGAATACCATGTGCCAAACGGGTCACATTAATCTCTCTTACCCGAGCTAATTCGCTGATGTAATGTGCGGTAGCCTGTCCTTCAACAGTAGGATTAGTTGCCAGAATAACTTCAGCAATGGTTTTTTGATCAAATCTGTCGATAAGATCAGGGATGCCTAATGCTTCCGGCCCAATACCATCCAATGGTGATAAATGTCCGGTAAGCACGAAATATTGACCTTTATAGTGAGTCGCTTGCTCGATAGCAATCACATCACTAGGCATCTCCACAATACACAATTGATCTTCACGACGTGAAATGTCACTGCAGCGGCTGCAAATATCTTCTTCGCTTAATATACGACAGCGTTGGCAGTGTTTTACATTGGCCAATGCTTTACTTAGCATTTCTGCTAAATATTCACCCCCATTGCGATCGCGCTCCAATAAATGAAACGTCATTCGCTGGGCTGATTTGGGGCCTACGCCAGGTAAACAGCGTAGAGCCTGAATCAGTTGGTCAATACTTGGTCCTAGAGTTGCCATATTATTAAACTAAAACGGCATCTTCATACCGGGAGGCATCATTCCGGCCATACGTTCTTGAGTTGTTTTTTCGACTTGTTTTACAGCGTCATTAACGGCTGCTGCGATTAAGTCTTCAAGCATCTCTTTGTCATCCTGAAATAGACTGTCTTCAATGCTCACACGTTTTACATCGTGTTTACCGGTCATGGTAATTTTTACCATGCCACCGCCTGCCTGACCTGTGACTTCAACATTAGCCAGTTCTTCCTGAGCTTTTTGCATATTGGCCTGCATTTGCTGGGCCTGTTTCATCAGATTACCTAATCCACCTTTCATAGGAGATCCTTTTAAAGTTATAGGGGTTTAATTGTTGTGTCGATTATACGGGCATTAAATGCATTTTTGATCTGTTCAACCACAGGATCATTATGAATAGCATCAACCGCATTTTGCTGAAGCTCAGCAGCATGTTGTGCACGTTCGCCGGCCAGTGTTGGAACATTTTCCATATTTGTTGCTTCAGTAAACACTAATGTGACTTCAAACTGCAGTTGTTTACTCACAGCCGTTTGTAATTTTGCCACTGATTTATCATTTGCTAGGTGCTGTAATTCTGGTGCTACTGAAAGATAGATTTTATGGTTATCGGTGCGGATAAATGCACAGTGATCTGCCAGTTGCCTAGCAAAAGCGGACAATTTTAATTGGGCGATTAATGCTGTCCAATTTGCAGTTGTTAAATTTGTAAGCTGTTCTGCTTCGTCAGAGATAGGTGCAGGTGTTGCTGAGGCTGATTCTACTTTAGGTGCAATAGACCCAAGCGAATCAGTTTTATGCTCAATCGATGGTTCATTGATGCTGATTGCTGGCGTATCAATTTCTGGTTTTTTTGCATCAGCTTGCGCTGTGATGACTGTCGAATAATTTACGGCTGCATCTTCTGTTAGGGAAGAGTTTGCTTCTGCTTCTACTGATGAGCTCACCGGTGCCGAAACCGGCACCGATTTCGAATCAGCTTGCGGCTTTTTTACGGGGGGATGTCCCTGGCTGGCATTTATCGCTTGGGGCTGAAAACTCAACATCCGCAATAAAGTCATTTCAAAACCGCTACGTGGGTCAGCAGCAAAAGGCATATCTCTTTTGCCATGCAGAGCAATCTGATAAAGCAGTTGAACTGTTTCAACACTGAAAACGTCAGCAAAATTTTGTAAGGCTAAATCGTCTTGTTGATCCAGCGATTCACTGTCGGCAATTAATTGAATGGTCGCAATACGCTGTAAGCTGGTCATTAAACCATCCAACACGACGACAAAATCACGGCCTAAGGAAGCAAGCTCATCAGTATGAGTCAGAAGGGCTTTTGCATCTTTGATGGCAAAGGCTTCAAGCAATTGAATCAGCTGCTGTTGGGACACACTGCCCAGCATCTGGCTGACTATTTCTGCAGTGACTTTACCACCGGCAAAGGCGATTGCTTGATCCAGCAGACTTAATGCATCCCGCATACTGCCATCGGCTGCAAAGGCAATCTGATTTAAAGCTTCGGCTTCAAAATCTATGTTTTCCTGCTGCAAAATAAACGCTAGATGATCGGCGATTTGTTTAATATCCAGCCGACGCAGATTAAATTGCAGGCAGCGCGATAAAATCGTGACGGGCAGTTTTTGTGGATCAGTAGTCGCAAACAGGAATTTGACGTGAGGAGGGGGCTCCTCCAGCGTTTTTAACAAGGCATTAAAACTGCTGGTAGACAGCATATGGACTTCGTCGATCAAATAGACTTTGTAGCGTCCACGACTTGGAGCATATTGAACATTATCCAGCAGCTCACGAGTGTCATCGACTTTGGTGCGTGATGCCGCATCCACCTCAATTAAATCGACAAAACGTCCGTTGTCGACTTCAACACAGCTATTGCATTCGCCGCAGGGAGTAGAGCTGATGCCTTGTTCACAATTGAGAGATTTGGCAAAGATTCTGGCCAATGTGGTTTTGCCCACCCCGCGGGTGCCGGCAAACAGAAAAGCATGATGCAAGCGGTCTTGGTCAAGACCATTGATCAGAGCACGTAAAACATGCTGCTGGCCGACAACTTCGGCAAATTTTTTGGGGCGCCACTTGCGGGCTAGTACCAGATAACTCATGCAGCTTGTCAGATACCCAATGTGGTCATAAGGGTGGTGACCCAAACCAGCCCAATCTCGGCGCCCGAGTCCGATGGCTGCGCTGCTCCCTTCCGGGCCTGACGTGGTAACCAACATATCGTCGCGAGGAGACCGGCTGGGCCACCATAGAGTTGGCTATTCTATGCTTTTTTTGATTTCAGTGCCATGCATAGAGGTAATAAAAATAAAGAAATTTATTATTGTCAGAGCAATCAAACAGTTCAATTAAAGATGGCAGTAAAAACTGCATTCAATGTTTTAAGGAGGTTTATACACTTCAGGTGTATTGAATATCTGAAATCAAGATTAAACTGCGAAATACAAATATACATCGTCTTACATTTTAAATATTTGAGTAAACATATGAGGGGTATTTCTATTTAAAATCAAATAGATAAAGTTGGAGTGGGGCGGAAGTTAAATTGGCGGAGAACGAGGGATTCGAACCCTCGATAGGCTATTAACCTATACACACTTTCCAGGCGTGCGCCTTCAACCACTCGGCCAGTTCTCCTATAAGGGGGCGAAAGCTTATCTCAGTTCGTGTTTTCTGGCAATGCTACTGATTCTTCAACATCGTCTTCGTCCGATGAAGATTCTGATTCTTCATGTTTTGGAGGTTTACGTTGATTGGTTTGCCGGGCGTATTGCGCTAATCCTTTAAGTACTAAATCAGGCTCATGAAGTAATGGTTGTGGCAGTAAAGGAAGCAATGCATCTGCATCTCCTCCGGTAATCAAAAATCGAATTTCGTCTTTGAAGTATTGTTGTAGGTCGTTGATAAGGTTTTCCAAAGTAGCGGTCACCATATATAGCGTACCTGCCTGGATAGCACTATGGGTGTTGGTAGCTAATAGATTAAACTCACTTTCTTGTGCGACATCATTCAGTGCATCCGTATTGTCAGTGAGCATTTGTTTCATTAGAGACAAACCTGGAACAATCAATCCACCTTGATGTTGGCCTTTTTCTGTCACGATATCAACGGTAATTGCCGTGCCACAATCAATAATACAGGTTACTTGTCGTGCATGCTGGCGGCCGGCGACTATGGCTAACCAGCGATCAACCCCCAGTGTTTCAGGCTGTTCATAGGCGTTGGTTACACCAAATCTTCTTTTTTCACTTTGTACAAATATGGGGGTAAGTTTCCATTGTTTTTCAACCCATTCACTAAACTGGGTAGCCACTTTATCGCCTGCTACATTGCTGACAAAAATAGCTTCAATGTCATCAAGAGACTTCCAGACTTTATTCAAAGCCGTTTTAAGGCCAGTCTTAGGTCTGGAGAAATGTTGGGAGTCAGCCAATACCTTGGACTGTATCGTGGTCCATTTAATCTGACTGTTTCCAATATCGACTAATAAGATCATGAGGCAAACCTGATACTGAGGTGGCTGTTGGATAAGTATGCTACTTGCTGGTCACGCATGTACCGTAATTCACCTTGTTCGTTGATACCACAAGCGAGTGCGGTAAATTGCCCGTCTTCGCTAATGATATTGATGGCTTGATTATGCAAGGCATCGTATTGTGGCCATAAAGGCAAAAAGTCATTAAGACCACGATGAGAAAAGAGTTCTAGGGTTTCAATCATATTTTGAATTATTTTTGCTGCCAGCCGATTGCGACAGGGGAGCGGATCACAAAGTTGCTCCAGGCTGATAATGGGCTGAGGGATGGCAGTCTGTAAATTGTCCGGTAGTGAGAGGTTCAAGCCGATGCCGACGGTAACGTAGTTTTGGCTTCCGTAACGAGATTCTACAAGAATTCCTGCAAGTTTACGTCGCTTATGTAAAACATCATTAGGCCATTTTAATTGTAAGCCTTCAATACCCTCTGCTTTGAGGGTATTGATCAGGGCAATACCAATGGCAATGCTCAATCCATTACGTACAGATTCAGAGTTTAGGGAACACATTATTGATAGATAAAT
The DNA here is from genome assembly GCF_048266885.1 of Methylophaga sp. GTDB lineage: Bacteria > Pseudomonadota > Gammaproteobacteria > Nitrosococcales > Methylophagaceae > Methylophaga. The sequence continues at coordinate 93,713 of NZ_JBLWYR010000001.1, forward strand.
ATTGCCACTGGCAGGTGAAACCCATTGGCTCCCGCGACGCCCACGTCCGGCAGTTTGCATTTCCGCAAGACATACAGCAATCCCGTTGATACCGCCTTGTGCTTTTTGCCAAAGAACATCATTAGTTGATGTAACTTCAGAGAAAACCTGAAGGCTATCAAGCTGATGGAGTGTTTCAGGATTTAGCGTTTCGCGGATAATGTTTTCGTTGAGCGCAACGTATGGAGGTAAACTCAAAATAGGGCTTCGTAGTCAGTAACGACTATAGTGTAGCGTCAAATGTCTTTTTTTTGCCAGTATTACCAGTAAGAGAGACTAAAAAGCGTTTCAAACTTTGATATCGAGCAATGTACCCAACGTGTCTGAACTGATTTGCAACGCTTTTGCTGAAGCTTGAACCTGCAATTTGTCGCTATTCATATTCACCATCGGTGTCACCATATCGCCACCTTTAGTTGATTCACTGGCTACAGCAAAGGCATTTTTATTCATGCTTTGCATGCCACTTTGCATGCCTTGATAAGCTGATTGTATGGCAGGAATCGTACTCATGATGAGCTCCGGTAAAATATAGTCGCTATTTCAACACTAATTTCAGCTTAAGTCTGTGAGTTTCTTCGCAATTTTGCCGAGCTACGTACATAAAGATTCGCTGCAATAAAAAAAATGCTGCTGAATAACACTTCAAATAACGGATACCAGATAATCGCATCTCCGCTGTACAGTTCACCAATGCCGTGCGCTAAATAAAACAGCATCAAAAAACTGGCCCAGGCATGAGTATAGGTTTTGCCATATAGGATGCCTCGCATTGGAAACAATAAAGGCATCACACCGATGATTAGCCAAGCCGCGACCGGAAAGTTTTCACTGTGTTCTGCGAGGAGAATCCAAACCAACAAGCTGCTCATCAGCCCAAAAAAACTGATTAAGGAAAGTATTCTAAGAGCTTGAACTAAATTCATTTGGCTAGCCTTACTGCGAGTTCGGCGACTCTCAGGCCTAATGCCTGACAGAGATCAATTTCTTCTTGACTCAACGAACGCTTATTATCTGCCCCAGCAAAATGGCTGGCGCCATAAGGCGTACCACCCGTTTGGGTCGTCATCAAAGCGGCTTCGGTATAAGGTAAGCCACTTATGACCATACCGTGATGAAGTAGCGGCAACATCATGGATAACAAGGTGGTTTCCTGTCCGCCATGCAGGCTTCCTGTCGATGTAAATACCGCTGCAGGTTTACCACTTAAGGCTCCAGACAACCAACTATCACTGGTGCCATCGATAAAGTATTTAAGCGCTGATGCCATATTGCCAAAGCGGGTAGGGCTACCCATAATCAGACCCGCACATTCCTGCAGATCAGTTGACGTTGCATAAAGATGACCGGACGAAGGGATATCTTGTTCAGTTGCTTCACTGACCGAAGAAATTTTGGGAACAGTTCTGATTCTGGCAGTACAATTTGCTTGTTTTTCAATGCCACGGGCAATTTGTTCGGCCATGGCCTTAACTTGACCGGACTGGCTGTAATACAGGATCAAAATCTCATACATGCTGTTTACTCAAAGAATGTTCAACACCGCTTCTGGTGGTCTGCCAATAATGGCTTGATTATTTTTAATAACGATTGGCCGCTCAATCAGTTTCGGATTGGCACACATGGCTTGAATGAGTTGTTGGTCCGATAAGCTTTCATTATCCAACTGTAATTCTTTGTACAAAATTTCTTTGGAACGCAACAATTGCCTAGGCTGCATATTAAGTTGTTGCAGAATATTGGCTAATTCTTCCGGTTTAGGTGGCGTTTTAAGATATTCCACAATTTCAATATCTTGTTGCTGGTCTTCCAGTAAGGCCAGGGTTTCGCGCGATTTACTGCATCGCGGATTATGATAAATACGGGTTTTACTCATGAAGGTGAATCCAATAATTTCTCTAAAGCAGTAAGGTGAATTTCGGTTGGGCGAACGGTTCCCCAGCTAGCGCAGCCGGGACATAACCAATGCATAGTCTTGCCTGAGAAGCCACAGTTTTTGCAGGTATAACGATCGCCTTTTTCTACCATTGTCCGGGTGATGCGTTCAATCAACGGGATCAGCGCGATCTGATTGTTTTCACCAAGTTTTATTAATGTGTGTAAGCCTTCAACAGATGGATGGTGATGTAATTGTTCGTATAGTACCTGTTGAGCAGCTTTGGTGCTTTCAAGTTGGGCAACAATATGAGTCAGCATAATACGAGCTGAAGTCATATTTGGGTGACGGATAACTAGTTGGGATAGCCGTTCGCGTAATGTTGGTATGTCACCTAATTGTTGGTATGCCTCATGCCAGTGCGGTAAAGCTTCTGACAGAAATTTTGGGTTTTGCTGTTCGATATTTTGCAATGCATCTAATGCTTTTCGTGGTTGTTTTAATATCAGATAAAGTTTGGCTTCTAAAAGACTCGCCCGAACGCAGTTGGGGTCGTGAAATAGAGCATTTTTGAGTAAGTTAAATGCTTCATGGCGGTCTTTGTTGGCATAAATCTCAGCCAGTTCACAATAAAATTGGGCAATTAATGTTTTAACAGCTTGTCCGGTTTTACTGGCCTCTATCTGTTTACCCATTTCAATTGCTTGCGCCCACTTTTTTTCTTGTTGATATATGCGCATTAATTGTTTTGCGGCTTCATGATGAGGATGGGGTTGTTGCAATAACTCTAAAAATAGATGTTCTGCTCGGTCTAATACACCGGCATGCATGTAATCTAGGCCTAATTCCACCATGGCTTGCAATCGCTGTTCACCATGCAGACTTGGCCGGGCAATTAAGTTTTGATGAATACGAATAGCACGTTCTGTTTCTCCTCGCCGACGGAAAAGATTGGCCAGTGCTAGATGAGTTTCGACTGTTTCACTATTAACTTCAAGCAAGCCAATAAACACATCAATAGCCTTATCGGGTTGTTCATTAAGGAGGTAATTCAATCCTTTGAAATATTCTGGATTAAAGGCTTTAGCATGCTTTTGAGGAAGATGTAGATAATGACGTTTGGCCAGAAGCCAACCGGATAGCGCTGCGACCGGTAATAATAAAAAAAGCCATTGCATCATCATATTGACCTAGCGGCTATCGCGGACGGGTAAAATACGTAGGCTGTTTAATTCTTGTTCGGCATTTTGTAATTTACTGGCTAAACGGCGGTTATCATAGCGAATACGAAGAGTACTGAGCGCAATGAGCGTTGCCCCAATTATTAATCCCAATAGCAATATAGCAATTAATAAAACAGCTAATGGTAATTGCCATTGCACAAAAAACAGATCAAGCGATACCGTTTGCATGTTAAATGCGGCAAAAGCCGTACTGATCACAAAAGCACTGATAAATACAGCGAAAATAACAATTTTTCTTATCATTGGTTCATCCTGTTTTCAGGCGGTTATTTGATTGGCGAAGATGATCATACCGTAATTATCTTCATTGCCCAGAGTGGCAGTAAATCATGTAGAATGTCGAACGTTCTGACAGGTCTGGCCTGTAAAAAATTGTATTTGTGGAGATTTCACCATGACCTTTGTTGTCACTGAAAACTGTATTAAATGTAAATATACTGATTGTGTTGATGTCTGCCCAGTAGACTGTTTTCACGAAGGTCCTAACTTTTTAGTTATTGATCCTGATGAATGTATAGATTGCACGCTTTGTGAACCTGAATGTCCTGCAGAAGCCATTTTCTCAGAAGATGATTTACCGGATGAACAAATGGAATTCCTGCAGATTAATGCGGAATTATCTCAAGTATGGCCGGTGCTTTCCGAGAAGAAAGATCCATTAGACGATGCTGAAGAGTGGGATGGTAAACCGAACAAAACACCTTTGCTTGAACGATAAGCTTAGTTAAAAAAAAGCCCGCTTTCCGAAAGGTTAGCGGGCTTTTTTATGGCTGCTAGTTAATCCATTAACAGGCGCAGCTTTTTCATCGCATTATTTTCAATTTGTCTTATCCGTTCAGCGGAAACTTGATATTGTTCGGCCAATGTATGAAGTGTGGCTTTATCATCATCATGCAACCAGCGCTGACTGATAATATCGCGGCTACGATCATCCAATGTCGCTAAAGCATTTACTAATTTTTGCTGTTGAAAATCAGCATAATCATCATTTTCTAATTGCTTTGATGGATCACTATTGTCAGGCGCTTTTAAATAAGCAGCTGGAGAATAGCTAGATTCGTCATCGTCATTATCCACCGGTAAATCAAACGAGGTATCCGGTTGAGCCAGACGGCGCTCCATATCAATTACATTGGCGGCAGTGACACCGAGGTCTTCAGCAACTGCTTCAATTTCATCTTGGTTCAACCAACCTAAACGTTGTTTGGCACTGCGCAGATTAAAAAATAATTTACGCTGTGCTTTAGTGGTAGCGATTTTAACAATGCGCCAGTTGCGAATCACATACTCATGTATCTCTGCGCGAATCCAATGCACAGCAAAAGAAACTAGTCGTACACCTTTTTCCGGATCAAAGCGTTTGACCGCTTTCATCAAACCGATATTGCCTTCTTGAATCAAATCGGCAACTGGCAAGCCGTATCCACTGTAGCCTTTAGCAATACGAACAACAAAACGTAAATGTGATAAGACCAGACGTTGGGCGGCTTCAAGATCACCATTTTGTTGTAAGCGAGTTGCTAAGTCGTGCTCTTCTTCAGCCGTTAAAACCGGAATTTGATGCACGAGATTGGTGTATGCATCCAGATTGCCAATTGGGGCTGTGGCAAGTTGATATTGGGCTGCATGCGTTGTCATGTGTGCGTTCTCCCTAAGAAAACTATATTTCATTTTAGCAAATAAGATATTAAAAAGTATCTATTAGAATGATATTGGGATAGAAAGTTTCGTCAATCGCATTAGCTTGGCTCAATTGCATTCAAATGTCTACTTACTGCAAGCCATGCACCCATAATGCCTAGCAACAATCCACAAAGCGGTAGACCAAATAACATTTGACCGGCAAACCATCGTAAATGGAACTGACTGTCGTATAACGCAGCCAACTCATCGATAGGGCCACTGATGATGATCAGACTAATCAGTAGTGTTATCCATGCCAATACACCGCCAAGCAAGCCATACCACATTCCGGTGTATAAAAAAGGTCGTCTGACAAAAGCATTAGTACCACCCACCAGCTTGATTACCCGTATTTCGGTCTGACGATTGAGAATAGCCAGGCGAATGGTGTTACCAATGACCAGTAAGACACTCAATGATAATAAAAATGCCAAGATGGTAATGCCGCGTTGTCCTGTTTCGTTAATGCTGCGAAGTCGTTGTAGCCATTGCATATCGAGCTGAGCAAGATCGACCTCGGGTAAAGCGGCGAGTCTTGCTAATAAGGCTTCAATAGCCTCCTGCTGTTGGTTCTCTTCTGGTTCAATAATGATAACGGCTGGCAGGGGATTCTCAGGCAATGTATCTAACAAACTCGCCAAGCCTGATATCTCACGGAATTCATTTAATGATTGCTGAGCAGATTGGAATGAGACTTCGATGATATCGGGCCAAGTCTGAAGCTGCTCAGCCAGTTGCTCACCACGCTTATCACTAATCTCATTTTGCAGAAATAAGGAAATACGATTGGCATGTTGCCATTCACCGCTAACCTGTTCCACATTTTTCAGAATGACATATAAGCCTGCCGGTAATAATAACGCGATACCAATCACCATTAAGGTCATCGTTGTGGCTACCGGTTGACGCCATAATTCACCAAGACTAGAGAGCATGACCTGCACATGACGTAGCAGGTAGTTATGAATATTAAATAATTTCATGAATGAGTTTCAGCAAGCTTTCCCTGCTGCAGGGTGATATGGCGATAGGACATCTGGTTGATAAGATCTTGATCATGGCTGGCTATAAACACGGTCACGCCCACCTGATTAAATTGTTCAAACAAACGCATGATTTCCCGGGATAGCTCCGGGTCCAGGTTCCCAGTTGGCTCATCGGCCAATAAAACTGGCGGACGATTCACCACGGCACGCGCAATGCCGACTCGTTGTTGTTCACCACCTGATAAAGCAATTGGCAAATTACGTTCTTTACCGAGCAAGCCAACTTTATCCAATGCTGCCCTTACCCTGCGACCAATTTCCCGATGATTTTCACCGGCAATGATTAACGGAAGCGCAACATTATCAAATACGGTGCGGTCGTGTAATAAATTATGATCCTGGAATACCAAACCTATTTTGCGACGGTAATAGGGAATTTTCCATTTCGGTAGTCGGTTCAGATTTTGATTATTCACTATCACTTGTCCGTGCGAGCTGCGCTCAATCAATGCGATAAGTTTCAACAAAGTGCTTTTACCTGCACCGGAGTGGCCAGTTAAAAAAGCCATCTCCCCCGACATTAATTCAAAGCTTAGACCGGAGAGGGCTTCTTGCTGACTTTCATAGCGTTTATAAACTTGTTCAAAACGTATCATTGTTTAGTTTCACGACCAAGTAAGGCATCAACAAAATCCTCTGCTTCAAAGGCTCTTAAATCATCGATCTTTTCACCTACGCCAATATAACGAATAGGTAATCCGATATTTTTAGCTATTGCAAAAATAATCCCGCCTTTTGCTGTTCCGTCTAGTTTCGTTATGGCAATGCCGGTCAAACCAACAGCCTGGTGAAATTGTTCAGCTTGAGACAAAGCATTTTGTCCAGTACCAGCATCCAGAACCAACATGATTTCGTGTGGTGCATTGACATCCAGTTTGGCCATCACGCGTTTGACTTTTTTGAGCTCTTCCATCAAATTCGATTGGGTATGTAGCCGACCTGCTGTATCAGCAATCAGAATATCCATTTGCCGTGCTTTGGCGGCCTGTAATGCATCAAAGATAACGGACGCGGAATCTGCACCATTTTGCTGTGCAATGACCGGGATCTGATTGCGTTCACCCCAGACTTGTAATTGCTCTACAGCCGCAGCACGGAATGTATCACCTGCCGCCAGCATCACTTTCTTACCTTGCAATTGGAATTGTTTGGCAAGTTTGCCAATAGTGGTGGTTTTACCAACGCCGTTAATGCCCACCATTAAAATTACAAAAGGACCCGTTGTGGATTGAATTTGTAATGGTTTAGATACCGGGCGAAGAATTTCCACCATATCGGCGTGCATAGCAGCAAATAATGCTTCTGGATCATTTAGCTGTTTACGGGCAACGCGTTGGGTTAAATCATTAATAATAGTTTGGGTAGCTTCTATACCCAAATCAGCACTTAATAGTTGAGTTTCTAATTCCTCAAGCAAATCATCGTCGATGGTTTTCCTACCCAGAACTAGATCAGCAAAACCTTCCGTCAACTTTGAACTACTTCGACTTAGTCCTTGTTTCAGACGGCCAAAAAAGCTGGGCTTGTCGGAAGTTTCAGTAACTTGAGTATCTGCGGTAATTTCCGCATTATGTGCGGCTGACTGCTGTTCAGTGAGGATTTGCTCCTCGCTATTGATTTCGTTGGGTTTGGCTTTTTTTCTCAGGAAACTAAACATAATCTCAGTTTGTCGTTAGTGTTCGATTAATAATCTTATCATGTCATCAATTGTGAGATGCAGATGCACACCATAAAAAAACTTGTTTGGGCGCTGCTGATAGTGCCGGTTATTGGCTTTGCACAAGTCAGTGAATATCAGCTGGACAATGGACTTAAATTACTCGTTAAACCAGATCGAAGGGCGCCCGTAGTGGTATCTCAAGTCTGGTACAAAGTGGGCTCAAGTTATGAGCACAATGGTATTACTGGTATATCACATATCCTTGAACACATGATGTTCAAAGGCACTGAAAATCTAGGACCAAATGAGTTTTCTCGAATTATTGCTGAAAATGGCGGTTCTGAAAATGCCTTTACCGGGCAGGATTACACGGCTTACTTTCAGACATTGGAAAAAGAACGTTTGGAAATCAGTTTTCGACTTGAAGCCGAACGGATGCGCAAATTAATCATTAATGATGATGAATTGTTAAAAGAACGTGAAGTCGTTGCTGAAGAACGGCGTATGCGCACCGATGATAATCCTCGTTCGTTGTTACGTGAGGCAATGAATGCAACAGCCTTTATGAACAGCCCATATCACCACCCGGTCATTGGCTGGATGAATGATATTAATCATTACGACCCTGATGATCTGCGTGAGTGGTATCAAATGTGGTATGCGCCAAACAACGCAACGGTTGTTGTCGTTGGGGATGTTGAGCCGGATGCGGTGTACCAATTGGCACAAAAATATTTCGGCCCTTTACAACCTGAAGAATTGGCCACGGTAAAACCTCAAATTGAAGTTAGCCAGCGCGGTAAGCGTACTTTAGAACTGAAAGCTCCTGCAGAACTGCCATTTGTGATGATGGGCTGGAAAGTACCCGTTGTTACGACAGCAGCGGAAGATTGGGAGCCTTATGCTTTAGACGTGCTAGCAGGGATTCTGGATGGCGGCGCGAGCAGTCGCTTCTCACGTGAGCTCATTCGGGGGCAACAAGTCGCTGCAGGCGTAAGTGCATATAACAGTGCGTTTTCTCGTCTGGACGATATTTTTACCATTGCTGGAACCCCAGCCCAAGGAAAAACAATAGAAGATGTAAAACAAGCTGTGTATGCACAACTTGAAAACGTTAAACAAGCCCCGGTTACCGAGAGCGAATTGCAGCGAGTGAAGACGCAGGTAATTGCCAGTTCGGTTTATCAGTTGGACAGTGTTTTTTATCAAGCTATGCAGCTGGGGATGCTTGAAACAGTAGGATTAGATTGGCGCTTGGTTGACAGTTATTCCGATAAAATCAGTGCGATTACTGCCGAACAAGTGCAGCAGGTGGCACAAAAATATTTTATTGATGATGGTCTTACGGTTGCTGAACTGATTCCAATGCCAACAGACAATACGACACCACGTCCTACCTCGGGAGATCCACATGCTCGCTAAGTTTTCTGCTTCATTCTTGGGGCTGTTACTGACCTTTTCAGTGGCCGCTAGTCCTCAAATAGAAAATTGGCAAACTTCTAACGGCACACAAGTATTGTTTGTCGAAGCCAAAGAACTACCGATGCTGGATATTCGTTTGGTATTTGATGCCGGTGCTGCTCGTGATCCCAAAGGTGGGGTGGCCTTATTAACGAGTTCGATGCTCAATCAAGGCACTAAAAACAAAGATACTGATGCAATAGCCACGGCGTTTGATGATGTTGGAGCTGAATATAGTGCAGAATCAGAGCGCGATATGGCGGTATTGAGCTTACGCACTTTATCTAAAGCAGATGCATTGCAACCTGCTATTGATACATTTGTGGAAGTTATCGGCCAACCCGTTTTTCCAGAAAAATCGTTTGATCGTCTCATTAATCAAGTAAAAACCAGTTTGCAAAGTGAAAAACAATCGCCATCGGCCATCGCCGATCGGGCTTTTTATCAGCAATTATTCGGTGAACATCCGTATGCGGCGATGCCGATAGGTACCGAATCATCAGTGAATAGAATAACAGTTGCCGATTTGCAGCAGTTTTATCAGCAATATTATGTGGCTAAAAATGCTGTGTTAGTCATTGTAGGGGATGCCGATATCAAACAGGCAAAAGCCTTGGCAGAGAAGATTTCAAATAGTTTACCTACAGGAGAAAAAGCGGCTGCTTTACCTAAAGTAGAGCCACTTGAATCCGCTCAAGAGGTACGTTTACCTTATCCCTCTAGCCAGACCACTATTCTGATGGGACAGCCAGGTTTAACGCGTGATGATGCTGATTTCTTCCCACTCTATGTTGGTAATCATATTCTGGGTGGTAGTGGATTAGTGTCTATTATCAGTAATGAAATTCGTGAAAAACGTGGTTTGTCATATAGTGCCTATAGTTTTTTCAGACCGATGCGTGAGGCTGGGCCTTACCAGTTTGGATTGCAGACTCGTAATGATCAGGCTGAACAGGCTTTAGAAGTCTTAAAACAAACCTTAGTAGATTTTGTGGAGCAAGGACCCACCACAGAACAACTTACTGCTGCGCAAAAAAATATCACTGGTGGTTTTGCCCTACGTTTAGACAGCAATAGTAAAATTGCTGATTATCTAGCCATGATGGGTTTTTATCAGCTACCGCTAGATCATCTTGATACCTTCAATGCGAGAGTTGAGGCGGTAACCGTTGAACAAATAAAAGCTGCCTATAAAAAACGCGTTCATCCGCAAAAAATGATTACGGTGTTAGTAGGTGGCGAAGCTGAATAAATCTACCCGCCAGTCAATACGCATTATCGGTGGGCAATGGCGGGGGAGACGCTTGTCTTTCCCTGTCGTTGAGGGTTTAAGGCCAACTTCAGATCGTATCCGTGAAACCGTGTTTAATTGGCTGCAACCGCATTTACCCGGAGCAGTCTGTCTTGATCTTTTTAGCGGCAGTGGTGCATTAGGTTTTGAGGCAGCATCAAGAGGTGCTGAAAAAGTCGATATGATTGAACTTGATTTGCAAGCTTATAAACAGTTGCAAGCTAATAAAACAATGTTAGCCGCTGAGCAATGTGCATTATTCAGACAACCCGCCCAGCAGTTTCTTAATCAATCCAAGAGTACTTACGATATTGTTTTTCTAGATCCGCCGTTTGAGGCAAACTTATGGTCAGAAATGACAAATTTGTTAACTCAAAGAAATGTGTTGCACCAAGATAGTTTGGTGTATTTGGAATACAGTAAATATCAAAATGTGGATCAGCTTCCAGATAATTGGCATTTAATTAAGGATAAACAAGCAGGTGATGTAAGATATTGTTTATTCGCAATACAATAAGGTTTTGGCATGTCAATTATCGCCATTTATCCCGGTACATTTGATCCCATTACACACGGACATACAGATCTGGTTCAACGTGCCAGCCGTTTATTTGAAAAAGTAATTGTTGCCGTTGCTGCCGATACGGGTAAAAAACCGGTATTTTCAATTGAGCAACGTTTGGCATTAGCAAAACAAACTTTAAATGACATACCCAACATAGAAATTACAACATTTGATGGTTTATTAGTTAATTATGCAATGCAGCGAAATGCTTCAGTGATTATTCGTGGTTTGCGTGCAGTATCTGACTTTGAATATGAAGTTCAACTTGCCGCAATCAACCGCCGATTACAATGGGAAGTTGAAACATTATTTTTGGCCCCTGCAGAACAATTTACTTTTATTTCATCTAGTTTAGTAAGACAAATAGCTGCTTTGGGCGGTGACGTATCCCAATTTGTTGCGCCCTGTGTGCAAGACGCATTGAAGCAACAGCTAGCAGACAAAAAGTAAGCGAGTTAAAATTCATCGGTTTCATTACCGCTTTATAAGAATTATCGGAGTAAACCATGTCTCTGTTTATTACTGACGAGTGCATTAACTGTGATGTATGCGAACCGGAATGCCCTAATGGCGCGATTTCGCAAGGCGAGGAGATTTATGAAATTGATCCTGACTTGTGCACGGAATGCGTAGGTCATTTTGATACGCCACAGTGTGTGGATGTTTGTCCAGTAGATTGCATCCCCAAAGATCCAGATAATGTTGAAAACCATGATCAACTTTATGCAAAATATAAAGTATTGGTATCTGCTGGGAATTAAAAAGTTTTCAAATAGACAAAGTAAATAATACTGATATTATTCGGTTTTTATAAGATTTAAATAAAGGTAATGCGATGAGTACTTTATCTGCCGTACAACTGGAAAAACTATCTGAACAAGAACTGCAAAAATTGATTAGTCAGTCAAAAAAACAAATTAAAAAATTGAAAACCAAAAAAGTCACTGAGCTGAATAGTAAAGACAGTGATGTTGTTGCTGTGGCAGATGCGGTAAGAGCCTTGGCAAAAGATAAAAAAGTTACCCCTGCCGAAGCTTTGACAGCCGTTGCTAAAAATATGCGGGTGGGTTTGTCAGGTGCCCGTAAACCTCGTGCGGAAAGTGCTGATAAGTATCGTCATCCTCAAGATCCGCAAAAAACCTGGAAAGGATTTGGTAAGCGCCCATTATGGTTGGTTGAAGAGCTAAATCGTGGACGTAAACTCGAAGAATTCAAAATCTAGGTAAAACTTCATAGTGCGGTGCCTTAACTGCACTTTTTTTATCTCGCTGGATACAGAAATCATTTAGCTGAATGTTATTAAACCATTCGGAGCTTTCGGCATTTCTGTCGCTGAGGTATCCTTCCACCTTTCCTGCACCATATTCACAAAGAGAACCCATGCAAGCTGATTACCGCCCAGATGTGATAGAAACTGCTGCCCAAACGTGGTGGCAACAGCATCAAACTTTTCGTGCTGTAGAAGACACTAGCAAAGAAAAATTCTATTGCTTATCGATGTTTCCCTATCCCAGTGGACAGCTGCATATGGGACATGTGCGCAATTACACAATCGGCGATGTTATTTCACGTTATCAGCGCATGCTTGGTAAAAATGTTCTGCAGCCTATGGGCTGGGATGCTTTTGGTTTACCTGCAGAAAATGCCGCTCTAAAACATCAAGTGCCACCAGCAGAATGGACTTATAAAAATATTGATTACATGCGCGCTCAGTTGCAACGATTGGGTTTGGCATATGATTGGGACCGTGAAATCGCAACTTGTAAACCGGACTATTACCGTTGGGAACAATGGTTGTTTGTACGTTTATTCAAGAAAGGTTTGGTTTATAACAAAACAGCGGCGGTGAACTGGGATCCAGTCGATCAAACCGTATTAGCCAATGAGCAGGTCATTGATGGCCGTGGTTGGCGTTCAGGTGCGCTGGTGGAACGTCGAGAAATCCCTCAATGGTTTATGAAAATTACCGATTATGCAGAAGATTTGCGTAATGATTTGCAGCAACTTTCTGGCTGGCCGGAGCAGGTCAAGACCATGCAGGCAAACTGGATTGGTCGCTCTGAAGGCGTGCAAATCACCTTTGCGGTAGCGGATAGCGAAGTAGATATTGCTGTTTATACCACACGTCCTGATACCTTGATGGGGGTGAGCTATGTAGCTATCGCAGCGGAACATCCAATTGCATTGCAAATGGCTGAATCAAATACCCAGCTGCAGGCTTTTATCGAAGAATGTAAGAAAACCGACACCACTGAAGCGGCATTAGAAACTGCTGAGAAAAAAGGTATGGCTACCGGTGTATCAGTCATTCACCCTATTAGTGGTGAACGTATTCCGGTTTGGGTCGCCAATTTTGTCTTAATGGGCTATGGCACCGGAGCGGTTATGTCGGTACCCGCCCATGATCAACGTGATTTTGAATTTGCTCAGAAATATGAGTTACCGATTCGTCAGGTCATCGCACCTTTAGATGATACAAAAGTTGACTTGCAACAAGCTGCTTTTACCGATAAGGGGCGGTTAATTCAATCGGCGCAATTCACTGGTTTAACCTCAGCAGAAGCTTTTGACGCGATTGCCGATGAATTAACCAAGCAAAATAAAGGCGAGCGTCAGGTTAACTATCGATTACGTGATTGGGGTGTATCCCGACAACGTTATTGGGGCACGCCAATCCCGATCATTTATTGCGATAGTTGTGGTGCGGTGCCGGTTCCAGAAGCTGATTTACCCGTCTTATTACCAGAAGATGTGGTAGTTGATGGTTCAGGGTCGCCTATTAAATCGATGCCAGAATTCTACCAATGTGATTGTCCAGAATGTGGCAAACCAGCCCGCCGTGAAACCGATACCTTTGATACGTTTTTTGAGTCTTCTTGGTATTACGCACGCTTTACCAGTGCCAATAACCACGAGGCAATGCTGGATCATCGTGCCGATTACTGGTTACCGGTTGATCAATATATCGGAGGTATTGAACACGCGGTATTACATTTACTGTATGCCCGATTCTTCCATAAGTTATTACGTGATGAAGGCTTGGTTACTGGGGATGAACCGTTCAAAAACCTGTTAACACAGGGCATGGTACTGAAAGATGGTGCCAAAATGTCCAAGTCAAAAGGTAATACGGTTGATCCGCAGGAGTTAATTGATGAGTACGGTGCTGATACTGCGCGATTATTTATGATGTTTGCGGCACCACCTGAAATGTCACTGGAATGGTCGGATAATGCCGTAGAAGGCGCCAATCGTTTCTTGAAACGTTTATGGCGAAGCGTGCATGATCATTCAGAAGCGGGTGTGATCCAAACTAAAACACTAACCGATTTATCTGAAGCAGCAAAAGATCTACGTCGCGTGGCACATCAAACGCTGACGAAAGTAGCAGATGATTTGGGGCGTCGTCATACTTTTAACACTGCCATTGCTGCGGTAATGGAATTAATGAATGCACTAACCAAGTTTACTGAGCAAACCGAGCAAGCGCGTGCTGTGCGTCAGGAAGTATTGGAATTAGTCGTCTTGATGTTGGCTCCGATTACACCACATATCTGTCATGCATTGTGGACACAATTGGGACATGATAGTGCGGTCATTGATGCTTCATGGCCCGAGATAGACACTGAAGCTTTGAAGCAGGACAAAGTCGAGCTGATGATTCAGGTCAATGGTAAGCTACGTTCAAAACTAATGGTCGATGTAAACGCCCAGCAAGCAGATATTGAGTCTCTCGCTCTCGCTGATGAAAATGCTCAACGCTATATTGATGGTAAAACAATTCGTAAAGTGATTTTGGTGCCAGGCAGGCTGATCAACATTGTTGTCGGCTGATAAACAAAGGAAACATTGATGTTGAAGAAACTGATTATCACTGGTTTATGTATGCTGATCGTGGCTTGTGGTTTTCAGCTGCGTGGAGCGGCGGATCTGCCAGAAAGTATTCAAACTCTGCATATCCAGGGCATCAGCATGCGTGAGGGCCTAGGCTTGGAACTCAAACGCACTTTGCGACGTAATGGTATCAATGTTATCGATGATTACAGTGAAGGGGCTGCAGTACTCACTTTTGTGAGAAACCGCTATCAGCGACTTGTATTATCGGTTGGGGGCAATGCAAAAGTCAGTGAATATGAACTGATTTTGGAAGTGGCCTTTCAGTTGACTGATAACCAACAAAATAAATTAATCGACAATGAAAGTTTTGAAGCTAGACGTGATTATCAGTTTGACCAGGAACAGGTATTAGGTCGTGATGGTGAAGAGCGCCTGTTACGTGACGAAATGGAAAAGC
Source organism: Methylophaga sp. (assembly GCF_048266885.1). Classification (GTDB taxonomy): domain Bacteria; phylum Pseudomonadota; class Gammaproteobacteria; order Nitrosococcales; family Methylophagaceae; genus Methylophaga. The sequence goes on from NZ_JBLWYR010000001.1 coordinate 108,872, forward strand.
AGATAAGTCAGGCAATAGTACGTCGCCTATCCGCTCTGGATTAAAAACTGATGCGGGTAAAGGCAGAACAGCTAAGCTCTCAAATCCAACATAAATTACCGCTCATCAGTGTGGTTTATGGAGATGAGGCCTTGCTAGTCGAAGAGGCTGCCGATCAGATTCGTTTACAGGCTAAAAAACAGGGTATTGCAGAGAGGCAGGTTTGGCATGCTGATGCACGATTTGACTGGTCAAAACTTCGATTCGCTGATGAAAGTTTATCGTTGTTTGCTTCACAAAAGTTGATCGAAATCCGGTTACCTTCCGCCGCTCCAGGCAAAGAGGGTGGCGAGTTCCTTAGGCAATTTGCTGAGCAGCCCGCGCCCGATACCAATCTGTTATTAATTACTGGAAAGCTAACCGCTCAGCAGCAAAAAACTAAATGGTTTACTGCACTTGAAAATGCAGGCATAACTGTTCCCATTTGGCCGGTTAGTTTAGAAATGTTGCCTCGCTGGATTCAGCAACGCATGCGACAAAAAGGCTTGCAGGCAAGTCCTGCAGTTGCCAACATGTTAGCCGAAAGAACTGAAGGCAATTTGTTCGCTGCTGCACAGGAAATCGATAAACTGGTTTTACTGAGTTCAGATGGACAGGTCGATGAACAGTTACTGATAGAAAGTGTGGCCGACAGCGCTCGGTTTGAAGCATTTTCCTTGATGGATGTTGTCTATGCTGGTCAGGCGGCAAAAGTCCCGCGTATGTTAAGAATGTTGCAGGCAGAAGGGAATGATGTTTTGGCGGTGTTTTCAGCGGTATCCTGGTCAATGCATCGCATGATTGATATGGCCGATCAGATTGAAAACGGGGCGCAACCTGCACAAGTATTTTCAAGTCAGAAACCTCCTGTTTGGGATAAAGCAAGACCATTGATTCAATCAGGATTGCGTCGTCATGCTGCCGCCAAATGGCGGACTTTTTTACCGCAAATGGCGGCGATTGATCGGGCTGCAAAAGGTGGTGGGCATGACAATGCGTGGCGGATGTTGACGACCTTGTGTTTACAAGTCGCTGGTGTGCCAATGAATTTGCAGCAAACATGAAAGCAGAAAAATTAAAAGAGGAGAGTGCTGTGGAAGTCGCAGCCTACATGCAGAAATTGGGTCAACAAGCTCGTGAAGCCAGCCGAGTATTGGCTCGTGCAACGACCAATAATAAAAATGCGGCGCTATTGGCCATTGCCAAGGCCATCCGTAGTCAGTCTGATGCCTTAAAAAAAGCTAATCAACAAGATTTACAAGCAGGTAAAGCCAAAGGGCTGGATGCGGCCATGCTGGATAGGCTGACACTGACTGATGTGCGCATTGAATCAATGGCTGAAGGTCTGGAGCAAGTTGCGGCATTACCTGATCCTATCGGTGAGATCAGTGATATGCGTTATCGTCCCTCTGGGATCCAGCTTGGACAAATGCGCGTGCCATTAGGCGTCATTGGTATTATTTACGAATCACGGCCAAATGTGACGGCAGATGCTGCTGGCTTATGTTTAAAGTCCGGTAATGCGACAATTTTGCGTGGTGGTAGCGAAGCGATACATTCGAATCAAGCTATTGCTGCCTGTATCCATCAAGGATTACAGCAGGCGGGTTTGCCAATCACTGCTGTACAAGTTGTTGAAATCACTGACCGCGAAGCGGTTGGTCAACTGATTACCATGCCTGAGTATGTTGATGTCATTGTGCCACGCGGCGGGAAAAGTTTGATTGAACGCATTAGTCAGGATGCGCGAGTGCCTGTTATCAAGCATCTGGATGGAATCTGTCATGTATATGTTGATGCCGAAGCGGATTTGACCATGGCGCAAGAGATTGCGTTTAATGCCAAATGCCACCGTTATGGCGTGTGCAATGCGATGGAAACGCTGCTGGTACATGCTGATATTGCCCAAGATTTTTTACCTGCAATGGCCGAGCGATTTGTCCATGAAGGTGTTGAATTACGTGGCTGCAATGACACTTTACGCATTTTGCCAGATATTAATCTGGCAACGGATGCCGATTGGGATACCGAATATCTTGCGCCAATCTTATCAATAAAAATTGTCACAGATGTGGACGATGCAATGCTGCATATTTATCAGCATAGTTCGGCTCATACAGAGACTATCGTCACGCAAAACTATGAAACGGCAAGACGCTTTTTACAAGAAGTAGATTCCAGTTCAGTACTGGTGAATGCCTCGACTCGCTTTGCAGATGGTTTTGAATATGGCCTCGGCGCCGAGATTGGTATTTCTACTGATAAATTGCATGCTCGTGGTCCAGTAGGATTAAATGGTTTGACGTCACAAAAATGGATAGTGTTTGGTAGTGGTCAAATCAGAAAATAATCCCGATGCAATAGGCATTCTCGGCGGTACCTTTGACCCAGTGCATTTTGGACATTTACGCTCGGCGCTGGAAGTTTGCCAGCAGCTGGAGTTAAATCATGTTCGACTGATTCCCTGTGCGATACCGCCGCATCGTCAGCCCACACTGGCCAGTGCTGATGCTCGGCGATTGATGCTGGAACTTGCGGTGAAATATGTACCACAATTAATCGTCGATGATCGGGAATTACATCGTGAAGGGCCATCATTTTCTGTAGATACATTGCTCAGTTTGCGTGAACAGTTTGTCGATAACCCATTATTTCTTATTTTGGGTACTGATGCCTTTCGTGGTATTAGCAGTTGGTCCCGCTGGAGAAACATTTTGCAATTAGCTCATATCGTTGTGGTACAACGTCCAGACGAAATTTTGCAGCTGGAGGACGAGTTACAAAATTGGTATCAACAGCATTTAGCTAAAACAGAAGATCGCCTACTTTCGTCAGGTAAAATTTGGCCGTTGAAAGTGACACCGTTGGCGATTTCTGCCACGCAAATTCGCCAGGATTTGGCTGAGGACAAGCCAGTTAATTTTTTATTACCAGATTCAGTCATTGCTGTGATTGAGCAATTGGGTCTTTATCGTGCTAGTAATAGCAATAATTGATGGAACAGTTATTCTTTGTGATTTCAAAACTGGCTTGGGCTGTGCTTAGCCCAGTGATGCTTTTTAGTCTGTTGGTAGTCATTGGCACAGTATTTTTATTATTTGGTTACCAAAAAATTGCTTTACGATTTTTGTTTCCAGCACTGTTATTCAGTGTGAGTTTGATGGTATTTCCGCTGGGGGATTGGTTAATCAATCCGCTGGAAGCTCGCATCAGCAAACCGCAACAACTGCCAGATCACATTGACGGCATTATCGTTTTAGGTGGTGGAGAGGATATAAAAACCACCATCAGCTGGCAGCAACCTCAAGTTGGGCAAGCTAGCGATCGTTATTTCGGAGCAGCGTTTCTAGCAAAAGAGTACCCTGATAGTCCGATAATTTTTACCGGTGGTAATAATTTACTGCGTTTTGATGCAGGTTCAACACCTGCGGAACTCAGCCATAAATTATTGACCATGGTAGGAATAGATGAACAAAGACTTATCATTGAGTCTCAATCACGTAATACCTATGAAAACTTTCAACGCTTAAAAACTGTTATACCCAAACGCAATGGTCAGTATTTGTTAGTAACGTCGGCTTATCATATGCCGCGCTCAGTGGGCATCGCAGTAAAACAAGGTATAACGGTAGTGCCCTATCCGGTGGACTATCGAAGTCAGACGGGTGAGTCGCGCCGATTTGATTTTGCCATGTTCGAACAATTGGAAAAACTTGAACCGGCCTGGCGAGAGTGGGTAGGTCTGACAGCGTATTTTATTACCGGCAAAACCAGTCAATGGTTCCCAGCAATGCCGACAAATCGCTTCATCGAAACCGCCACAGACGCACAGGCCGACATACGTTAAACTTAACAACAAAATTATATTATTTGGAGTGCCCATGAAGGCAGAACAACTGAAATTATTAGTAATAGATGCACTTGAAGACATTAAAGCAGAAGACATCACCGTGTTGGATGTTACGGGTATGACCGATGTCACCGATGTGATGATTATCGCTACCGGTAAATCCACCAGACAAGTTAAAGCCTTGGCAAATGAAGTTTCGTCGCAGGCTAAAGCCGCTGGCGTACAACCGCTGGGTATGGAAGGTGAGGATGTTGGAGAATGGGCTTTGGTGGATTTAGGTGATGTGATTGCTCATATCATGACGCCGCAAACCAGAGCAATCTACAATTTGGAAAAATTATGGTCTGTCGCTGAAGTCACGCAAAGTGCTTCGGCAGAGAGTGAATGAAGCTGAACCTGCTCGCTGTCGGCCAGAAAATGCCGCAGTGGGTTACAGACGGTTATAACGAATACGCACGGCGTATGCCGCGTGAATGTCAGCTCAATCTGCAGGAGATTGCTCCGGCAAAACGTGGCAAATCAGGAAGTGCTGGGCAATGGATACAGGAAGAAGGCAAACGGATTATGAATGCCTTACCCGAGAATGATTATGTCGTTGCGTTGGAAGTTGGTGGCCGTAACTGGTCAACCGAACAGTTGGCGAATCAATTAAAAAACTGGCAGGCATCTGGACGTGATGTCAGTCTGTTGATTGGAGGGCCTGATGGGCTAGCCAATGAATGCCAACAACGCGCCGATCAACAGTGGTCATTATCCAATCTAACCTTACCTCATCCCTTAGTTCGAATTGTGGTTGCGGAACAGCTTTATCGTGCTTGGACAGTTCTGCAAAATCATCCTTATCATCGCGCATGAACTTCCCATCCGTATATCTCGCCTCCACTTCGCCGCGTCGTAGTGAACTCCTGAGACAAATTGGGGTCGATTTCTCAGTCTTAAATGTGTCAGTAGATGAAGCTGTTTTTACAGAAGAATCACCGCCTGCTTATGTCAAGCGCATTGCGTTGGCGAAAGCCTCAGCAGGTTGGGAAACCCTGCAGTCAGAATATCGTCCGGTAATTGGAGCTGATACTGCTGTAGTGCTGCCTTCAAAACAAATTCTTGGTAAACCAGTCAATTCGCAGCAAGCTCGAGAGTATTTAACACAATTGTCTGGAATTAAACATCAGGTATTAAGTGCCGTAGCGATATTCTGGCAACAGCAACATTGGCTAAGCTTACAAATAAGTGAAGTACAGTTTAAACCACTCACTGATGCTGAAATTGACTGGTATCTGGCAACTGGCGAGGGAGAAGATAAAGCCGGGGGATATGCGGTGCAGGGCTTGGCGGCGATGTTTATAGAAAAAATCAGCGGAAGCTACTCTGGTGTAATGGGGTTGCCCTTATTTGAAACCAGTCAGCTTTTACAACAGGTAAAGATGGTCCATGAGTAGTGAAATTCTGATTAATGTGACGCCAAGTGAAACCCGTGCAGCGGTGGTGGAAAACGGTGTATTGCAAGAAATTTTCATAGAGAGAAGTGAGCATCGTGGGTTAGTTGGCAACATCTACAAAGGTAAAGTCTGTCGTGTGTTGCCTGGAATGCAGGCTGCCTTTGTTGAAATTGGCTTATCACGTGCGGCATTTTTGCATGCATCAGATATTTCAATCCCCAAAGGACAATCTGGCGATTTAAAAGAAGCACCGCGTATTACTCCTCCTATTACCAGTCTATTGCGTGAAGGTGATGAACTATTAGTTCAGGTCATCAAGGACCCTATGGGGAGCAAAGGGGCCCGTTTAACGACCCAATTATCAGCTTCTTCACGTTATCTTGTTTATATGCCTGAAGCCGAAGGTATCGGCATCTCGCTGAAAATTGAAGGCGAAGCTGAACGCGAGCGGCTGAAAAACTGTTTATCGGAACTGTTGGGTGAGCAGCAAGGTGGCTACATTTTGCGTACCGCAGCTGAAGGTGTCAGCGAAGCCGAATTAAGCGCGGATCTCGAATTTCTGCATCGATTATGGGAAAAGTTACGCCAGCGAGTCACCAGCACCCAATGTGGTGAAGCGTTATATCAGGATTTGCCGCTAACATTACGGGCTTTACGAGATTTGTTTTCACCCGATATTGAGCGCATTCGTATTGATGCGGCTGAAACATTTAAAGAAGCTCAGCAGTTTGCCGAAGGCTTTATGCCCGAGTGTGCTGCTCGCTTGGAACATTACCGTGGAGATCGACCATTATTTGATTTATTCGGTGTGGAAGACGAGATTCAGAAAGCACTGGATCGTAAAGTCCCGCTGAAATCCGGTGGTTATGTGATTTTTGATCAAACAGAAGCCATGACCACTGTCGATGTGAATACCGGTGGGTTTGTCGGTCATAAGAATCTTGAAGAAACGATTTTCAAAACTAATCTGGAAGCAGCACAAGCTATAGCTCGGCAGTTACGTGTTCGTAATCTGGGTGGCATCATCATTATTGATTTTATTGATATGGAAGAGATCAGCCATCGCGAGCAGGTGTTGCGAACCTTGGAAAAGGCCATGCAGCTGGACCGAGCCAAACATAATATTTGCGCGGTTTCCGAGTTGGGGCTGGTGGAAATGACGCGTAAACGCACACGCGAAAGTCTTGGGCATATTCTCTGTGAACCTTGTCCTTGCTGTGATGGGCGAGGCTATACCAAAAATGTCGAAACGGTTTGCTATGAGATATTTCGTGAAATTTTGCGTGAGTCACGGCAATACGAATCCAAACAGTTTCTGGTATTGGCCTCTCAAGACGTTATTGATCGTCTTAATGACGAAGATTCCACTAAAGTGGCGGAATTAGAGCAATTTATTAGTAAGCCGATCCTGTTTCAATGTGAGCCCCAATATGGTCGTGAGCAATTTAATGTGGTGTTGATGTAGCTATGGCGCTATTCCACCGCAGCCTGCACATTGTAGGCAGACAATTTACTAATATCGTGGTTCTGATTACCGTGATCATGCTGGTTGGTGTTGGACTGGCCTACTGGTTTTCCAGTGCTATCGCCGAGCGTAAAGATGAAATTGCGGCTTGGGCCAGTGAAAAAACCGGTTATCCGATTCAGATTGGTGAGGCAGGACTGTACTGGTTTGATCTGTTCCCAAAATTAATGGTGACCGATATTTCGGTAATGCAGGCAGAGCCAGCTATTGGTGAGCTGTTTACTGCAGAAGAACTTTATATTGGTGTGGATTTAATTGCCAGTCTGCAACAAAGGGCGTTGGTGGTTGACTCGGCACGTGTTTCAGGTCTGCAGTTGGGTATTCTTCGTTCGGCTGATGGGGATTTCAGCTTAATAGGTTTAAAAGGTAAAACAGCGGAACAGGCATATGATGAATCCCAAATTGACTGGGCTGAACAACTCCAGTCTTGGCGCGATATTGAATTGTTGTCAGCAAACATCCAATTTGAGGACGAATTACAACCTCAACTCAGTGGTCTTTACACGCTTAATGAACTGGCATTAATACAAGCTAAAAAATCCAAACTAATAGGCGATATTCAGTTGCCACACCATTTGGGGCAGCAGCTTAGCTTTATTATAGAAGCAGGTTTGACTTCTGCAGGTGTTACAAATTGGCAGATTAATCAGCTTGATGCGAGTCAACTGCAATTAGCCGCCATTTTTCAAGATCAACAACTACACGATGTGTCATTGACAAGTGGGCGAGCAGACCTCCGCTTAGACACTGGTTCAATGCTGAAAAAACAATGGCGCGGTCAGATCCAACTCACCGATGTCAGTTTGGCAAATTTAAATAAACCAGAAGTTGAAGCCGTAAACATTGAAAACATGTCAGGACAATTTACCTGGGAAGGAGAAGCATCCACTTGGCAATTAATTGCCGATCCCATTCAGTTAACCATTGCTGGGGACAGTTGGCCACAGTCGACCTTAAATCTGCAATTTTCAGAACTTGACGGTTTGGTGGCAGAAAGCAGTTTTATGCGGCTTAGCGATGTCACATCTTTAGCATTATTAAGTGATAAAGCTCCGGCATTGTTAACACAGTATCAACCTGCCGGTGATATCCGCGAATTGCGGCTATCGCTAGATAGTGACAATGAAATTCAGTCAGCAAAGATGGTGGTGGATGAATTTGCCAGTTTGCCGGTGGAGGAGATGCCAGGCGTAACTGGACTCAGCCTGCAGTTAGAGTGGCAACCTGGCTCAGCCCAGGTGATGATTAATAGCCGAAATTTAACGTTATTTGCACCGACGTGGCTACCCGAAGCGATTTATTTTGATGTCGCCGAAGCGAAGCTTGTTTGGAAGGAGCATCAGGAAAACCAGCAGTTTAAAATGACTGAACTCGATATTTGGAACAATGATTTGAGGCTGCAGGGAACGGTCGGCATTGAACAGCAGGCAGACATCACACTCGCTGATATTGATATCCAAATGCTGGATGTGGCTGTGAATAAATGGCTGAGTTATGTACCTAGATCTATTGTGGATCCGGACTATCTGGCATGGGCAGAAAATGCATACACTCATGGGCAAATACAAACAGGTAACGTTACGTTAAAAGGGGATTTATCCCAATTTCCATTTAGCGCTGACGATTCAGAAAATAAATTTGAAGCGACTTTAAATGTCACCGATGTCGGCCTGAATTATGGCAAGGGGTGGCCTGTACTTGAAGAGATTGATGGACAAGTTCGTAGTACTGGCAATCAACTAGAGATTCTGCCCCGCACTGGGAAAATTGCTGGTTTCAATTTTATCGATGTAAATGCTGTTATTAATAATATTTATAAAGGTAAACCTGTACTCGATCTAGCCGGATTGTTAGCCGGAACGACCCATGATGCACTTAATTTTTTAAAGGTGAGTCCACTGAGTCCGCGTTATGGCGAAGTGACCGATTGGGTAACCGCCCAGGGCAATAGCAGTATTGCATTGAAGTTGAAAATTCCATTGCTTAATCCCAATGCGACAGAGGTTGATGGACATGTCACTTTTGAAAGCAGTCAATTAAGTTTGACAACATTACCAGGCATGCCGATTGAGGATGTGCAAGGAAAACTTTTCTTTAATAATGATGGAGTTAACGCTAAAGCTATTTCAGCCAGTGTTTTTGCCAGACCCACGACCATTGATGTTGTGCCACAATCAGAATCTATCTTAGTGACAGCTAAAGGTGAGGTAGAAAGCCAACAGTTAGCTAATTTATGGCAGGGTGAACTTCCAGGCTTTGTTGAGGGTATAACCGGTTATCAAGCGGATATTGAAATTCGCGAAAAATCGATGGGCGATTTTGAAACAGATATTCGTGTGACTTCGGAATTGTCAGGTTTAACGATTGATGCTCCTGAGCCATTAGGGAAAGAGGCCACTGAGATTCGACCTATCAGTGTGGTGTTGGATGAAGATGCCCAACAGCAACCTACTCTTCACTTGAATTATGACGACACTTTGCAAGCAGTCTGGTTGGTAAAGGAACCTACACGAGGTGAAATAACAATTGGTTTACCGAATCCTGAGCTTCCACCAACAGGTATCCGGTTGCGAGGTCAGCTTAGCGAATTATCTATATCAGATTGGACGCAGTGGCAACAAAAATGGCTTGCAGACTTATCCGTTAATCAAAACACAGATAACTTACCGGTCGTCGAAATTGAATTGGCAGTAGATAACCTGAGGTTTAATCAATGGGTGCTTAATGATGTTCAGTCAAAAGCCTTTCAAAGAAATCAAATCTGGCAATTGGAAATACAATCACGGCAAATGCGAGGTGATGTTCGTTGGCCAATAGATTCTGCTTTATTACCCACCTTACATTTTGATTTTGTAGATCTACAATTACCAGCAGGATCGAATGAGTCTGCAGGTCGAAAAAAATTCAACTCTGATTTATGGCCAAGTTTTCAATTGAATATTGATAGTTTGACAGTAGATGGCATGCAGTTGGGAAGAGTACAAGCTCGAGCTCTTCAGCAAGGTAATCGTTGGGTATTGGAAAATGCCAGCCTGCAATCTGCAGTTCTTAAAGCTGATTTAGACGGGGTATGGCAAAAAACAGAGCTTAACGATAACAGCCAATTAAATTTGAAGTTGACCAGTAGCGATTTGGAAGGCTTATTTACGGACTTAGGTTATCAGCCTGCTATTCACTCGAATCAAGTGAATGTCTCCGGCCAGTTTAGCTGGCCAGATGAACCGTTGAACCTTTCGTTGGCTGCGATGGAAGGCAATCTGAATCTGCAAGTAGATAATGGCCAATTGGTTGATGTTGAGCCTGGTGCTGCCGGACGTATATTTGGTTTGATGAGCTTTGCAGCGATTCCCCGACGTTTAGCGCTTGATTTTAGTGATTTTTTTGGAAAAGGTTTTGCATTCAGACAAATCAGTGGCGATTTTGATTTTGCCAATGGCCTTGCTGTCACAGATAACTTAAAAATGCGCGGTGAAAGCGCCAATATTGATGTATCCGGCCCAATAAATATCGTTGATAGGACGTATCACCAAACAGTTGTAGTGACCCCCAATGTATCATCAACTTTACCGCTTGCAGGCGCAGTTGCTGGTGGTCCTGTTGGATTAGGAGTGGGGACGGCAATTTATTTGGTAGATCGAATTGCCGGTCGTCTTTTTGATAGGGATTTAGTCGATATGATCAGTTATCGTTATAGACTCACCGGTACATGGGATGAGCCGGACCTCTCGCTGAATCGGCCCGAAACACCCTAAGAATTATGGTGTGATTATCACCCACTTTACCCGCTATGAAAATTCAATAGCCCCTTGGATCTGCTAAGATTGTTAATTTTTCGTGTAGTCTGCATACAATGACAAACCCTATATTTGAACAATTGGAACAACAGATCCTGATGCCTGCTGAATTGCAATCACAGGATATTGAGCGGGCATTATCCAGTGCCATGCGTCCTGGTGTTGATTTTGCTGATTTGTATTTTCAGCGTTCTCGTGCAGAAAATTGGTTGATGGATGATGGCATTATTAAGGATGGTGGCTATCATCTTGAACAAGGTGTTGGCGTTCGGGCATGTAGTGGTGAGAAAACCGGTTTTGCTTACTCTGATGATCTGAGTATGAAATCGCTGTTGGAAGCCACCCAGGCGGCTAGTGCCGTGGTAAAACATGGACAACAAAAACAGATTGATGCACGAAAAATGGTGCACGCATCACCGTTCTACTCCGACCTTGATCCTATATTGGGTATGGATACGCAAGCAAAATTAAACCTTTTACGTGAGGCTGATGCTTACGCACGAGCGGCTGATCCCCGAGTTACTCAAGTTACAGTTAGTCTGGCGGGAAGTCTGGAACATATTTTAATCGCGGCAAGTGATGGCACGTATGCTGCAGATATCCGCCCGTTAATCCGCATGAATGTTAGTGTAATTGTTGAATCAAAAGGTCGTCGTGAACGTGGCAGTGCTGGTGGCGGCCGTCGCTTGGACTATCAATACTTTATTGATAATGATCTCGCTGTGGGATTTGCCAAAGAGGCTGTCCGGCAGGCATTGGTTAATCTTGAAGCCGTTGATGCACCCGCAGGAACGATGCCAGTAGTATTAGCTTCAGGCTGGCCTGGAGTGTTATTGCATGAAGCCGTAGGCCATGGTTTGGAAGGTGACTTCAATCGTCGTGCTACATCTGCCTTTTCTGGCAAAATCGGCGAGCAAGTGGCATCACCGTTATGTACCGTGGTGGATGATGGCACTTTATCAGATAGACGTGGTTCACTTACTATCGATGATGAGGGCACGCCAACTGAATTTACAACATTGATTGAAAATGGTCGCCTGACCGGCTATATGCAGGATAAATTAAATGCTCGCTTAATGGGGATGCGCAGTACTGGCAATGGTCGACGTGAATCTTATGCACATCTGCCGATGCCTCGTATGACCAACACCTACATGCTGGCAGGGCAACACAAGGCTGATGAAATTATTGCCAGTGTTGAAAAAGGTATTTATGCCGTCAATTTTGGTGGTGGTCAGGTTGATATTACTTCCGGCAAATTTGTATTCTCCAGTAGCGAAGCCTATTTAATTGAAAATGGCAAAGTGACTCGCCCAGTTAAAGGTGCAACTCTGATTGGCAATGGGCCTGAAGTCATGAACCGCATCAGCATGGTTGCAGACGATCTTGAACTGGATTCGGGCATTGGTAATTGTGGTAAAGAGGGACAAAGTGTACCGGTTGGTGTTGGTCAGCCCACGTTGAAAATTGATGCGTTGACGGTTGGAGGTACAGCTTAATGAGTTCAACACATAAAGCTGTTGCATTGATCTCTGGCGGTTTGGATTCGATGCTGGCGGTGCGGGTGATGCAGGAGCAAGGCATTGAAGTTGAAGGCATCAATTTTTTTACTGGATTTTGTGTGGAGGGACATACCCACGCGATTCGCAATCAGCATAAAGACAAACAAAAACGAAATAATGCCTTATGGGTCGCTGAACAGCTCGGTATCAAATTACATATCGTTGATGTAATCGAAGAATATAAAGACGTTCTGCTTAACCCAAAGCATGGGTATGGCGCGAATATGAATCCCTGTCTTGACTGTAAAATCTTTATGGTCAAAAAAGCGGTTGAATGGGTAAAACAGAACCACATGCGCGGTTTTGATTTTATTATCACCGGAGAGGTGATTGGCCAGCGTCCCAAATCGCAACTAAAGCGGACCATGCCAATTGTGGCAGCAGAGTCTGGAGCAGACGATCTGCTGTTACGCCCTTTGTGTGCAACAAATCTGCAACCGACCAAACCTGAGCGAGAAGGCTGGGTTGATCGCGATAAGCTTTATGGTTTTCATGGCCGTAATCGCAAACCGCAAATTGCTCTGGCTAAACAGTTTGGTTTTGATGATTTTGCTACACCAGCAGGTGGTTGTTGTTTCCTGACGGATGAAAGTTATTCCAGCAAATTAGTTGATTTATGGAAAGCCCGAAATAGCCGTGAATATGAACTGGATGACATTATGTTATTAAAAGTCGGCCGGCATATTAGGCCCAAAGCCGATTTTAAAATGATTATTGCTAGGGATGCCGGAGAGAGCAAATTTCTGGAAGGTTATCGCAAACAATTTATCAGCCTTTATTCAACCAGTCATAACGGTCCCATGGCAATTATAGATGGCGAAATTGAACAACAGGACTTTTCACTTGCAGCGTCTATTATTGCGCGATTTGGCCAGGGTAGAGATGCAGATGAAGTTGAGGTTGAAATTACTGTCCCCGATAAACCACCAAGACAGATCCAGGCCCGGCCAATCACTGCTGAACAAGTTCCACAGGAGTGGTATGTGTGAAACAAATTGAATTAGACGCAAGAAGACTATTATGTCCCTTGCCAGTAATCAAAACGCAGAATAAAGTAGCTGAATTATCTTCTGGAGATAGGCTCAAAATAATTTGTACTGATCCTGGAGCGTTAAGTGATATTCCTGCTTGGGCCAGAATCCATGGACATCAGATTGTCGAAACAACTGAAGTTGATGATGAAATCATCATTACGGTCCGCGTTGGTGCGTAGCACTATAATGGTGCGTTGATAAAGTATTTCGCACCAATTTGTTACATTTAGGGTGGGCGCCTGCACTCAAATGGTTGATTTTATAGCGTCAGTGAGTTGGCAAGGTTTGTGCTGTAATTGCGAGTGAGTTTTTTTGCACCAAGGTGTGCAGTTTTTTTAATTGGAGATTATAAATGTCAGTCGAAAATGTGCTTCAGATAATTAAGGACGAGGACGTTAAATTCCTTGATTTCCGTTTCACCGACACGCGTGGTAAAGAGCAGCACGTTTCTTACCCTGCCCATTCTATCGATGAAGATACTTTCTCAGAAGGTGTGATGTTTGATGGTTCATCTGTTGCAGGTTGGAAAGGTATCAATGAATCAGACATGATCCTGATGCCAGACGCTTCGACTGCTGTTTTGGATCCATTTATGGACGATACAACATTGATCGTTCGCTGTGACATCGTTGAACCAGCTACCATGCAAGGTTATGAGCGTGACCCACGTAGCGTTGCAAAACGTGCAGAAGCTTACTTAGCTTCTACCGGTTTGGCTGATACAGCTTTTTTTGGCCCTGAACCAGAATTCTTTATCCTGGATGATGTTCGCTGGGGCAGCGACATCTCTGGCTCGTTCTACAAAATCGATTCAAATGAATCTTCATGGAATACTGAAAAAGTCTTCCCAGACGGTAACAAAGGTCACCGTCCAAGTGTAAAAGGTGGTTATTTCCCAGTACCGCCGGTTGATTCACTGCAAGATATTCGTTCTGCCATGTGTTTGACCATGGAAGAAATGGGTCTGGTTACTGAAGTTCACCATCATGAAGTTGCCACAGCTGGACAGTGCGAAATCGGTACTAAATTCAATACATTAGTTAAAAAAGCCGACGAGGTACAAATCCTGAAATATGTTGTACAAAACGTTGCACATGCTTACGGCAAAACAGCGACATTTATGCCTAAACCACTGGTAGGTGATAACGGTAGTGGTATGCATGTTCACCAATCGTTGGCGAAAGATGGTGAAAACCTGTTCTCTGGTAATAAATACGGCGGCCTGTCTGAAACAGCTTTGTTTTATATCGGCGGTATTATTAAACACGCTAAAGCATTGAATGCCTTCACTAACCCGGGCACCAATAGCTACAAACGTCTGGTTCCAGGTTTTGAAGCGCCTGTAATGTTGGCTTATTCAGCACGTAATCGTAGTGCCTCTATCCGTATTCCTTTTGTCAGTAATCCAAAAGGCCGTCGCATCGAAGTACGTTTCCCTGATCCATCAGCCAACCCATATTTAGCGTTCAGCGCAATGATGATGGCCGGTCTGGATGGTATTAAAAACAAGATCCATCCTGGTGATGCAATGGATAAAGATTTATACGATTTACCACCAGAAGAAGATGCAGCGATTCCAAAAGTTTGTCATGCGCTGGATCAAGCATTGGCTGAGCTGGATAAAGACCGTGCTTTCTTAACTGAAGGTGGTGTATTTACCGACGATATGATCGATGGTTATATCAAACTGAAAATGGAAGAAGTGACTCGTCTGCGTATGGAAACGCATCCTGCTGAGTTTGATTTGTACTACAGCCTGTAATTTTTTTGATTACAGTCACAAAACGCCTCCCTTGTGGAGGCGTTTTTATGTTTGCTAGTTGCACAATGCTGAGGCCTAACCTATATTCATCTTCATGAAATTTATTCTTTTTATGTTGATTGGTTTGGGAACAGCCGTTGCCGGTGACATCTATCGATGGATTGATGAAAATGGCAATGAAGCCTATTCAGATCAACCAACTGAAAATGCTGAAAAGATTGAACTGCGCCATTCAATGATTTACTCCCCTGTAACAATCCCTGAAAGCAATGACATTCCCGACGATACCCAAGCAGCAACGGAGCAATCCGAAACTGACCAAATGGAACCCGCACCGAATTATCAGTTGACGATAGTTTCTCCGGAAGATGATGCTGGTATTCGAGTCAATAATGGCGATGTCGTGGTGAATCTGCAGGTTATTCCTGCATTGGTATCTGAACGAGGAGATAAGATTCAACTCTATCTCGATAGTTTACCTGTTGGCGTGCCGATGCCTCAATTGAGTTTCATACTGGAAAATCTGGAGAGAGGTACTCATCAACTTTCTGCAGTCGTTTTAAATGCTTCAGGCGAACTCCTTGCCCAAAGTACAACCACAACTTTTCATTTGCAACGAAGCAGTTTATTGCAACCAGGCCGTGAACAAAATAATACTCCAGGGACAGGAGCACCAACAATTCCAGCCAATCCTTCAATACCAAGCCTTCCGTCAACGCCCGGCTATCCATCAGCACCCAGCCTACCATCAACCCCGGGTCATCCAACAATACCAGGTCATAGCCCAACCCCAACCCCTAGCGGCCCGAATTCCAACTAATAGTTCTTGAGTGACCTTGTGCACCAAGATGAAGCGTAGAATGACTTAATTAGACTTCCAAAATACCTAAAATAATACCTATTCTTGATTTGTATATAAGCAAAATTAAATTATTTCTATTGGAATCATCACGTTAAATTTTATGTTATCTAATATGCTTACAAATGGAGCGTTTTTTGCAAATGGCATGCCATGAACCTTAATGACAAACTCATCAATATTAAACAATTATCCAGTGATGATGTGCTGGAGAGTCTAACGACGGCGATACTCGTTCTCGACACTAACTTTCGAGTTTGTTATATCAACACATCAACCGAAGTGATGTTTGAAATCAGTCAACGTCAGGCTGAACATATTCCTTTTCAAACATTGTTGCCAGGCGAAACCCACTTATTGGACTCGTTACGCCGTGTTATCAGTAACGGACAAGCATTAATTGAGCGTGAAATTCAGCTGTTTCTTCCTGCCGCGGGTGAAATCATAGTTGATTGCTCAATTAAAATGCTTGATGTAGCAGAGCCACACTTATTAGTTGAGATAGCGCAGCTGGATTATCAGCAACGCGTCAACCGTGATGAAAACTTGCATACTCAGCAGCAGGTTGTTCGTGGCTTGGCCCATGAAATTAAAAATCCACTGGGTGGTTTAAGAGGTGCAGCCCAATTATTGGAAAGACAATTGGATTCAGATGATTTAAAGGAATATACCCGAATCATCATTAACGAAGCCGATCGATTGCAAAATTTGATGACACGAATGCTGGGGCCTTATCAGCAATCAGAAAAACAATATCTGAATATTCATGAGGTGCTGCAACGTGTTCGTCAGTTAGTTGATATTGAAGTGGATGAGCGGCTTAAATTTATCGCTGATTATGATCCAAGTATTCCTGATCTTCATGCTGACTTTGATCAAATGATTCAGATTATTTTGAATATTGTGCGTAATGCTGTTCAAGCTATGCATGGCGCAGGGGTTATACGTCTAAGAACTCGAATTCAACGTAATCTGACTATCGAAAAACGCTTTTATAAATTAGGTGTTTTGATTGAGGTCGAGGACAACGGTCCGGGTATACCCAAACAATTGCAGGACAGTTTATTTTATCCCTTAGTGACTGGGCGCGCTGATGGCACAGGATTAGGCCTGTATTTGGTACAAAACCTAGTTCAACGAAATGCGGGCACTGTCAGTTGCACCAGTCATGCTGGACAAACCATATTTTCAATTATTTTCCCCTTGGAGTTAAACCGTGAGCGCTAAAGCGATAGCATGGATTGTTGATGATGACCGATCAATTCGATGGGTATTACAAAAGGCATTGGAAGCCGTAGATATCACTGTCAAAGCCTTTGAGAGTGGAGATCTGGTGTTGGAGCAGTTAAAACGAGGCACTGATAATCCACCGGATGTGCTGGTTAGTGATATTCGAATGCCAGGGCTTGATGGTCTGCAACTACTTGCAGAGATTCAACGTAACCAACCAGATTTGCCAGTCATCATTATGACGGCATATTCAGATTTAGACAGTGCTGTTTCCGTCTATGAAGGTGGGGCTTTTGAATATTTGCCAAAACCATTTGATGTCGATGAAGCTGTTGATTTAGTTCAACGAGCAATTACCCATCATCGTCAACAACATACCAACCCTGCTAATGAAATAAATATTGGCAGTGAAATTATTGGTGAAGCTCCTGCCATGCAGGAAGTATTTCGGGCAATAGGGCGTTTAGCACGCTCCAATATCACTGTTTTAATCAATGGTGAATCGGGTACTGGTAAGGAGTTAGTTGCACACGCTTTGCACAAACACAGTCCTCGCAGACAGAATCCGTTTATCGCTTTGAATATGGCCGCTATCCCCAGAGAACTGTTGGAATCTGAACTGTTTGGTCACGAAAAAGGTGCATTTACCGGTGCTCATGTGCAGCGTAAAGGCCGTTTTGAGCAAGCTGATGGCGGCACTTTATTTCTAGATGAAATTGGTGATATGCCATTGGAGTTACAGACTCGACTCTTGAGGGTACTTTCCGATGGGGAGTTTTTCCGGGTCGGTGGGCATAGTGCTGTAAAAGCCGATGTGAGAATTATTGCTGCAACCCACCAGAATCTAGAACAGCAGGTTGAGCGTGGCGATTTTCGTGAAGATTTATTTCATCGCTTGAATGTCATCCGTATCCATATCCCGTCCTTACGCGAGAGACGTGAAGATATTCCAGCGTTGGTTGCTTACTTTCTTAATAAAGCGGCCAGGGAACTTAATATGGGGGTGAAAAATGTTTCTCCTGAAGTAGAGCGGTATTTATCGCAGTTGCCATGGCCGGGTAATGTGAGACAGTTAGAGAATACATCCCGTTGGTTAACTGTGATGTCACCGGGGCAGGTTGTACAAATGGATGACCTGCCAATGGAACTCACGGCAGATGCCGGAGTTGAGTCAACTCGCAATGGTGGAGACTGGCAACAGCTGTTCCGACAATGGGCAGCAAACAAAGCATTAAGTGGTCAAGAAGGCGTGCTGGCAGATGTTGTTCCGATGATTGAACATTTGCTGATGGAGGTTGCTTTAGAGAAAACCGCAGGCAAACGTCAGGAAGCCGCAAAATTATTGGGTTGGGGTAGAAATACGTTAACCCGGAAACTGAAAGAGAATTAATAAACAGGCTTGCGAGTAAGTGGCTATCTGTGTATAGTGTGCCACTTAGTCAGGTGCGGGGTGGAGCAGCCTGGTAGCTCGTCGGGCTCATAACCCGAAGGTCGTTGGTTCAAATCCAGCCCCCGCTACCAATAATAATGTTAAGACAGGACCCCTAATTGGGGTTTTTGTTTTTGTGGAGTTAAAATTGGGCCAATGGCCCTTTTTTTTTATTTGTTAGCCTATGGCCGTATCTGATCAAATTGAAAAACTAATTGAAGCACCAATTGAGTCGCTGGGTTACCAGCTCGTTGGTGTGGAATACATTCAGGGTGGACAAAATCCACTTCTCAGAATCTATATTGATGCAGATCAAGGCATTGGCATAGAAGACTGTGAACGTGTCAGTCATCAGGTCAGCGGCATTCTCGATGTTGAAGACCCCATCAAAAAAGCTTATTCACTGGAAATTTCCTCCCCTGGATTTGATCGTCCTTTATTTAAGGAACGTGACTTCATCCGTTTTACTGGCTCGCCAGCAAAAATCACCACTAAATTACCGGTGGAAGGTCGACGGAATTTTACCGGTGTTTTGCAGGGTTTTGAAAATGGTGAAGTATTAATTGAAGTAGATGGTGAGATTTACGCCTTACCATTGGCACGGTTGTCTAAAGCACGACTGGTTGCCTGAAAAAGCGTATTATTTGCTGTTAATGAAAAAACTTAGTTTTGGATCAATCGCTTGCATCGATCCACTGGGGGCGTGATGAATAATAAAGAAATTTTGCTGGTTGTTGATGCCATGTCTAATGAAAAAGGCGTGGGAAAAGAAGTTATATTTCAGGCAATTGAAGCGGCGTTAGCAATGGCTACCCGTAAACGCTATGAAATGGAAATAGATGCCCATGTAGCGATTGATCGCCAGACTGGCAACTATGAAACATTCCGTCAATGGTTGATTGTTGACGATAATGATGACGCCTTTGAATCTCCAGAAACCCATATCACACTATCAGATGCTGTGAGCAAACAGGATGATGCCAAGGTAGGTGACTATATCCGTGAGCCGATGGAATCGGTGGAGTTTGGTCGTATCGCTGCACAAACTGCGAAACAAGTTATTGTACAAAAAGTACGTGAAGCAGAACGCGCCCAAGTCGTTGACATGTATCGTGAAAAAGTAGGCCAAATGATTCATGGCACGGTTAAACGTGTGGAACGCGGTAATGTAACGTTGGACCTTGGCGGTAATGCAGAAGCTTTATTGCCTCGTGAAGAAATGATTCCGCGTGAGAATTTCCGTAGTGGTGATCGTGTTCGAGGTTATTTAAAAGAAATTCGTTCAGAAACTCGTGGCCCACAGCTTATTGTTAGTCGTGTTGCACCTGAATTACTGATTGAATTATTCAGTCTGGAAGTACCGGAAATCGGTGATGGCATGATTGAAATTAAAGGCGCCGCTCGTGATCCTGGTTTACGTGCAAAAATCGCTGTTTTAGCGCACGAACCACGAATTGATCCCGTTGGTGCTTGTGTTGGTATGCGTGGTTCACGTGTCCAGGCTGTTACAAATGAATTGGCGGGTGAGCGGGTCGACATTATCCTTTGGGATGAAGAGCCTGCACGTTTTGCCATTAATGCCATGGCCCCGGCCGAAGTATTATCTATTGTTGTTGATGAAGATGCTCACAGCATGGATATCGCCGTTGAAGACGGCCAGTTATCACAAGCAATTGGCCGCGGTGGCCAAAATGTCCGTCTTGCAAGCCAATTAACAGGATGGGAACTGAACGTTATGTCAGCTTCTGATGCTGATCAAAAAGCTGAAACTGAAATCAGTTCATTGATCAAGACCTTTATGGCTGATTTGGATGTTGACGAAGACGTAGCGCTGATCTTGGCACAAGAAGGATTCTCTTCTCTGGAAGAAGTTGCCTACGTACCCGAACAGGAAATGCTTGATATCGAAGAGTTTGATGCTGACATTGTGAACGAGTTACGTTCACGTGCCAGAGATGTCTTGCTGACGCGTGCTATTGCTAGTGAAGAACAAATTGAAAATGCTTCTCCTGCAGAAACATTACAAGATTTACCTGGTATGACCGCCGAGTTGGCTGCGAAGTTAAATAGTCAGGGTATTATCACCATTGATGATCTTGCAGATCAGTCCGTGGATGAATTGGTCGAAGCGGGCGGCATTGATGAAAAACAAGCCGCTGCATTCATCATGAAAGCACGTGAGTCATGGTTTGCAGACGAACAAACAGAAACAGGGGAGTAACCAATGAGTGACATGAAGGTTAAGGACCTGGCCGACACCGTCGGCATCACACCTGAGCGCTTAGTGGACCAGCTTAATGAGGCCGGCATTAAAGTCTCAAAGCCAGACGATCTGATTACTGAAGATCAAAAGCAAAGCTTGTTACAGTTTTTACAACAAAGACATGGCAAATTGGCCAATGAAAGCGATGCTTCACCCAAAAAAATTACACTTAAACGTAAATCAGTCAGTGAAATTAAATTAGGTGGTGGCACTTCTCGCCAAGCAGGCAAAAGTGTCAGTGTTGAAGTTCGGAAAAAACGGACTTTTGTTAAACGCACTGATGTGGAAACGGTCGCTTCTGCTGAAGAACCAGCTGCAGTTGCAGTACCGACACAAGCTCAAGTAAATGCTGAAGAAGTCTCTCGTCAAGAACAACTCCGATTGCAGGAAATTGCTCGTAAACAACAAGAACAAAGCAGTCGCGAGCAAGAAGAGTCTGAAAAAGAAGCTGCTGCTGTAGCTGCTGCAATTGAAGCAGAAAGATTAGCTGTTGAAGAAGCTCGTATAGCTGCAGAAGAAGAACAAAAAGCCTTGGCTGAAGAAGCCAAAGTTAAACAACAAAAACAATCAGATCCGGTTAAAAAAGCTCCAGCCAAACCCGAGTTGACCGCTTCACAGTTAGCACATAAAAAGCTTGAAGAAGCTGATGCCAAACGACGTGCGGCAAACTTAGCGAGAATCGATGCTGAAAAAGCACTGGAAGCTCGCAAAAAAGCGCGTGAAGAGGAAGAGGCTTTAGAGAAAGCTAAAGAAGAAGCTCGTTTAGCAGCTACCGAAGCACAAGCAAAAGAACAAAAACCAGATCGGAAAGAAGCCGATGCAAAACATGTAGCCAGTAAAGACAAGCCGGCACGTCGCGGTCGTTTCCAACCTGATGATAAGTTTGAACGTAAAGAACTGCATGTCAGTGATGGTAAAGGTCGTCGTAAGAAGAAAAAAGGCGTCTCACAGAAGACAACTGCTGTTGAAACGTCAACGGAACATGGTTTTTCGCGACCAACGGCTCCAGTCGTCCGCGAAGTGAGTGTTCCTGACACTATTTCTGTATCTGATTTAGCACAGCGCATGTCAGTAAAAGCAGCAGAAGTCATCAAAGCACTGATGGGTATGGGCACAATGGCCACTATCAATCAGGTTTTGGATCAAGATACTGCCGTTATTTTGGTTGAAGAGATGGGCCATGTGGCTAAAGCTGTTCAAGAAAATGAAGTTGAACAAGCCTTAGAGACTTCTATCGAAGTGACTGGTGAAGCAGTTCCTCGTGCACCTGTAGTCACAGTTATGGGTCATGTCGATCATGGTAAAACGTCACTGCTCGATTACATCCGTCGCACCAAAGTGACATCAGGTGAAGCTGGTGGTATCACACAACATATCGGTGCATATAAAGTTGAAACCAGTCGTGGTGAAGTTACCTTCCTGGATACTCCAGGCCATGCGGCATTTACCGAAATGCGTTCACGTGGTGCCAAGGTTACCGATATCGTGGTATTGGTTGTCGCAGCAGATGATGGTGTTATGCCACAGACAATTGAGGCTGTACAACATGCCAAAGCTGCTGGTTCAACATTGATCGTTGCTGTTAACAAAATGGATAAACCTGATGCGACTCCTGACAGAGTTAAGCAGGAATTAACTAATCATGAAGTTGTACCTGAAGACTGGGGTGGCGACGTACAGTTTGTGCCCGTTTCAGCTTTAACAGGCTTGGGCGTTGAAGATTTACTCGAAGCTATTTCACTGCAAGCTGAGGTAATGGAGTTGACCGCACCGGTTAAAGGTCCTGCTCACGGTACTGTGGTTGAATCACGTCTTGATAAAGGTCGGGGTACGGTCGTTACGGTACTGGTTCAACGTGGCACGCTGAGAAAAGGTGACATCGTTGTTGTCGGTCAGGAATTTGGGCGGGTTCGTGCCTTGTTCAATGAAAATGGCCAGCCAATGGATGAAGCCGGTCCTTCAACACCCGTTGAATTATTAGGTCTATCGGGTACGCCAGCTTCGGGTGATGAATTACAAGTTGCTCCTGATGATCGCACAGCAAGAGAAATTGCTAGCTTCCGTCAGACCAAGGCTCGTGAAATGAAAATGGCGCAGCAGCAGGCGGCCAAGTTGGATGATATGTTCAACAAAATGGAAGCCGGCGATCTGAAAACCCTGAATGTGGTCATTAAAGGTGACGTTCATGGTTCAGTTGAAGCTGTCAGCCAGGGTCTGCAGAAGTTGTCGACCGATATGGTTCAGGTTCGTGTAGTGGGGTCAGGTGTTGGTGGTATTAATGAAACTGACGCGCAACTTGCTGCGGCTTCTGATGCGATTTTGATTGGCTTTAATGTTCGTGCTGATAACACAGCACGTAAAGTGATTGCTGAGAAAGGTCTTGATGTTCAGTATTTCAGCATCATTTATGATCTGCTGGATGTCGTGACTAAAGCCATGACCGGTATGCTTGAACCCGTCTATAAAGATGAAATTATTGGTCTTGCACGGGTTGATGATGTATTTAGCTCACCAAAATTTGGTGATATCGCAGGTTGCTTGGTACTTGAAGGCAGCGTGAAACGTAACAATCCAATTCGTGTTTTGCGTGATAACGTAGTTATCTACGAAGGTGAACTGGAATCATTGCGTCGCTTTAAAGATGACGTCAACGAAGTCAATGCTGGTACCGAATGTGGTATTGGTGTGAAAAACTACAAAGATGTTAAACCGGGCGATCAAATTGAAGTATTTGAACGTGTATTGATGAAACCGAGTCTTTAATGGCAAGAGAATTTAGTCGTACCAATCGGATCAGTGAGGTCATGATGCGTGAATTAGCCTTGCTGATTCAGCATGATCTGGCTGATCCGCGTGTCAGTATGGTGACGGTGTCACATGTTGATGTGACATCGGATCTGAAATACGCACGTATTTATGTCACACGCCTGAGTGGGTTTGATTCAGAAGAAGCGGCCAAAGAATGTCTGGCTGGCTTGAATAATGCAGCGGGTTTCTTACGTCGTGCGTTGGCTAAACGCGTGAAATTACGCATCATGCCAGAATTGCAATTCCGTTACGACACTACATTAGAACATGGCTTTTATATGGATGAATTAATTTCCAAAGCCAATGCTGATCTTAAAGACGAGCCAGAGTCTGACCCAGAAACTGATAAAGATTGAGTTTCTTCAATGGCAAAACGCAGTAAAAAAGGTCGCGATATTACCGGTATCGTGATTGTCGATAAACCAACCGGTCTCAGCTCGAATAACGTATTGCAACGCGTTAAACGTTTGTTTAATGCCAACAAAGCAGGCCACACAGGCAGTCTTGATCCATTGGCTACCGGCGTATTGCCTGTCTGCCTTGGTGAAGCTACCAAACTCTCCACTTATTTGCTCGATGCTGATAAACAGTATCAAGTACGTTGTCAGCTAGGTATTCTTACCGATAGTGGCGACAGTGATGGTGCCATTATCGCCGAACAAAAAATCCCTGACTATTCCGTTGAACAGCTACAAAGCATTTTGCAGGACTTTGTCGGTGAGCAACAACAGATCCCACCGATGTTTTCAGCATTAAAACATCAGGGACAGCCGCTTTATAAGCTGGCACGTCAAGGGATTGAAATCGAGCGTAAATTTCGTCTTATTACCATCTACAGTATTGAGCTTCTGGCGAGTGATGCCGAAAGTTTTACGCTGCAGGTAGCCTGTAGCAAAGGCACTTATATACGCACCTTGGTTCAGGATATTGCAGCTGCATTAGGCAGTTGTGGACATGTCACGATGCTAAGACGCACGGATGCCGCTGGATATGATTTGACCCAAGCCATGACTCTAGATGCGTTACACAGTCTTGCCGAACTACAAGGACTAACAGGACTGGACACACAATTACTTCCTGCCCATGAAGCCTTACCTAATTGGCCAGAAATAAAATTGGATACGCAGATGTCTAATGATATGAGTTATGGCCGCGCCGTGAAAATCGAAACATTTGGACAAAGCGCAAAAGTACGTTTATTTAATGCCGACGATCAATTTATTGGTTTGGGCGAATTGGCTTCGGATGGCACGGTCTCTGCCAAACGCTTATTTGTCTGTGATAACTCGGTCTAACTCACTTGTGAATAACGGATAAAACCGGTAAAATTCGCCACTCTTAAAAGGTTGGGTAATCTGGTTTGACTGGCTGGATTATTTCAGAATTTAACTCGTAGCTAAAAGCTACACAAAAAGTTGGAGTTTTTATGTCAATTACTGCAGAACAAAAACAAGAAATTATTAAAAAATACGCTCGCACAGAAGGTGATACCGGTTCAGCTGAGGTTCAAGTTGCCTTGTTAACTGCTCGTATTACAAATCTTTCAGACCATTTCAAAAATAACACTCATGACCATCACTCACGTCAAGGTCTGTTAAAAATGGTCAGTGGTCGTCGTAAAATGCTCGACTACCTGAAAAAAACCGACATTACCCGTTACCGTGATTTGATCGCTGACTTAGGTCTGCGTCGCTAATTACCCAACGTGGTCTGTAAAACATCTCATCGAGCCTACGCCAAAAGTTTTGGCATTAGGTTGATGCGTTGACTGATATGCCCCTGAAATCCCCCGCGATTTCAGGGGCATATTCATTTATGCGCTTATCGTTTTTTAAATCAGTCATGAAAAGGTTTGTGACTGGTGTTGTCAAGAGAAGGAAATACTAGTGAATTCAGTAAAAAAGACAGTTCAGTTCGGTGAGCATACGCTCAGTCTGGAAACCGGGAAAATCGCGCGTCAAGCAGGTGGTTCAATTATCGCCAGTCTTGGTGAAACAGCGGTTCTGGTGACTGTAGTTGGTAAGAAAAATGTTAATCCAGGACAGGATTTCTTTCCATTAACCGTAAACTATCAAGAACGCACCTACGCGGCCGGTAAAATTCCTGGCGGTTTCTTCAAACGTGAAGGACGTCCTTCTGAGAAAGAAACCTTAACCTCCCGTCTGATCGATCGTCCACTGCGTCCATTGTTTCCTAAAGGTTTCATCAACGAGGTACAGGTTATTGCCACTGTAATGGCTTTAGACCCAGAAATCGATCCAGATATTCCTGCGATGATTGGTGCTTCTGCAGCGTTAGCTGTTTCTGGCCTGCCGTTTAATGGCCCATTAGGTGCCGCCCGTGTAGGTTATGTTGATGGCAACTACATTCTGAATCCTTCAAAGAAACAATTAGCCAACAGCTCATTGGATTTAGTTGTTGCTGGTACTGTCAGTGCAGTATTGATGGTTGAATCTGAAGCCTCTGAACTGCCTGAAGAAGTCATGTTAGGTTCTGTGATGTATGGTCATCAGCAGATACAAACTGCGATTAAATTGATCGAAGAGCTGAAAACTGAAGCTGGCAAAACGGCTTGGGAATGGACTGCTCCGGAAAAAGATGATCGTTTATATAATGCAGTCAAAGAACAAGCATTTGAAGGCATTAAAAACGCTTATGCGATCAGCGACAAAATGCAGCGTCAGGATCAACTGGCCGAAATTCGTCAATCAGCTGTAGATACATTAGTGACCGAAGAGGGTGAATGGTCTGCTGATGATGTTAAAGGTTTGTTTGGCAAATTAGAAAAAGAACTGGTTCGTGGCCGCATTATTGCTGGTGAACCCCGTATTGATGGCCGTGATACTAAAACTGTTCGTCCGGTATTTGTTGAAACTACCGTATTACCACGTGTTCATGGTTCTGCTCTTTTCACCCGCGGTGAAACTCAAGCGATTGTGGTTGCGACTTTGGGTGCCGAACGTGATGCACAGATGATTGATGCGGTTGAAGGTGAATATCGTGATCGCTTTATGTTGCATTACAACTTCCCTCCATTCTGCGTTGGTGAAACCGGTTTTGTAGGTTCACCAAAGCGTCGTGAAATCGGTCATGGCAAATTAGCTAAACGTGGTATTCAAGCGGTTATGCCAACGGCTGAAGAATTCCCGTATGTGGTTCGTGTGGTTTCAGAAATCACTGAATCAAATGGTTCAAGCTCAATGGCTTCAGTTTGCGGTACATCATTAGCGTTAATGGATGCTGGTGTGCCGATTAAAGCACCAGTTGCCGGTATTGCAATGGGTCTGATTAAAGAAGCCGATGGTTATGCCGTTTTGACAGATATCCTGGGCGATGAAGATCACCTCGGTGATATGGACTTTAAAGTAGCAGGTACCGCGAAAGGCGTGACTGCACTGCAAATGGATATCAAGATCGAAGGTATCAACGAAGAAATCATGCGTACCGCACTGGCACAAGCCCGTGATGGTCGTCTGCATATTTTGGAAAAAATGAATGCAGTAATTTCAACACACCGTCAGGAAATGTCTGAGTTTGCCCCACGTATTATCACGGTAAAAATTCACGCTGATAAAATTCGTGATGTTATCGGTAAAGGTGGTGCAACCATTCGTGCAATCACTGAAGAAACCGGCGCGACTATCGATATCCAAGATGATGGCACGGTGATGATTTTCTCTTCTGATTTCAATGCGGGTCAGGATGCATTACATCGTATTGAGCAAATCACTGCTGAAGTCGAAGTAGGCAAGATTTACCAGGGCCGCGTTGCCAAACTGATGGATTTCGGTGCGTTTGTCACCATTCTGCCAGGTAAAGATGGTCTGGTACATATTTCACAAATCTCTGATGAGCGTGTGGAAAATGTAAGCGATAAACTGTCTGAAGGTGACATGATTGACGTGAAGGTTTTGGAAGTAGATCGCCAAGGCCGTATTCGCCTGAGCATGAAAGCGGTTCATGAAACAACTGCAGCAGAAGCTGAATAAATCAGCCGACTCAGCTTAGATTTGAAAGCCCCGCTTAGCGGGGCTTTTTTTTTGGGGAGTTCACCGTGTTGCCCAATATAATTAACGATACTTGTTAGCTTTGTTCTCAGGTTATATCGCATTTTTCATAATGAATTTTAGGATGGGAATCTCATAATCAAAAACGTTAAATAATATCAGTAAATTCCAGTTAAGCAGTGCTATCCACTTGATTGCAAAATAAAAAAAACGTCCATTGTTAAAGATTTCTTTGCAAAGCTTAATGATAACCATTATCATTATGTCTCTTTTAACTAAGAGATCATGCATTGTGCACAAACTCAATTTTCACAACTTCCCACTGGGCAGTGCTCGGCGATGAATGAAGTCGAAACACCCTCTTTTTTAACGCTTTTACAAGAGTTATTAGACATTGGCGGTCCCGTCGTGTGGGTTTTGTTGGGCTTTTCGATCATTGCGGTCAGTATTGTATTAATCAAAATCTGGCAAATGATGTTGATATCGCCTGAATCAACTTCTACTGCGAATAAAGCCATTGCATTGTGGAAACAAAACGAGCCTGAACAGGCTATTCGCGTGCTGAAAATCTCCAAACCGTTAGATGAATTATTAGCGTTAACTATGGAAGGCCTGAGACAGGCTGAGATTCCGAAAGAACTACTCAGAGAAGAATTACAACGTGTTGCCAGTTTACGAATCAATCAATTACGCAGTTATTTGCGTCCACTAGAAGTCATTGCCAGCTTAAGTCCGTTATTAGGGTTATTTGGTACGGTTCTCGGCATGATCCTGGCATTTCAACAGATGGAACTGGCAGGTAGTCAGGTTGACCCCGCAGTGCTTTCTGGAGGGATTTGGCAGGCCTTATTAACCACCGCTGTAGGACTTGCGGTGGCAATTCCTGCCGTACTAGCACATAACTGGTTGGAGCGAAAAACAGAGCGTGTGACAGCCCTGATCAACGATGGGGTGACACAGGTTTTTACTCATGCGCCTTTTATAAAACTATCAACAATAAAATCTGCTGAAAGTTTAAAAAATGTTGCTTGAACACCCGCTGACAGCAAAACGTTGCTTAATTAGCCTAACGCCTCTAATTGATGTGGTGTTTATCCTGTTATTGTTTTTTATGTTGTCATCCGGTTTTACCCAGTGGCGCCAGATGGATATTACGGCAGCTAGTGAGTCATACAACACTGACGAAATTCGGACTCAATACTATTTACTGTTGCAGGCCGCTGGTGAATACGAATTTGATAAAAGACGTTACTCTGTATCAAAACTCGATCCAATAAAACAAAAGCTTCAAGAAGTTAAAGCTGGCGTGTTCGTTGTATCTGTCGCTGAAGGTGTGACAACACAACAGATGATCGATTTTCTCGACCAATTAAAATCCATCGGCGTTGAAAAAGTTAGTCTGGCAGGCTTAGCGCTATGATACTCATCCCCAGCCGATCTTCAAAAAGTAATCAGCTTGATGACAATATGATCCCTTTGATTAATATTGTATTTTTGATGCTGATATTTTTTATGATTGCTGGTCAATTGACATCTAGTGCACTTATTAAAATTCAACCACCAACCTCTCAACAGCAATTAGCCTTAGAAGAGCACGAAGCTATTTTGTTGGTATCTGCCAGTGGTCAACTGGCATTTAATGATGTTTTGCTTGAAGCCAATACATTAACGGATCTTTTAAAACAGAAAATATCAGAAAGTGATCACCCCCAATCTTTCAAGTTACTGGTGAAACCCGATGCTACATTAGAGGCTAATAAATTAACTGAATTATTAAAGCAGGTTCGTGCTGCAGGAATACTGAGGGTTTCATTAGCCACACAAACCCAGACCCAGACTCAGATCCAGCCACATGATTAAATTTCGTTACTGGCTACTGGCCATTTTGAGTGCCATGTCGATCCATGTGTTTGCATTTGGTATGTATACGCTTAAACATCCACTCCAACTTGAACCTGTCCTACCCGTTGAAGAAGCCGGTATCGAAATTGATATCAGCATGCTAGATGCCACTACCATGGAAAAACAACAGGCGGCCGCTACTGCAGAGCCATTGACAAATATCGATGAAGAATCTGCAATTACTGACGTTCAGGAGCCCAATAATGAGCTTGTACAAGTTGAGCAAAAACCCAATAAAACTGAAACCAAAAAACCTTTACAACATACTGAAATAAAAAAAGCGGTTAATACCGCGCCACATGCAGATCACATTGAACCGAAACTCAATACCTCAGAAACTCTAGCTGCAACCGCTGACCCAGCACAACAAACCACAGCTAATTCTGAAAAGCAGATCGAAAAAACACATATTGCCGACCAGGGTGAATCCACAGAAAGTAGTGCCATCTCTAGTCAAGCTGCTTCCGCTTTACAACAGGCTGCTCAACAAACTTATTTCAACTTACTTGCTAAAACCCTGGCAGAGAAAAAACGTTATCCAGGCATTTCTCGACGTCGAGGTGAGCAGGGGATAGTACAGTTATTTTTTATTATTAGCCGTGATGGCAAGATCAAAGAGTCACGTATAGATGCCAGTTCAGGATTTCAACGGTTAGATCAGGCAGTGATGGAAATGCTAGAAAAAGCCCAACCGTTACCAGCTTTCCCGGAAGATATGTCACAGCAGCAACTTGAAGTGAAAGTACCCATTGCATTTGAATTAAGCAGTTGACATCCATCAAAGCTGGACACCATCATAACGGCTTTTTCTGAACTCCCGGAGTACAGCAGATGAATAATCTGGATTGGCACCAAATCCACGCCGCTGTATGGCGAGCACATACCCAAAAACTCAAAGCGATTACCCGTCTGGATCCGGTACAGCTAGATCAACTGATTGGCATTGAGGATCAAAAAAAGCAACTGATTGAAAATACTCGCCAATTTGTTAACGGCGAAAGCAGTAATCATGCTTTGTTATGGGGTTCGCGCGGCACCGGCAAATCTTCATTAATTAAAGCATTATTAAATCAATTTGCCGATCAAGGTTTACGCATGTTGCAAATTGATAAAGCGGAACTTGGCTGGTTACCGGAAATTCTCGATGATCTGGAAGATCGGCCGTTTCGTTTTGTGATCTTCTGTGATGATTTGTCATTTGAACCGGGTGATGAAGGCTTCAAACCTCTTAAAAGCTTACTAGAAGGCGGGCTGGAATTACCGCCAGAACATGTACGCATCTATGCAACTTCCAATCGTCGTCATCTGATGCCGGAACAGCAATCCGAAAATCAGGCCAGTCGGGTAGTGGATGGTGAGGTGCATTACAGTGACAGTCTGGAAGATAAACTGGCGTTGTCAGATCGTTTCGGTCTTTGGTTATCGTTTTATCCGCCAAACTGGGATACTTATCTGGCCATGGTCGACACTTTGTTTGCCAATGTTACTGTCGATCAGACATTACTGCATGAACAAGCGAAGCAATTTGCCATGCGCCGTGCCAGCCATAGTGGCCGTACAGCAGTGCAGTTTTATCGTCAGTTTTTAAATAACACCTAGAGGATTTGACGGGGGGCTATATCGAGAATGACATCATGACCATTTTCGTTGGCAATATTTTGGTAAGACCAACCCAGTTTTTCAGATAACTGAGCTGTGAGCTGCAAACCGAGTCCGAAGCCTAGCTCGGTTGGAGCCACCTCGATATCGGCCTCAAACTGACGGTTAACAATACTGATCTGTGAACCTTGTTGGCTGATAATGACCTGACCTTCCCAAGTATGTTGGAAGGCATTACGAATCAGATTTCCTAATACGATTCTTGCTGCTACTGAACTTATCGAGCATTGATAGGGATGGGTTTCTACTATCAGTTCAACGGTTTTATCCCGTAGTAAATAACGCATTTCTTCGGTGATTTCTAACAGCAGTTGGTCAATCTCAATCACTGATTCGGGAAGTTTTTCGTTATCTTCACGGCTTAACCAAAGCAAGGTTTCCGTAAGATGCTGCATGGTGATGCTGGCACGATCAATTCGATCTGCAATATCCCGTTGCATGGGGTTCAAGCTTGAAGAAGTCTGCTGCAATACTTTGTACTGCAATTCGATATTATTACGAATGACACTGATAGGAGTACGCAGCTCATGGCTGGTGTAACGTAAGAAGCGGTGCTCACGGTCCAGGCTGCGCTGAACTGATGACAAACTGTTCTGAATAAGTTTGGCCATTTGATTCAGTTCGGGATACAGAAAATCAGGGGCGGGCTGAGATAGGTTTTCCGGTGTTAACGATTGTGTCCAATTATTCAGTCGAGCTACTGGTGTCGAAATACTGCGCATTATTAACCAAGTGATCAATATTAACGTCACAGCGATTAAGGCACTGACACCTAACAATAATCGCATACTATCAGCCATGTTACGGCCCACCAGACTGGACACATTCTCCCGGGAGAGTGTTCTACTGATATAAATTGACTCGTTTGCCAACTCGACTTTCAGTGCGAAATACACTTTATCTGGACGGTTAAACCAGTGTGAATCATCTCGTTTGATAGATTCTCCACTACGTTGTGGAGGGGCGGAAAATGCTTGGCGAATTTCTGCAGATTGTGCTTCCCATTGTCTTGAAAGTTGGCTACCCCTAAAGTCCACTAACTCATCTTCAGCCAAGGATTTGTTACTGGCCAGATACGTTAAAGCGGCATTTTCCATCCCTCCAGTGACGATATTGTCCATACCGCGAATAAAAAAATGGGCACTTAACAAAGAATAGCCGAGCACGATGGTGCCACCAAACAATAAGATGCTGACGGTAATAAGACGTTTAAGACTGATTTTACGCTTCATTGTCTGACCTAATCGCTACACCAATACCCGGAATCGTATGAAGTAGCGATGTGGTAAAAGGACCATCAATGGTTTTACGTAAATGATGTAGATGCACTTTTAAACTATCACTATCCGGCACCTCTTCACCCCAGATTGCTATCTCTAATCGTTGTCGGCTGACCACATTGGGAGATTCGCGTAACAACAATTCCAGAATTCGCCAGCCAATAGGGGACAAATGTAGATTGATATCAGCTCGACTTAATTGCCGTTTTTGCAAGTTCATTTGCAAATCACCACAACGGAGCAGTTGGGTTTGTCCACTGCGTCTACGCGACAATGCCTGAATCCGCATGACCAGTTCTTTTAGCTCAAAAGGTTTAACCAGATAATCATCGGTACCAGCAGTGAAGCCAGCTTGTTTATCAGTGAGTTGATCTCGGGCTGTGAGCATTAATATTGGGATATCGGAGCCTTCACTGCGTAGACGCTCACATACCGTCAAGCCATCTATACGTGGCAAATTGAGATCAAGCAGCAAAACATCATAGTAGTTTTTTTGTATCAAATTCAAGCCAGCAGCACCATTGCTCGCATGATCGCAGCTGATGTTTTCCAGTTGTAGATAATCCATAACCGTCTGCGCCAAATCAAGATCATCTTCAATGAGCAGCACACTAATCATTTGGCTGGTCCTTGTTCAGTTGCTGGTAATACCACTTTGCTGCCACGATGAAAATATTGCGCCACATCATGTTGAATCATCAATAACAACGGGATCAAGATCAGCGTGATAAAGGTGGCAAACATAATGCCATACGCCAGTGACACCGCTGCAGGGATCAGAAACTGTGCTTGTCTGGAGGTTTCACCCAGTAAAGGCATTAGTCCTGCAAAGGTCGTAAACGAAGTGAGTAAAACAGCCCTTAAACGGTCTCGTGCTGATAGTAATATGGCTTGCTTCACATCGGCGTATTCCTGTTTCAAATCATTAAATCTGGAGACCAGCAACAAACTGTCATTCACTACCACACCACTCAGAGCAATGATGCCATTGAGTGACAAGATTCCCAAAGACAGATCGTTCATCCAATGTCCCAGTAAAGCACCGACAATGCCAAATGGGATGGCAGTCATGATCAATATTGGTTGAATATACGATTTCAATGGAATCGCCAACAGCATATAAATGCCCAACATGGCTAATAAGAACAGGTTTAGCATCGATGATTGTGTTTCTTTTTGTTCGGCAGCTTCTCCAGCAAAATAAATGGTTAAACCAGGATATTTGGCTTCCAACTGAGGTACTACATCACGATTCAGTTGGGCAACAAATTCGGTGACCGAAAGCAGATCTTTGTCGACATCAGCAGAGAGATATATGGCTCGTTTGGCATCAATGCGAGTAATACTGTCACGGGTAAAGCCATAGCTGACATTGGCCACACTGGATAATGGAATTACTGTGCCGTCCTCCAGGCGAACCCTGGATTTCAATACATCTGCTGGATTTTGTCGATCGGCTTCGGGAAAGCGAACTTTCACTTCAATTTCATCGCTGTTACGTTGATAGCGTTGCACAACTTGTCCAGAAAACCCTTGCAGAATTTGTCTGGCAAGCTCATCCGTAGTCAATCCTAGGGCCCGACCCTGTTGATTAAGCTTTAGTTGTAATTGTGGTTGACCCGGTTGCAGATTGTCTTCTAAACCGATGATGCCTGGCATCGGTTCCAACAATTTGTACAATTCTGCACCGGCCAGTGTCAGCACATCATCATCGTTAGAACGCAACTCCACGCGTAATGCGTCATCAGAGTCACGACCACTTTGAATGCGTAAACTACGAACCGCTTCGGGCATGCCAACACGTTTTTCCCATTCGCGGCGAAATTCAACTAGGTCATAAGGTGAATCAGGAGCTAACTCAACGGTCACGCCACCACTGTGATCGGCCTGCGAGAGCAATTGCAAATTAGCGATGCCACTTTTTCCTGAATCGACATTACGCAAAGCTTTATCCGTTTCATACGCTGTGCGTTCCATCATCAACAGGGTTTCATGAGTACGGCCAAAACTGACATCATTTTCCATCGAGACATTAGCTCTGACAGTATCGCCGGCAATGCTAGGGAAAAAGCTCATACGAATAGTGCCATTAAATGGCATGGAGAAAACGATGATAAAGATCATCATAAATACCATGAGTAACCCATAACGAAAGCGTAGGCTAAACTCTATGGCTGGTTGATAAACTTTTTCGGCAAACCACTGTAGTCCACTATCAGCGCCATGCTGTACTTTTCGCCATCCACTGGCGAGAATGTTTTGTGAGGGTTTTTTATGGGTATTTAAATAGGCTAGATGAGCAGGCAGAATTAATTTTGACTCAATCAATGACATTACTAAGGCAATGGCGACCACCGCTGCAAATTGCGAATAGAGCTCGCCGAGCCGACCTTCAATTTGTGACAAGGCAAAAAAAGCCACTACAGTTGTAAATACGCCAAATATTGTGGGCACCGCAACTCGCATCGTACCTTTAATGGTATTGCGCAAAGTGTCACCTTCACGAGATCTAACGCTGTATATGCTTTCTCCGACCACAACAGCATCATCGACAATAATGCCAAGCGCCATTAGAAATCCAAAAGTGGTAAAGGAGTTGAGTGATAATCCTGCGTAGGAATCACCCATAAAAAATAAGGTGCCGAGAAATACAAAAGGCAGACCCATCGCCACCCAAAAAGCCACCGTCAAATTTAAAAACACAGCAAGTAATACAAATACCAGTACGATACCGGTCAAGGCATTTTTAATTAATAAATTCAAACGATCCATAATGCTGGTACTACGGTCATACCAGGTTGCCAGTTCAACTTGTGCGGGTAATTTATTACTGTTTTGCCAAGCTTCGACAACGTCATAGGCATCAGCAACAGAGTCGGCAATATCATCCAGGCCAGTGGTAACGACTTGTACACCAATACTGTCTTTTGCCTGAAACCTCGACAGAATCGACGTTTCATCATCAAAGCTATCTAGAATGTAGGCGACATCCCCCAGCAGAATCTGCTGACCATTTTCTCCAGTGACTAATGGGATCTCGGCAAAATCTTGCTTTAAATACGCTTGTTCGGAAGCATTCAGTTGTAAATAGACATTTTCATTACGAAGGATGGCCGTTAATGGAGTAGAGGAGTTGGTATTAATGGCATTTTCAACGTCACTTAATGACAGGCCGTATGCTTGCAATCGGCCATCGTCAATTTCGATCATCATCATTGGATCCAACCAGCCAGAAATCGTGACTCGGTTGATAGTGGATTTGTTTAGCAAATCCGCTTTAAGCGATTCTGCAAGTTGCTGCAAGGTATGCCGATCGGTATCTCCATAGAGCTGTAACCAGATAGCATGTTCTTCTCGTTCAGCCTTTTTAATAACTGGATTTTTGGCTTCTGCAGGAAAAGTGGAAATGGCATCAACCTGCGCTTTTACGTCACGCATTAACGTATCCAGATCATATCCGCTTTGCATCTCAACGGTGACCGTAACCCCACTTCGTGTTGACTGACTGGTAATCGTTTTAACACCGACGATGCCTTCCAATTGCTCTTCGATTTTAATCGCAAGACCTTCTTCCGACAGTTTTGCTGAGCCACTGTCATAAGAGACTGAAATGGTTAGGCTATCGGGCTCACTACTGGGAAAGGCTTCTTTACGTAAATCACCAACCGACATCAACCCCAGAATAATGACGACTAGCATCAGCAAGTTTGCTGCAACCGGATTGGTAGCAAACCAGCCGATGATGCCGCTGCGACCAATAGTTTTACTCATGAGTTACAGTCTCAATCGGTGCCACTGCCATACCTTCGATATAGCTGCTGATGGGCTGCAGTAAAATTTGTTGAGGATTATCTTTCAAGTTCTCTGGCGGAGTAATATAAATATAATTTTCATCACTGAATGCCGGTGAGGTAGCAAATTTTGCCAGCGTTCTTTCCGCTGTGACATACCAAATATCACCACGTTGACTGAGACTAGCTGTGGGTACCTGCCATAGCTCCGCCATTTGACGACCACCTAAGCTGACCTCAACAAACAGCCCTGGGTAAATGGCTGGCTGTTGATCCAATGGTTGTTCCACACCAACAATCAATGAGCGTTGGCGGGTTGTTCCATCAAGATGCTGTTCCACCCTTAAGATTTTGCCTTGCCAGTGGCCATCACCTTCTACAGCATATAACTCGACAGGCCATTCACCGGTCACTAAATTTTCGGATGCTGGCAAGCTTTGCCATTCACGATCTGACAGCGACACTTTTACTTCAACCCAGTCGGTGCTATACAACGAAGCAACTTGGGTTCCACTTTGCAGATAGCTGCCAGGTGAGACATCGCGAGTTATAACTAATGCATCAAACGGTGCACTGATAAGACTTTGTTGCAGATCTTTTTCAGCACTGGTTAATAGTGCTTGAGCATTGGCAACAGCAGCTTTTGTACTTGCTAATTGGGGCACGCGTAAAACCAGATCCGAATCAGGTTCTCCATCAAGACCGGAGGCCCGCCATTCTGCTTGTGCTTGCAGGCCTTGGCGTTCTTCTTGTAAATAGAGCAATTCGGCTTCGGCTAATTGCTGTTTAGCTGCAGCCACGGCGGCACGATAATCACTGTTTTCCAGGCGTAACATCTCTTGGCCTTTTTTCAGGCGAAATCCGCTTTCAAACTGTGGTGATATTTGCTCAACCTGTCCGGCAACTTGTGCACTGAGCGTGATGCTGTAATGCGCTTCGGTAGCGCCAAACGCGCTGATACGAGATTGATAGCTGCCAGGTGTCACGGTTATGACAGAAACTTCTGGACTGATAAGTTGGACTTGCTTAATTGGCAAAGGTCTATTGGCATACGACTCAATCATCTGTTGAGTAATGAAATAAACTGCAATCAACGTAACCAAAGCGGCCAGAAATACCATCCATTGAAAACGCTTGGTCATGCTTTTGCCTCCAGCCCTAATGCCAGGCCTAATGAAATTCGATTCAGTAAACGTTGATAAATCAGATCATCCAACTGTGACTGTAAGTCGTAGGTTTGTTGTTGTACGGTTAACAGATCAAGAATATTTAACAGCCCACTGCGATAATTCGCTTGATATTGACGCAGATTATTTTCCGCACTGGCAAGGGCTGTTTCGATGTGCTGCTGGCGTTTAACCAAAGCCTGTTCTTGGCTGATGGCCTGTTCAACCTCGGTGACAGCATTGAGTAACGTGTCTCGGTATTGTTGATAGCTGATAGCGGTGTCTAGTTCGCTGATTTCTGCTGCGGCGCGTAATTGCCCACCTTGATATAACGGTGCCGTTAGTTGACCCAATAAACTCCAAACTGGAGCTGTGAATAAACTGGCCCTAGGAGAGCTGCCGACATCTTCTAATACTGCTTGCAGACTCAGACTTGGTAATAAATCTTTATAAGCTACATCGGTTCGTGCACTGGAAGCTTCGATCGCAGCATATGCAGCGCGCAAATCTGGGCGACGATTTAATGTTTGTTCGGGTAAATCAATCGCTGGTATAACAACTTCTGGATAGTCTGTTGGTAATGAAAAGTTTGGATTGTTTACCTGTCCGATCAGCGTTTTTAATTGGATATATTGTTGACGAAAGTTCTCTGCCAAGGCTTCGGTATTGGCAGATGAGGTCGCCACAGCACTTCTTGCACTGTCTAAATCTTCTAATGTGCCCAATCCTTGCCGATAGCGTTGCACTATAAAGTCTTCAGTTTGCTGCAAACTAGCTTGTCGCTGCTGCTCTATATCAAGTGCACGTTGTTGAGCGATTAAGGTTAACCAGACCTGCATTACAGAGGCTGCTAACGTGTCACGGGCAGACTGGTACAAAAGGGTTTGTTCGGTAATATCTAAGTCTGCAGCCCGTTCATTGTCAGCCAGTTTGCCCCACAAATCAGCTTGCCAGCTGACACTGACATCAGCACCAAAGCTGGCATCACTGTCACTGCTGTTGAGTGCTGAGAAGCCAGCACTGACAAAAGGACGTTTTTCACCCGAGGCTTGAATTAGTTGAGATTGGCGTATTTGTAAAGTCAATAATGTTTGCTGTAACCCAGGATTGGATTGCATCGCAATCTGCAGCAGCTCTTCAAACATATCACTATCAACCAAATCATTCAGATAGGCGACGTCAGTTTGTTGCGGTAGATTCTGCCACTCCGTAACCCGTTGTTGTTCTGTTGAGATCAATTGCACGTAGTCGGGTTGTTCAGGTGTGATGCTACATGCTGTAACGAGCAGCAATGGCAGATAAGCCAGTTTTTTTAGATAGCTTTTTGGGTTGATAACGTTCACCTGATATCGCGCTCCCTGTAAGTTGGGGGTCATTGTGACAGCCAATTTAGTTGTTCAGGGGTTAATGCAAGGTTAACGGTCGGTTATATTTATTTATCACTTGGGCAACTGTGCAAAATAAGGGTTTTCAGAGTCAGGCCCGCAACGGCACAACCGGTCATCACCGTAATCATTGGCCACAGACTGCCATCGCCTAAAGAGCTGACCAATAATCCACTGACCGCACCGGATAAAAAGCCAAATGAACCAAGTACAGCAGTGGCTGTAGCACTGCTACGAGGAAAGAATTCCACCGTACTGGCGATGGCGTTGGATACGATAAGTGCCTGCGATCCGATAAACAGCATGATGCCAAAAACGATAATACTTAGTGCGGGCTCTGGGCTAATAAAAATATATAACAACATAATCAGGCCACTGATGACCTGCAGAATTTGCCCTAATCTTAATAAACAGGGTGGATCGTAAAAATTTAGCAGCCGGACGTTGATGCGATTAACGACAATCATCATGACCACATTGATCCCAAACAGCAGCGGATAAACTGATGCCGAGACTCCAAAATAAA
This sequence comes from Methylophaga sp., assembly GCF_048266885.1. Lineage (GTDB taxonomy): Bacteria > Pseudomonadota > Gammaproteobacteria > Nitrosococcales > Methylophagaceae > Methylophaga. The sequence continues at coordinate 148,158 of NZ_JBLWYR010000001.1, forward strand.
TCATATACACTGATGGTGAAGCGGTAATAAAACTAAATAAGCCTCCATAAGTAAAACTCTGAGCAGCCAAATAAGCCAGTGCTTTTCGATGGGACAGCACTTCAATATAACGGCGCAATGCTGATGATGTTTGGGTAGGTTGAATACGTGTTTCCGGCAATAACCGATAAAGCAAAAGACCAATTAATAATGCATAAACAAACAACACAATAAAAATTGAATGCCAGCCGGCCAGATGTAAACAAATCATGCCGATAAGTGGCGCGATTAGTGGCGCAATCATCATGATAATCGCCATATGCGATAAATACCTGGCACTATCACGACCACTGCTGATATCGCGAATCACCGCCGATGAATTGACAATGGCCATGCCGCCACCAATAGCCTGAACGATTCGCCATAGCCATAATCCATGCAGAGTATGACTCAGCACAATGCCCATGCTGGCTATGCAAAATAACGTGAGACCTATAAAGATGATACGCCGCCGACCAAAGTGATCTGATAAAGGACCACCGGTCAATTGACCAACAGCGAAACCCGCTAGAAACAAACTCAAAGATAGTTCAATGTCATGAATGCTGACGGCAAACTCAGCAGCCATCAATGGCATGGCTGGCAGATAAGCATCAATTGCCAATGGCGCAATAGCGGTTAATCCAGCTAATAAAAAAATAAGCTGCGCCACATTATGAGTAGTGATAGGAGGGTGTTTATCTACTTTGGCAACCAATCAATTTCCTTTGATAGTGAAGCAAACAAGAATTAACTTACCGATAGGCTAATTCTCTTTCTGTGGTGAATCCCCCAGTGCTGGGCTGATTTCTGGATCTTGCTTTGGCAAGGGTTGCGGTCTAAGTTCACGCATATCAAAGCCATTTGGTTGCTGGAATACCCGTAAACCAAATTCTGGCAAAATCGCTAGCAGATGGTCAAAAATATCCGAGGCAATACCTTCGTATTCAATCCAGTTGGTGGTATTGGTAAAACAGTAAACCTCTAAAGGCAGACCATTTGCAGTTGGCTCAAGTTGCCGAGACATCAAAGTATAGTTTTGATGAATGCTAGGATGGTTCTTTAGATAATTATTTACGTAGGCCCGGAAGCTACCAATATTGGTGATACGACGTGTGTTAACTGGTTCTTTTCCCCACTCAGCTAGTTGTAGATTCCATTCATCAATATCTTTTTGCTTCTGGTTTAAATATTCATCCATCAGGTTGAAACGGTGGAGTTTTTTTCGTTCATCGTCTGCCAGAAAATGAATACTTTGCTGGTCAATCAAAATACTACGTTTAATCCTGCGGCCGCCTGATTCCTGCATGCCGCGCCAGTTTTTAAATGGATCGGTTAAGAAACGTTTAGTCGGGATCACACTGATGGTCTTATCCCAGTTCTGAACTTTAACAGTGTGTAATGCAATATCAATCACATCGCCGTCGGCATTGAGTGGCGTCATTTCAATCCAATCACCAACTCGGATCAAATCATTGGAGCTTATTTGTACGCTGGCTACCAGTGACAGCAAAGTGTCCTGGAAAATCAGTAACAATACGGCCGCCATAGCACCCAGACCAGACAAAAGAATTAATGGTGAACGGTCAATCAATGATGCAATGATCAAAATAGTGGCAATCGCAAATATGGCGATTTTAATGACCTGCAGATAGCCTTTTATGGGTTTAAGATGGGCATCGGGACGTTTGCTATAAGCATCATTCACAATGGTCAGCAAACTGCCCAGACCTAAAGCAATGGTAAGCACAATAAAGGCAGACGTTACATTTTGCACCACCGTGACAGCGGTTTCTGAAATGTTCGGTATAACGACAATACCTGTTGATAAAATAATCGCTGGAACAATATTCGCCATCCGTCTAATAAACGGAGAGTCAGCTAAAGATGAATAGCGTCCCAATTGACTGGTTTTAAGAATACGGTAGACACCACGAACCAGAATGCGTTTGACCACCCAGTTAGCCACCCAAGAGATCAATAATAATAAGCACAGACCAATAAGGGTGTAGAGGTGAGGGTAGTTCTCTAACCAGTCGGTTATTTGATAATAGCTTTCCACAATTGCGCTCCGCAGCTTTGCATCAGGGGGCAGATTGTAGCATTCAAACGCCTATGAAATCTGGCTGATAACGTGGTGTTTTATCCGGGAAATTTTCCGTAAAGTTATGAAGACAGAGCAAATTCCTGTATATTGGCGGGTTTTCCAAATAAGCCCAATTATCGACGTGAAGCGTAATCCACCCTAGCGTATTACTTCCCTCAGGACCTGATCTGGTCCTTGATGTTTAACACATCGCCCCCGCCAACAATGCGGTTGTGCTGGTCATGACCACCTTTAAATGAATGCAGTCGACATCATAATGTCACTCAGCTTGGCAATAATTTTTATCTGAAAAAATCTTTTGAACACAGGAAGCTAAATTAATGTTGCAAAACCTTAAACGAGATTGGTTTTCCAATATCCGGGGTGATTTGATCGCCGGTATTGTGGTGGCCCTTGCACTTATCCCTGAAGCCATTGCTTTTTCAATCATTGCCGGCGTTGACCCAAAAGTTGGTTTATATGCCTCGTTTTGTATCGCAGTAATTATCTCTATCGTTGGTGGTCGTCCTGGGATGATTTCAGCGGCCACGGCAGCCATGGCTGTATTAATGGTGACATTGGTCAAAGAACATGGATTGGAATATCTGTTGGCGGCAACCTTGCTCACCGGCGTTATTCAAATCATCATGGGCTATCTAAAACTCGGAAATTTAATGCGTTTTGTTTCGCGTTCAGTGGTCACTGGCTTCGTAAATGCATTAGCTATTTTGATTTTTATGGCGCAATTGCCCGAATTAACTAATGTTACTTGGCATGTATATGCGATGACGGCTGCTGGCCTGGGTATTATCTATCTATTTCCATATGTGCCAACAATTGGCCGTTTATTGCCATCTCCTTTAGTGACCATTATTGTGCTAACGGTTGTAGCGGTAGTGTTTAACATTGATATCCGAACGGTAGGGGATATGGGGGATTTGCCGGATACCTTACCGATATTCTTATGGCCTGATGTACCACTCAATTTTGAAACCTTAACTATCATTTTTCCTTATGCCATAGCTTTAGCCGTAGTCGGTTTGCTGGAATCGATGATGACAGCCACTATCGTTGATGATTTAACCGATACATCAAGTGATAAAAACCGTGAATGTAAAGGTCAAGGTGTTGCAAATATTGGTTCCGGCTTATTAGGCGGCATGGCGGGTTGTGCGATGATTGGTCAGTCGATTATCAATATCAAATCCGGTGGACGCGGTCGTTTATCCACCATGACAGCGGGTTTATTTTTATTGTTTATGGTTTTGGTACTGGATGAACTACTGGTACAAATTCCAATGGCGGCTTTGGTCGCTGTAATGATCATGGTCTCAATTGGTACCTTTTCATGGGCTTCCATACGCGATCTGAAAAAACATCCGCTATCCACCAATATCGTGATGGTAGTTACAGTGCTTGTCGTGGTGTTCACCCACAATTTGGCATTAGGTGTATTTGTCGGGGTATTGCTGGCAGCGTTGTTTTTTGCCAATAAGGTTGCACACTTTATGGTGGTGAAAAGTGATCTTAGCGAACAAGATACTAAACGTCATTATCAGGTCAGAGGCCAAATCTTCTTTGCATCGTCAGATAAATTTGTTGCCGCATTTGATTTCAAAGAAGCGTTGGAAAAAGTCGAAATTGATTTGAGTCATGCACATTTCTGGGATATTACCTCGGTTTCAGCATTGGACAAGGTTGTGACCAAATTCCGTCGGGAAGGTACTGATGTCGAACTGGTTGGAATGAATGAAGCTACCGCAACCATTGTTGATAGATTTGGTGTGCACGATAAACCGGAAGAAGTCGAAAAAATGCTCGCCGGTCACTGATAAATAGAGGATTGAGAGAGATGACAAAAATAATAGCCTGTATTGATGGCTCAATAACTTCACCAGCAGTCTGTAAAGCAGCCGCTTGGGTCAGCCAACGGTTAAATGCCCCTTTAGATTTATTGCATGTGTTGGATAAAACCGAATATCCCAAACCAGAGAACAGCAAAAACCTCTCAGGTAATATTGGATTAGGTAGTCGTGAACATCTGTTAGAAGAGCTTGTGGAGCTGGATGAAAAACGTGGTCGACTGGCGTTGGAGCATGGTAAAAATATTTTGCAGGATGCCAGAGCATTAGCTCAGCAACACGGTGCGGTTGAAGTGACTACACATCAACGCCATGGGGGCTTGATGGAAACGTTGTCTGATCTGCAAGAGGATACTCGTGTCCTGGTATTAGGACGTCAAGGCCAGGCCCATGAAAATGAAACCCATAGTTTAGGTAGTCATCTGGAAAATGTGATTCGGGCATTAAATAAACCGATATTAATTACTTTGCCGAGTTTTACTGAGCCTACACGTTTTATGATTGCCTATGATGGCAGTGCCACAGCGACTAAAGCGTTGGAAAAAGTTGCCGAAAGTGATCTGTTAAAAGGTATGGCTTGCCATATTGTGATGGTGGCCGAAGACGATACCAGCCATCAATCAAAATTAGAGTCGGCAATGCAACGACTCACAGCGGCAGGCTTTGAGGTCACATTTGCTTTATTACAGGGAGCGGTCGAACCTGCATTACATCAATATCAACGTGATAATGATATTGAGTTAATGGTGATGGGGGCTTATGGACACTCGCGTATTCGCCAGTTTCTGGTCGGTAGTAACACGGCAAAAATGGTGCGGATGAGTGATATTCCACTGTTGTTGCTTCGATAGTTGAGGAACAACACTTGAATCAAATGAATATTGTGCAGTTGGAAAACTACCGGCAAAAATTATTGCAACTGAAATTGGCATTATTGACGGATAATGAGCCTGATACGTCCAGAATGGTTGAAATACAGCCTGCACAATTAGACAGTTTGTCTTTTCGCCAGCAAATCCAACAGCAAGAAGCTTTGAAATTTAAGCAAGCACAATTACAGGCAATTGATGGGGCATTGCGACGTATCGAAGAGGATGGTTTTGGCTTTTGTTTTGTCTGTGATCAAGCTATTAGCGAAGCACAGCTAAATTTCGACCTAACGGTAACTCGCTGTATAAAATGTGCAGATAAAGCCTTTGATTAATTTTAAGTTTTTTAACAGCTATTAAGACTACAATTTCATTAGCAGTTCGATGTTTTATCTTTAAATTGGAAATATGCTTTGGCTACTACTTTTGTAGGGCAAGATCTATCTGCTAAAAGAGTTGAAGGGGTTCAATCCTTTGGTTGTCTTATACGTTTTGACGACCAGTTACAGAAGATTTTGCAAGTTAGTTTTAATTTGCAGGAAAAGCTGGGGATTTCCATCGACACTGCGTTGGCGTCTTCACCCAAAGATATTTTGGGTAGCAAATTACAACAACGTTTATAGCAAGCTCTCTCCATAAGCTCGCGTTTATCAGCAGCATTGATTATTAATCGACAGGTTCTCGGTTCTTATCAACGCTTCTATGTGATGGCTTATCGTATTAGTCATTCAATTGTCGTTGAATTTGAACCCCTTTCTCCATCCGGTGAACTCCGTTTAATGCCAATCGTCAATGAATGGTTGAGTCGTCTGGCACAAGTTCAGGAAATTAAATCACTACAACAAATGTTAGTGCAGAGCGTACAAGCTGTGACCGGTTATGATCGCGTGTTGTTATGTCAGTTTGATTCACACTGGAACCGTACGGCGATTGCTGAGATGTGTCGCAATGCATCTCGAAGTTTATTGAATTACCGTTTTCCTGCCAGCGATATTCCTGCTGAAGTCAGAGACCGTTATGCGAATAATCCACTTCGTAATGTACCGGATGTAAATGCCGAAACAATATTATTAACGCCAATTTCAACTGATCTTAATCTGCCACCTTTAGATTTAACTGCTGGCATATTGAGGGCTTTGTCTCCTTATCACCAACAGTATTTACGTGAGATAAACGTTGCTGCTTCGTTATCTATAGCCATTCATGGTGAACAACAGCTTTGGGGGATCCTGACCTGCCATCATTTTACGTCGATTGAAATTTCCGCAGCGGAACGTGATGCGGCATTTAATTTGGTGCAAATGGCAACGCAAAGGATGTTTTTATTGCAAGCTCGGCAACAAGCAGTTTTTCTGCAACAAGTATTGGATAGCCGCGAATTGCTCTCAGCGGAACGAGACAAAGTAGTACAGCCGACGACATTACTTGATAAATATGGCAAGAATTGGATGGCGCTATTCAATTGCAACGGCATTGCACTGTTATACCGCGATCAGATTAGATGCGCCGGGGAAACCCTGGATAATTATGAGTTGGATATTGTGGGTAAGTGGCTTGCAGAGCACTCTGGGCAGAAAGCTTGTTGGGCGTGCGACCATCTGTCAAACAGCCCCTTAGATAATCTAGTCAACTTGCGAAATAGGGCGGGATTATTAGCCGTGCCATTACCTATTGAGCAAAACCAATCTGGATGGCTCCTATTATTTAGAAACGCTGAAAAAAAACGATGTAGTTGGGTGGGAAAAAAACACATAATTGAAGCTGAAACATCAAATCCTCTGCAACGTGTTGAAGAACGCGGTCATGAGATTTGGGTAGAAATGATTGAGAATGAGGCTTCACGCTGGTCGGTAAATGAACAACACGCGGCGCAGGATTTGGCCGAAGATTTAGCTGTTGCGATTACCGTACATCAAATCAATCGTCTCAACACAGAATTACAGCGTGCCAATAAACAGCTTAAAGAGATTGCCCATACTGATACATTAACCAAAATCTGGAATCGCTATCGAATGGAATTGGCAATTGATGCTGAAATGGCCGCTGCTGAGCGATATGGTCACCCATGCTCAATTTTGCTGTTTGATGTGGACCGCTTCAAATTGGTAAATGATAATCATGGACATGATGTGGGCGATCAGGTGTTAACCAAACTTGCCGAGGAAGTACAATCAAAACTTCGTGCCAGTGACAATTTAGGCCGCTGGGGTGGTGAAGAGTTTATTGTTTTAGCACCGCACAACACACTTGATGAAGCCATGGCTTTGGCAGAACGTTTGCGCCAACATATCGAAACAGTTGAGTTCGAAACAGTTGGGAATATTACTATCAGCATTGGTGTTGCCCAAGCTATACCAGGCACTGAAAGCCGCAGACGTTTGTTTGAACGAGCTGATCAGGCGATGTATCGAGCCAAACAATCTGGGCGTAATCGTGTGGAAGCCGCAAGCACCGAATTGTCTGCATCCTGATTTTCATCCAAAATACGCGGTTTCTTGCCCGTGCTGCCAAGCTTAATTGGCCAATCCATATATTAAACTGAGTCAATATGTCCGAAAGTCTGTTACAGAAACAAGTCTCTAAACGACGCACCTTTGCCATCATTTCGCATCCCGACGCTGGTAAAACCACGTTGACCGAAAAACTGCTGTTATTCGGTGGTGCAATTCAGATGGCGGGTAGTGTCAAATCACGTAAAACGGATAGACACGCCACCTCTGACTGGATGGAAATGGAAAAGGAGCGGGGCATTTCGGTGACCTCTTCGGTGATGCAGTTTCCCTATAAAGACCGCATCGTTAATCTGTTAGATACACCAGGCCATGCTGACTTTTCTGAAGATACTTATCGCACACTGACGGCAGTAGATTCAGCATTAATGGTCATTGACAGTGCCAAAGGTGTAGAAGAACGTACCATTAAATTAATGGAAGTTTGCCGTTTACGTGATACGCCAATTCTGACCTTTATCAATAAGCTGGATCGGGAAGGACGGGATCCGTTGGATTTGCTCAGTGAAGTTGAAAATATCTTAAATATTCGCTGTGCACCAATCACTTGGCCAATTGGAATGGGTAAGGGCTTTAAGGGGATTTTTCATCTTTATAATGACAATGTTCGGTTGTTTGAGGCACATGGGGGCAAAGAAGCCGGTGAGTTGATCCAAGGTTTGGATAATCCTCGTTTGGATGAGCTGTTTGGTTCAATGGCGGAAGAGTTACGCGAAGAAATTGATCTGGTTCGTGGCGCCAGCGATCAATTTGATTTGGATGCTTTTTTGTCTGGAGAGATGACCCCGGTATTTTTCGGTTCAGCAATGAATAACTTTGGTGTGACCGAGTTGATGGATGCCTATGTTGAATATGCGCCAGCCCCACAACCACGCGAAACTAAAACCCGTGATGTCGCGGCCGATGAAGATAATTTCAGTGGTTTTGTGTTTAAGATCCAAGCCAATATGGATCCTAAACATCGAGATCGTATTGCGTTTATGCGGGTTTGTAGCGGTCGCTACACCAAAGGCATGAAGTTGCATCAGACCCGAATTGGTAAAGATGTGACTATTGCCAATGCGGTGACCTTTATGGCTGCAGAACGTGAACAGGCTGAGGAAGCCTGGCCTGGCGATATTCTCGGTCTACATAACCACGGAACGATTCAAATTGGCGATACCTTTACGCAAGGGGAAGACTTACAGTTCACTGGTATTCCGTACTTTGCTCCAGAGTTATTCCGTCGTGTTCGACTGAAAGATCCATTGAAAAACAAAGCGTTGTTGAAAGGCCTGCAACAGTTGAGTGAAGAGGGTGCCACGCAGTTGTTTCGCCCGTTAGATAACAACGACTTAATCCTTGGTGCAGTCGGCGTATTGCAGTTTGATGTGGTGGTTCATCGTTTGAAAGGCGAATACGGCGTTGAATGTGCTTATGAGCCTGTTCAGGTGCATACCGCACGTTGGGTTTATTGCGACGATGTAAAAAAGCTGGAGGAATTTAAGCGTAAAGCTTCGATGAATCTGGCATTGGACGGTGCTGACAACTTGACCTATATTGCCCCGACACGAGTCAATTTGGATCTGACAATTGAACGCTGGCCAGAAATTGATTTCCGTTCCACCCGTGAACATCTTTAAAAGGCTTGCCAGCGAGCTGACTTCTCAAGCAGAATGATTTTTCCATTCGTTGCCGGAGAGAGAGATGAAAGTCAGACTCATTACCAAAAATAAAGGTAAGCCGGTTATCGGCCTGATACCAACTGATTCCTTAGACAAAGCCGTCCATTTAATGATGGAACATCGTATTGGTTCATTAGTTGTGACAGAAAATGGCGTTTTAGTGGGTATTTTGTCCGAGCGCGATTTGCTCAGTGTATTGCATAAGAAACATGCCATGTGGGAACCTAAAACAGCGGCAGATGCAATGACGCCAAATCCTTATACATGTGACCCAGATAATACGCTGGAAGAAGTAATGAATATGATGGTTGAACATAATATTCGCCATTTACCGGTAGTCTACAAAGGCCGACTTGAGGGAATGTTATCGATTACGGATGTGGTTGAAGAGTTGCTGAAAAAAGCCAAGTTCGAAAATAAACTTCTTAAAAACTATATTCAGAATTGGCCGGACGCTGAGCAGGAAGGGTAGGGCTTTCTTCAGGCACAACCCGTAGGGCTGGGACTATTTCTGCGCCCGCCTGCGTTGTATGAAATACATCCCTGTATTTCATCGTTTGGCGGCCAGCTAAGCGGTTCAAATGAGTTCTAGACTCATTTTATGTAGGAAGGCTACACGGCGTGCTTTCCGCCTTGTTGGACACAAAAATATCCGCCAGAAGTGGTGGATATGAAAGATCAGCAAGCCTTAGGGCTTAAGATTCGGGTAACTTATCCAATCTTTCTACTTGCAATTGGTTATCTTTGGCGAATTCCAGGAGAAACTCAAACAACATCACGTCATCTTCTTCGAGTTGTGCATCGATCACCACACATTTTGTGCCCTCCAACGAGGCCAATTTAACATTGGGATGAAAGATGATTCGTCTACCAGGACCATAACTAGCTACCGCACCGCATAGTCTTTCTGCCCAATCACTGGGGCGAAATTTACCGCCGTCTTCGGTGATACCTTTAATGATCACTTTTTGCGTTGCAGCCATCGAATTAGGTGCTCTTGAATAAACAAAATGGATAATGGTTGTGCATTTTACTGTGTAACATCAGGCAAAGGCCAAACAAACTCTTTTCAGTGATTTAGGTCGGCGCGAAAAACCCGTATAATCGAGCGCTTTATCATTTGACGACAACGAGACGTTTTGTGGCCGACTACAAGCACACTTTAAATCTTCCTGCGACTGAGTTTCCGATGAAAGCGGGACTGCCTACTCGCGAACCTGTGATTTTAAAGCGTTGGCAGGAGCAAGATCTTTACCGGCAGTTGCGGAAAAACAATCAAGGTAAACCGAAATTCATTCTGCACGATGGCCCTCCATATGCCAATGGCGATATTCATATTGGTCATGCCGTCAATAAAATTCTTAAAGATATTATTCTCAAGTCCAAAACGCTTAGTGGCTTTGACACACCTTATGTTCCCGGCTGGGACTGCCATGGTCTGCCGATCGAATTAAATGTCGAGAAAAAAGTTGGCAAACCGGGCGTTAAAGTCAGTCCAGCGGAGTTTCGTCAGGCTTGTCGTGACTATGCGGCCAAGCAGGTTGATGGTCAGCGTGAAGATTTCAAACGTCTGGGTGTATTGGCTGATTGGGATAATCCTTATCTCACTATGGATTTTCAGTTTGAAGCTGACATCATCCGCACTTTGGGCGAAATCATTGAAAATGGCCATCTGCACAAAGGCGTCAAGCCTGTGCATTGGTGTGTGGATTGCGGATCTGCTTTAGCCGAAGCCGAAGTTGAATACGAAGATAAAACCTCACCAGCGATTGATGTGCGTTTTCAACTGGTCGATGTTGCTGCGTTTGATAAAGCTTGTCCCAATAGTGGCAATGGCCCCGTTAATATTGCCATCTGGACTACTACACCTTGGACGCTGCCTGCCAATCAGGCCGTTTGTCTGCATCCAGATTTAGATTATGTCGTGGTGCAATGTGCTGATGAGCGTTTGGTGTTGGCAGAGGCACTTTATGAAAAAGCCCTGGAACGTTACCAATTAACCGGTGAAGTGATTGCCCGTTGTAAGGGCGCTGCACTTGAAGGTTTAATGCTGCAACACCCGTTTTATGATCGCAAAGTACCGGTTATTCTGGGTGACCATGTCACCACAGATGCCGGAACAGGTGCCGTGCATACTGCGCCTGGTCATGGTCAGGATGACTATATCGTTGGTCTAAAATATAAACTGGAAGTTGATAATCCTGTGGGTGGTAATGGCGTGTTTTTACCTGATACCCCGGTGTTTGCCGGTGAATCGGTATTTAAAGCTAACCCGCAGGTGATTGAATTATTAAAAGAAAAAGCGGCATTGCTTTGTTACGTGGATATCCGTCACAGCTATCCGCATTGCTGGCGACATAAAACACCGATCATTTTTCGCGCTACGCCTCAGTGGTTTGTCAGCATGGATCAAAATGGCTTACGAGAACAGGCGATGCAGGCGATTTCTGCAACCAAGTGGATGCCGGATTGGGGCCAAAAACGAATTGAAAATATGGTGTCAGGTCGGCCGGATTGGTGTATCTCCCGTCAGCGGACCTGGGGTGTGCCTATCCCATTATTTGTGCATCAACAAAGCGGGGAATTGCATCCTGATTCACAGGCTTTAATCGAAAAAGTTGCCTTAGCTGTTGAACAAAACGGTATCGATGCCTGGTTTGATATGGATGCCAGCGATCTGATAGGTACAGATGCGGAAAATTATTACAAAGTCACCGATACCCTGGATGTCTGGTTTGATTCCGGTGTGTCGCATGCCTGCGTGTTAACCCGTCGTGATGATTTGCAGCGTCCTGCTGATCTGTATCTTGAAGGTAGTGATCAGCATCGTGGCTGGTTCCAGTCATCTTTATTGACCTCGGTTGCCACCACCGGTAAAGCACCCTATAAAGCCGTTCTGACTCACGGTTTTACCGTAGATGCCGAAGGCAAGAAAATGTCCAAATCCAAGGGCAATACGGTTTCACCGCAAAAAGTGGTGAATAACCTGGGTGCCGATATTATTCGTCTTTGGGTGGCTGCAACTGACTACAGTGCTGAAATGACGGTTTCAGATGAAATTCTGAAACGCACAGCTGACTCTTATCGTCGTATCCGTAATACCGCGAGATATCTGTTATCAAATCTGAATGATTTTGATCCAGCAACCAATCTGGTTACTATCGATGAATTGTTACCACTGGACCGCTGGGTACTGGATCGTGCTTATCATTTACAGCTGGAAATCCTCGCGGCATATGAAAGCTACCAGTTCCATCTGATTTACCAGAAAGTACATAACTTCTGTGCTAATGAGTTGGGCAGCGCCTATTTAGATATCACTAAAGATCGGCAATACACGATGCCGACAGACAGCCTTGGACGTCGTTCATCACAAACGGCGATGTACCATATTCTGGAAGCGTTAACCCGCTGGATTGCGCCAATTCTCAGTTTCACTGCTGATGAACTTTGGGAGTTTATTCCGGGCGAGCGTAATGCGTCGGTGTTGTTGAACACCTGGTACCAATCTCTGCAGCCATTAGCTGTGGATAGTGATTTGTCAGTAGCAGATTGGCAGCAATTATTTGCCGTGCGTGACGCTGTTGCTAAAGAGCTTGAAAATAAACGTAATCAGGGTGAAGTCAAAGGTGGTTTAACTGCTGAAGTCAATCTGTATGCAGAAGATAAATTGCTAGAAGTTTTAAATAAAGTTGGTGATGAGTTGAAGTTTGTCTTGATCACTTCGTCTGCCAAGCGTTTTGCAATGGTCGATAAACCTGCGACAGCAATCAATACTATTTTGACTGGTCTAGCAGTTGAAATTAATGCTTCTGCAAATGCACGTTGCGAGCGATGTTGGCACCAGACTGATGATGTGGGAAGTCACGCCAACCACCCTGAACTTTGTGGTCGCTGTGTTGAAAACGTAGATGGTGATGGCGAAACCCGCCATTTTGCTTGAGGCTAAATATTATGCTGAAGTGGTTATGGGTAAGTGCGTTGATCATTGCTTTGGATCAATTGACGAAAGTGGTTATGTCGAACTGGTTGGATCTCTATGAAACCGTCGCTGTCATTCCTTATTTCAATTTCACGCTAGCCCATAACAGTGGTGCGGCTTTTAGTTTTCTGGCAGGTGCGGGTGGCTGGCAACGCTGGTTTTTTATCGGTTTGGCGGTCACTGTTTCGGTTGTATTAATTATCTGGTTGTCTCGACTGAAGTCACAGGCCAAGCTAGAAGCCATTGCGATATCTCTGATTATCGGTGGTGCGATGGGTAACGTTATCGATCGCTGTATGTATGGTTATGTCGTCGATTTTATTGATGTCTATTTTGGTAGTTATCACTGGCCTGCATTTAATATCGCTGATGCCGCCATTTGTGTCGGCGCAGTGTTACTGATCTTGGATAGTTTTAGAAAACCTGCGGAGCAAAAATGAATCTGTGTGATTTAGCGGTAGATAGTATTGCCGGTTTGCAGCCTTATGTGCCGGGAAAACCGATAGAAGAATTGCAACGACAATACGGCATAAGAGATGTTATTAAACTGGCGTCGAATGAAAGCCCCATAGGACCATCGCAAGCAGCGCAAGCTGCAATTGCTTTGGCAACACGCGATTTAACCCGTTATCCAGATGGAAATGGCTATTCATTAAAATTGGCTTTATCCGAAAAGTTTACGGTTGATGCCAAGCAGATTACGTTGGGGAATGGCTCTAATGATGTGCTGGAGCTTATAGCACGCTGTTTTGCATCGCCTACTGACGAAGTCATGTTTGCACAGCACGCTTTTGCGGTGTATTCCTTAGTCTCGCAGGCGATTGGTGCCAAATTAGTAGAAGTGCCGGCGATAGATTATGGTCATGATTTAGCGGCCATGCAGCAAGCGATTACCGCGAATACCAAGCTGATTTTTATTGCCAACCCGAATAATCCCACCGGCACTTATATACCTGCACAAGAAATTCATGCCTTCTTACAAGCCGTACCAGATAACGTGATTGTGGTTCTGGATGAAGCCTATGTTGAATATGGCGATGAAGAAGTAAACAGCATTAATTGGTTAGCTGAATTTCCCAATCTGATTATTTGTCGCACCTTTTCTAAAGCCTATGGCTTGGCTGGTTTACGGGTAGGTTTTGCTTTGTCTAGCCCCGAGATTGCAGATTTGTTAAATCGTCTGCGTCAGCCGTTTAATGTTAATCACTTGGCAATGTGTGCTGCGATTGCTGCTCTTGGCGATGGAGATTATCTGCAACGTGCTAAGCAAGTGAATGCCGAGGGTATGCAGCAGTATATCGACGGCTTTGAGGCGATGGGATTGAAGTACATTCCTTCAAAAGCCAATTTTATCTGTGTTGATGTGAAAACCAATGCCGCTGAAATTTATGAAAAGCTGCTGCAACAAGGCGTTATTGTCAGACCGGTTGCAGGCTATGGTTTACCTAATCATTTGCGTATAAGCATTGGCCTGGAACACGAAAACCAGCGCTGCCTTGATGCACTAGCAAACAGTTTGTCTGAGGCTAAATGATTAAGCATCTAGCTATTATTGGTGTTGGACTAATTGGCGGTTCTCTATCACTTGCGCTAAAAAAAGCTGGACTGGTTGAACAGGTCACAGGTTATTCACGTTCACAGGCTGCGCGTGATGAAGCTTTGGCTTTAGGCATTATTGATAATGCAGCAGAGTCACTGGCTGAGGCCGTGACGGATGCCGATATGGTTTTTGTGGCGGTGCCGATGGGTGCGATGCAGGCGGTGTTTGAACAAATCGCGGCCCATCTTAAACCCCAGGCGATTGTTACCGATGGTGGCAGTGCCAAACAGCAAATCGTAGATGCAGCTCGTCAGGCTTTAGGCCATAAGTTTGACCGCTTTGTACCAGGGCATCCGATTGCCGGTACTGAGAAGAGCGGGCCATCAGCAGCGTTTGCTGAGCTATATCAGCAGCATCGCGTGGTATTAACCCCAGTGGCCGAAACAGACAAAAACGCGCTCGAGCAAGTACGTCAAATGTGGCAGCAAACCGGTGCAGATGTTTTTGATATGGAGGTTGAACATCATGACGTGGTGCTGGCCGCCACCAGTCATTTACCGCATGTTTTAGCTTTTAATCTGGTGGGTATGTTAGCGCGACGTGAAGACTGTGATGAAGTATTGCGTTATGCCGCTGGCGGCTTCCGTGACTTTTCCCGTATTGCTTCTAGTGATGCGGTGATGTGGCGTGACATTTGTTTGGGAAATCGCAACGCGATTCTAGAATTATTACAGCAATATCGGAGCGGCCTGGATCAGATTGAACAGGCTATCCGCGAGGATGATGGTGACTATCTTATTGATGTTTTTGGACGGGCCAAACGCGCTAGAGATAGCCGTTTTGCCGATCCAAGTCTGAAAGATAACAGTGAAGTTTAGTGGGAGTGAACAATAGCGTGAGCGGGCAACAAGATCGTAAATTTGTGGTGCAGGCCGGTGGTCAACTAACAGGCAGTTTTCGTGTGCCCGGAGATAAATCCATCTCTCACCGTTCAATCATGCTGGGTTCTTTGGCAGAAGGCATCACCGAGGTTACCGGTTTTCTAGAAGGTGAAGATGCACTGGCAACATTGGCGGCTTTTCGTGCAATGGGTGTTAACATTGAAGGCCCGGTCGAAGGTAAAGTCACTGTTCATGGTGTTGGCATGCATGGGCTGCGCGCACCCGAAAAGGATGTGTATGTTGGTAACTCTGGAACGTCGATTCGATTATTAAGTGGCTTACTTTCAGGTCAGTCATTTGATGTGACCATGACCGGTGATAAATCATTATCAGTGCGACCAATGCGCCGGGTAACCGATCCTCTGGCATTGATGGGTGCAAAGATTGATAGTGCCGATGGCAAACCTCCTTTGACTATTCATGGCGGCAATAAATTAAATGCAATTGAATATGACTTGCCTATGGCCAGTGCTCAGGTGAAATCATGTCTGTTGCTGGCCGGCATGTATGCTGAAGGCACGACTAGTGTGACCGAACCAGCGCCGACACGGGATCACACTGAACGTATGCTGCAGGGCATGGGATATCCAGTTGAAGTTCAAGGTAACCGAATCAGTATTGAGGGTGGCGGCAAATTAACTGCAACCAATATTGATGTGCCTGGAGATATTTCTTCGGCCACATTCTTTATGGTGGGGGCCGTGATTGCACCATGTTCGGATATCACGCTGCAACATGTTGGTATAAACCCAACCCGAATTGGTGTGATCAACATTTTACGTCAAATGGGCGCGGATATTAGTTTGAGTAATGAAACTTTGACTGGTGGTGAGCCGGTTGCCGATATTCGGATTCGTTATGCGCCATTGACTGGAATTGAGATTCCGCAAGACCAAGTACCGCTGGCCATTGATGAGTTTCCGGCAATATTTATTGCCGCGGCTTGTGCCGAAGGGCGCACGATACTAACCGGTGCAGAAGAATTACGTGTTAAAGAAAGTGATCGTATTCAGGTGATGGCTGATGGTTTAAAAACACTAGGAATTGATGCTCAGCCAACAGCGGACGGCATGATTATCGAGGGGGGGGTAATCGGTAGCGGCGAAGTAGATAGTCATGGCGATCATCGCATTGCTATGTCCTTTGCCATGGCCGCATTACAAGCTGGTGGCGCGATTCAGATTAATGATTGTGCCAATGTCTCCACCTCATTTCCCAACTTTGTCGAATTAGCGACTAATAGCGGTTTACAGATTGATGCCTTCGATGTCTGATATACCGGTTTTGACGATTGATGGCCCAAGCGGTTCGGGTAAGGGGACTTTAGCCCAGCAGATGGCACAACGGTTGGGCTGGCATTATCTGGATAGTGGGGCTATTTACCGTGTTTTGGCACAAGCCGCTCTTAAGCATCACACTGATTTAACCGATGAAAAGGCGCTTGCTGAATTAGCCGAGCACTTGGATGTACGGTTTTTATTAAACAACGGACAGTTGCAGGTAATACTGCAAGATGAAGATGTTTCATTATTGATTCGTTCAGAACAAGCTGGCAATGCCGCATCAAAAGTTGCCGCATTTCCCGCGGTACGTGCAGCGTTATTGCAAAGACAACGTGACTTTCGTCAGCCACCTGGTTTAGTCACTGATGGCCGCGATATGGGAACAGTAGTGTTTCCTGACGCGGCATTTAAAGTCTTTTTAACAGCCAGTGCCGAGGTTCGGGCGGAGAGACGATATAAGCAGTTGAAAGAGAAAGGAATTGATAGTAACCTTTCCGATCTCGTAGCTGAAATATCTGAACGAGATGAGCGAGATACGCAACGTGAAGTAGCGCCACTGCGGCCTGCCGATGATGCCGTTATTCTTGATTCAACACAACTCGGTATCGAAGCTGTTTTAGAAAAAGTCAGTGCATTAATCGGCTGATTTATTAGGGTACTTAGCTGGGTGTTCCAGTTAAGTTTTTTGTTAATTTCCTGCATTTGCAGGTCTAACGGGCGATTCTGTTATCTATACAGGATCAAGGATATTTATAATGAGCGAAAGCTTTGCTGATCTCTTTGAAGAGAGTCTAAACGCAACCCCAATGCAACCAGGCAAAATTGTTACCGGTACGGTAGTCAATGTGGGTCCTGATGTTGTTATGGTTAACGCAGGTCTGAAATCTGAAGGCGCTATTCCAGTTGCCGAATTCATGAACGAAAAAGGTGAAATCACCGTTTCTGTTGGTGATTTGGTCGATGTTTCTCTGGAAACACTTGAAGATGGATTTGGTGCAACACAATTATCACGTGAAAAAGCCAAAGCGGCTGAAGCATGGATCAGATTGGAACACGCATTTGAAGCCAATGAAACGGTTCTGGGGATTATCTCTGGAAAAGTTAAAGGTGGTTTTACGGTTGATCTGGAAAACATCCGTGCATTCCTGCCAGGTTCACTGGTTGATGTGCGTCCTATTCGTGATACTTCACACCTCGAAGGCAAAGAGCTTGAGTTCAAACTGATTAAGCTGGATCGCCCACGCAATAATATCGTTGTTTCTCGCCGTGCCATTATGGAAGCAGAAAACAGTGTTGAACGTGAAGCCCTTCTGGAAACATTGGAAGAAGGCAAAGTTGTTAAAGGTATCGTTAAGAACCTGACAGATTACGGCGCGTTTGTTGACCTCGGTGGTATTGATGGTCTGTTGCATATCACTGATATGGCTTGGAAACGTGTTAAACATCCTTCAGAAGTTGTCGCAATCGGTGACGAAATCGATGTACAAGTTCTGAAATTTGATAAAGAACGTGAACGTGTATCGTTAGGCCTGAAACAGTTGGGCGACGATCCATGGAAAGATATCGCACGTCGTTATCCAAACAGCACTCGCATCCAGGGTAAAGTCACTAATATCGCTGACTACGGTTGCTTTGTTGAAATCGAAGATGGTGTTGAAGGTTTGGTTCACATGTCTGAAATGGACTGGACCAACAAAAACGTTCACCCTTCTAAATTGGTTACTTTGGGTGATGAAGTTGAAGTTATGGTTCTGGATATTGACGCTGAACGTCGTCGTATCTCATTAGGTATCAAACAGTGCCAGACTAACCCTTGGGAAGAGTTCTCAATGACTCATAACAAAGGTGATAAAGTTAGCGGTGCTATCAAATCAATCACTGATTTTGGTATCTTCATTGGCTTAGATGGCGGCATTGACGGCCTGATTCACTTGTCAGATATCTCTTGGGAAGAAGAAAACGAAGAATTAATTCGTGACTTCAAAAAAGGCGATGATGTCGAAGCAGTTGTATTGGCAATCGACCCTGAACGTGAACGCATTTCACTTGGTATCAAACAATTGCAGGACGATCCTTTCTCTGCCTATTTGTCTGAACACCCACGTGGCACTGTTGTGACCGGTAAAGTCACTGCAGTTGATGCTAAAGGTGCAACTATCGAGTTAGCTGAAGGCGTTGAGGGTTATGTTCGTGTTGCTGATATTTCACGTGAACGCATTGAAGATGCGAGCAAAGTACTGAATATCGGTGATGAAGTTGAAGCTAAATTTACTGGAATGTCTCGCAAGGATCGCACGCTGACTCTGTCCATTAAAGCTAAGGATGATCAAGAAGAATCCGAAGCGGTGAAAGAGTACAGTAATGTTAGTTCCGGCAATACCACTTTAGGTGATTTGCTGAAAGAACAAATGAATCAGAAAGACAGTTAATCTGATCATTGATAAGCATCCGGTGTTAAAGCCGGGTGCTTATTTTCTTGTTATACAGCTGCCTTAGCGTTAAGGCATAACCAAAAGTCTACTGCCGGGAATCTAGGAAATTATGACCAAGTCTGATTTGATAGAAATACTATCCGAAAAACAATCTCTATTAAATTACCGAGACGTTGAACTAGCGGTAAAGTTAATTCTCGAACAGATGAGTGATTGTCTGTCACGTGGTGACCGTATCGAAATCAGAGGGTTTGGTAGTTTCACCTTACATCATCGTCCACCTAGAGTTGGACGTAATCCAAAAAGTGGTGAATCCGTTAAACTTGATGAAAAATATGTACCACACTTTAAACCCGGAAAAGAATTACGTGATCGCGTGAATAATGCCGCTGGTTTTTAATAAAAATGAAAATTAGTCAGGAAGCCGTTACTGACGCTCTTGTAATAAAAAGTTATAGCGACGGCTTTCTACTGATTCAAGCTCCAAATAAAACACCACAAAATATTACGTATAACTGCGTAATTTCCCCTGAAGGCGTATTTGATGCGCTAGAACTTAATAGTTTTATTGAAAAACAAAGCATTTCTGCTGTTGAACAAATCAAATCTTTTAATGCCGACGTTGTCATTATGGTGAATGACGAAGGTATAACTTCCCAAATATTACAAACTACTGCCCGATTTGCTGAATATGGTATTGCATTGGAAACCATGTCGCTTGGTGCTGCCTGTCGTACCTACAATTTGCTATTAAATGAGGGTAGAAAACCAATCGTACTGATTTACTTTTAGAGTTGGTGCGGATGAAACGCTTCGCCAGGCAGTTGAGAGGGTAAATACCCGTATTAAAGTTAAGGTTTAAATGCTTGTTTTTAGGTTACTTATTAGCCATTACTGAAATGCTTCAAATGCTAAAACTTGACCACGACTATTGAAGTCAGGAAAATTCTCCTAGTTTGGGTAAAGTTAAGTAGGGAAAAGACTTAACTGAATCAGAAAACTGTGGCAAGAGACTCAGCAAAGTCAGCAAAATTGATCTGGATCACGGATTTGAAATCATCATCATAGTTGTTTTGCGGTAAAATTCACTGGGCTTGATTGTTAGTCAGTATGAAATTGGGTTCTGTTTCTGAAAATTATTAGAAGAAGCAGTGAAAGAATTTTCATGAGAGAGAAGGTGTGATCGCTATGCAGGCGAAACAACAGTACAACTTTGAAGTAGTCAAATGGTTCGCCTATATGGCGTGCGTCTATTTGGTTGCCGGAACAGGTATGGGTGTATTTATTGCATCACAGTTAGCCTGGCCAGATCTAAATTTTGATAATCCCTATATTAGTTTTGGTCGTTTACGTCCATTGCATACTAATACAGTTATTTTTGCGTTTGGTGGTTCAACATTAATGGCAACGGCATTTTATGTTGTTCAACGTACATCTGGTGTCAGATTATGGAGTGATAAACTGGCATGGTTCACCTTCTGGGGTTGGAACCTGATTATCCTTGGCGCCATCATCACACTGCCTTTAGGCTTAACTCAATCAAAAGAATATGCTGAGCTGGAATGGCCGCTGGATATTTTGATTGCAGTAGTCTGGATTAGTTACATGTTCAATTTCATCATGACCTTATCTGTCCGCAAGGTCTCTCACATCTATGTTGCCAACTGGTTCTTCCTGGCAATGATGATCATGATCACCTATCTCCATGTCGTAAACAGTCTGTCTATTCCGGTCAGTATGTGGAAATCTTACTCCATTTTCTCTGGTGTTCAGGATGCGATGATTCAATGGTGGTGGGGTCATAATGCTGTTGGTTTCTTCCTGACGGCGGGATTCCTTGGCATCATGTATTACTTTGTCCCTAAACAGGCAAACCGCCCTGTTTATTCTTATCGTTTATCTGTTATCCATTTCTGGGCGTTAGTATTTGGTTATGTGTGGTTGGGTGCTCATCATCTTCAATACACAGCATTGCCCGATTGGACCGGTTCATTAGGTGCAGCCATTTCATTAGCGATGATTATTCCTTCTTGGGGTGGAGCATTGAATGGTATGTTTACATTGAGTGGTGCGTGGGACAAATTACGTACTGACTATATCTTACGTTTCCTTATTGTTTCTTTAGCGTTCTATGCGATGTCAACTTTCGAAGGTCCAGTTATGGCTTCGAAAACCGTTAATGCATTGTCACATTACACTGACTGGACCATCGGTCATGTTCACTCCGGTGCTCTGGGCTGGGTAGCGATGGTTTCGATAGGTGCCTTGTATCACATGGTAGAACGCATGTGGGCTACAAAAATCTACTCGGTCAAGCTGGTTAACCTGCATTTCTGGATGGCGACTATTGGTACTGCAATTTACATCACAGCAATGTGGGTATCCGGCATTATGCAAGGTTTAATGTGGCGCGCTTATGATGAATACGGCAATTTAGCCTATACCTTTGTTGAATCAGTGGCTCAAATGCATCCTTACTACGCGATGCGCGCAATTGGTGGACTGATTTTCTTCCTGGGTGCGGTTGTCATGCTATTTAACGTAACAGTGACTATTCGCCAAGCGATTGCAAAACCGTCTGCCGAAATGGCAACTGCAGCGAATATTTGAGGGTATCAGCATGGCTAAAAAATCTAATAAACGCATTAGTTTTCAAGAATGGGTAGAGCAAAATGTCTGGGGTTTAGTTCTGGCAACAGCTTTAGTAGTCTCTGTCGGTGGTATCGTTGAAATTGTGCCATTGTTTTATCTCGAAAATACATTTGAGGATGATGTATATCCTGAATATGAAGAGTTGCAAGGTGTCCGCCCATACACTGCTTTAGAGCTTGCAGGACGTGATATTTATCAACGTGAGGGATGTTATCTGTGCCATTCACAAATGGTACGTCCGTTCCGTGATGAAAAAGATCGCTATGGTCATTATTCATTAGCAGTGGAATCTAAATACGATCACCCATTTCAATGGGGTTCAAAACGTACGGGTCCTGATTTAGCTCGTGTAGGTGGCAAATATTCTGATGCTTGGCATATCCAACATTTACGTGATCCGCGCTCTGTTGTGCCTGAGTCTGTAATGCCTCGTTATCCTTGGTTAGATAAATCTACCATCGATGGAGAAGGTATGGAGAAACGACTAAAAGCTATGAAAGTTCTGGGCGTGCCATACAGTGATGAAGAGATTCTGGGTGCAGCTGAAGCTGTAGAGGGTAAAACGGAAATGCAAGCTTTGGTTGCATATCTGCAAGTGCTCGGCACGATGATTCAATTTGAACCAGGCAGAGATTATCGTGAGTGATTTTTTGTCTTACTTCGAGACAAATTGGTCTGCGATGACCGTAAGTGATTGGGTAGGTACGATACTAACGGTCATAATTTTCTTACTAATGTTTGGTATGTATTTCTGGGCCTTACGTCCTAAAAATAAAGAAAAGCTTGAATCGCATCGAGACTTGCCACTAAGAGATGACGATATAAATTCGGAGAAAAAAGATGGCTGATAACAATAAAGATCCGCATGACTGTCCCGATACAGGTCATGAATGGGATGGCATCAGAGAATTAACCAATCCACCACCACGCTGGTGGACGATAGCCCTATACCTCAGTGGGTTAATAGTATTGGTTTACTTTATTTTATATCCATCACTGCCTCTGGTGACTGGAAATACAAAGGGTCTTTTAGAATGGACTCAAATTAAAGAATACAAAGAAGATATGGCAAAAATAGAGGAAAAGCGTGCGCCATTTGAAGATCGCATTGCTGCCATGTCAGCTGAAGAGATTCTCGAAGATGATGAGTTATTACGCTACGCAGTAGGGTCGAGTAAAGTACTTTACGGTGATAACTGTGCAGCCTGTCATGGTGTTGGCGGTTACCCTCAACCAGGTTCTGGTTATCCAATTCTTGCTGATGATGATTGGTTATATGGTGGCACAGTTAATAAAATCATTGAAACCCTGGCTAAAGGCCGTCAAGGCATGATGCCTGCACATGCCGAATTATTAACCGAAGAAGAAGTTGATGGTTTGGTGGAGTTTGTTGTCAGCAATTCAACCGGCGAAGCCACTGAAGCACAATGGAAACTGTACAACGAAAAAGGTTGTGTTGCTTGCCACGGTGCTGATGCTAAAGGTATTCAGCAATTAGGATCGGCTAATCTCTCAGATAGAGTTTGGCGCTTTTCTGGCGAGCCTGATGAAATCCGACATACCATTCTGCATGGTGTAAATGCTGCGAATGATCCTAAAACTCGGGTCGCGGTGATGCCTTCTTGGAATGAAAAACTTGCTGTTCGGTTAGAAGCAGAAGAGTATGGCGATGATCCAGAAGAATATTATGAAGGTGATGAAACCGAGCGTCTTTCAGAAACCGAAATTAAAAAGCTGTCAATTTATGTGCATCAGCTAGGTGGAGGTCAATAAATAAAAACCACCTAACGGTGAGTAAGTTGGTTTAGATTGGGAGATTAATATGGGATTAGATGCAGTTGCAATTGGTGCTATTGTAAGTGTGGTTTTGACAATTGTTGTTATTGCCGTTATTGCTTACAAAGTGATCAAAAACATGGAAGACAGTTCCAGCGATAATTAACCGAATGCTAAATGATTAAAAAGGCCGATTCTGTCGGCCTTTTTTATACGTAAAAAGCTAAATCAGTAAATGCTTATGTGCGCAAGCATGTTACAATTCCATCGGATAAGTTGTGAATGAGGTACAAACCGTGTCGGATCAACTAAAGTCATCTGAGCTCAATATTAACGACATCTATGATGAGGTCTCTGACTGGCATGTGAATGCTGGCGGCACTAAAGTTGTAGCAAAACGTATGTCAGGTCGTTTTAGAAAACTCAAATGGTTTGGCATGTCAGTTTGGCTTATTTTCTTTATCGGACCCTATTTACGTTGGGATGGCAAGCAAGCCATTCTTTTCGACATTCCTAATCGCCAATTTCACTTTCTAGATATCACTATTTTCCCCCAAGATATCTGGATGTTGTCCCTTACCTTATTGTTTTTTGCCATATTACTCGCAGCTGTAACCAGTATTGCAGGACGGGTTTTTTGTGGTTATTTTTGTTTTCAGACGGTATGGACAGATGTTTTTACCTTTATCGAAACACGAATAGAAGGCGATACCCCACAGAAGGCGATGAAATTTAAAAATGCGCCAGCTTCCATCAGTAAAATCTCACGAATTACCTTAAAGCATAGCCTGTGGTTGGCAATTGCATTATTAACAGGCGTAACGTTTGCTGCCTGGTTTACTGATGCCTTCCAACTATGGCATGACTATTTCACACTTCAAGCCTCATTGGCGGCCTGGATCGTGTTGGGCATGTTTACTGTCGGTACTTATGTTTTTGCTGGCTTTATGCGTGAACAGGTATGTTTCTGGCTGTGTCCTTATGCACGTTTGCAAGGGGTTATGTATGACCAGGATACAGTCTTACCAGCTTATGATGCCGAACGTGGAGAACCTCGCGGTAAACTAAAAAAAGGTGCGGTAGACTCGAGTAAAGGCAGCTGTATTGATTGCAAAGTTTGTGTCGCTGTCTGTCCCACTGGAATTGATATCCGTAAAGGACAACAAGAAGGCTGTATTACATGTGGCATGTGCATTGATGCGTGCGACAGTATTATGGATAAGACCAATCAGCCACGGGGATTGATCCGTTACGCTTCATACAAAGACTTACATCATAATGCTGCGCCAGCTGCTCTATACAAACGACCAAGGGTTATAATTTATTCTTTTATTTTAATGATTGCTCTGTCGGGCGTAGGGTATGGGTTTGCCACGTTATCGACCACTGAATTTCAGGTCATTCAGAATCGACAACCGGTGTTTGTCCAGCTAAGTGATGGCTCTATTCAGAATCGATATACCCTCAAAATGCTCAACAAGACGCATGAGACCATGGAAGTTCAATATGCTATCAGCGGATTAGATGGGGCAACTTTGCATGGTATTGAGGAGAGCGTTATTATCGAACCAGGTAAAGTTATTCCCTTGCAGGCATTGGTTAGAGTTCCAGAGGATAAACTTAATACCGCACTAGAACATCTTACTTTCATTGCAAATGTTGTCTCTAATCCAGATATTTCTGTGCAATACGAAAGTATCTTTATGGGGCCGAAATGATGGCTATTTCACAAGAAAATACTCAAGCATTAAAAAATCCATGGGTACTAGGATTTTTAGCATTTTTATGCACGTTTGTGACGATGAATATCATATTTGTCTATCTGGCGTTTAAGTCGCCACCTAATCTGGTCGTTGATAATTATTATGAGCGTGGCAAGAAATACGCTCAGCAAGAGTTGCAAATCGAACAGGAAAAATTACTAGGGTGGAATGGCGTAATAATGGCTCCAGCCAAAAGTCGGGTGAATCAACGCCAGGCTTATGAAGTCTTTATCCAAGGAAAAAACTCTGCTGCTGTGCAGTTAGATTCAGTCACTCTGTTTGCATATCGTCCATCTGATATGCGTGAGGATTTTTCGGTTGAGATGAACACAATTGGACTTGGCCGCTATGGTGTTGATATCGAATTTGGCTTACCGGGGAACTGGGACATTATCGTTGAAGCCAAACGTGGTGAAGAAGAGTTTTTGATCACACGCCGTATATATATAGATCCTTAAAACCACGATCATTGGTAAGTTGAAAATCATTGTCTGAAACTACTACGCAAGTTAAAGCCTGCGATTGTTTTCACTGTGGGCTTCCTGTAAATCACCCAGGTGAATTTGTTGCACAAATTCAGTCAACCACACATCAGTTTTGTTGTCATGGTTGTAGAATGGCCTGTCAGACGATTTATGCTGCGGGCTTACAAAGCTTTTATAAAAAAACTCCAGAGGGTGAATTACTCGCACCACCCCCAGATACCGCCAATGATTTCCATGCCTATGATATTGATGAAATCCAGGCAGACTATGTCGATAACTTAGACGAAAAACGCAGTATATTTCTATTAATTGATGGCATTCATTGTGCTGCTTGTGTTTGGTTAATTGAACATGCACTTTATAAACTGCCGGGTGTGTTGGCAGCTGATGTTAATTTGACGGCTAAACGTTGCCGAATCCACTGGGATAATCGCGAAACTTCCTTATCGGTTTTAATGCAACATTTAGCCAAGCTTGGTTATGCAGCTGTTCCCTTCGATCCTGAAACTGCAGAGGGGGCATTGGCTAAGCGACATCGTGGTTTGGTCTATCGCATGGCATTTGCTGGTTTTGCGATGATGAATCTGATGTGGGTTTCGATCGCACTTTATTCCGGTGCAGCAGAAGATGAATTTCGTAACTTGTTTCACTGGGTAGGCTTTTTTATTGCTACACCCACCCTGCTTTACTCGGGTTATCCCTTTTTCCGTAATTCAATTATTGGGTTACGTAGTCGCTATCTGACAATGGATTTACCGATAGCAATCGGCGCTACAGCGACTTATCTGTATTCAACTTATATTACTTTCACTGGATCACTAGATGGTGAGGTTTTTTTTGATACGGTAGTGAACTTTATCTTCGTTATTCTTATTGGACGTTATTTAGAAGCGCTTTCCAAACGTAATGCATTATCGGCAACGCGTCGAATGCTTGAATTACAGCCAAAACTAGCCACCATAGTTGAATCGGGTTTACAAAAAACGCTGCCAATTCGTTCGGTAAAAGTAGGGGATTTAGTGCTAGTTCGCCCAGGCGAAAATATCCCGGTAGATGGCGTTGTGACTGAGGGTGAGAGTGCCGTAGATGAATCGATGCTGACCGGTGAATCACAACCGGTACGTAAACAACTTAATGACACAGTCGTAGCGGGTACTATCAATGGTGAAGGCGCCTTTGTGGTAAGAGCGCAGCAAGTATTAAGACATACTGCCCTGGCTAAAATAATTGCCTTGATGGATGAGGCGCAAACCTCAAAAGCCCCCATTCAAACACTAGCCGATAAAATCGTGCCGTGGTTTGTTGTTATCACACTAACACTAGCGACAATGACTTTTATGTTTTGGGTCGGTAGTGATTTTGAAAAAGCTTTGCTGGCAGCGGCATCTGTATTAGTGGTGACTTGTCCGTGTGCCTTTGGCATGGCCACACCAATGTCTATTGCTGTGGCGAGCGGGGTAGGTGCCAGCAACGGTATTTTGATCAAGCAAGGTGTTGCACTAGAGACGTTGTCACGTGTTACACATTATGTGTTTGATAAAACGGGGACACTTACTGAGGGCCAGTTAACCTTGGTTAAGTATTTAACGGTCGATGGTTTAACAGAAAAATCCTTATTGCAGATTGCCGCGTCTGCAGAGCAACAATCCGAGCATGGCATCGCAAAAGCAATTGTTTCAGCTGCTCAAGAACAGGATATTCCCATATTAGAGATTTCTGCGTTTTATGCATCTCCAGGAAGAGGAGTAGAAGCAGAGATTACTGGTAAACAAATTATCGTTGGCACAGCTGAATGGATTCTGTCTCACAACGTTCAGTTAAACACTGAATGGCAATCAAAAGTGAATCAACTTGAACAACAAGGCATCAGTTGTGTGTTTGTGGCAAGCGATCAAAAACTCATCGGTATTTTAGGATTGTTCGATACACTACGTGATGACGCTAAAACTATGATTTCCGACATGTTGGCGAATGGTTTGAAAGTAACTGTATTAAGCGGCGATCGTCAGCAGGTGGTAAATTCAGTTACCGCGGATTTAGGCAATGTTCAGCGGATGGCCGAGGTTTTACCGGCCGATAAACGTCGGTTTATTCAACAATTACAACAACAGGGTGATTGTGTTGCCATGGTAGGAGATGGCATTAATGATTCACCGGCATTAATCCAAGCTGACGTAGGCATAGCCCTAGCATCCGGAACTGATGTATCCATTGAAAGTGCCGATATCGTCTTGTCACATAACCAATTAAGTCAAGTGGCATTAGCCCGGCGCTTAGCTGCCCGCACCCTGCGCACTATCCACCAGAATATTGTATTATCGATCAGCTATAACGTAATTATGGTTCCATTAGCAATGATGGCATTAGTCAGTCCCTTACTGGCAGCAATCACGATGCCGATAAGTTCGTTACTTGTCATAGGTAATGCTGCCAGGATTAGTCGAATATTTAAGAGGTAGACTATGGAGGTTATATACGGACTTTTACCCGGCATGTTATTGCTGGGGTTAGTGGGTGTTGTCGTATTTTTCTGGGCCGTACGCAGCGGTCAATATGATGATATGGAAGGAGCCGCTAATCGAGTTTTAATGGATGACGATATTAATCCAGAAGAAATTGAGGCGAAATCAGACTCGGATAACAACGAACAGAATAATGAACACAAGTCTGATTAGACTGTTTGCCCTTTGCAGTATCGGTTTCATAAACACTATAAATGTACTTGCGGCAAATGTGCGAGTTGGCATGAGTAGTGCTTTAATTAGGTCCACTATCTGGAGTGGGTCTGTCAATGCAAGTCGGAATAAACAGGTATTTTTCCATAGTAAATGAGCCGGGTGGGATTCAAGGGAAACCCCTTAAACTATTAGCCTTAGATGATGCGTATGAACCAGAAAAGGCTGAGGTCAAAATGCGTCAATTCGAATGACACGCTTTATGAGCTTTCACAATAGCTTCATGAACAGGATGTGAACAACATGAACAGGGAAAATATGTTTAAGAATTGGAGCATCCGTAGTCTGCTTTATTTTTGGGCGGTTATTACTGTATTAATGGTGCTGGTGATGGCTGCGATAGCAATATTTAGTCATCATCATTACACCAAAAGTCAGCTACAGCTTACTGAACAAGTGTTTCCGCTAGTTGATAACGCACGACAAATCAGTACTAGTGCGGCAGCTTTTATTTCTAGGCAAAAGCAGATTATCAGTGCCCGAAATGCAGGTGAACTCAGTAATGTCCCTCAACGCGAGCCCCTAGAAACAGCATTTGAGCAATCATGGCAACGATTATTGATCAGTGTTCAACAGTTGGATATTGCGCCAGAATTAACCACAGTTTTGAGTGATTACTACCAGCAATTTCTCGAAACTGATAGTCAGTTATATCAGCAAATGCAGTTCCAGCATCAACTGGCAGAAGAACTGGAGCAACGAGCTAAGAGTGTATCGTTAGTCTCTGAGGAAATTAATGAGCTGGCCGAGACGATTACCGGAAAAATTGATTTAGCGTTAACCCGCAATATGCAATCTCTACGAGCAGCTGATATAGCGACTCAAGCTACGACAACAGATTTAATGCAGCAATACAGTGAAGTGGAACGAAGCAGTTATTCGTTAATGCTTAATGTGTTACGTATATCCCAATTAAGCCAGCAGATTCGTGAAGCACAGACGCCAGATTCATTGCTCAGTATTCGGGAAAATGATATTCGTGAGCAGGAATCAAGGCTGCGTAATGATATTTTGGTGATCAAACAACATCTACAGAGCTACCCTGATTTATTGCTACTCGCCGATAAATTACAACAGCAAATTGATACTTTTCTTCGCCTCGTGGTAGATGATGATATTTCCGTTTACACACTACGGATCCGACAAATCGAGACATATGAAACATCCAAACTCGTGCAGCAGCAGGGCCTTAATATTTTAGAAGTTCTAATGCTTAATCTGAATAATCTTTCTGCCAGAGTAGGTGAGCAGGGGCTAATCAAAACTCAAGAATCAGCCTCTCTGGCAAAAACAGCAAGATGGTGGATGATCATCAGCTGTTTGGTGATTGCTTTAGGAATTACGTGGTTTGTTTTAACCATGACCGCTCGAATCAATCAGCCCATGCAAAGACTGCGCAAAGCCATGCATGATCTATCAGCACAAAAGTTTGATACACGCATGCCGACTAATAATGGTCAGAATGAATTTAATTTACTTGCCAATGATTTCAATGTTTTTGCAGCACAAACCCAATCTTTGATTGCGGCATTGGATGAAACTAAACATTCTTTAGAGATACGTGAAACGCGAATTCGTGCCATTTTAAATGGTGTTCCAGAAGCAATTCTAGCGTTACAAGCGGATGGCTCCATTAGTTCCTGTAATCCCGCTGCCGAAAAAATATTACAAGCCACTGAAAGCCAGCTAATAGGCCAAAATCTATTACAGTTTTTTGCGCCAACTGAAGCCATTACATCACTAGCCGATATCGCGGGATCACAAAAAGTTAATCGAGAATTTGAAGGTCGAAATTGTTACGGTGAAAACTTTACCATGTGGTTGTCACTAAGTCCTTTATCGGAATATGACGATGATATCTGGGTTTGTGTCATATCAGATATCAGTTCCTGGAAGCGAACTAAATTGGCATTAGTTCAGACCAGCAATGAATTAAATGCCATTCTCGAAAATGCCATGGTGGGTATCGCCTTTATTAAAAACCGTCAGATTATTAGGGTGAATAATAAATTCGAACAACTGTTTTTGTTTTCTAGAGAGGATATTGAAGGCCAAAGCACACTTTGTTTGCATCCAAGCGAAGAAGCGTTTGAGCGGTTTGGCGAGCAAGCTTACAGTGCTTTGTCTGAGGCGGAAAACTTTGAAGCACAAGTTGAAATGATTCGCGCCAATGGTGAAAAATTCTGGTGTGCTGTTGCCGGACAGGTGATTAATCCTGAAAATCCAACAGAAGGATCTATTTGGTTATATGAAGATGTGACCAATCAGCGGCTGAATGAAGAAAGACTGACGCGTTTAGCCAGCAGCGATATTCTGACTGGCTTACCAAATCGTGGTGTATTTAAAGACCGACTTGAACATGCTATCCATAAAGCTAAACGTCAAAACGGACGTCTGGCCGTGTTCTTTCTGGATTTAGACCATTTTAAGCATATCAATGATTCACTGGGCCATAAAGCTGGTGATATTTTACTGTGCGAGGTGGCTCGGCGTATTCGATCTTGTGTTAGGGACAGCGATACAGTAGCCAGATTAGGTGGTGATGAGTTTACCGTTATTCTGGAAGACATCAATTCTGCTCAATATGTGGGCAAAGTTGCAGAAAAAATTCTTAGCACAACCGCATTGCCGTATATGTTGGATAACATCGAGGTGAACATTAGCCCAAGTATCGGTATCAGTTTATATCCTGCCGATGGTCGTGATGTGGATATGCTGGTGAGAAATGCGGATGCGGCGATGTATTACGCCAAGAGTACGGGACGTAATAATTTTCAGTTTTATTCTTCAGAAATGAACGCCCAAGCATCACAGCGTTTGGCAATGGAAACCGCTTTGCGTCGTGCGGTGGAGTTACAAGAATTCTATCTGCAATTTCAACCGCAGATTGAGTTGGAAACGGGTCGTGTTGCGGGTGCTGAGGTGTTATTACGCTGGCATACCGAACAATGGGGCGATGTCTCACCGGCGATATTTGTGCCAGTATTGGAAGATACTGGTTTGATCAACACGGTGGGCGAATGGGTTTTGAGAAAGACCTGTGAAGCTTTTATGGCAAATCATCAAGATTTGCCAGATGACTTTTTAATGGCTGTTAATCTTTCTGGTCGTCAGTTTAAAGGCAATCAGTTAATCAATTTTGTTCGTAATTTGTTAGAGCAAACTGGGATGCCAGCAAAAAACCTTGAACTGGAGATTACCGAAAGCCTGTTAATGGAAAATACTGAGCAAGCGGTGCAAACGTTGGGCG
Source organism: Methylophaga sp. (assembly GCF_048266885.1). Taxonomy (GTDB): domain Bacteria; phylum Pseudomonadota; class Gammaproteobacteria; order Nitrosococcales; family Methylophagaceae; genus Methylophaga. The sequence continues at coordinate 180,006 of NZ_JBLWYR010000001.1, forward strand.
AATTAAGCTTGCTGGGAATCACACTGGCAATTGATGACTTTGGTACAGGTTATTCATCGTTGTCTTATTTGAAACAATTTCCACTCAACGTATTAAAAATAGATCGTACTTTTGTCCGTGATGTGACTGAAGATAGTGATGATGCCGCTATCGTCAATGCGATTTTAGCGATGTCTAACAGTCTTGCTTTGCAAGTGGTTGCTGAAGGTGTTGAAACGGCTGAACAACTGGCATTTTTGCGAAAAAGTCAGTGCAAACGTGCTCAGGGGTTCTATTTCAGCAAGGCCATAAATCTAAATGACCTGATGGAATTTATAAAACAAACAGATCAAGAAGTGCGGGCAGTATAAGTTAACACCGGGCGTTCTTCCGGGTGTAGCCTAACTGTCAGGCCAAACGCTGGGTAATACCAGATTTGTGCCGCGCTCTCTTCTGATTCAGTGCGTATATTGTCAGGCTCGCCAAAACGGTTATGTAGCATTTCGTCATCAAGTCGCACTGAAGGTATATAGGTTAAAGCCGTTACTGGTGCTGCCAATAATCGTTGTTTATCATCAAATGCAGGATCATAACGACGTGCACCACTGGGCTGTAGTTTTGCTGAAGCCGCTCGAGAAGCTATGGCTTTTAACTCATCTTCATCCAGCTGCAGGTTCACCACCACTCGAGCTGATAGTCCCCCAAGATTAATAGATTCAAAAAAAACTTCAGCTGTAATACGTTCATTTTCAGTAATAAACAAAGCAACTTCACCGGCTTCTCGCCACATCTGCTGAATTTCTGCATAGGACGTGGTTCCCAAATGTACACCCATTACTTCAATTTGATTATCAGGCAAAATCGTTACTTCCCAGGGTTTGGGAGCTGTTGGTTGTGGTGAGGGGACAAGCATTAATGCAGCAATGGCAATAATGACTAACGCGGTACCAAAAATAAGTTTGAGCAATATACGCATAAATATCCGAATTAATTAACTTGTAACCAGAAAGTGACCGGGCCGTCGTTGGTTAGTGAAACTTGCATGTCTGCACCAAATTGCCCTGACTCGACGACAACAGATAACATCTTTGCCTGCGACAATAGATAGTCAAATAATTGTTTACCCTGATCTGGCGGAGCTGCTGGGGTGAAACTGGGGCGATTACCTTTGCGGGTATCAGCAGGTAAGGTAAATTGTGGCACTAATAATAAATCGCCGTTAATATCCTGCAAACTTAAATTCATTTTATCGTTTGCGTCGCTAAATACTCGGTAGTTTAAAATTCGTTGTAATAATCTATCGGCTACGGCAGGCGAATCCATTTTTTCAACGCCAATCAACACCAGCAAACCTTGACCGATTTGGGCAATGTTTTCATTTTTATTGATGCAGACGCTTGCCTGGCTGACGCGTTGTAACAAGGCAATCATGTTGGTTGTGATGCTAATCGATCTGTTGTTCTGACTAGCGCATCAATGATGGCTGGTTCACTCGCTGCGTGACCAGCCAGTGGCAATACTTCAAAATGTGCCTTGGGCCAGCGCTGATAAACTTCCCAAGATTGCTGCATTGGACATACCATGTCGTAGCGTCCATGAATAATGACAGCCGGTATTTGATTAATCTTTTCAATACTTTCCAGTAAAGGCTTGTCAGCCAGAAAACAACCATTCAACGCATAATGCAGTTGGATTCGAGAATGTGCCAAGGGGCCGGCAGATTGTTCAATATCAGGTTGGTAATGTTGTTCCCTTAGCATAACGATGGTGGCTTCCCAGTTTTGCAATGTATTAGCCGTTTCTATTTGTTGTTGCTCATCGGATTGCGTTAACTGTTGGTAGTAATATGCCAAGGGCTTGGTTTGTTCAGTAGCAGGTAAATCTTTGACTAGCGCATGCCATGCCTCAGCAAACACTCTAGAAGCCCCGCCCGCTGAATACACCCAATCGATATCTTGTTGTCTGCCAAGAAAAGTGCCGCGTAATACTATGTTTGAGACATGTTGTGAATACTGCCGAGCATAGGCTAAAGCTAACGTTGCACCCCACGAGCCACCAAATAACATCCACTTATCGATATTAAGTAATGTGCGGATAGCTTCCATATCCGCAATCAGATAATCGGTGGTGTTATGTTCAAGTTCTCCTGAGGGTAGCGAACGTCCACAACCACGTTGATCAAACAAAATGATGTGATAAAGCGTTGGGTCGAAATAACAACGATGCTGCGGGCGACATCCTGAGCCTGGACCACCATGCAGAAATATCACTGGAATTCCTTGCGGATTGCCGCATTGTTCGAAATAAACCTCATGACGTCGACCATCCGGCATTTCTTCACGGCTCAATAGCTGACTATGAAAAGGCTCGATATCAGGGTAGAGAGTACGCATATGCTGTTCCATCTTGATTTTCAGCACGCAACTATATCATGTCAGATGATGGTAATTATTACCTTGATGGGCGAAAATATGATGTTTAACTGCTGCCATATCTTGTCAGCAGCCGCAAAGACAAACAAGGCGAACACAACATGAACCTGCATGAGTATCAGGCAAAACAATTGTTTAACCAATATGGCATCAACACACCCGATGGGCGGATGATATCCAGCCCAGATGAAGTGGGATCTGCTCTTGCTGCAATTGGTGGTGAACGTTGGGTGGTAAAAGCTCAAGTCCACAGCGGCGGCCGTGGTAAAGCAGGTGGTGTTCGGGTAGAAGACAGTTCTTTTGCCGTAACTGAAGCCGTTGTTGCACTGCTTGGAAGCCAACTGATCACACATCAGACTACTGCTGAGGGGTTACCGGTTAATAAAGTCTGGATTGAAACACCATCGTCAATTACTCGCGAATTGTATTTAGCTTTGCTGGTGGATCGTGTCACTCAACGCGTGGTGTTTATGATTTCTGCCGAGGGCGGCATGGATATAGAAGAAGTGGCGGAGAAAACGCCCGATGCCATCCTCAGTTTATACGTTGACCCAGTAGCAGGCTTACAGCCTTATCAATGTCGTCAGGCTGGTTTCTTTCTGCAGCTTACTGGCGCCGCATTCAAGCAATTACAGCAGCTGATGCAAAACCTCTATCAACTGTTCTGCGAAAAAGACATCAGCCTGTTGGAAATTAACCCACTGGTCGTCACCGATGCAGGGGATTTGCTGGCCCTGGATGCCAAAATCAATGTTGATGATAATGCGTTATATCGCCACACCGATTTAGCTGACTTATTTGATCCAACCCAAGAAAACCCTGCTGAAGTCATCGCTCGTGACTTTGGGCTGAACTATATTGCTCTAGATGGCAATGTGGCTTGCATGGTGAATGGCGCTGGGTTGGCGATGGCCACCATGGATTTGATTCAAAAGCAGGGCGGTGAACCGGCTAATTTCCTTGATGTCGGTGGCGGTACCACGACAGATCGTGTCGCTGAGGCATTTAAACTGATTTTATCTGATAAAAAAGTGAAATCGATTCTGGTGAATATTTTTGGCGGGATCGTCCGTTGCGATTTGATTGCACAAGGTATTATGCAGGCCGCTAAAGAAGTCGGCTTAGCATTACCTGTGGTGGTGCGTTTGGAAGGTACCAATGCCGACTTAGGCCGCACTTTATTGGAAAACAGTGGAATGAATTTACGCGTTGCACAAGATTTAACTGAAGCAGCGGCCATGGCTGTCACTGCGGCAGGGGAGTAATAAAACGTGAGTATCTTGGTTAATAAAGACACTAAAGTTATCTGTCAGGGATTTACTGGTAAGCAGGGCACTTTCCATTCTGAGCAGGCCATTGCCTATGGCACGCAGTTTGTTGGTGGCGTGACGCCTGGTAAAGGTGGCCAATTACATCTCAATAAACCAGTCTTCAATACGGTTCATGAAGCAGTAAATGAAACCGGTGCTGATGCCAGCATGATCTATGTGCCAGCAGCATTTGCTGCCGATGCGATTCTGGAAGCAGCCGATGCAGGTATTAAAGTGATTGCCTGTATTACAGAGGGTATTCCAGTACTGGATATGCTGCGGGTAAAACATGCATTGAAATCTTACGATGCCAAGTTAATCGGCCCAAACTGTCCTGGACTCATAACCCCTGGCGAATGCAAAATCGGCATTATGCCTGGCAGCATTCATTTGCCCGGCAAAATTGGTATTGTCTCGCGTTCTGGAACCCTAACTTACGAAGCTGTTTATCAAACGACTCAAAATGGACTTGGTCAAAGCACCTGTGTTGGGATTGGTGGAGATCCAATCCATGGCATGAATTTTATTGAATGCTTGGAATTATTTGAAGCAGATCCTCAGACTCAGGGTATCGTGATGGTCGGGGAAATTGGTGGTCAGGCTGAAGAAGATGCTGCTGAATATATAAAACAATATGTAAGCAAACCGGTCACCGCTTATATCGCTGGTTTAACCGCTCCAGCAGGCAAGCGCATGGGACATGCTGGCGCAATTATTAGTGGTGGACAAGGAACAGCAAAAGCTAAATTAGCGGCATTGGAAGCGGCCGGGGTTGCTATTGCAGCTTCACCAGCGGAAATTGGTTCAACCATGCTGCAACTGATGGAACGCTAATGACCAATAATCAACTTCAGGTAGTGCTGGCACAGATAGATCCGATAGTTGGAGATGTCGCCGGCAACACCCGAAAGGTGATTGCCGCCACTCAGCAAGCCAAACAACAATTCAGTGCGGAGCTGGTTATCTTTCCAGAGTTATGCCTGACTGGTTATCCGCCGGAAGATTTATTATTAAGACCTGGCCTTATAAAGCGGGTCAATAAAGCGCTGCAAACACTGTGTCAGCAGGTTGACGATATCACCATTATTGTCGGCCATCCTCTGGGTGAGGTTGGTAAAGAGTTATTTAATGCCGCTTCAGTTATCACCAAGCATCAAATCACTGCTCAATATCTCAAACACAAACTACCCAACTACGGTGTATTTGATGAAAAGCGTTATTTCATTGAAGGCCGAGAAGCCACGATTATTGAAATAAACCAGATCAAAATTGGTTTGACCATTTGTGAAGATATCTGGTTTGTTGAGCCCGCAGCCCAAGCAGTGGATGCTGGTGCGGAAATCATTGTGAATTTGAATGCCTCGCCATTTAAACAAGATAAAACCCAGTTGCGTGAGGCTGAAGTCAGTCAGCGTGCACGCGAGAATTCAGTACCGATTTTATATGTTAACCAAATGGGCGGGCAGGATGAACTGGTGTTTGATGGTGCTTCATTTGCGGTGAATGCCGTTGGTGAAAAATGTGTTCAAGCCATTCAGTTTGCTACAGCTCTAGTGCCAATAAAGATCAGTAAAACCCCGCAGGGTATTCAGCTCGAAGGTTTACTTCAGCCATTAATGGAGGAGTTGCAAACCGTTTATCAGGCCTTGGTTTGTGGCTTGCGTGATTATGTAGAAAAAAACCGGTTTCCTGGCGTGGTGATAGGCCTTTCTGGCGGAATTGATTCAGCTTTAACATTGGCCTTGGCAGTTGATGCTTTGGGCGCTGATCGCGTGCAAGCGGTGATGATGCCATCAAGGTATACCGCACAAATCAGTTTGGATGATGCCGCAGAGATGGCGAGCATTTTGGGAGTCCAGTATCGAGTTATCGGTATTGAAAACTTGTTTCAGACCTTTCTCCATGAATTAGAAGAGGTCTTTGCCGGCACCCAGGCCGATACTACTGAAGAGAACATTCAGGCCCGTTGTCGTGGTGTGTTGTTGATGGCTATCTCCAACAAAACCGGTGCAATGGTGCTATCTACCGGAAATAAAAGTGAAATGGCTGTGGGCTATTCCACCTTGTATGGCGATATGGCTGGTGGTTTTTCGCCGTTAAAAGATGTATACAAAACGCTGGTCTATAAATTAGCGGAGTATCGCAACAGTCTGTCGAAAGCGATTCCTGAACGAATTATTACCCGGCCGCCTTCCGCGGAGCTTTCTGCCGATCAGTTGGATCAGGATTCATTACCCGCTTATGAAGTATTGGATGCGATCCTGGAAGCCTATGTCGCTAATGATGGTTGTTTTGAAGATCTGGTGGCCTCCGGATTTAATGCTGAAACGGTTGCACAGGTCATCAAAATGGTGGATCGTAGCGAATACAAGCGACGTCAGGCACCGCCCGGAATTCGTATTACCGGCAGAGCATTTGGCAGAGACCGTCGCTATCCGATAACATCAGGTTATACCGTAACGTCAACTATAGAATAGGCAATCACATGAAAAAAATTGAAGCCATAATCAAACCATTCAAATTGGATGATGTACGAGAAGCGCTTTCCGATATCGGCGTCACCGGCATGACAGTTTCCGAAGTCAAAGGCTTTGGCAGACAAAAAGGTCATACCGAGCTTTATCGTGGTGCTGAGTATGTGGTGGATTTCTTACCGAAAGTGAAAATGGAAATCGTGCTGGCAGATGATCAAGTGGATGCCTGTATTGAAGCCATTACTAAAGCTGCACATACTGGTCGTATAGGTGATGGTAAGATTTTTGTCACACCGTTAGAACGTGCGATTCGTATTCGTACAGGTGAAGATGGCGAAGAAGCTATCTAATAGTAAACGCCATTAAACAAAACGACGCTGTTAATCAAACAGCGTCGTTCTACGTACTTCGGCTACCCCACCATGGCCAGGGTAGTTTCTTTCCAAAACGCGTAAAGCGTCTTCAGACAAATCATCTAATTCCAGAATCTTATAGGCTTTAGCCATAATCACCAGAGCATCAGGCATCGCAGGTGTGCGGGGATAGTTTTCAATTACATATTTGGCGCGGTTAGCGGCCGCAAGATAAGAAGAGCGGCGCATATAATAGTTGGCGACGTGTAACTCATGCTGGGCTAAACGGTTACGCAGGTAGACGATACGTTGAGCAGCATCATCACTATAACGGCTAGTTGGGAAACGATTAACCAACGTGGTGAAATCGCGCAAGGCATCAAGAGCTGAACCTGGATCACGCTGCGTTTCATCCCGAGGAATATATTTTTCCAGAATCCCCATATCCCGATTGAAGTTGATAAGTCCACGCAAATACATTGCATAGTCAATATTTTCGTTCAATGGGTAGACCCGCATAAAACGATCTAAGGTCGCAATAGCGGTTTCAGGTTCGTCTGTTTTGTAATAAGCATATGCTGAGTCTAATAAGGCTTGTTGCGCATATTCACCAAAGGGGAAACGTGCTTCAAGTTGTTCGTAATATTCGATAGCTGTGCGGTAATCATTCACGTTTAAGGCGGCTTTAGCTTCGGCATAAACACGTTCTACAGTCCAGCTTTCTTCGGCGACCACGGGGTCTCTACCGGAAAAGAAAGAACACGCGGTAAGTGTGAGCATCAGGAACAACGGCAGGATGTATTTCATCATTGGCTTCTATCTGTATCAAAACAAAAAATTCACAGCCTGCGATTGTAGACTGTTTAACCGGGCAAAGCATCACTAGGGGCTGTTAATCTTTCATGGTCATCACTGCTGGGACTATTTTTCGTGCAACAAGGTGGCTATAACAAATCGATAAGACCTAGGGCTTGTTGATCTTTCATATCCACCACTGCTGGCGGCTGTTTTTGTGTCCGACAAGGCGGAAAGCACGCAGTGTAGCCACCCTACATAAGTGATTGACAACGCAGTCGGCCGCAAAAATAGTCCCAGCCCTTCGGGTTGTGACTGAAAAAGCGGCACTTATGTCCACGGATGGACTGTATGCCGGCGCGCCAGGGAGGCGCGCGCCGGTCTGTGTTACTCGTCACTTATTTTGAACAACTAAAATGCGCTCCTCGTGCCTTGATTGACGCTTTTTCAGCTCACAACAGAGGCGGAGGTGAAAGATCAACAAGCCCTAGTAGTAACAGTTTTCGTGGAACATTGTACAATAGCCGTTGTTTATTCACCCTTAACTCTATAGGTTTGTAATGATTAGTCGTTTATTTATCGGTCTGGCAAGCAGTTTAATTATGTTGCCAGCCGGTGCAACCACATTTGAATTGGCTGATGAGGAAACGCGTGTTATTGGACACAACCTCGTTGTCTACAGCCGTCACGAAGATACGTTATTGGATATTGGTCGTAAATTTGATTTAGGTTACACCGATATGGTGGAGGCTAATCCAAATTTGGATCCCTGGTTACCAGGTGATAATCAACCGGTATTAATTCCTAACCGTTTTATTATTCCCGATGCGCCAAGAAAAGGCGTGGTCATCAATATCCCAGAAATGCGCTTATATTATTTTCTACCCCAACAAGGCAATCAGTTACAGCAAGTCGTGACTCATCCTATCGGCATTGGTCGTGAAGGGCGAGATACTCCATTAGGTAAACTATCAATTACCCAAAAACGCGAAAATCCTTCTTGGACACCACCGGAATCAGTGCGTAAAGAGCATGCCGCAGCGGGGGATATTCTGCCTGCAGTAGTTCCGCCTGGTCCTGATAATCCGCTGGGTACTCGGGCAATGCGTTTGTCCAACCCAAGTTATCTGATTCATGGAACGGCTAAACCCTATGGTGTCGGGTTACGTGTCAGCAGCGGCTGTATCCGTTTGTACCCAGAAGACGTTGAGCATTTATACAGTTTAGTATCCTTAAACACTCAGGTGAATATAATTCATCAACAATATAAAGCTGCACTATCAAATGGAAAGCTATTCCTTGAAGCACAAAAGCCTATACCTGAAATGTATGACGGGGTAAGTGGCAATATGACGCCCATGATGATGGCCGTGATAAATGCACAGGATTCCGTGTTATCAGAGCAAGACTGGCCATTTGCCGAAGAGATTGTGATGACTTCAAATGGTGTGGTCAAACAACTGAATCAGCAAGAAGAAAAGATTGTTGATAACGTCTGGTTTGTACATGCTGGTTTACAACTGAACGCTGGTGCAAAAATGCGTAAAGCATTACAAGAATTGAATATGCAAGACAAATTCTGGCCGTTAAGAAATAAAGCGATAAATGAAGTGGTCGTTGGACCGTTTGAAAATTTGGAAGCTGCGCGTGAAGCGGCGGATAAAATCTCGGCTGCGGCAGGTATTCCTGTATGGCCTGCGCATTTATCAGAAGAAATGTTTTAAAAAAGTAACAAATGGTAGAACCAAAAAGGCCGGGATTAATATCCCGGCCTTTTTGTTTTTAAGCTCTGAAAAAAATAATTGTTTAGATTATTTGCTCATTGCTTTTTCAAACATACGATCGATTTTTGCACAGCAAGCATCAACTTGTGCTTGTGCATCTTCAGCTGCTTTTTGTGCATTCATTGCAGCAAGTTCAGCGTCAGAAGCAGTACGTTGTGCAGTATCAGCAGTACTTTGCGCGTTGCGAGCTGCAACTAAAGCAGAATCAGCTGTTGATTGTGCAGATTCTACTGAACCTTTTAATGCTTCCATTTCAGCAGTATTTGCACATGCAGTCAGTAATGCCAAAGGCAGGATAACGGCGCTCAGTTTAGCTAATGATTTCATTTGTATCTCCTTAAAGTGTACTAGGGTTGGTAGCATTTCCATTTCGTTTGTAAATGCAAGCCTGATAAAAGGCTAGCAGGAAATATTTATGCTGTCTATTGCCACAAATTTAAACTGCGAACCGGTGGCGATAGTTGGTATAATTATGCTCTCTTTTTTTAGACGGGAATAGTATCTTGCTATTTCTGTCGCATTCTTTTTTTTGCTCTGGAAAAATTTGTTCTATGCATCCAATGCTGAATATAGCCGTACGTGCGGCTCGTCAGGCAGGCAGCCTGATTATGCGCTCTTTACAACATGTCGATCATTTGGAAATTACCGCTAAAGGTTTGAATGATTTTGTCACCGATGTTGATCGCCTTGCGGAACAGGAAATCATCAACACGATCAAAAAATCGTATCCTGACCACGCCATCATGGCGGAAGAGTCGGGCGAAACAGGTCAAAACGATGTGGTCTGGATTATTGACCCATTGGATGGAACAACAAATTATCTGCACGGTTTTCCGCATTATTGTGTATCGATTGGTGTGATGGTCAAAGGACGTATTGATCATGCAGTTGTATTTGATCCAATGCGCGACGAATTGTTTACCGCCAGCCGTGGTGAAGGTGCCAAGCTCAATGATCGCCGTCTGCGTGTCACTAAGCGCAAAGATCTCAATGGTGCATTGATTGCTACTGGGTTCCCTTTCAAATATCCGCAACATATTGATGTTTATATGCAGATGTTTGCTGCTGTGTTTCCACAAGTGGCGGATATTCGTCGTGCCGGTTCGGCAGCATTGGATTTAGCCTATGTTGCAGCCGGCCGAGTGGATGGTTACTGGGAAATTGGCCTGGAAAACTGGGATTTAGCAGCCGGTAAATTGTTAGTTGAAGAAGCGGGTGGTTCGGTGACGAATTTTACCGGCGGTGACAAGGTTTTGGATAAAGGGCACGTAATTGCGGGCAACTTATCGATCCATGCGCATCTACAAAAAAGTATTGCCCCGTTTGTGGCGGGTAACCTGAAGTGATTGAGGTCCCCACCGGGACATTTTTTAACAGCGCATGCCAGACATGCCTTAATGAACTGATTTTATGAGTAATAATTCTAGAGATATAAACAAACTTCGTAACATAGCCATCATCGCTCACGTCGATCATGGTAAAACAACCTTGGTTGACCAGTTGCTGCGTCAGTCCGGCACATTCAGCGAGCACGAAGAGTTACAAGAACGTGTCATGGATTCCAACGACTTGGAACGCGAGCGTGGGATTACCATCCTTTCTAAGAACACAGCTATTCGCTGGAATGATTACCGTATCAATATCGTAGACACACCGGGCCATGCTGACTTTGGTGGTGAAGTTGAACGTGTTTTGTCGATGGTTGATTCAGTATTACTGCTGGTTGACTCATCAGAAGGTCCAATGCCACAAACGCGTTTTGTCACACAAAAAGCATTGGCTTTAGGTCTTAAACCAATCGTCGTCATCAATAAAATTGATAAACCAAGTGCTCGTCCAGGTTGGGTTTTGGATCAAACATTTGATCTGTTCGCCAATTTAGACGCGACCGATGAACAATTGGACTTTGATGTCATTTACGCCTCTGGATTGAACGGTTTTGCCGGTATGGAAGATACGGTTCGTGATGGTGATATGACGCCTTTATTCCAACTGGTTGTGGATAGAGTGAGTCCTCCTGCGGTTGACCCTGAAGGTCCTTTCCGTATGCAGGTAACTTCACTTGATTACAATAGTTATGTTGGTGTTATCGGCATCGGGCGTATTGAGCGCGGTAAAGTTAAAACCAACATGCCGGTGACAGTAATTGACCCTGAAGGCAAAAAACGTAATGGCCGTGTAATGCAGGTCATGGGTTTTATGGGCTTGCGTCGTGAAGAAGTTGAAGAAGCACATGCTGGTGACATTATTGCGTTTACTGGTCTGGATCCACTGAATATCTCAGACACATTATGTGACCCTAGTAATGTTGAAGCTTTGCCACCGTTAAGTGTTGATGAACCGACTGTGACTATGACGTTCCAGGTAAACAATTCTCCGTTTGCTGGTAAAGAAGGTAAATTTGTTACTACCCGTCAAATCAAAGAACGTTTGGATCGCGAGTTGATTCATAACGTGGCGTTAAAAGTAGAACAACTGGTTGAAGATCCTGATAAATTCCGTGTTTCTGGTCGTGGTGAATTACATCTTTCTGTATTGATCGAAAACATGCGTCGTGAAGGTTTCGAGATGGGTGTATCCCGTCCTGAAGTTATTATTCGTGAAGTGAACGGCACCAAAGAAGAACCATACGAAGCGGTAACTATTGATGTTGAAGATACCCACCAAGGTTCGGTAATGGAAAAAATGGGTACTCGTGGTGGTGAACTAAAAGATATGTCACCAGATGGTAAAGGCCGAGTGCGTCTCGACTTTATTATTCCGTCACGCGGTTTGATTGGTTTCCGTACTGAGTTTTTAACTGCTACCCAGGGTACTGGTCTGATTTACAGCGTATTTGATCATTACGCTCCAGTAAAACCAGGTACCTTCGGTAAACGTATCAATGGTGTGTTAATTGCCAATGGTGTGGGTAAAGCTGTTGCCTTTGCTATCTTTAACTTACAAGATCGGGGTCGTATGTTTATCGGCCATGGTGATGAAGTTTACGAAGGTATGGTTATCGGTATTCACTCGCGTGATAACGATTTGGTTGTTAACCCGTTAAAAGGTAAGCAGCTGACCAATATGCGTGCATCAGGTTCAGATGAAGCAGTAGCTTTAGTTCCGCCAATTCGTATGAGTTTGGAACAGGCACTGGAATTTATCGGTGAAGATGAATTACTGGAAGTTACGCCTAAATCCATCAGAGTACGCAAGAAATTCCTGTTAGAGCATGAGCGTAAACGCGCTTCACGCGGCTAGTTCTATCATCAGGTGAATAAGAAAGGGTATCCTATATTGGATACCCTTTTTTTTGAGGTAAACCATGCGAATTTTGATCCTGCTGGCGATAGGCCTGCTGTTATATGTAATCTTCCGTAATTTGTATCGTCAGATAAAAAATGAAAGACAAATCGAACAAGCCGAGAAAATGGTGCGCTGTGAACAATGCGGCCTGCATTTATTAGAACAGGAAGCAATTCAGAAAAATCAGCATTTTTTTTGTACCACCGAGCATCTTGAGGCTTATCAGCAACACAAATAATGGCTGGCGAATATTTCACCACCACTAAATCCGAACAAGATCAGGCGTCCTGGCGTGCACTGACGTTATTTTCCGGCTACCGTTTATTTCTGGCAGCTATTTTGTTTGTGGTTTTTTACCTTGAATTGGCCCCTGAATTCATCGGTAACAAATATCCCTTATTACATCATTTTGTCAGTCTGACTTACCTGATGGTTGCCGTTCTATTAATGATATTTTCCAGTCGACACTGGGGAATATTTGTTACGCAATGCAGCATTCAGCTGATTATCGATATTATTGCGCTGGCCTTAATTATTCATGCTGCTGGCGGCTTACAAAGTGGTCTGGGGGCATTGCTGGTTGTGGTTGTAGTTGCCGGCGGCGCGTTGATTCCTGGACGTCTGGCAGTATTTATTGCCGCAATAGCAACGTTATCTGTTTTGCTAGAGGCGGTATATGCAGAATTAGTTGGCGTTGGCCAAAGTCATTTTGCTCAGGCTGGAATGTTGGGAGCTATTTTCTTTATCACCGCGGTATTGGCCCAACTGCTATCAAGAACCATGCAACGCTCACAATTATTGGCAGAACAACAGGCCCAAGATCTTAATAAACTGGCCAATCTTAACCAACATATTATCAGTCGTATGCAAGTTGCTGTGTTGGTATTGGATGAACAGGGGAGGGTTTCACTTTGCAATCAATCAGCTTCTCAGTTGATGGCAATAGATAATGCTCCTCCACAGTTTTTATTAAAACAGTATGTTCCTGAATTAGCAGACCAAATATGGCGCTGGAAACAACATTCACCAGAAGCATTTGAACCCTTTCAAGCAAGGGCCGATTTGCCCGAGTTATTAGCTCGAGCAACTCAGCTTGATTCAGGTGAAGTACTGGTATTTATTGAAAACACGACCGCTTTGGCGCAACAGGCTCAGCAATTAAAATTAGCCTCGTTAGGACGTTTAACGGCCAGTATCGCCCATGAGATCCGTAATCCGTTGAGTGCTATCAGTCATGCCGGAGAGTTATTGGCTGAATCGTTAAGCCATGATGCAACGGTAAAGAAGCTTACTGGAATCATTCAACGCCATAGTGTCCGAATGAACAGTATTATCGAAACGATTTTAGAAATGAGTCGGCGTAAAAATGTTGAGCCCACCGTGGTGGTATTAAGTCCATGGTTGGAAAAACTGCTTGAAGAATATTGTGAAATTAAACATATACCTGCACAGCAAATTACACTGACTTCATCTGTGCCACTGGCTCGAATCTGTACCGATGAGGAGCAATTACATCAAGTGATATGGAATTTGATTGATAATGCATGGCACTATGCTGATAAAGATCAGGAGCAACCAATTGAAGTCCGTATTACATTGCAGTCCGAGTATATCAATATTGATGTTATTGATAACGGGGCAGGGGTCAGTCCACAAGCGATGCATCATTTATTTGAACCGTTTCACTCAGAACGAACGGGGGGAACCGGATTGGGATTATATCTGGCGCGTGAATTATGCCAGGCCAATGGTGCCCGATTAAGCTATCTACCAGAATTCGGTAGTTGTTTCCGAATCAGTTATCCAATGCAAAGACAAGAGCTTATCCAATGAATCCACAAGCATTGATAGTCGATGATGAACCGGACATTCTTGATTTACTGTCCATGACACTGTCAGGCATGTCGATAGATTGTGTGACCGCTGAAACTATCGTCGAAGCTGAAAGACTTTTGTCGCAACAATCATTTGATTTATGTTTCACCGATATGCGTTTGCCTGATGGGGATGGGTTGCAGCTGGTGAAAAAAATCCAGGCAACTCATCCTGAATTACCGGTTGCGGTCATTACTGCCTATGGCAATATGGATTTAGCCGTATCTGCATTGAAATCCGGAGCCTTTGATTTTGTTTCCAAGCCGTTGAAACTACGCGTTTTACGAGAATTGGTTGAAGCGGCATTAAAATTATCACCCAATAAATCCCATAAAAATGATCGGCGTTCACGTGACCGTTTATTGGGAGAAACAGAGTTAATGCGAGAGTTGCGAGGCAAAGTTGCCAAACTCGCTCGTAGCCAAGCACCCGTTTATATCAGCGGTGAGTCTGGGACTGGTAAGGAATTGGTTGCACGACTAATTCATGATCTCGGTGCGCGATCTGACCAAGCGTTTGTTCCGGTAAACTGCGGCGCCATACCCAATGAACTGGTGGAAAGTGAGTTTTTTGGTCACAAAAAAGGTGCTTTTACCGGCGCCGTAAGCGATAAACAAGGTTTATTTCAGCATGCTCATGGTGGCACATTGTTTCTTGATGAAGTGGCTGACTTACCGTTAATGATGCAGGTCAAACTACTGCGGGCAATCCAGGAAAAAGCTATCCGACCTGTAGGGGGGCATGAAGAAATTAATGTCGACGTACGAATTTTATCGGCAACGCATAAAAACTTGGCCGACTGTGTAGAGAAAGGCACGTTTCGTCAGGATTTATTCTATCGTCTTAATGTGATTGAATTGCAGGTTCCGCCGTTAAGAGAACGAAGGGCGGATATTGCGTTACTGGTTGAACATATTTTGCAAAAACTGGCAGGTAAAACGCACTCAGCACCCGTTCAATTAACTGACGAGGCTATAACGGTTCTGCAAAATTACCCATTTCCGGGAAACGTCCGCGAACTTGAAAATACGCTTGAGCGAGCTCTGACATGGGCGGAAGGCACAAAAATTACTTTAACGGATTTAATGCTACCAGCAGCAACGCCTTCTAAAAATATAGTTTTGCCGATGGCTAACATCACTGCGCCAGACTTGAATCAGGATTTGGAAAGTCATCTTGAAGAACAAGAACGGGCCATTATCGAAAAGGCCCTTAATGAAACCCGTTGGAATAAAACTGCTGCAGCTAAACGACTTGGTATTACCTTCCGGGCTTTACGTTACAAACTTAAAAAGCTGGATCTGGAATAGCCTATGTCACGCTGGGGCAGAGGCTTGAACTTGCTCGATGATAGTGCCATCGTTTAGATATAAGTCCTGTTCTGCACCTTCCAGCTTTAAACTTAATTGTAGAATCAATTGATTATCTAGACCCCGTATTACTCTAACAATATGGCCAATCACCGCCTGATCTTTATCAAGCACAGTTTCACCCACACTCGGTATATCACTGGTGTTGGCTAAAGCGTGAAACAAACGACGTTTAGCTTCACCGAGGTAGTGCAAGCGGGCAACGATTTCCTGTCCTGGATAACAGCCTTTACGGAAGCTGACGCCGCCAATTAAATCCAGATTTAATTGTTGTGCAGTAAACAGTTCGCGACTTTCCGGCACAATTAGCGGAATACCCGCCTTAATCTCATTAATATGCCAGTTGGCTTCTGCTGCAAGCTGCCAGTCCTGGCTGAGCAAAATTTCAAGTCTGGATGCCATTTCATCGGCTGAGTGAATCAATAAAGCCGATGACGGTAAAGTTAATGGAATGGCATTATCTACTGGTGTATTCCCCAATAGGGCACAGACAGTTAACTCTTCACTGTTATCTGCAATATCCACTTTGCTGCGTAATTTAAACATTTGCAGTCGTTGCGAGAGAAAAGCACATTGGCTTTTAGGTAACACTAACTGATAACTGTCATCTGTTTTGATCAGCAGAAAAAGTGCCAACAGTCGGCCTTTTGGATTACACATTGCCGTAATTTGGCATGACTGTTGACTGAGTTGATTTACATCGTTTGTCAGTAAATTCTGTAAAAAACTCGTAGCTTCTTCACCACTGACTGTTATCACCCCATAGCTTGGTAACGGAATCAGGTAATGTTTATCATCCGTGATAACCGTATGATCGGCTGAAGCTTGTTGTTGCAAAATAGATTGATAGTCAGCGGTCATGAATTTACTCTTTAGCTAGGTAAGGATTATCACCGCATCATTGTAACAGGCCCTGGATAGCGAAAATAAGGATGAAGATGCAGGAAAAAGGATTTTATCTGCCGTTAAAACGATCACGGTATCTGCTTGTTTACAGTTTGTTGTTACATACTTTGGCCGTAATAAGCCTATCGCTGTTGGCAGTGAGCATGATAGTGAAGCTACTTTTCTTCACAGCAGTTTTTATCAGTCAGTATTTGCATATTTATCGACTGGGTTTTATTAACAAATACCGCAAACGGCCAATTGCGTTACTTAATCCAGTTACAGAATATTGGCAGATCCGTTACGCGGATAACGCTCTGACTCCCCATCTTTCTCTAGAGTCAGCGTGGGTTACTCGCTTAGCTGTCATCGTTAATTTAAAACTACCTAACAATAAGCACCTTAGGGTTTTTATATGCAAAGATGCTGTTGATAAAGATCAATTTCGACAATTGCGAGTAAGGATCAGACTGGCTTTTTTCCAGCAATAATACTATTGCTAGCAGCATTATCTGACATTTCTGGATAATCAAGTGTGTAATGCAAGCCCCGACTTTCCTTACGTTGTAATGCCGATTCAATAATCAATTCCGCCACATCAGCCAGATTGCGTAATTCCAATAAATCATTGCTGATGTGGTGCTGGCTGTAAAACTCATCAATTTCCTGTTGTAGAAGAGACAACCGCAGCCGGGCACGATTAAGCCGTTGTGTACTGCGCACAATGCCCACATAGTCCCACATAAAACGACGCAGCTCATCCCAGTTATGGCTTATTGCTACCGCTTCCTTAGCAGGATGTACACGGCTTTCATCCCAATGTGGAATATCCGCTGGCAATGCGGTTTTGGGCCGCTTTTTTATGTCATTTGCTGCGGCGTTGGCAAACACCAGGCACTCAAGTAATGAATTACTGGCCATTCGATTAGCACCATGTAAACCGGTGTGAGCGGTTTCGCCAATTGCATATAGGCCATCTATATCTGTTCTGCCACGCATATCAGTCATGATGCCGCCGCATGTGTAATGTGCGGCAGGCACTACAGGAATAGGCTCTTTGGCCATATCGACGCCGAACTTCAGGCAACGTTTATAAATAGTAGGGAAGTGAGAAGTAATAAATTCTTTGGACTGATGAGTGATATCCAGATAGACACAATCTTGTCCAAGGCGCTTCATTTCATGATCTATTGCACGGGCAACAATATCTCTTGGCGCGAGTTCAGCCTGAGGATGAAATGCCGGCATGAAGCGTGTGCCATCTGCTAATTTCAATGTGGCACCTTCACCGCGCAAAGCTTCAGATATTAAAAAAGATTTGGCTTTGGGATGAAATAAACAGGTTGGGTGAAACTGAATAAACTCCATATTGGCAATTCGACAGCCTGCACGCCAACCCATGGCAATTCCATCGCCGGTCGATACATCAGGATTGCTGGTATACAAATACACCTTTCCGGCCCCGCCAGTAGCGAGAACTGTGACCGGCGCCAGAAAGGTTTTAGGTTGATCTTTTTTGATATCCAAAACATAACAGCCAAGGCAAGTATTCTCTTGCGTGGCCAGATGTTTGTGCGTAGTAATCAGATCGATACCAATATGATAAGGAAACAACGAAATATTAGGATGCGCCTTGGCTTTATCCAGTAGTGTTGTTTCCACCGCGCGACCGGTTGCATCAGCTGAATGAATCACCCTTCGATGGCTATGACCACCTTCCTGTGTCAGATGATATGTTTCGGTGGTCATATCATCACGGGTAAACGAAACGCCTTGTTCAATTAGCCATTCAATACTTTCTCGCGCATGCTCCACTGTAAAACGCACGACTTCTTCGTCGCACAATCCGCCACCGGCGCGCAAAGTATCGTCAATATGGGATTGCAAAGAATCGGCTTTATCGAGTACAACTGAGATGCCGCCTTGAGCATAAAGTGACGCCCCTTCCTCAAGCTGGCTTTTGGATAGAACGGCAACACGGGCTTGGTCTGCCATCTTTAATGCCAAGGTTAAACCTGCCGTACCGCTGCCGATTATCAGCAGATCAAAATGATGAGTTGTCGTCATGGGTCCTGTTACAGGTAGAATGCCAACAATTATTGTGCACTGATTGTGGAACAAAAATAAATGATATTGGTCAATCAAGCATTAAACAGAAATCGTCTCCGGCATGTCGGAGTAGGCCGGATAAAAAAATGAACGTGGATCAGGAATTAGTTCAGCGGGTGCAGGCGGGCGACAAAAAGGCCTTCGATCTGCTCATTATGAAGTATCAACAGCGAATCATACATGTGATAACCGGTTTTGTGCATGACCCAGTTGAAGCGATGGATGTGGCGCAAGAAGCGTTTATAAAAGCGTATCGTGCGTTGCCCAATTTTCGCGGAGACAGCGCGTTCTACACATGGCTTTATCGTATCGCTATAAACACCTCAAAAAATCATCTTACTGCGAGTTCGCGGCGCCCTCCCATGAGCGACGTAGATGCTATGGATGCAACTAATTATTACGATGCTCCAGAACTTAAGGAATTTGAGACCCCTGAAGATAGTCTCATGTGTGTACAGTTGGAACAGGCTATCCAACAAGCTATTGAAGATTTGCCGGAAGACACGGCTACCGCCATAAAATTGCGGGAATTTGAAGGTATGAGTTATGAAGAAATCGCAGAAGCGATGGACTGTCCGATCGGTACTGTCCGGTCGCGCATATTTAGGGCTAGGGAAGCTATCGATAAACAAGTTAAGTCAGTGATGGGTGAAGAGGAATAATAATGGCAATTAATCATCTCGAATTAGTGTCTGCTTTGGTTGATGGCCAGCTGACAGGTAGTGAACTCGAACAAGCGTTGGCTTTAATCGCCAACGACGATAATGCTCGTGAAGCATTTATGCGCTACCAGCAAGCAAGCGATATATTGCATGGGTATACAAGAAGTATTAATCGAAGTCCTTTGGCATTAACCTCTAGGATTTCTGCTGCACTTCAAGATGAACCTGATTATTCAATTGCAACTGAAACAAAATCAACAGCAAAACTTTTACGCTTTCCAAATAACTTTTGGAAACAAGCTACTGGATTGGCGATGGCTGCTTCAGTTGGGGCGCTTGCCGTTGTTGGGGTGGTTCAGCAACAGTCGGGTGTAGATAACCTACCAATCGCTAGTGTGGTTGCCAATGAAGCACCCACGACGTTGATTAGCCAGTCCAATCGTTGGACGGTCGCTGAGCCGGAAATTGAAGACAGGCTCAATAATTATTTAGTTGACCATAATGAGTATGTTGGTACTTCAGGCATGTTTTCTTATGGGCGTGTCGTTTCCTATGGCACGGAGCGATAAAAATGCGTCAGCGATTTCGTTTTTGCGTTGCGCTGTTGGTGTTATTCGTGCCAACAGTACAGGCAGAGTCCGCTTCAATTGAATTACTTGAGCGAATGAGCCAAGCAGCAAAGCAACTCAACTATGAAGGCGTTTTTGCTTATCAAAGTGGCAAAACATTCCAGTCCGTGCGTATTTATCATCGTAATAATGACGGCACTGAGTCAGAAAGATTAATTTCACTTAATGGTGCTGCCCGCGAAGTAATTCGCTCTAATGATACGGTCACATGTATCAATCCGGATGGTAAACAAATTAATGTGAGTCAACGTCCTCTGGGTAGAGGCTTTCCGAGTGATTTGCCCCGTCGATTACGTTCAGCTACACCTTTTTATGAATTAAAAATGGGTGATGAAGATCGGATCGCTGGAAAATTGACACAGAAACTGGAAATTAAGCCGGTTGATAATTACCGTTATGGTTACCAGCTGTGGATGGATAAAGAAACTGATTTATTACTTAAATCAGAACTGATTGATGACAATAATGAAGTTTTAGAAACGTTTGAGTTTACCGATATTCAAACCGGCATCGATATCCCAGATTCGGCTTTGAAAGCACAAATGTCGGGAAATGAAATGATCATGCATCGCACCGAACCTGGTGAAATGACAACACAAGATTTAGCAGCCTTTTCAAATTGGCAAGCAAACTGGTTGCCGGAAGGTTTTACATTGGTTGCTCATCAAAATCGCTTGCGTGCCAACAATGGCGCTCATATTGAACAGCGAGTTTATAGCGATGGTTTGAGTTCAGTCTCGGTCTTTATCGAAAAAATGCGTGCTCAACATAATCATTTTCATGGTGGATCACACATGGGGGCGGTAAATGCATTTGGCAGTGTGATTCATGCACATTTTGTGACGGTTGTGGGTGAAGTGCCTGCAGTAACGGTCGAAAAAATTGGTTCAGCTATCAAATACGCTGGCCCGGAACAAAGATGATTGAACAAAAAGCCACTGTAATCCGTTCAGATGAGTCAACTATTTGGCTGCAAGCTGAACGTCAATCTACCTGTGACAAATGTCAGGTCAAAAAAGGCTGTGGTACCGGACTATTAAGTGAGCATGTAGGTCGACGCTTTTCTACCATCGCTGTACCCAAAAAACAGATTGTAGAACCCGGCCAGCAGATGAATGTCTCCATACCAGAAGAAGCCTTATTGCATGGGGCTTTCATGATGTATCTGCTACCGATTTTATTTATGTTTGCAGGTGCAGGACTCAGCCGATTAATGTTTGCCAATGAATTGTTGGAAATTATTGGCGGATTGGCTGGTCTGATGCTTGGCTTTTATTTGGTTAAAAACCGGCTCAAAAACCAGAAAATAGCCATCGAAACTCAAATCATAGAGGAAAAATAATGACGCAATACAGAACAATTATTGCAATGTTGTTGGTTTGGCTAACATTTAGTTCAGCCTTACATGCCAGGGCATTACCAGAATTTACCGAATTAGTTGCAGACAATGCTGATGCAGTTGTGAATATCAGCACGACCAGTAAAGCCCCAGAAACTATGGCAGGAGCACCTCCTGGCTTACCGCCGGGTATGGAAATGCCAGAAGGAACTCCTTTTGATGATTTTTTCAAACGCTTTTTTGGCGATCCATCCCAGCCTCGTGCACCTCAACCAAGCTCATTAGGCTCAGGGTTTGTATTATCATCTGATGGCTTTATCCTAACCAATCATCACGTTATTAAAGATGCAGATGAAATCATCGTTCGTTTTAGTGACCGTACTGAATTGGTCGCTGAATTATTAGGCAGTGATGAGCGTAGTGATGTCGCTTTATTAAAAGTTGATGCGTCAGGCATGAATCTAAAAGCCGTTAAATTGGGTGATTCAAATGATCTGAAAGTAGGAGAGTGGGTATTGGCCATTGGCTCTCCATTTGGGTTTGACTATTCGGCAACTGCGGGTATTGTCAGCGCATTAGGTCGTAGTCTGCCAAGTGACAGTTATGTCCCTTTTATACAAACCGACGTAGCCATTAATCCTGGTAACTCAGGTGGTCCATTATTTAATTTGGATGGTGAAGTGATTGGTATTAACTCGCAAATCTACAGCCGAACTGGTGGATTTATGGGAGTCTCTTTTGCCATTCCGGTTGATACGGTGATGGACGTGGTCGCTCAGATCAAAGACCAAGGTTATGTTAGCCGTGGTTGGTTAGGTGTCGTCATACAAGATGTAACACGTGAATTGGCTGAATCTTTTGGCTTGGCTAAACCACGTGGTGCCCTTGTTTCAAGAGTGGTTGCAGGAAGCCCTGCTGAAAAAGCCGGTTTTGAAGCGGGAGACGTGATTCTCAAATTTGATGATCGTAATGTTGATGCTTCTTCTGATTTACCACCGATTGTTGGTCGTACCGCGATTGGTAAGAAGTCTAAAGCCGAAATTATGCGTAATAACAAAATGATGACGCTCTCGGTTGTTGTTGAAGAGTTACCGGAAGACGAGCAAGTTGCCAGTGGTAGTGCCCCGCGTGAAGGTCAGTTTTATGATAATCGTCTTGCGCTGGAAGTGACCGATTTAACTGCTGAACAGCAAGCTGAATTAGGTCCGAATCAAGGCGGCGTAACTGTCAGAAAAATTGAATCTGGTCCTGCGGCAGAAGCTGGTCTTGCACCAGGTGATTTGATTCTTAGTATCAATAACGAAAAGATTACTGATGCAAAACAGTTTGTTGAATTAGCTAAAAATTTGCCTACCAATAAAGCTATTCCAGTGTTGGTACAACGTTCTGGAGCGTCTCAATTCCTGGCGTTAAAAATTCCAGAATAGCCATTCTTCGCTAATCCATTGCGGATTTAATCAAAAGCAGCTGATGGGATTCCATCAGCTGCTTTTTTTTTAATTGTGGACTGAAAAACAGAGTTTCTTATTTAGTGATTTAGCTTTATCATTAATGATAATTATTATCATCTAGCTAAGAAAAGTTCTGTATTACATGCCTGACAAAAACAAAGCTCCTATCAGCATTCTCATTATTGAAGATGATTTAATCTTAAATTATCAGTTAAAACAGTTGCTGGAAAAACAAAGTTTTATCGTGACTCAATGCTTTAATGGTGAACAGGGACTGCAGAATGCCGTTAGCAATCATTATGACCTGATTCTACTTGATGTCAGTTTGCCTAAGCGTGATGGTTATTCTGTATTAAATACTCTGAGACAAACCCAGCAAACCCCGGTCATTATCCTTACAGCACATGGTGCAGAAGAAGAACGCATAATGGGCTTTAAAAATGGCGCGGACGATTATTTACCCAAACCATTTAATTTCACTGAATTGGTGCTTCGCATTGAGGCGATCCTAAGAAGAGCCAGATCAGCTATTCCCCAACAAGTGGTTGATTCTGTTTTGCAATATGAAGGCTTAATACTGGATAGGCAAAAACAACAGGTGTTTTTTCAAGATCATCCCGTGCAACTGACCCCAATACAGTTCAAATTGTTGTGGACGTTAATGTTGCACGCTAACCATCTGCTCAGTAAACCCCAACTTTATCGATTGGTTATGGAACGCGATTTTAGTCGCTACGATCGAAGTTTGGATATGCACATGAGCCGGGTCAGACGTAAATTAACAGATGTTGGTATGCCAGTGGATCGGTTACAAACAGTACATGGCACAGGTTATATCTTGCTATGAAACGCCGCCTATTCTGGAAGCTATGTACCACAATCACCGTTGGTACCATTGCATTATTCTGGATAATTCATCATTTGATTCTGCAAACAGAGCAGCATATGAGTTTTATAGATCA
Source organism: Methylophaga sp. (assembly GCF_048266885.1). Lineage (GTDB taxonomy): Bacteria > Pseudomonadota > Gammaproteobacteria > Nitrosococcales > Methylophagaceae > Methylophaga. Next base: position 203,703 of record NZ_JBLWYR010000001.1, read on the forward strand.
GAAATATCAGCAGCAATTAATTGATTATGCCTCCCACGCAGAAAAACTCTATTTACAAGGCGATGAAAAAAAACTAGCCGAATGGATCAAAACCCTACAGCAACAGGAAGACACGTGGGTTGCCCTTATCCGTTCCAAACTTACTCCAATGGCAGGGAGTGAGATGGATGACTATTTCGTGGAAAATTTTGCATTGGGCAGAAATGTCAGCTGGAAAATCCATTTGTATTTTGCCCAAAACCCGATTATGGATATCACCTTTGCAGATGGTCATACCCATTTCCTGATCCGTCTCCCGCAACGTATGCGTCCTGGAGGATATTGGACTTATACCAGTCTTTTATTACAAATTGCTTTGCCAATGCTTTTGCTTGCCATCTTAAGTGTGGTGATTTACCGGCACGTCATGTCCCCATTAAGGCAACTCGAAAAAGCCACAAAACAATTCAGTGATGGAGATTACCAAGTCAGAGTACGGGATGATCTTGGCAAACGTAATGATGAAATAGCTGCTTTAGCCAGCACCTTTGACAGCATGGCGGAAAGAATAGGTGCACAAATTCAGACTCAACGTAATCTCACATCAGATTTATCACATGAATTAAGAACACCATTAACACGTGTAGAGCTGGCATTAAGTATTGCCGAACAATCCCATCCAGATGATGAATCGCTGCAGCGGATCCGTTACGAATGCCAGCAGATGCGTGATTTGGTGGAAGATGCGTTAACACTTGCCTGGCTGGAAAATGAGCGGCCCGCATTACGTAATGACTCCTTGGATCTGACCGATCTGATAGATAGCATTGTCGAGAATGCTCGATTTGAATTTCCCAAACATGTGATAACCGTCCAAACACCTGAAACAGCTTATCTTCATCAAAGTAGCGATCGTGCATTAGGTCATGCTATTGAAAATATCTTACGTAATGCACTTTCGCACACACCAACACAAGGTACGGTCAGTTTATCTCTGAAACAGTATCCTGACCGTTATGATCTGCACATTGATGATCACGGACCTGGTGTGCCCAAAGAGCACCTGCAAAATATTTTCAAACCGTTTTTCCGCTTACATACCCCTAATTCCAATGTTCATAAAGGTTTTGGTGTGGGGTTGGCGTTAGCTCGACGCCAAGTCGAAGCGACAGGTGGGAAGTTATGGGCGCAAGCCCATGAGCAAGGTGGTTTAACAATGATCATGCAATTGCCTTTAATCACAAAATCCTAAAACGTCAAATTACAAAGTAATTGTAACAATTGTAAATTTGGTTTTAATCTCCATTCACACTGACTAGAATGCGAATCTGTTTTATTTGATAATGATTATTATTCGCGAGGTTGGTGTGAGTATAAAACGGAGTATTGTGAGTCGTCCTACAATTTTAACCTTGGCAATAGCAGCTGCTTTGTCAGGCCAGGTTGTTTGGGCGAATGAGAGTGACAGTATTGAGCTTGATGTTGTAAAAGTAACAGGTAATACCATTACCCCAGAACTTAATAGCGTTACAGCAGAACAAATTGAAAAACTACAGGCAACTGATTTACAAGATCTTTTCAGTCAGTCGCCTGAAGTGACTATTGGCGGAGGTGCAGGTTTTGCTCAAAAACTCTATGTTCGGGGTATAGAAGATCAGCTGTTAAATATTACTATTGATGGTGCACAGCAGGCGACACGTCAATTTCACCATGCTGGCCGAATCAGCATTGAGCCTGAATTATTAAAACGGGTCGAAGTCAATGCGGGCGCAGGTAATGCCTTGTCTGGTCCAGGCGCATTAGGCGGCTCAGTTAAATTTGTGACCAAAGATCCAGAAGATATGCTCAAGCCGGGTGAAAACTTTGGTGGTTTGGTAAAAGGCATGTTCTCAAGTAACACAGATAGCTTCAAAACTAACACCAGTCTATTTGGCAAACTAAATGAAGACTGGAGCGGCATGGTTTCCTATACGCAATCAGATGTTGATAACTATGAAGATGGTAATGGCGATGAAGCATTAGGAACAGAAGCCGATCAAGAGTATCTGTTTGCAAAAGTTGTTGGACATTTGACTGACAGCCAGACGGTACGTTTAAGTTATGAAAAATATCAAGATGAAGGTGAGAGAACACAGCGTCCACAGTGGAAAGTGGCTGGTTTTAATCCTCTTTATGATATTGATTTAGAACGTGAAAGTGTCACCCTAAACTACAATTTAAATCCACTTGATAATCCCTACTTGGATTTAGCTTTCACACTGTACAACACTGAAACAGAGTTATTCCAAAATGGTCGATTTGGACCATTCACTGGAACAGGTGAGAGCACAGGGTTCGATTTACGTAATACATCTATCTTAGGTATGCATGAAATCACCTATGGTATTGATTATCGTGAAGATGAGTCGATTGCCGATGGTGATGGTGAGAATGCCAAAGATGAGTCTAAGGTTAAAGGCGTTTTTCTTCAGGATGATATCCAGTTGACCGATGCGTTATTGTTAAGCGCGGGCCTTCGTTATGATGATTATGAATTAGATACTGACTTTGGCAATACTTCTCATACTGAAAGCGATGTCAGTTCAAATATCGGTCTAAATTATCACTTTACAGACAATTGGAGTGCTTTTGCTTCCTTTGCTGAAGCCTTTAAAGGCCCTTTAGCACAAGATGCGTTTAAACTCGGTTTTACAACCCAAGCCGAGGATTTGAAACCTGAAAAGGCAGAGAATTTTGAAGTCGGTGTTGCGTATGACTCAGCAACCTGGTTCGGTTCTGCCAAAGCTTATAGAAGTGAAATCAAAGATGTTATTGGGGTAGGGCCAGTAAGAAATACCTTTGATAATCTGGGCGACTTGGAATCCAATGGTTATATTCTAGAATTAGGTCACCGCTGGGATAATTTAATGGCACGTGTCAGCTATCACTACAACGATGCCGAAGTAGATGGAGTTGAAGCCAATGCCTATGACCATAATGGTATTGCTAATACCGTTCGTGATACGTTGATTGCATCAGTTGACTATGAACTCAATTCACAATGGAGTTTTGGCTGGAATGGTCATTTTGTTAAAGGCAATAAAGTAAATTCTCCAGTGATAGGTGAAGCCAATCAACCTGGTTATGGTGTGCATGACTTATATGCTCAATGGACTCCATCTACTTCAGAAGATGTGCGTATTGCATTTGCCGTTCGGAATATTCTCGACAAAAACTATATTGCTCATTCAAGTGTAGCCGACTATGAGCCCGTCTTGAGTGGTTATAAAGAGCAAGGCCGGGATGTGCGACTGAGCGTAGCTTGGCAGTTCTAATTCATCAAGCTGTATCCCCTGAATAAATGCTTGATGAGCTTTGGCCGGATGTTGCAACGACATCCGGCTTTTTTCTATATTCCGGTTAACTATTTTTCTGAATAATATTGCTGGGAGAATATTTCCAGCAAAGTAATAGAGCCAAAATAAATGTTAGCCACTCAGCCAACGGAAGGGCAATAAGAAACTGTTTTTCGGGTAGCCATGTCGCAAACAGTAACAATAAACCTGCAGGCAATATTAAACCTCGAGATAAAGCGACACTCATTGAAGGCAGGGGCTTTTGCATAGCGGTTAAATAAACCGATAAGGTGACATTTAATCCATTGACAAGAAATAGCGGCCAAACCAAGTGGATGAACTGGGCCGATAATTGCTGGCTTTCCACGGCACCATCTTGCAAAAACAATTGAATCAACCACTGTGGATAAAGCAGCAAAATACTAATCAAGGACAGTGATAAAACCAACACCATCAGCATGGCGGTGACTAAAAAGTCTCGTATTCGTTTGGCTTGTGCTGCCCCATGATTTTGACTGATTAACAAATGCAGAGCATCCGCTATGCCGTAATAAATCATCAGGCTAATGAAAATCAGATAATTAATCACCGCAAACGCTGCTAACCCACTGACACCTTGATAAATAATTAGTAACCAATTAAGCAGTAAAATCACCATGCCGCCCGACAGTTCATTAACAAATTCCGAGAGCCCGTTGTAGGCGACTTTAGTGACTTCTGACCAGTTTCCTGGTCGCAAAATCAACTTTAAGCGACGTTGTTTGCCCAGAAAATAGGTTGATAGAATCAGCATTTGCACGATCTGGGCAGCCAAGGTGGCCAACGCCGCACCTTTTAATCCCATTTCCAAGCCGATAATGAATAGCGCATCGAGAACAATATTAATTAACGCGCCTGCTACAAGTGCTGAGGTACCCAGTTTTTGGCAGTTGTCCAGGCGGATAAAGTAATACAGCACCATGCTGGTGATCTGCAGAACGAGTACAACACAAATAATGTGAAAGTAAGGAAGGACAAGTATTATCAATTCTTGCGGAGCGCCCAGTAGCGTTAATATTTGCCGGTCGAGCAGTAACGAAATACTCATAAACAACAGACCGACAATAAAAATGCTTATCAGACATTTACTGAAAACTGCAGAAGCAGCTTCGATTTTGTCTTGCCCTAAATAACTCCCAGCGCGAACAGCGCCACCAATGGACAACATCAGCGCGATGGCAAACACCAGCGTAAAAAATGGAATCAATAATGTGATGGCAGCCAAACCATCAGAGCTGACAAACTGACCGATAAAAATTCCGTCTACGATGCTGGCGGTAGTGATGGCCAGTAATCCGAGAATGGAAGGAATGGCAAAGCGAAGAAAAGTGGAAATAATCGGACCGTAAAGGACGTCATTGTCGGTTTGGCTAGCCTGCATTTGGTTTCCGTTTTCAAAGATAAGTGGTGTGGGAGCGCTTAATGCTAATGATTCTTATTATTTAAGCAATGCTTTTACAGTGATCTTTTGGGTTAAGCCCTGTAAAACAACTTAGTATCACGCTATTTATTATCGTTATAACTCAGTTAAGTGCGTATAATACCGGGTCATTTGCCCGATGCGGGATTCGCGTTGGCAACACATTCTAAATCATGGAGCTGAACACATCTTGCAACACCATATTTCAAACTCCGATACGTTCAAAATCGCTACTCAATGAAAAATATTAGAAACTTCTCAATTATTGCTCATATAGACCACGGCAAATCCACTATCGCAGATCGGTTTATCCAAATCTGTGGTGGATTGACTGAACGTGAGATGTCCCAACAAGTTCTTGATTCAATGGACATCGAAAAAGAACGTGGCATTACTATCAAGGCACAAAGTGTCTCGCTAGATTACACCGCGAAAGATGGCGAAACTTATCATCTTAACTTTATCGATACACCCGGCCACGTTGACTTTTCTTATGAAGTATCACGTTCGCTTGCGGCTTGTGAAGGCGCATTGCTGGTGGTTGATGCTGCACAAGGCGTTGAAGCGCAAAGTGTGGCCAATTGTTATACCGCTATTGACCTTGGTCTTGAAGTGTTACCGGTCTTGAACAAAATTGATTTGCCTGCAGCTGAGCCAGATCGGGTGGCACAGGAAATCGAAGATATAATTGGTGTCGATGCATTGAATGCAGTGCGTTGCAGTGCCAAAACCGGTGTGGGTATTGATGAAGTCCTTGAAGAATTGGTGGCACGGATTCCTCCTCCCCAAGGCGATCCAGAAGGGCCATTAAAGGCACTGATTATTGATTCCTGGTTTGACAGCTACGTTGGGGTTATCTCTCTGGTTCGTATCAAACAAGGCCGACTGAAAACCCGCGATAAAATCAAAGTCATGTCGACTGGGCAAGAATATCAAGTTGATGAAGTAGGTGTGTTTACCCCGAAACGCAGTAAACGTCCTGCCTTGAACTGTGGTGAAGTCGGCTATGTGATTTCGGGCGTCAAAGAAATTGATGGTGCACCGGTGGGCGATACCTTAACGACCTCTCAACATGGTTCAACCGAAATGTTGCCAGGCTTTAAATCAGTGACACCACAGGTTTATGCTGGTGTATTTCCGGTCAGCAGTGATGACTATGATGCGTTTCGTGAAGCCTTGGGTAAGTTACGCCTAAACGATTCCTCGTTGTTTTTTGAACCGGAAAACTCACAGGCATTGGGTTTTGGATTCCGCTGCGGTTTCCTAGGCTTGCTGCATATGGAGATTATTCAGGAACGGTTGGAACGGGAATACGATCTGGATCTGATCACCACAGCGCCGACCGTTGTATTTGAAGTCGTCACGAAAAAAGGTGATGTGATTAAGATTGAAAACCCGGCCTCACTGCCGGATGCCGGTTCAGTTGAAGAAATCCGCGAACCAATTGTTATAGCCGATATGTTGGTTCCCCAAGATTATCTTGGTGCCGTGATTACGCTTTGTGTTGAAAAGCGTGGTGTGCAGAAATCGATGCAATATATGGGGAAACAGGTTGCGCTGACCTATGAATTGCCAATGAATGAAGTGGTCATTGATTTCTTCGACCGCATTAAATCGGTCAGTCGTGGTTATGCATCATTGGACTATCACTTTATCCGTTTTGAAGCGGCGCCATTAGTTAAATTAGACATATTAATCAATGGCGAAAAAGTAGACGCTTTATCCATGATTGTGCACAAAGATCAAAGTGTGTCACGGGGCAGGCTATTAGTTGAAAAAATGCAGGAGTTGATACCACGCCAAATGTTTGATGTGGCGATTCAGGCAGCCATTGGTGGGCATATTATTGCGCGCTCAACGGTCAAGGCAATGCGTAAAAATGTTTTGGCAAAATGTTACGGAGGCGACGTTTCTCGTAAACGTAAATTGCTAGAAAAACAAAAAGCCGGTAAAAAACGAATGAAATCTATTGGCAAAGTGGATGTGCCGCAAGAAGCCTTCTTGGCTGTATTGCAGTTATCTAAGAAATCTTAAAAGGAGCGCTTAGTGAGTTTTCCCGCAATTATGGTGTTACTGGTCGCGATAACCGGCCTAATATGGTTAGTTGATCGTTTTTGGTTAGCGCCTCAACGGGCTGTGAACGAAAATGAACCGGCGATTGTGGAATATGCCCGCTCATTTTTTCCAATTATTTTACTGGTTTTAGTGATTCGCTCTTTTGTTGCTGAACCATTTCGTATTCCTTCTTCATCTATGTTACCGACCCTACATGTGGGAGATTTTATTTTGGTGAACAAGTTTTCATATGGTGTTCGTTTGCCAGTGATTAACACCAAAATTCTCAACACAGGTAGTCCTGAACGTGGCGATGTGATGGTGTTTCGTTTTCCCCCGCACCCTGAAACTGATTATATAAAACGGGTTATCGGATTGCCCGGTGATAAAGTCGGTTACTTTAATAAAACACTGTTTATCAACGGTCAGGAAATTAAACAAACAGCTGGAGATAGGCCTGCGGATTTGGCTGGGATGATTGCGCCGCGTGCTGAGCTTAAGCAGGAACAGTTAACAGATGATTCGCATGACATCTTGGTGGATCCGCAACGCATGTCAATGGAAGGCGAAATAACGGTTCCAGAAGGCCACTTCTTTGTGATGGGCGACAATCGCGATAATAGTAATGATAGTCGTGTCTGGGGAACGGTGCCGGAAGAAAATCTGGTCGGTAAAGCCTTCTTCATATGGATGAGTTGGAATTGGGACGAGGGTGGTATTGTTTGGTCTAGGGTGGGGCGTTCTATTAACTAGGTTCTATTTATCTTTCAAATTCGTCATTGTTGTGAATTGAAAAGCGTCACACAAGGCGTGAGGAATGAATCATGAAAAAACAACAAGGAATGACGTTAATCAGCTGGGTAATTGTGCTGGCAATCATTGCATTTTTTGCCACCATAACCATGCGATTAGTGCCGATGTATCAGGAATACTACGGTGTTTTACAAATCATGAAGTCCATGGAAACTGAATTAAAAAACAATAAACTCACCAACGAACAAGTGATGTTATTGCTGAGCCGTCGGTTTAATACGGGTTATATTTCCAGTGTTAAGAAAGAAAATATTGAATTATCCCGCGGTAGAAGTAATGCCTACGTGACCAAAATCGTCATTGATTATGAAGTACGTAAACCGTTTATTGCCCATATTGATTTAGTGGGACATTTTGTCACTGAAGTAGATGTGGAACCAGCCAATCGATGATAAACATCAAACAGAAAAAGCTTTGCCAGCAACTTGGCATTCTGTTCAAAAATGAAGAATTGTTACTGCAAGCACTGACTCATCGCAGTGCCGCCCCAAAAAATAATGAACGGCTAGAATATCTAGGTGATGCGATATTGAGTTTTGTGATTGCCGAAGAACTATTTAACCGTTTTCCACAGGCTAAAGAAGGCAAGATGAGTCGTCTAAGAGCAAGCCTAGTTAAAGGGGAAACGTTGGCAGAAATTGCACGTGAACTCAAATTAGGTGAGGTGTTAATTCTCGGCCAAGGCGAATTGAAAAGTGGTGGGTTTCGTCGTGAATCGATTTTAGCAGACACCCTGGAAGCCATTTTTGGTGCATTGTTTTTAGACAGTGGTATTGAAGTGGTTAAGCCTCTGATTCTCCGTCTTTACGATGAGCGTCTGGACTCAATCGACGTAACTGAAACAGTTAAAGATCCTAAAACCCGGCTGCAGGAATTATTGCAAAGCCGCAAATTACCATTACCACTTTACAGTGTGAAAGAAATTGAATCCGCCGATAACCAGCCTGTATTTGAGGCTTCCTGTCAGGTGAGTTTATTGAATAAATTAGTCGTGGCTCAGGGAAGTAGTCATCGTAAGGCTGAAAAAAAAGCCGCTGAACGCGCCCTGACGCTAATCGAGTCAAAATTATGAATGAAGAACACGCTTTTCGCAGTGGCTATGTCGCCATTATTGGCCGACCTAATGTCGGTAAATCCACTCTAATTAATCGAGTGTTGGGCCAAAAACTGTGCATTACTTCTCGTCGTCCACAAACAACCCGCCATCGTATTTTGGGTATTAAAACGACAGAACAGAGTCAATTTATCTATGTTGATACACCCGGCATTCACAGTGACGGTAAACGGGCGATGAATCGTTATATGAACCGTGCTGCTGCCGCTTCTGTGGAAGATGTCGATGTGGTGGTCTTTGTAGTTGAAGGCATGAAGTGGACCGAAGAGGATGAGCGGGTCTTACAGAAATTAAAGGAAACCACCAAGCCTGTCATTTTGGTGATGAATAAAATTGATAAATTAGAAGATAAAGCGACTCTGTTTCCACAGGTAGAAAAGCTGGCCGCTTTGTTTAAATTTACCGATATCGTGCCTTTATCTGCGCGTAAAGGCATCAATCTTGAATCTCTTGAAGAGTCGATATATAAATTAATGCCTGAAGGCGAGATGATTTTTGATGAAGATCAGCTTACCGATCGCAGTTCCCGTTTTCTGGCAGCCGAAATGGTGCGTGAAAAACTGTTCCGTCATCTTGGGCAAGAACTGCCATATTCATTAACGGTTGATATCGAACAATTTGAAGATGACAACGGTATGTTTCGTATCAGTGCTGTTATTTATGTCGAACGCAGTGGTCAAAAATCTATCGTTATTGGTAAAAAAGGCGAGTTGCTCAAGCAAGTCGGTAAAGATGCCAGAGAAGACATGGAAAAATTATTTGGCTGCAAAGTTTTTCTGCAATTATGGGTCAAAGTGCGTGAAGGTTGGTCTGATAATGAACGCATGTTACGAAACTTAGGTTATAACGACGATCTTTGATTAGGCGACGCGGTGGAATTCACCCAGGCATTTGTTTTACATCAACGCCCTTATCGGGAAACCAGCTTACTGCTGGATGTATTTACCGCTGATTATGGTCGGTTAAGTCTGGTGGCGCGGGGCATACGACAAAATAAACGTCGTCACAATAATCCACTGCAATTATTCCAACCTTTGTGGCTGAATTGGTTTGGTCGAGGTGATTTGCTTACATTGAGTAAAATCGAAACGACCAGTGCCCCTTATTGGCTACAGGGACATGCCACTTTATGTGGTTTGTATATCAATGAATTGTTAGTTCGCTTGCTTACTCAGCAACAACCTGAACCATTAGTGTTTGATGCCTATCAAAGGGTACTGGAAGGTTTACAGCAAGCAGATCAAGTAGAACAGGAATTAAGGCTTTTTGAAAAGCGATTGTTAGAAGCTTTGGGTTATGGGTTGGATTTGACGACGGATAGCGATGGTCAACCTGTTATAGAGCATCAGCATTATAGCTATCAGCCTGATCAAGGTTTACAACCGTGTTTAAAAAATGACATCAAACGTATTATTTCAGGTGAAAGTTTGTTGCAGTTGCAACAGGAAAACCTTACTAATGCAGAAAGCCTCAATGAAACAAAGCAGCTGATGCGTTTAGTAATAAACTACTATCTAGGTGGCAAACCGCTGAAAAGTCGGCAGTTGTTTGCTGAAATGCAACAGTATGCCGGCCCTAAAACAGCGAATTAATAAGGAACATCATGTCGATTTATCTTGGCGTCAATATTGATCATGTGGCCACGTTAAGACAAGCCCGGGGTACACGTTACCCTGATCCGATTCAGGCGGCTATTGAAGCAGAACAAGCCGGTGCCGACAGTATTACGCTACATTTACGCGAAGATCGGCGCCATATCCAAGATCGCGATGTCAGGATGCTGGCTGATATTCTGCAAACCAAAATGAATTTGGAAATGGCTGTTACCGATGAAATGCTCGCTATTGCTGAACATTACCGTCCAGCTGATTGCTGTCTAGTACCTGAACGTCGTGAAGAACTGACAACAGAAGGTGGGCTGGATGTAGCCGGTCAACAATCACGTATGCATGATGCTTGCGTCCGCCTGGCTGAAGCTGGGATAACGGTGTCGTTATTTATCGACCCAGAATTAAAACAGATTGAAGCAGCCGTCGCTTGCGGTGCGCCAGTGATTGAATTACATACCGGGCGTTATGCTGAAGCCAGTTCAGCAGCGGAAGCCAAAAAAGAATTGAAGATCATTCGCAAAGCAGCTGAACAAGCTCATGCGATGGGTTTACAGGTGAATGCCGGTCATGGTTTGCATTATCATAATGTTCAGCCTATTGCGGCCATCAAAGAGTTAGTTGAACTCAATATCGGCCATGCGATTGTGGCACGCTCATTTTTTACCGGTTTTCAGGCAGCAGTGCGTGAAATGAAACAATTGATGCAGGAAGCCCGTCGAGGATGATCAGTGGTATTGGCACAGATTTGGTGCATATCCCACGAATCGCTGAAATGCTAACAAAATACGGTGATAAAGCGGCGCAGCGGATTCTGGATATCAGCGAGTTCGAGCAGTTTCAAAAAAACAAACAACCCGCAGCATTTCTGGCGAAACGTTTTGCTGCCAAAGAAGCGACGGCTAAAGCACTTGGTACAGGGTTTCGTGATGGACTAAGCCTGCAACATATCACGGTTCGAAATAATGACCTAGGAAAACCGGAACTGGTATTTCATGACTATGCTGAGCAGTTATTAGCAGAAAAAAATATCCAAACGGCCATGCTCAGTCTGAGTGACGATGGTGATTACGCCACTGCCTATGTTGTATTAATGGAAGGCTAAGATGACAGAATATCCGACCATCGAATCCTTTATAGGCAATACTCCGCTAGTGCGTTTACAGCGTTTACCTGGAAATACCAGCAATACTATTCTGGCAAAACTGGAAGGCAATAATCCAGCCGGATCAGTTAAAGACCGACCAGTTGCCAGCATGATTCGCCATGCGCAACTGAGAGGTGATATTCAACCCGGAGATACGCTAATTGAAGCCACCAGTGGCAATACCGGTATTGCTCTGGCGATGGTTGCTGCCATTCTTGGCTATCGGATGATTTTGATTATGCCGGAAAGTATGAGCCTTGAGCGACGTGCATCAATGCGGGCTTATGGCGCAGAAATTATCTTAACCGATGGAATGGAATCAGCACGTGATTTAGCACTGCAAATGCAGGCGATGGGAGAAGGCAAGGTCCTCAATCAATTTGGTAATTTTGATAATCCGTTGGCACATTACGAAACAACCGGGCCCGAAATTTGGCGTGATACTCATGGTGAAGTAACCCATTTTGTCAGTGCCATGGGGACCACCGGCACCATTATGGGGGTTTCAAAATATTTGAAAGAACAAAACTCAGCGGTGCAAATTGTCGGTGTGCAGCCAGTCGATGGAGCAAAAATTCCGGGTATCAGGCGTTGGCCTGCCGCTTACTTACCAGAAATCTTTGAGCCAGAAAGAGTTGATCTGACTTTGGATATAGAGCAGGAAGTGGCTGAAGAGACAATGCGTCGACTCGCCAGTGAAGAAGGTATTTTCTGTGGGGTTTCGTCGGGTGGCAGTGTTGCTGCGGCTTTACGATTATCCGAATCCGTCAGCAATGCGGTAATCGTCTGCATTATTTGTGACCGTGGTGATCGTTATCTTTCCACGGGTGTGTTTCCCGCAGAGTAATGTCCTCCACGACGAGATATGCAATTGCCTTAATGGTGTTGTTGCTCGTGGCAACTTCTTCAGTCAGAGCAATTGAACAAATAGCTATACAGATTGGAAACTGGTCGAGCGAGCAAATCGACATCACTGATCTGCAAGTTGAAGTCAATTTACAAACTACCGGATTGTTTATCACCGCAAAGGCTAAAAGTGTTCAGTTAGCTGAACCTTTTGGTCGACTTTCAAATGTCAGCCTTCGCTGCGATTCTTTACGTTGGTTATCCGAGCAAATTGACTGTCAGGCAGGACAAGTCGAATTCACCCATAAGCATTGGGGCAGTCAAACAATAGCCTTTAAAGTGCAATCCCGTGCTGAAGAAGAGAACTATCAAATAACATTAAATGGCATCCAACTAGCTCAGGGTGTGTTGAATGTTCAGGCAAATTATCAACAAGGAAAATGGCAAACGCAGCTTGCAGGACAGCAAATTTCGCTGAGTAGTCTAATCACTTCTATTTCTCCATATATTAGCGAGCAGCAACAAAGCAGTATTTCACAATGGAATATCAGCGCTGTGGCGGATATTGATGCCGAGCTTAGTGGCGAGCATCAGCAGCTCCGCTCTGCGACGATTTCCGGCATATTTAATAACGTTACTTTTTCTGATGCTACTGGCCGTTATGTAGGCGAGAATTTAGCAGCACAACTACAGCTAAAATTGCACACCGAGGCTAATAATTGGTTCTGGCAACAAACCTTAACCTTGGATGATGGGCAAGCCTATTTTGATCCGGTGTTTTTAGATGTGGCCGAGCAGTCGATCATGATTCGCAGTGAAGGGCAATTTAATAGTGAAGATAAGCGTTGGCAAATAAATGATCTGTGGTTTGAGCAAGATGCATCAGTCCAGGCAAATGGAAAACTACAAGGACAGAATACACAATTACAAAACGTGCAACTGGATCTCAACAGTAGCAACTTAGCTCAGCTATACAAAAGTTGGCTACAGCCGTTTTTCACTGGCTCTTCGCTAAGCCGCCTGCAAACATCCGGGCAAGTGAATGCCAATGTGCAATGGCAGCCTAATCACTATCTCGTCACTATGGACTTGCAATCGGTCAGTGTGGCTGATGAGGCGGAACGCTTCAGTATTGAAAGCCTAGATGGGCAACTGGGTTGGACCAATCAACCGACCGTATTGCCAGTTGCAGTAAGTTGGCAGTCCGCCTCTATACTTAAGGTGCCATTAGGTGGTTCGAACCTACAGGCAGAAGTCAGTCAGAATCAGATCCAATTTACTGAAAGCTTGTCTTTACCCATTCTCGATGGTGGATTGATACTGAATGACTTTCAATTAGGTTTGGCAGAAGAGCAAGGGGTGAACTGGCAATTTGAAGGGGTGTTAAGTCCCATTTCGATGGACAAGTTAAGCCTTTTATTAGGCTGGCCAGAATTGCAGGGAAAATTATCAGGCATGATTCCCAAAGTCAGTTATGCAAAAGAACAAATCAGTGTGGATGGCGCATTGTTGCTCAAACTATTTGATGGGACAACGGTAATAAAAGATCTCCGTTTACAACAGCCATTTGGTAGTTTGCCGCAGCTTTACGCGAATATTGATATAAACCGACTGGATTTACAGACACTCACCAATACGTTTGATTTTGGTACTATAAGCGGCAAATTGAACGGTCAAATTTATAATCTTCGATTATCCAATTGGCAACCAGTGCAATTTGATGCCTTATTTGAAACACCTGACGACGATCCGGGTCGGCGGCGAATCAGTCAGAGGGCGGTGAATAATATCTCGCAAGTTGGTGGTGGTCCCTCGGCAATTTTATCGCGAGGATTTATGGGATTGTTTGAAGACTTTTCCTATAAAAAAATTGGTCTAAGTTGTCGTTTGATGAATTCAGTCTGTCAAATGGACGGTATCGAACCGACAGAGCAGGGATACTATATAGTGAAAGGTGGTGGCCTGCCGCCATGGATTAATGTGGTTGGCTATACCCGAGTGGTAGATTGGCCGGAATTAATTGCCAGGTTAAAAGCGGTCAGTCATAGCGACGGACCGGTTATTCAATAAAGGAAAATCGAATGCGTTTATTAAAATGGTTAATGGGCAGTACAGCGGGTTTGATGCTGATTTCCTGCGTGACAATAAATATCTATTTCCCTGCTGCAGCTGCAGAGAAAGCAGCCGATCGTATTATTGAAGAAGTGTGGAGCCGAGATGGAACACCGCCTCAACCTGCCGCACCGGAAGATAGCAGTCAGCTTAAGCAAAACCTGCCAATTGCTATGCAAGTGTTGAATTGGTTAGTTTCCCCCGCGCAAGCAGAAGCTAATCTGAATATTAATTCACCGGCTATAAATGCATTGCAAGCCAAAATGAAACAACGGCATGAGCGGTTACATCCTTATTATCAAACGGGAGCGGTGGGATTAACTAGTGACGGCTTAATCACGCTACGTGAAGCGTCTGCCGTACCATTAAAAGATCGTAATACTGTTAATACCTTGGTTGCTGAAGAGAATCAGGATCGTAAAGCGTTATATGCAGAAATTGCCCGTGCTAATGGTCATCCTGAATGGGAATCTGAAATCCAAGAAACATTTGCCAGACGTTGGATAAGTAATGCCGCAAAAGGCTGGTGGTTTCAACAAGGCGGCAGTTGGCAGCAAAAATAATTTTTTAATCTAGTTTAAGTCCGGTTATGCCAAGTCATAACCGGACTTTTTTTATGTAAATTTCGTTTATAGGTTTGAACCAATGGCACGTCGTAATCACAAAAAAAGGCTCCCAGCGGAGGCTGTCCAGGCTGTTATAGAAAGCCTTTCACATGATGGTCGTGGCATTGCCAGAATTGACGGTAAAACAGTCTTTGTCGATGGCGCACTGGCTGGTGAGAACGTGTCTTTTCTATATACCCGACTGCATAAAAAATATGACGAAGCCAAAGTCGTCTCTGTCGAAAATGCCTCAGTAGATCGCGTTGAAGCTAAATGCCAACATTTTGGGATTTGTGGCGGTTGCAGTTTGATGCATATGTCACCAGAAGCCCAATTAAGCTTGAAACAAGATACTTTAAAAGAGCAAATGTCTCATTTCGGACAACTCACTCCTGAGCAGTGGTTAGCGCCTTTAACTGGACCACTATGGGGATATAGACGTAAAGCACGCTTAGGTGTGCGATATGTCACCAAAAAAGAAAAGGTGCTGGTCGGTTTTCGGGAAAAAGGAACACCGTATTTAGCCGAACTCACTCAATGTGAAGTTCTCGATCCTCGAGTGGGTTTGCGGTTGGAAGAGCTTGGCAAAATTATTGCCAGTCTCGAAGCTTACAACCGTATCGCACAGATAGAAGTAGCGATGGATGATGTCAACACGGCCTTGGTTTTTCGCAATATGGATCCACTGTGCGAAACAGATAAACAAAAACTGATCAACTATGGTCAGCAACATGATTTGTGGATTTATCAACAATCAGGTGGGCCAGATACCGTCATGCCTTTATGGCCAGAAGAGCCACAACTGCATTACGCCCCTGAGGAAGGACTGAGACTGGAGTTTGCCCCAGGTGATTTCACTCAGGTCAATGCTGGGATTAACCATAAAATGATTGCCAAGGCGATTGAGCTACTGGATTTACAAGAAACAGACCGTGTCTTAGATCTATTTTGTGGCTTAGGAAATTTTACCCTGCCATTAGCCAAACGTGTCAACAATGTGGTTGGTGTTGAAGGGGATAAATCATTGGTTGCACATGCTCAACGCAATGCTGCCATTAATGGTTTGACAAATGCGGAATTTGAACTGGCTGATTTAACTGTCACTCAGTTAAAAGATTATCCGTGGGCCCAGGCTGGTTTTACCAAAGTATTATTGGATCCTCCACGAAGCGGGGCGTTTGAAGTATTGGGTCAAATTGCAGATCTTGGTGCTGAAACTATTGTCTATGTTTCATGTAATCCAGCAACTTTGGCTCGTGATGCGGGTGAACTAGTGAATCAATTTGGTTATACATTGGTTCAAACGGGAATTATGGATATGTTCCCCCATACCAGTCATGTTGAATCCATTGCTTTATTTAAAAAGTGATCAATGATTATTCATCTATTGAGTGAAATAAAACTCCCATTGGACGAGTTTTATTGATTTTTTGAAATACAAAAGATAAAAATTACTTTGGCATCTAATGGGCTATTAAAGGATCAACAGAAAGTCGTAGAACTTCAAAATGTAAAAAGAAATTAGCATTTTTTTACAAAAAATTTCAAAGCTAGTACCAAGGTACAATAGTTTTTAGGATTTTTTCCTCTAAGATAGGCACCATTGCTCCAGTAGATAACCGGAACAATATAAATTAACTGAGTGCCAACCTTGGTGTGAGCCAAGAGACGGAAAGCCACGGGTCTTAATGAAAGATAGCCGGGTTGCTTTTTTCTGAAAAGGAAGTTTTATGAAAAATTTGCTACTTTTTGCTTCATTGTTAGTTGCTTCTGTAACGGCTAATGCTGCTACATTCCAAGGCAGTACATCAGGTACGTTTGAAAACCCTACTGGTCCGTCTGGTATGGTAACGACGGGTGTTGGCACTGATAACTTTACCTGGGGCCAAGGCGTTACTAGCTGTTTCTTCATCTTTTGCAGCACTGAAGACCCAAGTTCATTGACCTACTCTGATACCAATTTCAACGCTAACGTTGATCAAACTTTTATTGCCGGTTATCTGAATTTTTATAACGGTACAATTTATTCTGGTACTCAAGCTAATAGTGTTGATTTATCATTAACATTGAATTTCAGCTCACCTTCTGCTTTTTCAGAAACTTTTACATACGGTTTTTCACTGAATAATGTTGTGAATCCTACCGGTGATACAACAACGTTTATCAGTTCTGTACCTACTAAGTTCTTAAGCTATGCTGGGACCGATTACTACTTTGAATTAACTGGTTTCGGTATCCATACTAAAAATGGTATCAAACTGATTGATGAAATCTTCCTGAAAGAAGGTAAAGAAACCACTGTAAAATTGTTGGGTCAATTCACTTCAATGCCATCTGAAGTGCCATTACCAGCAGCAGTATGGTTGTTTGGTTCTGGTTTGATGGGCTTCATGGCAATGCGTAGAAGAGCAAAAGCGCAAGCTTAATCCTCTCGCAATACCGTACAATAAAAAACCGTGGCTCTAGAGCCACGGTTTTTTTTGTGCCTGGAAAAAGTGAGTAATGACAAATGGCCAGTTCAGAACTGCCTGTTGAATCAACTACGGCACCATTATTAAAAGATCATATCAATCCGCAAAATATCAGGCTGTTGGCTGAATTAATCAAGCAATATCAACCGGTATTCCCCACTGAGGATTTCATAAAACTTACAACGCATCAATTAGATGCCATGCCGCTGAAGACGCGTGTTGAGCATGTTAGCCAAGCGTTGGCTACATTTTTGGTGGGTGATTATGCCGAGAATGCCAAATGGCTTAAACAGCTTGCCAATAACTGGCCTGATAAACAGGATAATAATGGATGGCATAGCTTTATGGCTTGGCCGTTAATCGACTTTGCTGGCAAACAAGGATTGCAAAAGCCAGAGGTGGCATTGGATTTGTTAAAACAACTGACGTCTTTATTTACTGCTGAATTTGCTATCAGGCCCTATATTGAAGGCCATTTTGAGCTGACTTATCGCCATTTAATGCAATGGTGTAATGATCCCGATGAACATGTCAGACGCCTGGCGTCAGAAGGTATTCGGCCACGCTTACCTTGGGGCGGTTATTTAAAAGCCTTACAACGCGACCCACAGCCCATATTTGCGCTACTCACACAGTTAAAAGATGACAACAGTCATTATGTCCAAAAATCCGTCGCAAATAATTTAAACGATATTAGTAAAGATCATCCTCAGCGAGTCATAGCACTCTGCCGTGAATGGATAAATGAGGCAACCCCACAACGTCGCTGGATAATACGCCATGGACTTCGCAGTCTGATTAAGGCGGGGGAACCTGCTGTATTTCAGTTATTAGGCTACAGTGATAATCCGGCAGTAAAGGCTGGGCTTTCTCTTAGTAAGCAGCAGATCAGCTTAGGACAAAGCGTAGGGATTGAGGCAACGCTCATTTCGAGGGCATCGCAGCCACAAACATTTGTGGTGGATTATCGAGTCTGGCATATGAAAGCCAACGGTAAAGCTACAGCCAAGGTGTTTAAGTGGAAGAATGTTGAGCTGGGGAGGGGAGAACAGATTTCGCTTAGCAAATCGCATGGCTTCTTAAGCCTGACGACAAGACGTTATTATAGTGGCAGACACACCATTGAACTGCTTATCAATGGTGTGGGCCATGCACAAGCTGATATAGAACTATTAATTGAATGAGCGTTCAATTTCACCGACGAGCTGATTGATTTCAGCTCGTCTAATGAAATTAAACGTTCAGCTAGGTTATCGGCTTTTATTGCTTAGCCAATGCCTGCCAGGTACTGACAACTGTATCTGGGTTTAACGAAATACTGGTGATGCCACGCTCAAGCAACCATTCTGCCAAATCAGGATGGTCAGATGGGCCCTGACCACAAATACCAATATATTTATCAGCTTTGTGGCAAGCATTAATCGCCATATCCAACATGGCCAAAACGGCTGGGTCACGCTCATCAAATGCTTTGGCAATCTGTGCAGAGTCGCGGTCTAATCCTAATGTCAGCTGAGTCATGTCATTAGAACCGATGGAAAAGCCATCAAAGAATTCTAAAAACTGATCTGCAAGCACTGCATTTGAAGGCAATTCACACATCATGATGACGCGCAAACCATTTTTACCGCGTTCCAGGCCGTTCTTTTTCAGAATATTAATAACGGCTTCAGCTTCAGTTAACGTACGAACAAAAGGAATCATGATTTCTACGTTGGTCAAACCCATGACGTCGCGAACACGTTTGATTGCTTCACATTCCAATTCAAAACAAGCTTCAAATTCTGGCGAGCTGTAACGTGCAGCACCACGGAAACCAATCATCGGATTTTCTTCGTGTGGTTCAAACTGCGCGCCACCAATTAAATTGCCGTATTCGTTCGATTTAAAATCAGACATACGGACAATTACTTTAGCAGGATGGAATGAAGCCGCAATGGTGGAAACGCCTTCAGTAATACGACTGATGTAAAACTCAACCGGATCACCATAGGCAGTGGTTCTTTCCTTAATAATCTGTTGTACCTCGGCATCCATTTCATCTGCGGCCATTAAGGCTTTAGGGTGAATACCAATGGTGTTATTGATAATGAATTCTAATCGAGCCAAACCAACGCCATCATTAGGCAGCTGTGAGAAACTCATGGCACGGTCTGGATTACCCACATTCATCATGATTTTAACGGGTAATTTAGGCATCTCATCCAAAGACTGAATACGATGTTCAAATTCCAGCAGTCCTTGATAAATATAACCTTCATCACCTTCAGCACAGGAAACCGTGGCGGTAGTTCCTTCAGCAACTTTTTCGGTGGCATCGCCACAACCCACAACGGCTGGAATACCTAATTCACGTGCAATAATGGCTGCATGACAGGTGCGACCTCCACGATTGGTAATGATCGCGGCTGCTTTTTTCATGATCGGTTCCCAATCCGGGTCGGTCATGTCTGTTAGTAGCACATCACCTGCTTCAAATTGATCCATTTGATCCAGGCTGGTCAGAATACGAACCCGGCCACGACCAATTTTTCTGCCAATAGCGCGACCTCTAGCGAGTAATTCACCTTTATCTTTTAAGATGAACTGCTCTGTGACATTGACACTGCGGCTTTCGACGGTTTCTGGACGTGCTTGCACAATGTAAATCTGTCCATCATTACCATCTTTAGCCCATTCGATATCCATAGGTCTTTGATAATGTTTCTCAATAATCATTGCCATGCGAGCTAATGATTCAACTTCTTCATCATTGAGGCAAAAATGTAATCTTTCTTCGGCATCAACATCAACCGTTTTAACGGGAGCTTTATCATCACCGGAATAAATCATTTTGAGTGCTTTCTGACCCAGTGTTCTACGTAATACCGCAGGACGATCAGCCGTTAAGGTTGTCTTATGCACATAAAACTCATCCGGGTTAACCGCACCTTGAACGACCATTTCACCCAGGCCATAGCTGCCCGTGATAAACACGACATCTCGGAAACCGCTTTCTGTGTCCAAAGTAAATGCGACGCCTGCAGAAGCGATATCAGAGCGCACCATTTTTTGAATGCCGGCAGACAATGCGACTTCACTGTGCTCAAAACCTTGGTGATCACGATAGGCAATGGCCCGATCGTTGAATAAAGAAGCAAAAACTTCCCTAATGGCAAACTTGATATTGTCTAAACCGGAAACATTGAGGAAGGTTTCTTGTTGACCGGCAAATGATGCATCCGGTAAATCTTCAGCGGTGGCAGATGAACGAACAGCCCAGCTGGTTGAGGTACCGTATTCTTGGACTAATTTTTCATAAGCTTCATCAATGGCCGCTTCCATTTTTTCTGGATACGGAATGGTCATAATCCAATCGCGGATAGTTTTGCCTGCTTTTTGTAAGGCAACAACATTGTCTACATCCAGCTCACGTAATAAATCGTTTATTTGATCCTGTAAGCCGTCATGCTGTAAAAATTCTCTATAGGCATCAGCTGTAGTTGCAAAACCGCTTGGAACCGCGACACCCAAAGGCGCTAAATTTTGTAACATTTCGCCTAAAGACGCATTTTTTCCGCCAACTCTCCCGACATCATTCATGCACAACTTATCGAGTGGAATTACATATTCGGTCATGACACCTACCTTAAATTTTTAGTTTTGTTAAATGTAATGGTTGATTCGCGGATGCGCTCGCGCGCAAGTCCCAGGGTGCGAACAACACGACTGGATATTTCTTCAATAGAAGTATTCGTAGTATCAAATACGGGAATATCGATCTTTTCAAACATTATCATCGCTTTATCTAATTCTGCCTGACATATTTCCAAAGAGGAATAATTACTGTCAGGACGACGTTGACGACGAATGCGGCTCAA
>NZ_JBLWYR010000002.1:0-11631 GCF_048266885.1 Methylophaga sp.
TAACTCCACAAATTCACCCAGATCGCCACGCATAAAGCCCCAACCTTGTTGGATATGCCTAATCAATGAATGCGCTTTATATTGCGTTAAAATGCCTACTCGACGAATACCTGAGTTAACGCAATTAGATAATGGAAAATCAATAATTCTGAACTTCCCTCCAAAGGGTACTGCAGGTTTTGCTCGCCATCCCGTCAGTTGTTTCAACCTTGAACCACGCCCTCCAGCCAGAATCAGAGCCAGAGTATCTCTGGTTAGTCGACTGACAAAACGGGTGCTATTGTTTTTTGGCATTTTTTAAATCTCCAGCCAGCTATGCAGTGAAATATGTTGTAATGTCTTAAGCGTGCCACATCGCTAAGGTGGTCAGCAATAGAAATATTTATAGGACAGTATATCTATGGTTTTTGAACAAAATTTGACAGATGACCAACTTAAAATCATAGAGGCCAGACATCATGATCCGTTTGCCGTATTGGGACGTCATCCGACTAAAACTGGCATATATGTAAGGGCATTTTTACCCCATACCGAATCTGCTTCGGTGGGTGACAATTTACCAATGCAACGTGTTCCAGGCACTGATATCTTTGAATGGACAGGTCGTTCTGATGATTTAGAAATACCATACCAGATCCATCGTACCACTTCACAAAACCAAATTGAGAGCCATTACGATCCTTATTGCTTTCCTCCGCAGATATCAGACTATGATTTGTACTTGTTTGCCGAAGGTAAGCACTGGCATGCCTATAGAATTTTAGGTTCGCACAAACGGACTGTGAACGGTGTCGAAGGCGTCATGTTTGCCACTTGGGCGCCCAATGCTCAACGCGTTAGTGTCGTAGGTACCTTTAATCGTTGGGATGGTCGATGTCATCCCATGCGTTCAAGAGGCAGTACCGGTGTATGGGAATTATTTATCCCTGGTCTTAATATCGGTGATTTATACAAATTTGAAATTCGTAACCATCAAGATGGCAGTCTGCATCTAAAAATGGACCCCTATTGCCAGCAAGCCGAACTTCGTCCCAATACGGCCTCTGTAATATTTGATAGCGAGTATCAATGGCAGGATAAAGACTGGATGGCCACCAGAGAGCAATCTAAATGGTTAAATGCGCCACATAGTGTGTATGAAGTTCATCTTGGCTCTTGGCAAAAACGTGTTGATGGAAGTTTTTGCTCATATCGCGAACTCGCTGATAAATTGGTTCCCTATGTCAGCAAAATGGGCTTCACTCACATTGAACTGTTACCAATAACTGAACATCCCCTAGACATTTCTTGGGGTTATCAGACTACAGGTTATTATGCAGCGACCAGTCGGTTCGGCTCACCTGATGACTTTCGCTATTTAGTAGATAAATGCCATCAAAGTGATATTGGTGTATTGCTTGACTGGGTACCTGGACATTTTCCAAAAGACAGTTTTGGTTTGGCTCGTTTTGACGGAACGGCCCTATACGAACATGAAGATCCACGGCGTGGAGAACATCAGGACTGGGGCACATTAATTTTCAATTATGGCCGTAATGAAGTACGTAACTTTTTGCTATCCAGTGCGTTTTTCTGGTTGGAAGAGTTTCACATAGATGGGCTAAGGGTTGATGCTGTAGCGTCTATGTTGTACTTAGACTATTCGCGTAAAGAAGGTCAATGGTTACCCAACATTCATGGTGGCCGCGAAAATCTTGAAGTTATCAGTTTCCTCAAAGAGGTAAATACCATCCTGCATCAGGCCCATCCCGGCTGTATCATCGCCGCGGAAGAATCAACCTCCTATCCGATGGTTTCCCGTCCTGCCGATATGGGTGGACTTGGGTTTTCGATGAAATGGAATATGGGCTGGATGCACGATATTCTCGAATACATGAAGCAGGATCCAATTCATAGGCGATATCATCATGATCAACTGACATTTGGATTGTTGTACGCATTCACCGAAAACTTTGTACTGCCCTTCTCGCACGATGAAGTTGTGCACGGCAAAAAGTCGATGCGCTATAAAATGCCTGGAGATGAATGGCAGCAATTTGCCAACCTGCGGTTGCTGTATACCTTTATGTACAGTTATCCCGGCAAAAAACTGTTGTTTATGGGCTCGGAATTTGGCCAAGGTAGCGAATGGAACAGTGAACAAGCACTTGATTGGTATTTGCTGGACTATCCAAAACATCAAGGGTTGTTACAAATCGTCACTGATTTGAATAAGGTATATCGCGAAAGTCCGGCGCTGCATTTTCATGATTTTGACGCGCATGGCTTTGAATGGATTGATTGTAATGATCGAGAACATTCGGTATTGAGTTACATGCGACGCGGCCAAGACTCTATTGTCGTAGCCGTGTTTAATTTCACACCGGTCACTCGTGATAATTATCGAATTGGCGTACCGGAACCCGGTGAGTACGAGGTCATCATTAATTCTGACTCAGAATACTACGCTGGAAGTAATCACCCGGTCAGTCCAATTATTAATAGTGAATTCATTGAATGGTCAGATAGACCGTATTCAATCGTAATAAACTTGCCACCACTTGCTGGCCTGATAATTCGTAAAAAACACTAAAACGATTGGCGGCTCGTACACAATACGAGCCGCTTACGTATTCTGATTATTGACGTAAAGTGCGGATCATCTTAATTAGTTCAGTGGTGGAACTGTCATGTACGGAAATGTCTGCATCACTTTGCAAATCTGGCAATATCGCTTTAGCTAATTGCTTGCCAAGTTCAACACCCCATTGATCAAAAGAGTTGATATTCCACACCACGCCTTGAACAAACACTTTATGTTCGTACAAAGCAACTAATTGACCCAGCATTTCAGGTGTCAATTTTGGAAATAACAAAACGTTACTTGGACGATTTCCCGGAAACACTTTGTGCGGCAGCAATGCATCCAAGGCCTTGCCTTCATAGCCTTCTTTAATTAGCTCTTCTCTGACCTCTTCGGCACTTTTGCCTTTCATTAAGGCTTCAGATTGCGCCAAACCATTTGCCAACAAAATTGATTGATGATCACATTCTGGATAATGGCTGTTGACCGGTAATACAAAATCTACTGGGATTAACTGTGTTCCCTGATGGATTAGTTGAAAATAAGCATGTTGTCCGTTGGTGCCTGGTGTACCCCAGATAACTGGGCCAGTTTTATAACTGATACGGGCACCCTGGCGGTTAATATACTTACCGTTACTTTCCATATCTAACTGTTGCATATGGTTTGGAAAACGGGCCAATGAATGGTCATAAGGCACAATTGCGAGTGTTTGTGCATTAAAGAAATTGATGTACCAGATCCCCAACATGCCCATGATAACTGGAATGTTTTCGGCTAACGGGGTGCTCCGGAAATGGTTATCCATTTCATGTCCACCTTCCAGCAGGCGAATAAAATTATCCATGCCGACATACAGCGCGATCGGAAGTCCGATGGCACTCCACAACGAATAGCGCCCCCCTACCCAATCCCATATTTCAAACATATTGGCCGTATCAATGCCGAATTTTGAAACTTCTTTAGCATTGGTGGAAACCGCAACGAAATGTTTGGCAACATCCGCTTGGGTGGCAACTTTTAAAAACCAGTTACGGGCAGATTGTGCATTGGTGATGGTTTCTTGCGTTGTAAACGTTTTTGAAGCCACGATAAACAGGGTGGTTTCAGGATTGAGTTTCTCTAATGTTGTACTAAGATCAGTGCCATCTACATTTGAAACGAAGTGTGCCTGAAGACCGTCGATGCCATAAGGTTCAAGCGCATCACAAATCATCGCAGGCCCAAGGTCCGAACCACCAATGCCGATATTCACAATATCGGTGATTTTTTTGCCACTGAACCCCAACCATTTACCGGTATGTACCTGTTCACAAAATGCAGCCATTTTGTCTAGAACGGCGTTTACTTGGGGCATGACGTCCTGACCATCCACCATAACTGGTGTGTTGGCACGGTTACGTAATGCGGTGTGCAAGACCGCACGGCCTTCGGTGTGATTTATCTGCTCACCGGAAAACATGCGTTCAATCCATGATTGCATATCAACCGCTTGTGCAAGGGCAAGTAGTTTATCAACGGTTTCTTGCGTAATTCGATTTTTGGAATAATCCAGTAACAGGTCGCCAGAACGCAGAGTAAACCGCTCGAATCGTCCCGAATCCAGCACGAATTGCTCGCGCATCGACAGGTATTTGATATCGGAATAATGTCTATCCAGTGATTGCCATTCGGCGATATTTAGTGGCGTCATATTTCTACTTATTTTTGTTAACGGTTATTAAGATTTTATGTTGAGAGAAAATTTGCTAACTCCGACCAGGCTAGTGTCTGTTGTTCGCCTGTAGACATGGTTTTAACACCAATATGTTGCTGCGACATTTCTTCTTCACCCAAAATTAAAGTCCAGCGCGCTCCACTGCGATCGGCCCGCTTGAATTGGCTTTTAAAACTACCACCACCACAGTGGCTAATCAAGCGAAGATCCGGTAGCTGGTCTCTTAGGCTTTCAGCTAATAACAAAGATTGCGCAGCAGCAGCTTCACCGACAGCAACCAGATAAACATCCGGCCCTTGAGTTTCAGGTAGCGTACCGCCAGCTTCCAATAGTGAAATTAATCGTTCCAGTCCAATAGCAAAACCAATTGCACTTGATGCTTTACCGCCAAGTTGAGTAATCAGTCCATCATAGCGTCCACCGGCACAAACAGTGCCTTGTGCGCCTAACTGATCTGTGACCCATTCAAAAACCGTTTTACCGTAATAATCAAGCCCGCGTACCAACCTTGGGTTTATTTCAAAGGCAATATCAGCGGCACGCAAGGTATTACATAATTGGTCAAAATGTTCAGCTGATTCTGCATCCAGATAATCAATCAATTTAGGTGCGGCTTCATTGAGTGACTGCATATCGGGATTTTTACTGTCCAATATGCGTAGTGGGTTGCTTAATAAGCGCCTTTGGCTATCTTCATCCAATAATTCATGGTGAGCCTGATAGTACTCAACCAGGGTTTTCCGGTAATTCAGTCTGGCTTCTGTACTTCCTAATGAATTAATCTGCAGCGAAATATCTTTTAATCCCAGCTTTTTCCATAAACGTGCGGTAAGCAGGATCATTTCAGCATCGATGTCCGGTCCACTAAAACCATATGCTTCAACCCCTAATTGGTGAAACTGACGGTAGCGTCCTTTTTGTGGACGTTCATGACGAAACATTGGCCCCATATACCAAAGCCGTTGTTGCTGATTGAACATGCCATGTTCCATGGCAGCTCTTACACATCCAGCGGTGCCCTCAGGTCGCAAAGACAGACTGTCACCATTGCGATCATCAAAGGTATACATTTCCTTTTCAACGATATCGGTAACTTCACCAATAGAACGTTTAAATAATTCAGTCTTTTCCAGAATGGGTAAACGAATTTCGTGATAACCATAGCTATCAAGAATCTGTTTAAGGCTGGTTTCAACGGCTTGCCAGTACGGCGTCACTTCCGGAAGAATGTCGTTCATTCCCCGGACAGAACGGATTATCTCTGCCACCTTTAGCTTATGTCCTTTATCGGAATTACTTTTTCGGGTTGTTCGCTACGCAAGGCGATTCGCTGGCGAATTTCCTTTTCCAGCTGATCAACCAGGTCTTCGTTGTCTAATTTGTGATGGGGTTTTCCATCGCGGTATAACAGATTGGGAGAACCACCGGTTAGCCCGATAGCAGCCTCTTTAGCTTCACCTGGTCCATTGACGACGCATCCAATCACCGCCACGTCCATGGGTTCGATAATGTCTTCCAATCTTGCCTCAAGTGCATTCACGGTCGAAATAACATCAAATTCTTGTCTGGAACAGGATGGACAAGCAATTAGATTGATCCCTTTACTACGAATTCGCAGGCTTTTTAAAATATCAAACCCTACCCGTATCTCTTCAATTGGATCAGCAGCTAATGAAACGCGGATAGTGTCGCCTATGCCTTCAGCAAGCAACATTCCTAAACCAATTGCTGATTTCACCGCACCACTTCGGAGGCTTCCAGCTTCTGTGATACCCAAATGTAAAGGCTGCTCAATTTGATCAGCCAATTGACGATAAGCATGAACAGTCATAAACACATCAGAGGCTTTTAAACTCACTTTAAAATCTGGAAAGTTCAGACGATCCAAAATATCGATATGTCTTAAAGCAGATTCAACCAATGCTTCCGGGGTCGGCTCACCATATTTTTTCTGTAATTCTTTTTCCAATGAACCCGCATTGACGCCAATTCGGATTGGAATTCCAAAGTCGCGTGCTTTATCAACGACAGCGCGAACTCTATCTTCACGGCCAATATTACCAGGATTAATCCGTAAACAATCAACGCCAAGTTCAGCGACACGCAGCGCTATTTTGTAGTCAAAGTGAATATCGGCAATTAATGGAATATCCACTAATTTGCGAATGGCACCAAAAGCTTCTGCGGCATCCATAGTCGGTATAGAGACACGCACCAAATCTGCCCCAACTTTTTGCAGCCGTTGAATCTGGTCAACGGTTGCTGCGACATCCGTTGTTTCCGTATTGGTCATGCTTTGAACGGCAATAGGTGCATCACCACCTATTGGTACATTGCCAACCATGATTTGACGTGATTTGCGACGTTTAATTGGAGATGGAGTATGCATTATGAATCAGCTCCCAAGGTAAAGCGCGCTACATTTCCACGGGTATATTCAGAGATATCAATAATCTTACCTTCAAATCTGACAGAAGCGGCGTTTGCTTGCCCCAATGACACCTGTAATGGTGCCGTGCCAGACAATTCAACGGTATTGCCAGCTCTGACAACTCGGCTGATCAAAACTTGCTGAGAGGCATCACGCACCTCAACCCAACAATCTGCATTGATACCAATAACTAAATTATTTGCGTTTATATCGGAAGTGTCTGCTTCAACTTCTTCAGCCGTCAAAGTCTCTGTTTCTATAGGAGCTTGTTCGTCTATAACGGGCTCGGCAACTAATTCAGTTGGTTCAACTTCAACTGGCAATTCAGACTGAGGATCAGAACTAATAATTGGCCCATCATTAGATTCGGTAATTGGAATGGAATTATTGTTGCTGTCAATATCTGATGGTTCGACAGGTTCAATAAGGGGTTGATCAGGCAATTCATTTATTTGCTCAGCCTGGGTTGCCTGCCATTGTTGGTAAGCAAACCATGCTAAAACTCCAACAATCACCAGTAATATCAATGGTAGCCAAGGCAAACCTGATTTTGCTGGCTTAAGCTGTTGTATTGGCGCTATTGAAGGACTGCGATGATCGGTTTCAGTAAATTCAATATTAAACCCCGCCAGCATTTCATCTTGCGGTAGCCCTAAGAATTTTGCATAACTTAAAAAGTAACCTCGGGCATAGGTCCGCCCATGCAGTCGGTCCCAATTTTGCTCTTCTAGATGCACAATCGCATCTCGAGTGACTCTCAGCTGAGCTGCTGCATCAGTAATTGAGATTTTTTTTGCTTCCCTCGCATCACGTAGACGTTTTCCAACATCCACTGATGACGAAACAACACTCGGCTCTTCTGTATGACTCTCAGCCATAAATCTTAAATACCTTCATTGACCATACGCATTTCATCGGAATCCGGGAACCGGGCTCGCATAATTAATTTATAGCTTGATACCGCGTCTTCATTGCCCAGCTTTTGTTCGGTTTTAATGGCTGTCAGTAAAGCCTGGGGAGTCCACGGTGAAACACTATTGAAACGTTGCACGTAAGCCCGTGCTTGCATGTAATTTGTTTGCTCGTAGCTCAGGTCAGCCATACCCATTAACGACTTACTCAAATTAGGGTTAATTTGCAAAGCGCGCCGGAAATAAGCCTCTGCCTTAACCATATCTGGCATTTCTCTGCTACAGAGCCCTGCATTTTCATACGCCATGGCAGCACTTTGATATAACGGATTTTCGATTGCTTTTAAAAAACGTTTTTCTGCCTGCTCGTATTTACCCTGCTGACATAAAAAAACACCGTAATTATTTTGTGCTTCAGAATATTCTGGCGCTCTACTCACTGCCTCTTTAAAATGCTTTTCAGCTTTTTCAGTTTCGCCTAGACGCTGATAAAGTAAAGCAATCGTGTTGTGAGCACTCGGTAAATTAGGATTTTGTTTTAATGCTTTATCAAGCTTCTCCATGGCGATTTCATAATCACCACGTTGTAAATAACTCAATCCCAACTGCATATTGAGCTCAGCAGCCTTAGCATCAGGTGCAATATGTTCTCGTTGCCCTGAAGATGCACATGCTGTCAGTAAAACAATAACTGACACCAATAAGCCTGATCTCAAATAAAATATCATCTGATGAAAACTACCTCTTGCTCGGCTAATTTCTGAGTGCGACGAGTTTTGTCCTGAACCTCGCCAGCTAACTGCCCACAGGCAGCCACAATATCATCACCACGAGTTTTACGTACAGTGGCGACCAGACCAGCAGCAATAAGCTGTTCTTTAAACCGCGTAATCACATTTCTTGAAGAACACTGATAATTAGTGCCTGGGAAAGGATTAAACGGAATAAGATTAATTTTATTTGGGATGCCTTTCAAAATACGGATTAAATCTCGCGCATCTTGCTCTGAATCATTAATCCCAGCCAACATGACGTATTCAACCGTTATGTGTCGACGAAGTTGCTCGCCAGTGACATAACGCTTGCAGGCTGCCAGTAACTCGGCAATCGGATATTTATCGTTTAATGGAATAATCTCGCTACGTAATTTATCATTTGCAGCGTGTAATGAGATAGCTAGGCTGACATGACAGTCTTGTTTCAGACGATCAATCATCGGTACCACACCAGAAGTACTCAACGTTAGCCGCCGCCAAGAAATGCCATAGGCCAAATCATCTCGCATCAGGTTCATCGCAGTAATCACATTATTGTAATTAGTCAGCGGTTCTCCCATGCCCATCATGACCACATTGGTCACCATACGATTGCCTTTCGGATCTTTTCCCAAAGCTTCGTTGGCAATCCAAAGTTGAGCAATAATTTCGGCTGCACTCAGATTACGGTTAAAGCCCTGCTGCCCAGTTGAGCAAAAGGTACAAGTCAGAGCACAACCAACTTGTGATGACACACATAAAGTGCCACGGCCATTTTCAGGGATAAATACTGTCTCGATGGAATTATCACCATCCATCTTGATGATCCACTTACGTGTTCCATCAGTGGAAATATGTTCGTGTAATAATTCTGGTACGCGTATCTCGGCAATCTGACTCAATTTTTCGCGTAATGATTTACTAAGATTACTCATCTCTGCAAAGTCAGTGACGCGATATTGGTGAATCCATTGTAAAAGTTGGCGCGCACGAAAGGGTTTTTCACCGATTTCGACGAAAAACCCTTCCAGACCTTTAAGATCTAGACCAAGTAGGTTGGTCAATGTGTTTGCCATTAGTTAATGATTAGCGTGTACGAGCGCACAGTTGATCTTCAGTGAAGAAATACGCAATTTCACGTGCTGCACTTTCAGCAGAATCTGAACCATGCACCGCATTTTCATCAATGCTTTGCGCAAAATCAGCACGAATTGTACCTGGTGCTGCATCGGCAGGATTAGTTGCCCCCATCAAATCGCGGTGAGTAATAACAGCATTATCACCTTCAAGAACTTGGATCATTACTGGTCCTGAAGTCATGAAGCTCACTAAGTCGCCAAAAAACGGACGTGCTTTGTGTTCAGCATAAAAGCCTTCCGCTTGCTGTTGTGTAAGATGCACCATACGTGCAGCTACGATTGAGAGACCAGCCTTTTCGAAACGTGAGTAGATCTCACCAATAACATTTTTTGCTACCGCGTCCGGTTTGATAATTGACAGAGTACGTTCAGTCGCCATGTGTATCCTCTTTGGATTGGTTGAATTAAATCGACATATTCTAGCATCTATAGGGCTATGAGATAGTAGCGTTCACTGAGTTTTTATTAAGCGGCCAATTTTGCTTTGGATTTGATGACAAAACCATTACCATCAGCGGACTATTTTTGATAAAACACATATGTAAATTCGATGATGAATAAGACATTTAACCGTATCGGCTTGTTTATCCGCAAAGATGATCCTGTTTTGGAATCGGCGGTCATTCAAGTCAGTGAGTTTCTGCAATCCAAAGGGTTGCAGGTGTTTTGTAATGAGCCAATGAGCTTTCTGCCTAAATTGGCAGTAATTTCTATCGCCGAGTTCCCATCAAACTGTGATTTAACAGTAGCAATAGGTGGCGATGGCACCATGCTTTCAGCTTCGAGAGCATTATCAGGCTTCGACTTACCTATCGTGGGAATTAATGTTGGACGACTAGGCTTTTTAGCCGATGTCACACTGAATAATTTACAATCCCAATTAGGTCGAATTTTAGATGGTCAATATCGGCATGACAATCGTTTCCTCTTAGAAGCACATCTGAATAATGCTGAGGATCCCATTAGTGTCGCGATGAATGATGTTGTAGTGCATTCGCATCAAAGCCGACATATGATCGAATTTGAAACCCATATCAACGGACGGTTTTTAAATAGTCAACGTGCTGATGGATTAGTGATTGCTACGCCCACTGGCTCAACTGCTTATGCCATGTCCGCGGGCGGTCCGATTCTTGATGTAGATTTGGACGCGGTGGTGTTAGCATCAGTGTGTCCACATACCTTGAGCAATCGACCTTTAGTTATTGCAGCCAGTAGCATTATTGACATCACATTGAGTGAAAATAACATTACTACAGCGATGGTCACTTGTGACGGACGCCCCGGCCATGTGCTTAACCCTGGCGATACTGTCCGAATTCAACGCCATGCAAACCGGATAGATTTATTGCATCTTGAAGATCATGATCACTACTCAATTTTGCGTGCAAAACTGGAATGGGGCCGAAAACTGACATGCTAACAGCGTTAACCGTCCGTCAATTGGCAGTAGTTGAAGATTTATCCCTTACATTCAAATCCGGTATGACTTCGCTGACCGGTGAAACTGGTGCCGGTAAATCCATACTGGTTGATGCCTTGGGTTTAGTTCTTGGCGATCGTGCTGACTCTAATATGGTACGTCATGGCAGTGAACGCGCTGAAATTGAAGCTAGCTTTGATATCAGCCACAATCTTCAACTGCAACAATGGTTGAAAGAACAAGAGCTTGATGACGAGGATCAATGTCATCTGCGCCGCACCATCAGTCGAGATGGCCGCTCGAAAGCCTATATAAATGCACGCCAAGTGCCATTAACGCAATTGCGTAATATCAGCGAATTAAGTGTTGATATCCACGGCCAACATGAACATCAATCGTTATTGCGTACAGAAACCCAACGAGAATTACTTGATATTGTTGCTAACAATAAAACGCTGCTTAAAGCATTAAAACAAGCTTATTCAGAGTGGTTGCAGATCCAGCAACAACTCGCGGCTGTACAACAACAGTCTGATCAACATATGGCCCGCCAAGAACTATTAAATTATCAAATTAGTGAGCTAGAACCGTTAGATTTGACTGACAGTAGTATCGATGAGCTGCTACAGGAACAACAGCAGTTAGCCCATGCGGCACAGCTACTTCATACCAGTGAATCAACATTACATCAC
>NZ_JBLWYR010000002.1:11731-191802 GCF_048266885.1 Methylophaga sp.
ATGAGCTGCTACAGGAACAACAGCAGTTAGCCCATGCGGCACAGCTACTTCATACCAGTGAATCAACATTACATCACTTGTTCGATCAGGATCAGGGGGCGGCTTACGACCTTATCGGGACAGCTCTGGCAGAGCTGGAAAAATTGCAGCAATATGAGCCTCGCTTTGCCGAGATCATTGAAACGCTAAATAGTGCAGCAATCAATCTGGATGAAACAGCAACCTCGCTACGGCATTACCTGGACAGTGCTGATCTTGATCCTTCTAGACTTGAAGCCGTTGAGGCTCAGTTGTCTGTGTTGCATGATTTGGCGCGTAAACATCATGTTGAAATTGAAACCTTGCCAGCTCATTATCGAGCATTATGTGAAGAACTAAACAGTTTGTCCCAATCCCAGCAAAATCAAACCAAACTAGCAAAGCAGCTTAACGTTCAAGAAAAACGCTGCCTAGAACTTTGCGCCGAAATCCGTGCAAATAGACAGCAACACGCCAAACCATTAGCAGAAACCATCACCAAATCAATCCAACAACTGGCAATTCCTGCAGGCCGGATAGAATTTATTATTCGTGCTTTTGAAGAAGGTAAATTCAGTGAGCATGGAGCAGATCATATTCAACTATTGGTCAGCACCAACCCCGGACAGCCTGCTGGCGAACTAGCTAAAATTGCATCAGGTGGTGAGTTAGCTCGGATCAGTTTGGCGACTCAAGTAGTTACTGCAGGGAAACGCAGTGTGCCGACATTAATCTTTGATGAAGTGGATGTGGGAATCGGTGGTGGTGTAGCAGAAATTGTCGGACAACACCTCAAATTATTAGCATCCACCCAACAAGTAATTTGTATAACGCATTTACCTCAAGTTGCCGCGCAAGCGCATCAACAATTGCAAGTTACTAAAATACTCGGTGAAGACAAAACTCACACTGAAATTAGTGAACTTAACCGTCAACAACGTATTGAGGAAATCGCCCGAATGTTGGGCGGAATGAACCTGACCCAGAAAACTCGTTCACATGCTGAAGAGATGCTGGATCAGGGTCAAAGCTGATTAACGTTCTTTTTTGCAGTCTTCGCGGTTGCAAATGCCATAGATGTAAAGACTGTGGTCGGTCATTTCAAAACCATTCGCCTTGGCAATGGCTTTCTGACGTTCTTCAATAACTTCATCATAGAACTCGATGATGCGATTACATTTCACGCAAAATAAATGATCATGATGTTCGCCATCTTCCAACTCAAATACTGCATGACCGCCATCGATATTCAGACGAGATACCAGACCGGCACCTTCAAATTGAGTCAGCACCCGATAGACAGTTGCTAAGCCAATTTCTTCGCCCATTTCCAGCAAAGCCTTGTAAACATCTTCGGCACTGAGGTGGCGTTGTTTGGAATGTTCAAGGATCTCTAACACCTTTAAACGTGGCAGAGTAATTTTCAATCCCGCTTTTCTTAAATCTTGTCTTTCCATTATTATTGTTGCCTCGTAGAATACTTACGAATAGCGTATCATCGCACTTTCGTCATCAATACAGAAACAAATACTAAATGAAAAGCCTGCTTATTTATAGCCTTTCCTTGGTTATTCTCACTCTCAGCGCCTGCAGCAAAGATAAAATACCGGGTGTTTATCGAATTGATATTCAGCAAGGTAACCAGGTGACCCAGGAAATGCTTAGCAAACTGGAACCTGGCATGACCAAAAGTCAGGTGTCATTTGTAATGGGAACACCAATGCTAATTGATGTGTTCCATCCTAATCGCTGGGATTATATCTACAGTTTCCGTCCGGGCAATGGTTCTCGCGAACAACGTCGAATTACGTTGTATTTTGATGATGCCGAAACACTGGACTATATTGATGGTAATACGCGCATTGTTGAAAACATCCAATTAACAGAAGAACAGCGCACCGATACCAATGTAGTGGTTCCACTAACGGAACAAAAGACTGGCTTTTTCAATAGTATGCTGAATGTAATTGGTTTAGGCGAAGACGAAGTGGAAACCATCGATGACGACGTCACCGATACCGATGCAGCAAAGAAACAACAGAAAGAGGCGCTACCAAACAACTCTAATGATTCCATGGGAGACCAACCCGCAGGTCAGCTCCCAGACATTCAGTAAAATCCTAAACAGCTGATTCCTGAACCGGTTCAAACTGGCCGGTTTGGGGATTAAAACAAAGTAACTCCCCCGCTGCTAAATCAAAGTACCAGCCGTGTAACGTTAAACGACCATCTTCTACACGTTGCTGAACACATTCAAAACTCATCAAATTATCTAACGATACAAGCACTGCACGTTGCTCGCATGCTTTTAACTGACTGGCTTCATCACCTTTGGCATGGGTTTTAACCCAGTCTTTTGCCGGCTGGGCTATTGAAACCCACTGATGGATGAATTTTGAATTTTGCTGGCCATCGTCTTCCCACAATGCACGAATACCACCACAATTGGCGTGTCCCATGACAATAATGTTCTCTACTTCCAGATTATTTACAGCAAATTCAAGTGCCGAACTAGTGCCATGATGCAGTCCATCATGTTCACAAGGAGGCACCAGATTAGCTACGTTTCTGACGGTAAACAGATCGCCTGGATCACAATCCGTCAAAATTGCCGGGTCCACTCGAGAATCACAACAACCGACCATCAACGTTTTCGCTGGCTGGCCCGTTTTCATACTGGCGTAAAGACGGCTGTCTTGTCCAAAATATTGTGTTTTAAATCGCTGAAAGCCTTCAATTAATCTATCTGTATTAGCCATTGTCTATGCTTGTCTCAAAAACGTTAAAAAAGGATTATGTTGTTTCTCATGAGCAATCGTGGTGACTGGTCCATGACCGCTATGTACTTGCAAATGCCCAGGTAATTGCATTAAACGCTGTAAACTTTGCTGCATTATAGCCGGATTTCCCATCGGCAGATCAGTTCTACCGACACTT
Organism: Methylophaga sp.; assembly: GCF_048266885.1. Classification (GTDB taxonomy): domain Bacteria; phylum Pseudomonadota; class Gammaproteobacteria; order Nitrosococcales; family Methylophagaceae; genus Methylophaga. The sequence continues at coordinate 14,687 of NZ_JBLWYR010000002.1, forward strand.
CCAGAGAAAATGGTGTCCCCAACAAAAATATCCTGTTGATCATAATAACAACCCTGCCCCGGGGTATGTCCTGGGGTAGAAATGAACTTAAGCATAGTATTACCTAGCTGTATTTCATCACCATCATTGACTAAATGATCGATGCGTCCACATTGACGGTTAAAGCTGGGTTGGCCGAACCAATCTCCCTGAACGGGCAATGTTTCGAATAATGGAATTTCTTTCCGCGGTAAGTAGGTTGGCACATCAAACTTTGATTGCAAAGCGATTAATCCGCCCGCGTGATCAAGATGTCCGTGGGTTAACAGTATCATCTGGATATCTGGCACTGGTTTGATTGCCAATAACTTTCTAACTAACTCATCGGTTTCACCGGTATCAACAATAGCAGCAGTGCCGGTTGTTTCATCTTCAATCAGATAGGTATTGACCTGAAAGGCACCAACGGTAAAGCAGGTGATTTTCATCCCTATATTACTCCCCAAAAAAAAGCAGCTGGTGAGGACACCAGCTGCTTTAACAACATCATTTTAAACTTAATTATTTATCAGTTTTTTTCTGCGTTTCGCGTGCTAAACGCATATTATTTTCAAACCAATCACGTTTAATTTTTTGGGTACGCGCCAGATTGATATTGGCTTCATACCATTTCTGTTTAATATCCGCATGGGGATCTGGATGCAGATTCGCTTCATACCATTTTTTATGGCTTTCACGTGCTGCTTGCAGATTCGCTTCGTACCATTTTTTGTCACTGGCCGTTTGCTCATCGCTAAACTCATACCAATGTTTGTCAGTAGGAGCCTGATCCAGATTCGCCTCATACCATTTGCTATGTTGCTCACGGAATTTCGCTAAGTTTGCTTGTTGGAAGCTTCGTTTCAAATCGCTGTATTGTGAATCAGCAAATTCATACCAATGTGTTTCTGTTGGTGTGTTATCCAGATTCGCTTCGAACCAATGCTGCCGATTAGCTCTCACCGTTTCGATAGCACTGCGTAAATTTGCTTCATACCATTTTTTCTTGGTATCAAGATGATCCACCATATTGGCTTCATACCAGTGTGTATCACGTTGCTGTGCAGGACGTTGATTGGCCTCATACCATTTCGCATTTTCACGAGCGATCTTGGTATTGTATGCAAACCAATCACGTTTAATTTGTTGTGTACGAACCAAACTTATATTGGCTTCATACCATTTCTTTTTAATATCTGCATGTGGATCTGGATGCAAATTCGCTTCATACCATTTTTGATGGCTTTCACGAGCCGCTTGCAGATTGGCTTCATACCATTTTTTATCATTGGCTGTTTGTTCATCACTGAATTCATACCAATGTTTATCCGTTGGCGTCTGATCCAAATTAGCTTCGTACCATTTGCTGTGTTGCTCACGGAATTTTGCTAGGTTGGCCTGTTGCCAACGCTTTTTCAGATCACTGTATTGTGAATCAGCAAACTCATACCAATGCGTTTCGGTAGGTTTATTATCCAGATTGGCTTCATACCAATGACGATTAGCTCGCACTGCTTCAACAGCACTACGTAAATTCGCTTCATACCATTTTTTCTTGGTATCAAGATGCTTCACCATATTGGCTTCATACCATGGGCGTTCAGAATGCTGTACAGGATTCTGCGCCGCTTTGTACCAAGGCAGTTTTTTCATTTTATCTCTCACTGCGTTTGCGGATTGCAACTTAGATTTAATACTATCTACCGTTGCGTGATTGCTCTCGTACCACTTTGTTTTAATATCGATTGTGCTACTCATTGCGTTTACCTCTCTGGGCAGTTTTACAGTTTGATACTACCCCAGAAGTGAAGCCTACCACAAGTAAAAGCATGTGAAGAACTATCGAAACCAGCTTTTATTCAAAGCAATGCTTTTCGGCTTTTACCCGTTGCAACATAGCAATTTTCTGCTCAACCTGTTGGGTGCGCCTAGCTTCTTTTTCATCAACCAATGAGGAATACCCCAAATAGGCTAATCCTAACCACCCTTCAACAATAGGAATGGTGTCAAAAACAATTAAAGTTGCAGCCAATTTATTACTGCCATCTTCAGAAAAACCCGGTTTATAGCTATATCTGTATGGATGAAGCTGGTTAATCGCCCCATCAATTTCAACACAACTATGTTTACGGATCTCATCCGTTATCTCGACCAGAGGAGGTTCGTAATAAATGGGCTCTGTCGGCACAGGTACTGGTGTTAAGGCCTGCACGGGAAATGCTACCAAACCAAATATCACACTACAGAGTTTAATAGAAAATTGATTATTCATAACTAATATACCTATCAATTAGCGTGTTTACTTGACTGAGTTAACGGCCAACCAAGCCAATACTAAAATCTAATCATTGGTATCGTTACTAGAGTCTTTGTCATGTTTATTTAACTCCGCCCAATTTGCCAATCTTGTTGCCACAGCAGCATTAAAACTGCCTTCAGGATAGTTACCTTGTTCATCTGCGACGCCGACTTCATGATCGGTCAACACATTAATGGCATCAGCGATATCATCAATGGCATAAATATGAAACAAACCATTTTCCACTGATTGCCTAACCTCAGGCTTTAACATCAGGTGCTGCATATTACTGCGCGGAATAATGACACCTTGGGTGCCGGTTAGTCCCACCAGACAACAGACATCATAGAAACCTTCAATCTTTTCATTAACACCACCAATAGCTTGAACATGGCCAAATTGATTCATGGAACCCGTAATCGCCATAGATTGTTTTAGTGGTATTTTGGCAATAGATGAGAGTAATGCACATAGTTCAGCTACCGTAGCACTATCCCCGTCTATCTCTCCATAGTTCTGTTCAAATACAATACTCGCCGCCATCGATAATGGCTTATCTGCTGCATAAAATGATCCCAGATAAGCCGCAAGGATCATTACACCTTTTGCATGGAGATTACCGCCTAATTCCACCTCACGTTCAATATCAATAATGGCATCATCACCATAGCGGCAACTGGCGGTAATTCGGGTGGGTTCACCAAAATGAAAACCACCAATACTTAAAACAGACAAACCATTTACCTGACCAACACGTTTTCCACTCACATCTAGTTGGATAATTTGCCGTTGGATTTGCTGATAAACCACTGAACGTACTCTATCAACACGTCTGAGACGTTGCTGCCAAGCATGATTGACGGCATCAGCGGTGATCTCTGATTGTTGGTACTTTCTTGTCCAGTAGGATGATTCACGTAGTAGGTCAGTCATATCGCCGATATGCAAAGATAACTGCTGACCGTCATTAATCGATCTTGCTGCGTACTCAATCATTAATGCGACCGCACCTTGTTGCAAGGCTGGCAAATGCTCATTCATAGCGGTTGAGGCAATCAATTTAGCCATTTGCATATGTGTTTCCGCGGTGCGCGGCAGTTCATCCTCCAAATCGGCAAGCACTTTGAATAAACCTGCAAATTCAGGATCCCATTCGTAAAGCTGATAATAGAGATCTCGATTACCCAGGAGGATTACTTTTGTTGAAAGCGGAATCGGCTCAGGCTCAAGAGAAACCGTGGCGACTAAGCTGTATGTGCGCTCCAGGTTTTCCAGCGGGATTTCCGCTGCTTTTAAAGCGGCTTTCAAACCTTCCCAGGCAAAAGGCTGTTCCAGTAACTTTTCAGCGTCAACAATTAAAAAGCCGCCATTGGCTCGATGCAAAGCTCCCGCTTTGATTAAGGTAAAATCGGTGACCAACGCCCCCATCATCGCCATATTTTCGACACAACCTAGGAGATTTTGATGATTCGGTTGATTGAGGTACACCACGGGCGCGCCATGCAAGTCGGCATTATCAACAATCAAATTGATTTGATAACGTTTTAAACAATTATCAATATTAACGTCTTCCGGGCGCTCATCATTTTTCAGAAACATTTCGATATTGCGTTGAATATCAAACTGCATATCATCAAAATAAATCTGCAGTTGTTTAGATCTTGGGTAAGCATGACGTAAAAAATCAATCTGGCGGGTTATAACTTCCAGTGCCACCTGATCATTGAGTGCAGTGATTTTATTAACGGTGTCATGTTCCCACTCATGAATTTCAATTAATGTTTCTTGCATTTCAACTTGCAGTTTGGCGATAGCGTCTTCTGTTTCCATTTTTTTTGCATAAGGAAGATCTTCAAAGGCTTCCCCAGATAACGGTTCACCTTCATGTTGAGCAGCAAAGGCATAAGCTCCATCTTCCATTCGCAGTAATACAACGCCCTGTTTATCTGCTTCAGCCTGTAAAACAGCAAACAAACGTACCCGATGTTGACGACTGGCTTCCTCAATTGCCCTTAACCGTCCACGGTAATATTCATCATCAAATGCATAAGGCAATTGTTGCTGGAGCTCTTTGATGACGCGTTCAATATCCAGCTTTAATTGCGCACCATCGCCCGCTGCTAATGACAACGCTTTAGGTTGTTGAGGCACATCAAAATTATGTAAATAGGCCCAATCTTTGGCAGACGGACGATTGACGCTATGCTTAGTGAGAAACTCACTAACCAGCGACTTTTTCCCCATGCCGGCCTCCCCCATCACATACAGGTTGTAACCATCGGCTTGAATATTCGCCGCAAATTCAATCGCTTCGCGAGCTCGGTCCTGGCCAATTAGGCCCGTTAAAGGTTCGATTGTTGCCGTGGTTTTGAAGGGCAGATCGGCTGGATTACAGCCATGATAAAGTTGTGATGCATTTAGTTGTGTGACTGGCATGGATATCTCTGGACGAATGAACTGAACTTAGCTTAGGCTAGGCACATCTGATAGGCAACTGCATCAATAAAAGGAATGAACGTTATGACAGGTCAGGATTTTGAAGAAAAACGCAATTTCTTTCGAATGCGCGTCAACGGTCCGGTGAAGATTCAACGTCAGGATTCTGAAGAAACCTTTCATGCTGAAGGACTTGATTTGAGCGCTAGCGGATTAAGTTTGATTTCAGATGAAACGCTAAGTGAAGGCGAATTGCTACAAATCAGCATAAAAAGCCATAATTCAGAACTCGCAGATTTTGTTGCGCAAGCTGAAGTGGTGCGAGTGCAACCTTTAGATGGGCATCCCGAACAATTCAATATCTCTGTAAAGTTTACGACAATATATTGAAATTGATTTAAAGCCAGTAGCTGCTACGAGTCATTACTTTAGACATCGGTTGCATAATTTTTCGCACCAGCCAAGGTAATTCGGCACCACCTGCTGCCAAAGCGCTTTCTTGATGATGACCTTCATCTTCTCGCATTTGTGCCAAGATTGAGCGACTACGCAAATCATTTTCACTTACTTTGTCCAGATGCTCGTCCAAATGTTCAATGACTTGCTTTTCAGTTTCAGCAACAAACCCTAGGCTCCATTTATCACCAATTTTTCCAGCCACGGCTCCAATCATAAAGGAACCGACATACCACAATGGATTCAGTAAACTTGTCCGGCCTTCAAGTTGGTGAATACGCTTTTCACACCACAGCAAATGATCATTTTCTTCCGTAGCAGCTTGTTGCATCGCTTCACGTACATTGGTCAATTTTGCTGTTAATGCCTGGCCTTGATACAAAGCTTGTGCAGAAACCTCTCCAGCATGATTGACACGCATTAACGCAATCGAATGCCGACGCTCGTTATCATTAAGCGTTTTTTCTTCTATATCTCTCGCTGGGTTTTCTCTTCCACTTGATGGCGGAGTACCGACCAGAGTTGTTAACGCTTTATCCAATTCGATAATAATTTTGTCAGTCAATAACAGATCACGAAAACTCATATTTTTCCTAGGGCTTGTTTATATTTCATATCCACCACTGCTGGGGCTATTTTTGTGTCCGACAAGGCGGAAATCACGCAGTGTAGCCATCCTACATAAGTGATTGACAACGCAGGCGGCCGCAAAAATAGCCCCAGCCCTTCGGGTTGTGGCTGAAAAAGCGCCACTCTGCGTTACTCGTCACTTATTTAGAATAACTAAAAGGCGCTCCTCGTGCCTTGATTGACGCTTTTTCAGCTCACAACAGAGGCGGAGATGAAAGATAAACAAGCCCTGGATTTATTCAAAATAACTCAACATTAGAGCTCGCCATTTTCTTCGGCTCAGCCACTCTTCCTTCAGCGACGAGATGATGGTAATTTTGTACTTGATTTCGGCCTTCATTTTTCGCGGTATACAACGCTTCATCTGCCTGACCGATGACATCAGTTGGGGATAATTGGGCAGAAACTTCCACAAAGCCAACGCTGACAGTTACTTGCCCCAGTTGAGGAAAGTTATGATTTGCAACCACTTTACGAATTCGCTCAAAAGCCTGCATTGCATCATTTTCATTAGCGGCTTTAAGTAAGACCACAAATTCTTCACCGCCAAAACGGTAAATCAGATCATCATCGCGGATTACGCCAGAGGTCATTAGTCGGGCGACCAAAATGATCACCTCATCACCGTACAAATGCCCGTAGGTATCATTTATAACTTTGAACTTATCAATATCCACTACACCTAGCCAATGTTTTATGGCATAACGGCGGCGCCGTGAATCGTTTGGTGAAGCCATCAGTTTATTGAGTTCACTACTTTGGTTGACCAGTATTTTTGTAATCTGCTCATCCAGTGTTTCGCGATTATATAATCCGGTTAATTTGTCACGTTGGGACTTATCAATTAATGCCAGATAGTTCGCATAAACCCTCAAAATTCCATGCACTAGCCGTTGATCGATAGCAGAAGGTAATTCATCGCAATGATGTACCAGACTGGCAAAGATTTCGCCATGCGAATCGTAGGCCGGATAAATCACATTCCAACCTGTAGTACCCGTTTGGCGATAAGAAACAATATCTTCCTTATCAATAGCTTCGGTCATCGCGGCAGTCAATTCGTCAGCCGTTTCCACATTCAATTTAGGATGCTGATCAGAAGACGAAATAACATCGTTTACGCAGAATGCCAGCAGACTAATGTCGTGAACCAAATCATGACGCCGTACCCGAAACAAACGTAATGACTGGGCTGGAAATAATTCATTTAAGGTTTTTAACAGACTTTTTTCCAACACTTGACGATCATGATGTCGGGTAATTTCGGCAAGATTGTCGACAATTCGTATGCTGCTATGACGATGTTGCATTAGTTGTTGCCTTTATCGGAACGGGTGGTCGATCATCGTTGATCAGGCTGATCAATTGCCACTCAGATCAATTCGGCATTGGCCAGTTAGTGTTTGCTTTCAATAAAGCCGCGGATTGTTGCCGCTAATTCGCGAGGTTGGAATTTTGAAACATAGGCATCTGAACCAACACCGCGCCCCATCGCCTGGTTTGCCACAGCGGTGAGTGATGAATGCATTATTACCGGTAGATGCGCCATGCGGGAATCTGCTTTGATTTTTTGTGTTAAAACATATCCATCCATCTCCGGCATCTCAACATCGGTTAACACGACTTGAATTTCTGACGTTATATCGCGTTTTTCCTGCTCGCATTGAGTTGCCAATTTATCGAGCATTTTCCATGCAAGTGCACCATTAACGACACCAGTATGACTAACGCCCAATTTATCCAAGGTCTGTGTTATTTGCTTACGTGCGACATTAGAATCATCGGCATATAGGACTTTATACTTTTTACCGTTCTCAATTTTTTCTATGCCTTCAAACGCAGTTTCATCATAAAAATCACCGGTATCAGCCAGTACTTTTTCAACGTCCATGATCATGACCAGGCGTTTATCTTGTAATTCAGCAACTGCAGTCACTAAACCGCCTAAACGTTTGGAAATTAATGGAGGTGGTTCTTTTACTTGCTGCCAGCTTAATCGTTGAATGGTATCAACGGATGTCACCAAAAATCCCTGAACATGCGTGTTATATTCTGTGATCATCAAGATTTTTGGCGTTTCTTTGGATTTTAATTTACAGAACTTTTGTAGATTGATGATAGGCACCATATCACCACGCAAACTGACAAAGCCCTCGATGCCATCTGGCATTTCTGGGGCACTGGTCACTTCTGGGATATTAAGCACCTCCCTGACTTTGAATACGTTGATACCAAATAGCTCATTACGACCAGTATCGTCATTAGTTCCAAGACTAAAAAGCAGCACTTCAAGATGATTTGTGCCTGCTAGTTTGGTACGCTCGTCAATCGAATCAATAAAAGTTGCCATATCCATTCTCACTGTGCAAAGGCTGATTTTTCCGGTGGGCACAATAGAAATGTACCTGACACGGCATTAGTTGCACAATATCGTAACCTTAAAGCAGGTTCAATAGCATTAATAATCAAATTGTGGGAATGCAGAGCGAGAAAGATTCACCTGAATCGGCCAAAGCAGTTAAAATGGTCGGGTGACAAAGAGACAAAAATTCGGAATGGTGCCCAGGGGGAGACTCGAACTCCCACGTACATACGTACACTAGCACCTGAAGCTAGCGCGTCTACCAATTCCGCCACCTGGGCAAGAAGACGCGCATCATATAGATCGAGATAAAAACTGTCAATGACTGAACAAAACATAACGGACCCTTTTGAGGGTCGTGAAGCCGAGAAATACGACAACCCCATCCCTAGCCGTGAATTTATTCTCGAGCTCCTCAAAGAACACAAAGCCCCACTCTCCCGAAAACATCTTTCAAAACTTCTAGACATTAAAGGTGAAGATCAAACCGAAGCATTACGCCGACGTTTAAGAGCAATGGAACGTGATGGTCAAATTTTGCGTAATCGCAAAAATGCCTATGGCATCGTATCCAAAATGAATCTCGTTAGTGGTCGAGTAATGGGTCATCCTGAAGGCTTCGGCTTTTTAATTCCTGATGAAGGCGGCGAAGATTTATTCCTGAGTGAACGTGAAATGCGTGTCGTATTACATGGAGATCGGGCATTAGCTCGAGTCAGTGGTACTGATCGCCGAGGCCGCAAAGAGGGTGCCATCGTAGAAGTAGTTCAGCGAGGTAATCAAACCGTAGTTGGGCGCCTGCAAGCAGATGCCAGCCTATACTATTTAATACCGCATAACCGTCGTATCAGTCAGGATATTATGATTCCTGCTCATGAATTGATGGACGCCAAAGACGGTCAAATTGTCGAAGCAGAAATTACTGAACACCCTAATAAACATCGCTCACCCCTAGGCAAAATTGTTGCAGTACTCGGTGATCATATGGCTCCAGGAATGGAGATTGACATTGCCCTGCGTAGTTTCGAATTACCTCATGTTTGGTCACCCAAAGCATTAGCCCAAGCAGAAAGCTTCGGTGAAAATATTCCACAAGAAGCTATTAAAGACAGACTCGACTTACGTGAGCTGCCTTTAGTCACGATTGATGGCTCAGATGCACGTGATTTTGATGATGCGGTTTACGCCGAAAAACTTGATTCGGGCAACTGGCGTTTATGGGTTGCCATTGCCGACGTATCTTATTATGTCAAACCTGAAGATGATCTTGACCAAGATGCTCAAGAACGGGCAACTTCGGTTTACTTCCCAAGTCAAGTTATCCCTATGCTGCCTGAAGCTTTATCCAATGGCTTATGCTCATTGAATCCCGAAGTGGATCGTTTGTGCATGGCCTGTGAAATGATCATCAACCATGATGGCGAAATAGAATCTTACAAATTTCACCAAGCTGTAATGAACTCCAAAGCACGACTGATTTACGAACAAGTTGCTAGCATCCTGCAAGAGAATGATGCTCCATTACGCGAACAATTCGCCCATGTACTTCCTGGCTTGGAAACAATGTATGAATTGTTTCACGTCATGCTCAAAGCACGTGAAAAACGCGGTGCGATAGACTTTGAAATGACTGAAACACAATTCTTGTTTGATGAAAACCGGAAAATTGCTTCTATTGAACCGCGTAAACGCAATGATGCTCATCGGTTAATCGAAGAGTTTATGATCGCCGCCAATGTGGCAGCAGCAAAATATTTACTCGCCAGCAAACTGCCCGTTTTGTATCGTGTACATGAAGTACCATCGGTTGAAAAACTGTCGGGCCTGCGTGAGTTTTTAGGTGAACTGGGTTTATTTTTAGGTGGCGGCGATACCCCTGAACCCGGCCATTATGCTTCATTACTGAAAACCGTCAGCAAACGTCCCGATGGGCATCTGTTACAAACGGTCATGTTACGTAGCATGAAACAAGCGGTCTATTCACCGGACAATCTTGGTCATTTTGGTTTGGGATTGGAAGCTTACGCCCATTTCACCTCGCCGATTCGTCGCTATCCTGACTTGTTAGTTCATCGTGCTATTAAACATGCCATCAGTAGGAAAAAGAAAACGACTTGGCACTATTCCGAAGAAACCATGGTACAACTTGGTGAACATTGCTCAATGGCCAGTCGACGTGCTGATGAAGCCACTCGTGATGTTGCCGATTGGCTTAAATGTGAATATATGCGGGATCGGGTTGGTGAAGTCCATGAAGGTGTCATCAGTGGAGTAACCGGTTTTGGCTTATTTGTTGAACTGAGTGACATCTATATAGAAGGTTTAGTCCACGTCACCGCATTAAAAAATGATTACTACCAGTTTGATGCTAGTGGCCACCGATTAATGGGTGAACGAACACGTAAATCTTATCGTTTGGGTGACTCGATTCGTGTCAAAGTCGTTCGTGTGGATCTTGATGAAAAGAAAATTGACCTTGATTTAGCTTAGAACTGAATTTCCCTTGACCAGAAAAATAAAGGCAGTACAATTGTCGACTTCCTGAAAGTCATCCAAATTAATTTGAGTGGCTTTTGAATAGATTTCTGTGGTGAATGTAGCTCAGTTGGTAGAGTCCCGGATTGTGATTCCGGTTGTCGTGGGTTCGAGCCCCATCATTCACCCCACTTTTGCAATCGTTTATTTAAGCTCATGTGAATGAAAAAAAATAAACCGATTCAGCATTATGTTTTAACAAGTGATTCAGGCTTGCACGCCACACACACTGTTTGTATAATGCGCCTCTTGTTGCCGGTGTAGCTCAGTTGGTAGAGCAACTGATTTGTAATCAGTGGGTCGTAGGTTCAAATCCTATCTCCGGCTCCATAAATTAAATGGTCGTGTTTATACACGGCCTTTTTTTTGTCTAAAATTCCGTATCAAACGCCAACAAATTCTCTTCCAGTATCAACAATCAAAGCTAGCTGGTGAAAAGATTGATTTCTCTGAATTTAATGTTTAGCTAGTTGTTTGCCTAATAATTACGATTTCCCCCGGCATGAATACAAATAAATTAGGCTAAGAACATGCTGCCAGCGCCCCAACTTTATTCAAACAATTCAGTACCATGAACCATTGTTGTGATATCAAGTCTGATAAACGGCGGCGTTTCTGTTAAATTGTTTAGCTTAAATCGAACCCGTGTAACTAAATCTAGTGAGTGATAAATGTCTTACCTTGAGACAACGATGAAAAAGCTGCAACGTAGCAGCCCAAGCCAACCAGAGTTTTATCAAGCCACCGAAGAAATTCTGCAATCTATCCGCCCATTAATCGACCGAAATCCGCAGTATTTACAACAAAATATTATTGACCGTATTGTTGAACCCGAGCGTCAAATTATGTTTAGAGTTGTCTGGCATGATGATGCTGGTAATGTGCATGTGAATAAGGGCTACCGCGTTCAATTCAGCTCTACACTTGGCCCTTACAAAGGTGGGCTTCGCTTCCATCCTTCGGTGAATGCCAGCACGATTAAATTTCTGGGCTTTGAGCAAATTTTCAAAAATGCATTAACCGGTTTATCGCTTGGTGGGGGTAAAGGGGGAGCAGACTTTGATCCCAAAAATCGTTCAGATCAGGAAATCATGCGCTTCTGTCAGGCATTTATGACCGAGTTACATCGTCACATTGGCGCAACCATTGATGTTCCGGCGGGTGATATCGGTGTCGGGAAACGGGAAATTGGCTATTTATTTGGTCAATACAAACGTTTGAATCGACACTTTGAAGGCGTGCTGACGGGAAAATCACTCAATTGGGGTGGTTCTTTAGTTCGCCCTGAAGCCACGGGTTATGGCTTAGTCTATTTCACCGAAAATATGCTGCAAGCTAACGATGATAGTTTGGATGGTAAAAGATGTCTGGTATCAGGAGCTGGCAATGTTGCTACGCATACCATCGAAAAGTTGTACCAATTGGGCGCTTTGCCGATTAGCTGCACTGATAGCACCGGTACGATTTATCATGAAAAAGGCATTGATTTAATGCTTATCCGAGAATTAAAAGAACAACGTCGGAGTTCATTAATTCACTATGTGGAATCACATCCTGATGCGCAGTTCATCCCTGTCGAAAACTATCCTAAAGATGGTCATGCCGTTTGGAGAATAAAAGCGGATGCAGCGTTCCCCTGTGCGACTCAGAATGAGTTGTCTCTAGCTGATGCAAAAGCGCTCAGTGAAAATGGCGTTAGCTGTATTGTGGAAGGAGCCAATATGCCTTGCACTGCTGAAGCTCAAGCACATATTATTGCGGCTGGGATTCACTTTGGCCCAGCCAAAGCAGCCAATGCCGGTGGTGTAGCAACTAGCCAACTGGAAATGGCACAAAATGCTAGCATGATCCAATGGTCATTTGCTGAAGTGGACAAACGTTTACAAGAGATCATGAAAGACATATATCAACGCTGTTCAGAAACAGCGATAGAATTCCACCAACCGTGTAATCTAGCGTTTGGTGCCAATATTGCAGGATTCCGTAAAGTAGCGGATGCCATGCTGGAACAAGGATTGGTGTAAAGTTTACCAAGTCCTACCTACAGGCCATAACCGCGGGATATGACATTGAGATCTCTTTATCATTTTACTGTGAGCTTACTGCTCGGTTCATTCACACTGGCTTTACCAGCACAGGCGGATGTTATTCAGTTGAAAATAATCGATCAACATCAACAACCCGTTTCTAATGCGGTAGTTGAAATTCTTAACTCTGCCGAAATTGCTGATCAACCGTCCAACATTGCCGTAATTGACCAAATCAATAAAGCCTTTGTCCCTGAACAAATTATTATTCAACAAGGTCAGGCTGTCGATTTTCCGAACAGTGATAATATCCGCCATCATGTTTACTCTTTTTCTGAAGCTAAAACCTTTGAACTCAAGCTCTATGCTGATAAGCCTGAGAAACCAATAGTTTTTAATACACCAGGTGTAGTGGTGGTTGGCTGCAATATTCATGACTCGATGATTGGATATATATACGTTGCTCAGCATCAACCGTACACTTCCTCCGAATTCGGTATCGCTCACATTGAAACTACCCTAGCCTCCCCTCAGATAAGTATTTGGCATGCGTATGCAGTAAAAGGCCCAGAAAGCCGAGAAACATATGAGATAGACCAATTAAAACAAAATGATTTAGGGGAATTCATTGTCGAAATGAAAATAATGCCCCCACCTTCACGCGAATCATTTGAGGATACGTTTGGTGCGACTGCGCATCACTAAATTACGCACGCAAATTTTGTTATTTGCGTTAGCACTGGTTTTATTGACTACCCTGGTGATCCAGTCTATTTCCTGGTGGTCAGCTAACAAATTTAACCAGCAACAAATTGCCCAAAACATCATCAGTGCTGAAAACATTCTACGTCAATATATTCGTTCCACTGAAAACAGTCTGGTGAGTTCAGCACGTGTCTTGACAGCAGATTTCGGTTTCAAACAAGCCATTACCTCAGGAGAGAAAGACACCATTACCAGTGTGCTGGCTAATCATGGGGCTCGTATAAATGCCGATTTAATGCTACTGACCGATTTATCCGGCCGTTTGATTTCTAGCAGCCGTTCCAGCATGAATGAGCCGACGATATTAAGTGATATTGTCAAAGATTTATTGGAAAAGCCTGCTGTAGCACATCTTGTTATGCTCAATAACCGAGTCTATGAATTAATCCTGTTACCAGTGATGGCACCTCGAACAATTGCCTACAGTCTGGTGGGGTTTGAAATCGATCAAACGACCCTGCTCGAACTAAAACATCTTACCGGGCTGGATTTAACCATTATGAACAATGACATAACGGTTTATTCAACTTTGGAAGATTTTTCTACCGATGAACACTTTATCGATCAAATAAACGCCGCTAATTCAAATTGGCTATGGATAGATAGACCTACCTTTGTTAGTTCCGATTTTATGCCAGCCACTAGCAGTTTGAATCCTATCAGGATTTTGTTCACTGCCGACCTAAGGTCAATTTATAAACAATATGATGATATGGCCTATCAAATCATGTTGATTGTTTTGCTGGTGATCATGTTAGCTATTGTTATCAGCACCATCATCGCGCATACCTTAACTACACCTTTAGCCAAACTGGTTAAGATTGCTAACCAATTTGCCGAAGGTAACTATGATGCTTGGATTGAACCAGGTCAGTCTAGCAGTGAAATCCGTGATTTAGCCGGAGCACTTCGTACTATGGGGCAAGAAGTCAAACAACGAGAACAAGTGGTGACCTGGCAGGCACAACATGATGCATTGACGGGGTTATTAAATATACACACGATGCGCAGTAGCCTCGGGGCGATCCTGCGAGAGTATGGTCAGTGCGTTGTTATCGCGATGTATATCCAAAATTTCAGGCAGATTAATGACCGATTAGGCCCGGAAATAGCTGATGCCTGCCTGACAGCATTATCCAGTCGCCTCAAGCAATTTGATACCCAAGCAGCTAAAACCAATGCTCGACTGGAAGGCATAGAATTTTTATCCGTAATTCAGTTACTCCCTAATCAACGCCCCAAGGAAATTGTTGAAGCACTGCTCGCAACTTTAGATCAACCTTTTCAAATCGGGAATATCAGTTTGAATTTGCAGTTCTATGCAGGCGTATGTTGTTATCCTGAACATGGACTGGACAGTAAGATAATGCTGCGCCGGGTCAGAATTGCAGCCGATCATGCTCGGCTCAACCGTCAAGCCATCCATATTTATACAGCGGGCGAAGATGAACAACATTTAGAAGAATTAACACTGATAGAGTCACTGCAAGCGCTGTTAAGGCAACCCCATAATATTGAGCTGTTTTTAAACTTCCAACCCAAAGTAGAACTGCATAATGGCAAAATGGACACGGTAGAAACCCTTATCCGTTGGCACCGTCCAGGGTTTGGCCGTATTGCTCCCGATAAATTTATCGGTCTTGCTGAACAATCAGGCTTAATTGTTGAATTAACACATTGGGTCGTTAATGAAACATTCAAACAACTCCGCATCTGGCGTAATCAAGGCCTAGAGCTAAGTGCCGCTATTAATGTATCGGCCGAAGATTTAGCCCATCCTGACTTTTGTAACTATTTGAATAAGCAAATTGTACATCACCAGATACCGGCTGAGTCAGTCACGATTGAGATTACTGAACGCGATATCATGCATGATGAAACCTTGGGCATAGAAGTACTTAATAGCTTAAAGCAGTCTGGCTACAAAATTGCGGTCGATGATTACGGTATTGGTCAATCCTCTTTATCCAAATTGAAAATCTTACCCGTCGATGAACTTAAATTGGACATGAGTTTTATCCGCAATTTGGATAGCTCTCTCACAGATCAAAAAATAGTTTGGTCGACCATTCATCTTGCTCACTCATTGGGTTTAAAAGTGGTCGCTGAAGGTGTGGAAAACCGGGCCAGTTATGAATTGTTAAAAGAAATGGATTGCGATAGCGTGCAGGGATATTTAATTAGTAAACCTCGAGATGCTGAAGATCTTGTGGCTTGGTTAGGTGAAAATAATGCAACTTATTCTATTTCTGCTGACATTGACACTCACTAGTCAGCTTTTTGCTGCCGATGGCAAATTAATTGCCACGCCAGGCATTTCACAAATCGAAGGTACGGGTGGCGGTGGTTTTGTCCCATGGGCACAATTAGCAGGCTACGGCAGCCGTGATGAAATTGCTGCCAATGTATTTTGCAGCGGCGCCAATGTTGATGATTACGACCTGCGTGTCTGCGGAGCTCAAGCGACTTTTTATGATCGTGTTGAATTTTCTGTGGCTAAACAAAAGTTTCATGTTGATGCGCTAAATCTAGATATCAAACAACGTGTATTAGGGGTTAAAGCCAGACTTTATGGGGATATCGTTTACAGTCGTTTTCCACAAATCAGCTTGGGGATTCAGCATAAAAAACTTGATGACCCGTTAGTCGCGGATTTGTTAGGGGCTGATGAAGATTCTGGAACAGATATTTATTTAGCCGCCAGTAAACTGCATCTTGGTGCGATTGGCGGCTACAACTGGCTATGGAACATTACTGCTCGCTCCACTGAAGCCAATCAAACTGGATTGCTGGGCTTTGGTAATGCTGAGCGTGGCAATCAGAGAGAAATCGTTCTCGAAGCTTCGACAGCGGTTCTTTTTGGACGGCACTTGGCACTGGGCGTTGAATACCGTCAAAAGCCCGATAATCTAGGTGTAAAAGAAGATGACTGGTCGAATATTTTTGTCTCCTGGTTTCCTAATAAAGTTATCAGCGTCACCGGGGCTTGGTTGGATTTGGGTGAAATTGCTGGAGCCAAAAACCAAAAAGGCGCCTACTTTTCTGTAACGGGTTATTTTTAATGTTTACAAAATATTTCTCCAGCCTGTTAATAGTTGTTGGTTTGTTGGTTTCTGGCTGTGCAACTACCTCCCAAAAAACGTTATATGAGCAATTAGGGGGTGAAGCTGGAATCAATAATATTGTGGAAAACCTTATCCAAGAAATTGGTCAGGATCAGCAGGTTTTTCATTATTTTGCTGAAGCACGTGTCAGTCGATTTAAAGAAAACCTGATAGAACACTTTTGTGCGATTTCGGACGGACCGTGCAGCTACACTGGCGATAATATGGTCGATATTCATACGGGTATGAATATCAATGAAAAAGACTTTAATCATCTAGTGGATTTATTAATTAACGCCATGGATACCGAAGGCATTCCCCACCGTATTCAAAATCAACTTATTGCCCGTTTGGCGCCATTACGCAAAGAAATTATTTATCTCTGATTACTCTTCATTCTCTATCTCTGCTTCCACCAGCGGAAACTGCGGTACATGGGTAAAAACCACCTGATTTCGGCCATGATCTTTCGCTTTATAGAGTGCTGTATCAGCCGCCTGTAAAATCACATCCATCGGCGGTACAGCCTCTTCCGGCCATAACAAACAGACCCCACAGCTCATAGTCACCGGAATTAAATCGGAACCACCGGCAATGGGTGCTGAATCAATAATTGTTCTTAAACGTTCAAATGAAGCTGTTGCCTCTTCGGGCTTTAATTGTAAAGCGATTAAAAACTCTTCCCCACCGAACCGCCCTAACACATCATAGTTACGTAACGTGGTTTTCAATCTAGAAGCAAACCGGCGTAACACTTCATCACCAACAGCATGACCATAGGTATCGTTAATTTTTTTAAAATTATCGATGTCACATAATGCAATGCAATAAATTAGGTCAGTACGCGAAGATCGTTGCAGCTCTTCCGAAATGCGCTCAATTGCGGCATGCCGGTTTAACAGCGTGGTTAAATGATCGTGGTTGGCCCGATAAATTAAATCCTGATACAGATGGGATAAGGGATTTGCCAATCGACGGGCCAACAGCGTACTGAGAATGACAGCCAGTAATACGATAAATAAGGTGAGTGCTAGCAAGGAGTAATTTAACTGATCAAAGACTCGGTAAAACACTGATAAATCAGCCAGCAAAAACAATTGTATTTGTTGCTCCATTGGACTTGCTAACGGTACTTTCTCCAACAAATATTGAGAGCGTTGCCACCACAAAGTCGGCGAACCATCATTTTCTAATATCTTTTCAAATTGCTTTTTATCAATAGGGTAAGTCGTTAAAAACAAATTGGATTGCGATGACTGAAAAATAATATCCAACCCAGTTTTGAGCTTTAATTCTTCCAGCAATGGGACATTTATTTCAAACGCAATAACGGCAATGGCGACTTGATGTGGCGCCTGAACTGGCAAACTAAACAAACGGTAAAGATGCTCATTTATCTCTACATACTGGCCTTGTTCTGAAGCCTCATGAAATGCCAACCAATTGATATCAGCCAATTCGATTAGTGGTACATCCAACTCATTTGATGCAATAAGTTCACCTTGATTACTCACCAAAAGCATCAAGTCAGCTTGGATTCTTTCTGCATGGTTTGTCAGCATGCTTTTAATCGTTGGTAAATCGTTACTAGCAATGGTCTGTCTAAAACCAAAATCCTGAATGATTACGTCAGTGGAATAACGCAAGCTAGATTCACGACTATCGATATATTGATGCAAAAAATGTGATGCATTGGCAACCTGGTGATGAATCTGCCGTTGGTTATGTTGATTGATAAACCAGCCATGGCTGAGCTGCATAGCTAAAGCCGTCAATAAAATCAAACCGACACAAAGCAGGATCACCCGCGCCTTAATACTATTCATTTATGCAATATTTCCAAATACGTCATACCGTCAATATTAAGGTTTGAAACGCTGCCATTACCGGAAAAAGAATCTTTTCAAGGCAGACGCCAGACTTGAATTTTCTGCCCAGTTTTAAATCCGAACAAACGATTTCCACCGACAGCAACAGCGATATGTTGTTTGCCATTAATACTGTAAGTGATTGGCGGTGCATTCACACCAGCCTCGGTTTTTGCACTCCAGCGTTTTTCACCCGAATCAGCATCAAAAGCCATCAACTCTCCATTGCCTTCACCAACAAATACCAGACCACTCGCTGTACTTAATACGCCTCCAATTAATGGATTTTCGGTTTTAACCTGCCAGACAATTTTGCCATTATCCAAATCAATGGCTGTTAATAATCCATGTTTTTCGTCGGTATTCAATGGTGACATCGAAGAATAGCGTACCGCTTCTTTACCATCACTCGCGGCTTGTTCGTGCAACTTATATTCAACCGGCCAATGAATGGCCGCAATAAACACTAAACGTCTACGGGCATCCACTGACACCGGTGACCAGTTTGCCCCGCCCATTACCCCAGGATAAATTACCGTGCCTTCTTTGCTGGGAAGTGAAAACATATTTTTTTGCGGTACAAAGGCTTCACTTTTATAAAGAAATTTACCATTACGTCTGTCATGCACGTAAAACCAACCGGTTTTCCCCGCCTGACCGATGGCAGGAGTTGGCTTTCCTTGAATTGTTATATCAAACAATACCGGAGGACTGGCAACATCATAACCCCAACTATCATGGGGTACTTGCTGGTAGTGCCAGCGATAATCACCACTACTTGCATCCAGAGCTAGTAAAGAACTGCTATAAAGGTTATCGCCAGGTCTGGATGAGCCTTCCATCTGAGGCGAAGGATTACCGGTGCCGAAATGCAGAATCCCAGTGTACGGATCGATGACAGGTGTACTCCAGGCAGAAGCACCGCCATAACGCCACGCATCATCGTGTTGTTTTAATGCCGACTTTTCTTTTTCGATATCACGAGGTAACTCAATTCCATCAGCGGTTTTAGTGACAAAATCCCCTTCCCATCCTTCTGACTTAATGGTGTCAAATTGCCATTTCAATTTTCCACTATTGATATCAAATCCGGCCATAAATCCACGGCGGCCATATTTTCCAGCAATCCCCACCACAGCGCCCAATGGTGAGTCAGAATCCGTCGCATCCAGATGTAAGCCATAGCCAACTCCGGTAATACCAATAATCACCGTATCTTGATAAATCATCGGCGCCATATTGATGCCTGCTCCAGAGGTACCTGAAACACTGCCAAGCTCAGTATCATCCAGGGTGCTTGCATCTTCTTTGATGCCACTATTTTCACCAATCACCCGATTATCCCAGCGTTTTTCACCCGTTTTGGCATCTAATGCAATCAGTCTTGCATCAATAGTCCCGGTAAACACCATGCCGTTCGCAACCGCAACACCACGGTTCGCTGGACCGCAACAAATGGGATAGCCTTTATCCAACTCATGCTCGTAACGCCAGATCAGTGTGCCGTTGGCGGCATCCAAGGCGACCACATCATTAAATGGGAGGGAAACATACATTACACCATCTAGTACCACCGGCGTAGCTTGGAAGGTCTCGTTAACCCCGGTATCAAATTCCCACGCTTCAATTAGACCCGAGACATTACTTTTATTAATTTGTGTCAACTTGCTATGGCGTTGATGAAGATCATCGCCACCATAAACTGGCCATTCAATCTCTGCCGCTGAAAGTGGCATGGATAAGCTTACTAGCAGCCCTCCTAACCAGATGATGTCTTTTAGACGCATAGTTTTCTCTCTTAAATTATTTTTTAGTTATGCTAACAATTATTCTGCAACGAACATTATTCACCTTAAACCATCACATATGTGATTCAGATCAATTCAACCACTGTTAACCCTACAGCAAACAACACCACCTACAATCAAATTTTGAACAACTACATTATTCAGATAATTGAGGTGAGTTTTATGCATAAAACTTTATTAAGCCTCGTTACAGCGCCATATATCACAACCTGTCTTCGCAGACCGCTTGGCAAGTGAACCAATTAACCCCATCCAGACCTTTATTATTGCCGAACTCGGTAAAGTTGAACTCGGGAAAAAACTCTTTTTTGATCCAAGGGCTTGTTCCGGTTTTATTTATTGTAATTCCTGTCCTATCCTCAGCATGGTAGGCAGCGATTATACCCACCTCAATTGGTCATAAATGGCCGGAAGGTTCTATTAAGTCACCTACCTTGCTGAATTCCAATATGAACTTCGCACAATTCTGAGATGGTCGTGCGGCCAATTTGCAAGAACGCCGCTGGGCCAATCGCTAATCCGATGGAAATGGTCTTCAGCCATTCTTTTGCGATTGATGTATTACGTTCAATTCCTCAGTATGTCGCCGAGTTTAATAAAATTTATGACCGTGATGAGATTACTCTGGATCACGTCACCAATGTCATAACTGCTTATGTAATCCAACTCAAACGCCCGGTGAAAACTACTACCGGGCTTTTTTGTGAAATTTAATCAGGCAAATCAGCAACACTATCGACTACTGCAGCGTATAGATCACGTGTTGAGGCAATTGCTCCATCCTGAACCTGTTCAGCTGAAACAACCTTTTCACCAGCCGCCTGCAGTGGTCGAGTTGCTGTAGCACTCGCAACAACTGTAGGTTTATAGCCCAAATTAAACGCGCCATGTGCTGTGGAATTCACACACATATGCGTCATAAAGCCAGCCAAAACGATATTCTCAATATTCAATGATTTTAGCCGCTCATCCAATTCAGTTTGCACAAACGAATTAGGGAAGTTTTTAGTAATCACATATTCCCCATCTTTCGGGGCCACTTCATCTGAAATCTGTCCAATTTCAGTGGTCAGGTCATAAGGTGAACCCACACCTCCATCGTGCTGAATATGAATGATAGGAATGTTTAACGCCCTAGCCCGTTCTAGCAAAGCTTTGGCTTCAATAATGGCTTTTTCCACACCCGTGAGCTGCATAACACCGGTCCGATAGGTGTTCTGACAATCAATCATGATTAATGCTGAATCACTCAACTTTGCCGGCTGATGCCCTAAGCCGACAATATCTCTTAATGTTTGTGATGCTTGTGTCATAACAATCCTCTTTGAATGTTCAAAAATTTACTCGCGGTATGGTTAGCTTCAGTCGTACTGCCGATTAATCCATACGATGTTGAAAACTCACTGCATAAGCACCCGGTCTGGCCAATAAAATAGGATCAGCAGATGGTTCAATCCCCTCTGGCAAAGCCAATGGATTAAACATTGTCGCTTTTTCATACTCTGCAGCATCAGCCATTGGTGCCTCGATCACTATAGTCCCTAACTCAACTACTTGACGGTCATCAGGCCAAATTACCGTTGCATCATTCACTTCATCGCCTGTTTCAGCAATTTGCACCGACAAACGAAACTCGGCAGCTTCTTCAGGTAAGCGCTCACGAATTTCATTCATCAAATAGTTTTCGTTTTGTGCTTCGGCATCAGCTTTTTCCAATGTTTTCACACCATCTAATGGGGTCACAATATAGCGACCATAAACCGACTCACCTTCGCTATTGGTAAACTTAAACGCATTGATACCATGGTAGGACAGATTGGCAAAACTGGCTGGAAAAGGTTTGGGATATTCAACAAAATGCTTGGCTTTAGGGTTATTCGCTAAAAATTGTTGAATAGGTTTGGTCTCTGCTTCTGAATTGGCAGAATCTCTTACAGCAGTGAGCATTTCCAAAAAGGCTTCTGGTGTTGCCACCGGAAAACGTGGCACTGAGCTCATTACCATATCGGTATATTCCTCATCGCCCAAATCAATACGCATCGCCATCCCTTTGGCTAATCCTTTAGGATCATTATCGGCAATATCTGGAAACCCGGTTGCATTAGAAAAACGTACGACTATTGGTGAGGATTGCTGTTGCAAATGTGCTGCAGAAGTAATTTGTCTTGCTGACTCAGCCGGATGGAACACGCCGGTTAACACCACCCCTTTTGTATGGTTGGAACGTAATCCTTCTCGGGGTCCTTTGAATAAATCATGCTGTACATCAACAATCTTTTCGACCGTCGATTTTTCTGCTTGCTCTGCTGAAACAGGATTTATATTGAAACCTAACAACAATGCCAGCGGCAAATACTTCAATGTTTTGCTACCCATTAACGCTCTCCTTTTTATGAATTCACTGCCCGCATCGAGCACGAAAATATAGGTTAAAGCTTTATGAGCCTTTTACATCAAACTAAGTTCATGTTGATTTAAACATGAATCAGTAATTTTGCGCTGTTGATTTAACATGGTTTGCATTTACTAGACGATTGGTCTATCGTGAACGAAAAATAACTAGACGACCGGTCTAATATGGCACGCATTCAAACAAGACAATCATTAATCAAAGTGGGTACCGACGTTATCGGCAGCCATGGTTTTAACCCAACAGGCTTAAATACCGTGTTAAAAACCGCTGGCGTGCCGAAAGGGTCGTTTTATTATTATTTTGCTAGTAAAGAAGATTTCGGCCTCGCTATCATTGATGAATTCGCGATTGCCTATAACGAAAAAATTGCCTCGTTTCTCAGCGATACCAAAGTCAGTCCACTGCAAAGGATTCGTAACTATCTGCAAAACGGGCTGGAAACAATCAGTGAAGGTAAGTGCAAACGTGGCTGCCTGATTGGCACATTAGGACAGGAATTCTCCAGCCAAAATGAAACATTCAGAGTACGATTGGATCAGGTTTTCGAAGGCTGGAAACAACAATTTAGCCTGTGTCTACAAGCAGCTATTGATTGCGGTGAGCTTGCCGAAGATAACGACATACATCAACTTGCCGAGTTTTTACTATCCGGCTGGCAAGGTGCAATTTTACGTGCCAAGATGAATTCCAGTGTTGCGCCTCTGCAAGCTTTTATTGATACCACTTTTGATCGCGTATTAATCACCCGCTAAATAATTCCTATCAACTACCCGGAGATTTTATGAGCAAAGTCGCTCGTTTCCATCAAACAGGTGGACCAGAAGTATTAAAACTGGACAGTATCGAGCTATCCCCGCCTCAAGCCGATGAAGTGCTGCTCAAAATTAACAGCATTGGTCTAAATCGTGCTGAAGTTATGTTTCGAAGTGGACAATATCTGGAAACACCCACACTCCCAGCCCGTCTCGGCTACGAGGCTTCAGGCATCATCGAACAAGTCGGTTCCAATGTCAGTCAATTCAACGTTGGCGACAAGGTCAATGTGATCCCATCTTTTTCAATGAACCAATATGGCACTTATGCTGAAAAAGCCGTGCTACCCGTTCATGCCATCGTTAAACAACCCGCCAATATTTCTGACAATGAAGCAGCCGCTGTTTGGATGCAATATCTCACCGCTTGGGGCGCACTGGTTGATATCGGAGAATTAGCAGAAGGTCAGACAGTGCTGATTTCAGCAGCCTCAAGCAGTGTCGGGCTGGCAGCCATTCAGGTAGCTAATCAGGTAGGTGCAACTCCGGTTGCAATCACCCGCACAGCTGAGAAAAAAGGCCTATTGCTAAAACACGGCGCCAAACACGTTATTGTCAGTGAGTCCCAACAGATAGCTGAACAGGTGATGTTGATAACGGGTGGAAAAGGCGCAGACATGGTATTTGATCCTGTCGCCGGACCCGTCTTAAATAAATTGGCCGATGCCTGTGGCCAATTTGCACAAATTTTTGTTTATGGCGCACTCAGTACAGAAAACACAATGTTCCCGCTGTTTGCTGCTTTGGCTAAAGGATTAAGCTTTCGGGGGTATACCCTGTTTGAAATCACCCAAGATGCCAAACGCTTGCAACGCGGTGTAGAGTTTATCGATAAAGGCCTAACTGCCGGACACCTCAAACCGATTATTGCCAAAACTTTTTCCTTGGATGACATTGTTGCTGCTCATCAGTACATGGAATCCAATCAACAAATCGGCAAGATCATCGTTACAACCTGATACCACTTTTTTACATTAATGGAGGATATCCATGAAATTTACCCTTAAAACACTCAGCTTTTTAACGCTTTCCTCGCTTGGCATGTTCAGTACTGCCAGCTTTGCCGATGCGGCTGATGTCGAAAAAAACCTTCATAAACTCAATGTGCCAGATGGTTTTAAAGTTGAAGTCTATGCCGAAGTGCCAGGTGCACGCCAAATGGCGTTGGGCCAATCAACTGGTACCGTTTTTGTCGGTACGCGTGGTCCTAAAGCTTATGCTGTGGTGGATCGTAATAAAGATCGCAAAGCCGATGAGGTAGTCACTATTCTTGACGATCTCAACATCGGTAACGGTGTTGCCATGTATCAGGGCAATTTATATATCGCCGAACAAAACCGCATTGCCCGTTATGCAGCGCCTGGTTTTGACCTCACCCTTCCGTTTAAGGAAATGCGAGAAGTCATTTATGAAGATCTGCCGGACAAAGCACATCACGGCTGGCGTTATATTGATTTCGGACCGGACGGCAAACTCTATGTCACCGTTGGTGCACCCTGCAATATCTGTGAAGTAAATAATCTGGAAGCCACGATTATCCGGATGAATCCAGATGGTAGTGATGCTGAGATTTTTGCCGAAGGCATTCGTAACTCAGTTGGTATGGATTTCCAACCAGAAACCGGTGTGCTTTATTTCACTGATAACAACACCGATATGATGGGTGATGATATCCCGCCCGGTGAATTAAATGCTGCACCTGAAAAAGGCATGCACTTTGGCTTTCCTTATTATGCCGGCGGTAAAGAGCGCCATGAAGATTGGGCTGATAAAACACCACCGAAAGACGTGACTTATCCGGTTACCGAGTTTCAAGCGCATACCGCTGCGTTGGGCATGAAGTTTTATACCGGCAATATGTTTCCAGAAGACTTTAAAGGCGATGTCATCATTGCTCAACATGGTTCTTGGAACCGCACAGAACCTGTTGGCTATCAGTTGATGCGTGTCACATTTGATGAAAACAATAAGGTCAGTGGTCATGAAACCTTTATCGACGGCTGGTTGGTCGATGGTGAAGCTTGGGGACGTCCAACTGATGTACTGCAATTACCTGATGGCTCAGTGCTGGTTTCGGATGATTTCAATGGCGTGATTTATCGTGTCAGTTATGGTGAAGAAAAAGCCGCTGACAAAACCACCAACACAAGTCATTCAACCAAAACAGTTGAAGGGCTGGTGATGCCAGAATCTGCTATTACTCATCCTGATGGTCGTGTATTTGTCACTGAAATCGGTGAGTTTGGTAAAAAAGGTGATGGCAAAGTTACTGTAGTAAACACCGATGGCAGCACTGAAACCTTAGTTGATGGCCTGAACGATCCAAAAGGCATCGATATGTTTAACAACACTTTATACGTTGCCGATGTCGATCAATTGGTGAAAATCAGCATGGATGGCCAAAGCGAAGTGATGGTTAAACCAGCTGACTTTCCAGGTAAACCAGTGTTTCTCAATGATGTTGAAATTGATGGTCACGGCGTAATTTATGTATCTGATAGTGGCGACGATAACGGCAAAGATGCTGGAATTTATCAAGTCACAACAAATGGTAAAACGACTGAAATAATCAATTCAAAATCCGGCATTAAACGTCCTAATGGTCTGCTGATGGATGGTTACAACAAAATGCTGGTAGCTGATTTTGGCACAGGTGATTTATTTCAACTGGATATTGCCTCAGCGAAAGCCACAAAAGTAAACAGTGGTTTTGGTGGTGCTGATGGGTTAGTTCGGGATACCGATGGATTTTTATATATCAGTGATTGGAATAACGGCAAGGTATGGCAGCTAAACGAAGCCAAAGCCACGCCACAACTCATCACAGATGAATATGAAACCGCGGCCGATATTGCCTTATCAGCTGATGGCAAACATCTTTTGATGCCCGATATGAAAGGCGGAAAATTGTATTTCTTGCCAATCAGGTAAAACCGTATCAAAGCAATCTAAAAGCCGGGATTCTTCCCGGCTTTTTTGTCTCTGAATTAAATCATTCAAGTGTTATTAAAAGTGATTCCCCTAGCCTACCATTAGGTAAAGCAATATCAGATTAAACACCAAGCTCAAAGTTGCTAGTATTTGCCAGAATCTCACCGGATGACGTTCTATTAAAGGAACATATGCATCATGCAAAAAAGCTGGGTTAGGTTTTATGATGTCAGTTTGCAGCTCAGATAACGCTTCATAACGCCGTTGCGGATTAAGCTGCACCGATTTTTCAATAGCCTTATCCACCCAGACCGGGATCTCCGCCTGCAATAGCGTTAATGGTTGATAAGTCAGTCGACTCAATTGCTGACGATTCATTTGTTTTTCGAAACGCTTTCCGTAAGGTAGTTGGCCACTCAGCAAGTGATAAACGATCGAGCCCAACGAAAATTGATCGGCCTGTACTCCTGCCTGTTCACCCAGCAAATATTCGGGAGCGGTAAATTCTCTAGTTCCCAATAGTTTTTTGCGTTCGATCGGCGAAGCGACATCAGCGATACCTGCGATTCGGGTAGAACCAAAATCAATAATTTTAACTACACCTTCATCACTAAGCATGACATTGCCGGGCTTAAGATCCTGATGCAGCATATCCAGACGATGAAACGCCCGTAGTCCGGAGATTAATTGTGGAAGTATTTGCCTAACTTCACTTAGGCTCAGCGGTCCTTCATCATCCAGTTTCTGTTGCAGCGTTTTGCCCGCGATATATTCCATCACATAAAACAAAAAACGCCGTGGACGTTGTTGTTCGACAATGCGTACTACGTGGGCATTATCAATTCGTCGACCAATCCACTCTTCCAACTGGAAACGTTCCAGATAAGCCGGATCATCTTCGAAATTCACCGATGGTGTTTTCAACACTACTTTCTGCTGAGTTTCGGTATCAATAGCCAGATACAACTGACTGGTTGAACTAGCATGCAATTCACGTAATACCCGGTAACCATCAAGAATGACACCTTCATACAATTCCGGCGGGAATGGTAATGCCATTAATCGGGCATAGACTTCATCGGGTTTGGGTTCAGACAACTCGTCAATACAAAATACTTGGCAACTTACATTGTCACCACTGCCGTTTTGCAACGCTAACTCACACAAGACTTTGGCACACTGCTCAGGATCTGTGTTGTCGCTTAATTGTTGCTTGATGACATTGTCGGCAACAAACTCATAAACGCCATCAGTCATCAAGATAAAGACATCACCCTGTTCCACAGCCAGGTTTTTATAGTCGATATCCAAAGCATAATCGACTCCCAATGCCCGACCCAGATATTCCTTACCTTCCTCCAGTTTTATCCGATGGTCTTGAGTAAGTTGCTCCAGCGTATTGTTGCGAAAAAGATAGATTCGGGCATCGCCGACATGGAACAAGTGCGCCGTAACTGATTTGATAATCACCGCCGAAAAGGTAGTGGCAAAGCCTCGCGACATTTCCCGAAACTGATGACTCTGCCCACACAGCCAGACATTAATCGCCGTTAAAACCTTGCCACCGGATTGTTTGACCGACCAGGTATCTGGTGTGCTGAAATAATCAGCAATAAATCCGGTGATGGCTGCATGACTGGCCTCACGGGCCTGCTCGCTGCTACTGATACCATCGGCAATTGCACAGATGGCCCCCTTACTTTCCAGCAACAAGTTATTTTCCGGGGCATAAAAACCAATCGCATCCTGATTTTCTGCTTTTACCCCGGCCCGCGAGTATTGTCCGCAACGGACTTTCAGCATGATCTCGATCCCGTTTAATGCACGTCGATCATTTGCACGGTACCATCCGGCAATACTTCTGCCATCTGGCCGCGCGGCTCATCCATAAATTGCACTACGATCAAGGTAACAACAGCGGTGGCAGCAATCACCCAGAAAAACAACTGTGCAGACACCACCGATAAAACAGTTAAAAATAACAATGCACCGACATTACCATAAGCACCTGCCATACCAGCAATTTGTCCAGTCAGACGACGCTGAACCAAAGGTACTACAGCAAAAACCGCGCCCTCACCTGCCTGAACAAAGAACGAACAGCACATGGTTGCCAACACAGCTAACACAATAAACCATTCGGGCGTAATCAGGCCCATAACAAAATAGCCCACAGCCAGACCTGCCAGACAAATAGTTAATGTCAGTTTACGACCAAGCTTATCACTGAAATAGCCGCCGGTTGGACGTGAAACCAGATTCATAAATGCAAAACCCGATGCCAATAAACCCGCTTGAACCGCTGTAATATCAAATGTTTCACTGAAAAATAACGGTAACATGGAAACCACCGCCAATTCTGATCCAAAGGTAGCCAGATAGGCCAAATTCAGCACAGCAACTTGTTTGAATTTATAACGATGAATCTCTGGCACTGGAGTATGGAATATGGATTTGTTGACCTGATAAATATGATAAAGCTGATACAAAAATAACAATACCAAAACAAGGTAAATCATAAGTGTGACCGAGCCAGATAATAACGCCACACCGTTAGGAGACAGTTTCCAAGCTAACAAACCTAAAGCGCCATACATGGGGATGGTCATTAGAATTAATAACGCAAAGTCACCTTTGCTGGTCACCTCCATCGCCCCAGATTTTTTCGGTTTGAAATACGTGGAACCTTTAGGTGTATCAGAAACGCTGTTGTAATAAATAAACGCATAAACCAAGGCAATAAACCCGGTCAAAGCCACTGCATATCGCCAGCCTTCTTCACCGCCAAACATCAAAGCAATCGTCGGCAGACTCATTGCCGCTGCAGCGGAACCGAAATTTCCCCAGCCGCCGTAAATGCCTTCAGCCAGACCAACTTGTTTGGCCGGAAACCATTCTGAAATCATCCGGATACCGATAACAAAACCGGCCCCAACAAAACCCAGCATAAAACGGGCTAAGGCCATTTGTTCGAAACTGTCAGCTATCGCAAAAAAGAAACACAACATACTGGAAATGCCCAGTAGTAATGAATACATGATTTTGGGGCCGTATTTATCAACCAGCATACCCACCACGATTCGGGCAGGAATGGTCAATGCTACGTTTAGGATTAATAAGGTTTTAATTTGCTGGTCGGTGAGGCCAAGAGTTTCTTTAATCGAAACCAGTAGCGGTGCATGGTTAAACCAGACCACAAAACTGATAAAAAAGGCCATCCAGCTAAGATGTAAAATGCGGCTGTTACCGCTGAAGGATAAAAATTTTAAATTTGAGGCAGACATGGTGTTCTCACTTCAGAACGTTTGACCGACATTGGTAAACCTTCTAAGCGGGAATTATGCCAACTTTTAAGTTATTGATTTTATTATCGCATCGAGCTTTAAACAGGTATCTAATGCACTTATTTAAATCAAAATGGCTGATAGCGCACCACGGCTGTGCAGTAGTTCAGGCAACAAACGCCACGGCATTTTTACCTGATTGTTTGACTCGATACATTGCTTCATCAGCAGCTTTAAGCAAGGCATCAATGTTTTCTCCATCTTCTGGATAGCGAGCAATGCCAATGCTGGCGCCTATCTGACACGGGCAATTATCTATCAGCATTTTTTCAGATAATGCAGCAATAATTTTATCGCCCACCGTTTGCAAATGCTGATCTTGTGCCACATCACTGATCAACACCACAAACTCATCTCCACCAATACGGAATACAGTATCTGATGCTCGTAAGCGTTGACTAATGCGTTGAGCAACTTCAATTAACAATGCATCACCCACATGATGACCACACATATCATTTACAGACTTAAAGTCATCCAAATCAATAAACATCATCGCAATGGAATAGCCCTTACGGTGTGCCTGCAAGATGGCCTGCTGTGCTAATAAACTGAACTGTGCCCGATTCGGCAGGCCAGTCAAACTGTCCTTATGTGCCATTTCAGTCAACGCTAATTCCAGTTGTTTACGTTCAGTAATATCACGAATATCAGCGCTAAGTTCAATGGTACGACCATCTTCACTACGATTAAGCTGTAGCAACATTTCGGCATCAATTAGTTTATCGTCGGCTCTGACCAACTGCACTTCACAACGGCTATAGGGTAAGGGTCTAAACTTCTTAGCCAGCAATAACAAATGTGAAATTCTCGTAGCGGATTCCTGATTAAACAATCGATGATAAGGCTGGCCCAAATAATACATTTCGTCGTGTTGTAACAGTAACTTCACCGACGCACTGATAAAGGTAATACGGCTGGTAGCCGAATTGATCCCAATAACAATATCCGAGCTTTTTTCCATCAATTTGCTGAAATATTGTTCACGGCGAATCAAGCGATTAATCGCCATGGCAAATGACAATAAAATCAGGATCACAATAATGGTTTGTAAACCTCGCAATAGATAAGTCTGCCGTTTGGCTGAGGCTTCTATTTGCACGGTCAATTTATTCATTAACGCCAGCAACTGCAGATTATCCGCCACCATAGCATCGACCAGTTGATCCACCTCTGATTCACTAAGTTGCATTTGTTGAATTGATTTATACAGTGGCTCCCATAATTCAATTGATTGCATCAGTGTTTTTTGAATTGCGGTTTCTTTAAGTTGCTTAACCTGAATAAGTTTACTATCGGCGCTAAGTGTTTCGCCGCCGTTGCTCATGGCGATTAGGGTTTGATCAAATAAAGTCATGGCGTCCATCAGTTCTTGGTAGGCCGCTTGGATATTTAATCCCTGTTGTTGCTGATAATGCATTAGCAACAAAGATTTGGTCATTTTCTGCGATAACATGCGTTGCCGACCGGCAATGTTTATATTGATTGATGAGGCTTCCAACTGGGCAGAGATACCATAATTCATTGCCAATAAGGTGATATCAAATATCACCACTAAACTGAGTGGCAACAAAAAATGTCGGTACTTTTTAATCACCTCAAACATGTTCCCCCCTGTCATAACATTGTGTGCTGATTATGATGTTAGATTTTGGCTATCAATCATCTTGCCAATCTAGATCACAACAAAACACATAAAGTTTGTTATGCACGACTACTGTCTGGGAAACGGTAATACACATACGAGAGTCAGCAACCGACAGATAGGGTCGACTGAGCTGCATTTCCCCAGGATGTTCGATAGCACGGAAGTGGTAGTGTTTATGGGACCAATTGGCATTATCACCAGATAATAGCGGGGTAAAACGGGTGTCCATCTTTTGTTGGTAATGTGGAGAATAAACATTGCGTGCCATCTGGAAACCAACTTCGTCCAACAAATAACAACGTACGGCGCGCTTTTCTTTAAATAAAATTTTGGTGCTGGTATCAAATGCATTAGTGATTGAAAACTCACTGACCGCCTGACGAAACAAAGATTCGATTTTTTTGAAATCCTGATTCATCTGGTGACTATTTTTAAACCGCTGACGCTGTTGAATTTTAAGCAGATGGTCAATCACTTCAGCAAATTTCAGGTCATGGGTAATACGTGGTTGCGGCTTGGCGAAATAAAAGCCCTGAATCATATCGGCATTGGCTGCTATGGCGACTAAGGCTTCGCGCTCCGTTTCAACACCTTCAATGATCACCAGACTGCCCGCTTCATGGATCAATGACACGACCCCAGTCAAAATACGTTCAACTCGGCTGGAAGTGCCTGCTCCACGAATCATACTGCGATCGATTTTCACGATATCCGGTTCCAGCTCCCAAATTCGATCAAAATTCGAATGTCCTGCACCAAAATCATCGATGGCAATCAGGCATCCAAGTTCACGAAAGTGGCGAATCAAGCTGCGTAAGTACTGCCTGTCATCAATTTCACTTTCGAGGATTTCAATAACCACCCGATGAGGGGGAATACCGGTTTGCTCAAATAAAGCGTTCATAAAGCCAGCGTCAGGCCGCTCAGAAACCAGACATTGTGAATTAAGATTCAGAAACAACCATGCTTCTCCATTTGGCTGACGGGCAAAATTGTGCATATGCAATCGGCGACAAAGCCGATCCAGAGACAGGTTTTCGACAGCATTTTGCGGTATAGCCAGCAGCTCCAACGGCGAGTGTGGATGTTTTTGAGGGTCAACCGCGCGAATCAGCCCTTCATAGCCGACTGGACGACGATGCGAGATACTGAAAATAGGCTGAAAATGACTGCTCAAGGTTAAATGATGATAATCAGCCGTAACATACAGACTGGTTTGTTCAGCATCCTGCAACTGCTGCATAGGCATACCTTTAAATTCGGGTTGTGATACAACTGTGTTCAACATAAATCACTTCTATATGTTAGCGGTCAATTCACCGAGAAGTTTTGTTAAATATCAAACCTGCCCAAATTGAGCAGGTTTGATTCACATTTGCATCCATGCCTAAGGGTTTTCAATTGGTTTTTAACGCATTAGGCAGCTTTCCTGGCATGCCTTTGATGTAAGAATTTAATTACCTCTGACCGATAATGGTTGTAATCTGGATTGTCAGCCAAAGCTAAACGCTGCCTTGGTCTTGGCAGATTCACCTGCAAAATTTCGCCAATAGTCGCTGCCGGTCCGTTTGTCATCATCACGATCTTGTCAGATAACAATACTGCTTCGTCCACATCATGGGTAATCATAATAACGGTGTTGTTCAAATCCGCCTGAATTTCCATCAACGAATCTTGTAAATGGGCACGGGTCAACGCATCCAACGCTCCGAAGGGTTCATCCATTAACAAGACTTTTGGCTCCATTGCCAACGCTCTTGCAATGCCGATACGTTGTTTCATACCACCCGAAATTTCTGCTGGCAATTTATGCTTGGCATGAGCCATGTGCACCAATTCCAGATTGTGTAATGTCCAGTCACGAATTTGCTGACGATTACGGGTTTTACCAAACACTGATTTCACTGCCAACTCGACATTTTGATAGCAAGTAAGCCAGGGAAACAAGGCATGATTTTGGAACACAATGGCCCGATCCGGACCGGGTTCATTGACCTCTTTTCCCTGCAAAATAACGCCACCTTCGGTTGCCTGATAAAGTCCGCCAACAATATTCATTACTGTGGATTTACCACAACCGGAATGCCCGATAATACTAACAAATTCTCCCTGGTTAATTTGTATATTCACATTATCTAACGCCCGAAATGGTCCATTGGCAGTGGGGAAATCAATGCTGATGTGATCAATATTTAAATAACTAGCCATTATTTTATTCTCCTTGGGTCTATTTATGTTTCATCGCCACCACTGCTGGAGGCTATTTTTTAGTCATACAAGGCGGAAATGATGCGATGTAGTTGTTCTACATAAGTCATTTCCAACGCCGTAGGGCGGAAAAATAGCCCCAGCCCTACGGGTTGTGGCTGAAAATCTACCACTCTGCGTTGCTTGTCATTTATTTAGAGCAACTAAACTGCATTCCTCGCGCCTTGATTGGTAAATTTTCAGTCACAACAGAGGCGGCTATGAGACATAAATAGCCCCTACCGAATATTCGCAGTTTTGTCGTATGAGAAAAACTTCTGCAGTGTGAGCATGATGCGATCTAACACAAAACCAATCAGACCGATTGCCAGCACGGCAACCATGATTCGACTCAGCGAATTGGAACTGCCATTTTGAAATTCATCCCAAACAAACTTACCCAGACCTGGATTTTGGGCGAGCATTTCGGCGGCAATCAACACCATCCAGCCAATGCCCAGCGAAATTCTCAAGCCGGTAAAAATCATCGGAATTGACGAAGGAATCACGATTTTCCACACTGTGGTGAAATATCCCAGCCTCAATACTTTGCCGACATTGAGCAAATCACGATCAATCGATGACACACCAACCGCGGTATTAATCAAGGTCGGCCATAATGAACACAACATGACCGTGATGGCCGAGGTAATAAATGATTTGGAGAACATTGGATCGGCCGAAACATACACCGCACTGACCACCATGGTCACAATCGGCAACCAGGCCAGTGGGGATACCGGTTTAAAAATCTGAATCAGTGGATTGATTGCGTTATAGAGATTCTGACTCAGACCACTGACAATACCGATGGGAATCGCTATCAAACTGGCCAACAGAAAACCGACAAACACGGTAAATAGACTGGTCCAAATTTGATCAACAAAAGTGGGTCTTCCCGTGAACTCGCGAACCCGGATCTCAGCATCCGGGTTTTTGGCCAGTTTTTCAGCATTTCGCTCATCTTGACGCTGATAGAAGTCACTCGCTCGTTGACGTTCAGCTTGATGTTCTTCATTCAACACCTTGACCTGTTGCCAAACTTGAACCGGACCTGGTAACTGCCCAAGACTGGTATCCACTTTTGCAGCACCCAAATGCCAAAATACGAGGAAAATAAGTATAGCGACTAGCGGTAAACCAATCATTTTTACTAATTGTTGAAACTGAAACCCCGCCGGTTCCCCACCAGCGATTTTCGCCAGTGGTACGAACCAGTTAAGCCCTGTCAGCTCCAGAAAATATATGAGTTTATCGTTCATAAGAGTCCATCTTTTTCCGTTTATAAAAAAAGCAGGTGGTTAATCCACCTGCTCCTCTCCTTTCAGGCCAATGGCAAATTTTTCCAGGTAAGCATTGGGCGCTGTCCCGTCAAATTCGATGCCATCAATAAACTCATTTTGTGCCGGTTTAAAGCCGGTTTCTGTGGAAAAATCAGGAAAATCTGTTGCCGATAACTTGCCCTCTTCAATTAATTCTTTTGCAGCAATTTGATAAATATCAGGACGATAAACCTTCTTGGCCATATCGGTGTACCAGCTATCCGGTTTCGCTTCAGGAATTTGGCCCCAACGTCGCATCTGTGTCAGATACCAGATGGCATCGCTGTAGTAGGGATAAGTCGCGTTGTGACGGAAAAACACATTGAAATCAGGAATGTCACGTTTGTCACCTTTTTCATATTCAAAGGTGCCAGTCATGCTATTGGCAATAACATCATAATCGGCGCCGACATAATAACTTTGAGAAAGGATTTCCA
The DNA here is from genome assembly GCF_048266885.1 of Methylophaga sp. Lineage (GTDB taxonomy): Bacteria > Pseudomonadota > Gammaproteobacteria > Nitrosococcales > Methylophagaceae > Methylophaga. The sequence goes on from NZ_JBLWYR010000002.1 coordinate 50,149, forward strand.
CTGCTTCGGGGCGATTGGCATTATTTTCGGCGTCTAACCAATGTGCAGCACGAATTAATGCTTTGACCATTGCGATGTGGGTATTAGGATGTTTATCAGCCCATTGTTGACTTACACCAAGGACTTTTTCAGGATTATTTTTCCAAATTTCATAATCGGTAATCAATGGCACACCAATGCCCATAAATACTGCCTGTTGATTCCAAGGCTCACCAACGCAGTAACCATCAATGGTGCCAGCTTCCATGGTGGAAGGCATCTGAGGCGGTGGAGTCACGGAGAGTAAGGCTTGAGCGTTCAGTTGGCCACTGCTGTCACCTTTATGTGGCGCATAAAAACCAGGATGAATACCACCCGCCGCCAGCCAGTAACGTAATTCATAGTTATGAGTCGATACCGGAAAAACCATGCCCATATTGAATGAATTGCCTTGCTGTTTGAATGACTCAATGACGGGCTTTAACGCTTTTGCACTAATTGGATGTTGTGGTTTGCCATCTTCACCAACAGGAATATGCGGCTTCATCTGCTCCCACACCTTGTTGGAAACCGTGATGGCATTACCATTCAGATCCATACTGAAAGCGGTAATGATGTCAGCCTGAGTTCCATAGCCAATGGTGGCACCAAGAGGTTGCCCTGCCAGCATGTGCGCACCATCGAGTGCGCCATTAATCACACCATCCAGCAATACTTTCCAGTTAGCTTGTGCTTCCAGAGTGACGTACAAACCTTCATCTTCAAAGAAACCTTTTTCTTGGGCAATCGCTAATGGCGCCATATCGGTAAGCTTGATAAAGCCCAATCGAAGATCTTCTTTTTCTAACTCTCCGGGTGCTGCAACTAATGATGATGAAAAACTGATAACAGAAATGATGCCAACCGTTGACAACCATCGACGCAAGGAATTTATATTTACATGAGGTAAAGACATAAATAGCTCCAATTTAGGACAGAAAACGGCGGCGTTGCCCGATACCGGGGAAATGATTTCCAGACACGGTTTTCAATCCTGCATTGGATTGGTATTGGGTGCTCTAACGTTCATAGCTACAATAGTGGTAACTACGACGAGCTATAGACCCTTCTGTCCAATTTGCAGTTAATATGCCAATTACATACCTATTTAAAAAACTATATTTTTCAGTCACTTGAAAATTATCTCAAATAAACTGCGCCGTTAGGTTGCGTCGCTTTGGGGCTGAATAAAGCGGCCGGCACTTTGTTGGTGCAGCAACCGACCGCTTGATGTTGATCACGGATGAGAATGTGTTTCTAACAAGTTGGCCGTAGCAAGCACTTGTTTGGCCAACATCGCTAGACGCATATTCTGGTTCATCGCCGTGGTGCGTAATAGACGATAAGCTTCATCCTCACTGCATTGACGTTGTTGCATCAATACTCCCTTGGCACGATCGATAATCTTACGTTCGGCCAGTTTGGTTTCCAGTGATTGCACTTGTTCACGCATCGTCTGCTGTTGCAGAAATCGGTTGCGTGCTGTGCTGAGTAATGGCAACACCCGATGTGGTTGCAAACCATCGACCACATACGCACTGACGCCAAGCTGAATCGCTTGTTTTTCAACCTGTGCGTCATAGGCATCGGTAAATATCACCACCGGCATCGGTTGTTGTCTGAGCAACATATCGATAAGTGCCATCATGTCACTGTCGCAGTTACGCACTGCCAAAATGAACATGCCGGTAAATTCGAGTTGCTTCATAGCAAGTTTAGGGAGAGAAGCCGATTGATTGGTCACCTCGAACATGGTGCCACTCAATTGTTCGACTAATTGCTGTGCTATATCGGAACGATCGCACACCAATGTGGAATTAAAACTTTGTGTCAGGAGTTCAGTTGAGTTTCGCATGATTATCCGCAGCATAGTTAATGATAAGAGAAAACACATTGAGTACCGTATCAATGGCACGAGTGGCCGTTTTAAAATAATCATCTGCTGACAAAGTAATGGTTTCCTCAATCAGCACTTGTTGATCAATGGTTTGTAACAATAAATCCGTATCACGTTCAATTTGGTTGTTTTGGCCGGCTAAAATCGCAATTAACTGTTTATTACGTATTCCGGCAATTTCCCTAAGCAGTTCGGCAATCCTGCCGTTTGCTGTTAAACGTTGAAAAGACAGCATCATGGTTTCTGTGCCACCCGCCTGACCTCGAGCACACAGGCTCGAACCAACGGCACGCATTTGGCCCAGAATTTCAGCCGCTCTTAAGGTATCCAGACAGATTGCGGATAAGCGAGTGATGTTATCCAGCATGAAGTGGTGCAGGTTGTATAAACGGCCGAGATCATCAAACAAAGATAATTGGCCTTCAATCATCGCGTTATGTTGACGAATAACTTGATGAGGTGTCAGTTTACGGTCTTGAACCTGTTTTTTAAGTCGCGGCCAGTGGTCGACAAATGACAACCATTGCGGCAGCATTTGCATTTCCATGTTTTGACTAGCAAAGATAAATTGATCGATTTGTTGTTGCAGAAAGGTGAGTTTCCCTGTCAGCGAAGCATTACCCGCGCAGACCGCACTGCTGGTGCCGCGGTGTTGCTGACAGAGATCAATCAGTTGTTTTAAATGTACCAGTTGAGAGATGGCAAATTCAGTACGCCGTTTATCACGAAAATTCGACGTAAATTGTTTGGTAGCAGCAAAGCATGCTGCTACCGTTAATGCACCTGCGATGGTGGGATTGACTATCATAGCCTGACTCTCAATTAGTCTAAGTTTTCATTATTCCCAGCTGAACAGATAACCAGCCATTAAGCCCAGGGGAGAAATCAACACCAACAAAAGCAGCTTGAATAACTCTTTCATCAAATAGAAAAAATCAACTAAGTATCCCATTGTTGTGGCCTCCTTCTTTGTGTGGCAACGTCTGGGATATTGCATAAGCTGTGCCATCAACTAAGTCGTTTTATTTCAATCACTTATAAAACCAACCTACTCAAACATGCATTAAAATGGGCTGTAGCCGTTGGTGCGTCGCTTATTTTTGGTGCGAGTAACATACTAAAACGCAAAAAAAAGCCAGCCCTAAACAGAGCTGGCTTGGTACAACTTTAGGGCCTGTTAACCTTTCCGAGTCGCCTCTGTTGTGAAAGATAAAAAGGCCCTTGCACCGAGGAGATATTAGAATTTAACTTGTCCGTAGACCCAGAATTTTTCGGTATCAACTAATGTTGGAAACTCATCATCCGCTTGGTAATCAGCATATTTCACGCCAACGGTGTAATGTTGATTAAAGGCTTTTTCCAGTGAAATATCCAGTTCATTACCGGCATCCAGACTATCTTGGTCAGTCTCAAAGTCATGATAGGAAACAATTAATTTGGCATCCCAGAACACATTACCCACCACGGTAAGATAGGTATCTTTCAGACCTTGTGCAGGGGTATTCAGGAATTGATCAGCCCAGCCCTGAAAGGCATGGTTGGTGCCCAGTGGCGTCTTAAAGCTATCCGTGCCATCCCCTTCTTGTACCTCGTAAGAGAGTTTGGCCATCCAGCCTTTATGCTTGGCACCGAGTTCTGCCAGATAGTAATCTTGAGCATCCATGGTGCCACTTTTATAATCGCTTTGGCGGGCGTATTCGGCTGTGTACACCAAATTCCATGCATCATTAATTGCGGGCGCACCACTGAGTCGCAGCCCTAACGTTTTAGAAGAAGTCGCTTCTGCATCTTCATATTCCAGCAAATAGCCATAGCCTTCCAACTTGCCAAACGGTAATCCACTGTACTGCGCGTTAAGCAGATGGGCTTCAACATCGATTACGCCATTTTTTACAATGCCCGCATCACGATCATCACCATAAATAGTGTTGATTTTATTTACAAAGGCATAACTCAACTGGGTATCTGGCAATGAGGTGTTCTGGAGAGAAATGGCATCAAAGGTTTGATGATTTTGTCTCCATAACACATTACCGATATAACGATGGAATGGCGCATCTCGGTAAGTAATTTGCTGACGACCAAATTTAGCTACGGTATCAAAACCTTGATAACTGAGATAAGCCTGATTGACTTCAGTACCATCTGGATCTGCCACAACTGAGTATTCAGTCTCACCATTAGTGGTGCTGTTGTAGTTGTCACCACCTAAATCGGTGACGTTCTCAAACTCAACAAATGCACCAAAACCATTTAACCGGCCGGTTTCATAACCCAGAGTTGAACGAACAGTAAACGCATCGGCATCTTTCAGGTTGTTATCTTGTTCAACTGACTCGTAACGGGCACGGGCAGAAAAACTGACTTTACCGCCGGTTAGGGCTTCCATAAAACTGTCTTTTTCCGCTGCCGCCACTGTGATTGGTAATGTGCCAATTAAGCTCGCCATCAACGTTGTTGCAGTATATGTATGTAATTTTGACATGATCCTTCCTTATTCACGGGACGCAGAAACTTGTTTCGGCGGCCGAAATATCAAACAATAGAGATTGATTTGCCACGTCGTTATGGCTGCATACGCGCTGGGCGGTTCAGAGGGCAATACATCATCGTAAATGCACAACACTCATCAATTTGGTTTGGCAGAAATCAGTGCTGCCACAACAACTGTCAGGGATTAGCTAACAGTTGTTTTAATTCTGGAATGCAGGAGCCACAGTTGGTTCCGGCTTTTAAACAGCGGCCAATATCATCAACTGATTTGGCTTCACCTTTACGAATTGCGTCTTTAATCGTGGTCTCCCCAACTGCAAAACAAGCGCAGACCAGTTTTCCTTTATCTTGTTGTCCGGGCCCAGGGCGGCCTGCCAGCAGACTTTGCCGGGCAGTCGCATCCAAAGTTTGTTCAGTAAATAATTGAGAAAGCCAGCCACGTTCCGGCAAATGATGATCGGCTGCCAGAAACATCACGGTCTGTAATTGGTTATCCACAATATTGGCAGCACGATAGCGGCCTGCCCGTTGATCACTGAATTCCAGCCATTCACCTTGCTGTTCAGTAATATTCTGGATCCACTCAAGTGGGTGTTCTACCCAGTTTTCACCAGCCAGTTCATAACGCCAGAACTGCTGACCTTTGACCTTGACCCAATAAGCCGTTTCAGTGAGGCTCAATGGTTGCCGGGATAAAATAAATCCATGCCAGCGCGGTAAGAATGGTCGTACATTCACCGGGGTATGTTTGGACTCGGGTTGTCCGGAAATTGGATCAGTAATGGGGGCGACCAGTGTGTCGACCCGAGCCTGAGAAGCAAACTGACCATTCCAGTGAATCGGCACAAAGATACTGCCTGGGCGTTGATCCTGAGTTAGATTAACCCGCCCAGTAAGCCTTCCCCATTTGCTCTCCACTTGAGCCAGTGCCTTGTTCTGAATTTGCCAATGTCCAGCATCAACTGGATGCATATCAATCATCGGTTCACTGATATGGGCATTTAATCTGGGCGCCCGCCCGGTGCGGGTCATGGTGTGCCATTGATCACGAATACGGCCGGTGTTTAACACCAAAGGATAGATATCATCTACTTCGTTTTGCGGATAATGTGGCTCTACCGCGATCATTCTGGCTTTACCCGATGCAGTATAAAAATGATTGTCGACAAACATTCGGGCAGTGCCTTGCGGCGCATTATCGGTTACTGGCCACTGAATCGGCTGTAGTGATTCATATTCTTGCTCGGTAATATCTGCCAAGGCACTGATATCAAAATCACGCTCGCCCTGATTTTCAAATGCAGACAATCTGGCATGTTCACGAAATACATCCACGGCAGTTTCAAACTCAAACTGTTCGGTAAAGCCCATACGTTTGCCAACTTCTTTAAGCATCCACCAATCTGCTTTCGCTTCGCCGGGTGCGGGTAAAAAAGCTCTTTGATGGCTAATTCGTCTTTCTGAATTCGTTACGGTGCCGTCTTTTTCGCCCCATCCCAATGCTGGGAGTAAAACATCGGCAAATTCGGTGCAATCCGTCTGCTTTTCAATCTCAGAAACAATGACCAATTCGCATTGTTTTAATGCTCTTTTGATCTGATCGGCATCCGGGATGCTTACTACTGGATTAGTGGCCACAATCCAGACGGCTTTGATCTCACCACGTTCAATTGCTTGAAACATCTCAATGGTTTTACGGCCAGCCGTATTGGTTAAGCGATCGGTGTTCCAAAAACGAGATAGTCGATCATGATGTTCCGGCTTGTCGATTTCCATATGCGCTGCCAGCTGATTACTTAGACCGCCAACTTCCCGACCGCCCATCGCATTGGGTTGTCCGGTGATGGAAAATGGTCCCATGCCGACCTTGCCGATCCGGCCTGTTGCCAGATGACAATTGATAATCGCATTGCATTTATCGGTACCACTGGTCGATTGATTAACGCCTTGCGAAAACAACGTAATGGTTTTTTCAGTCGAAGCAAAAAGTTGATAAAACTTGGCAATATCGGCTTCTGACAACTCGGTCTGCCGAGCTACCTGAGGAATATTCGCAGCAGTTTTGCTGGCCGAATCCAATGATGACGCAAAGCCTTCGACATATTGTTCAAGATAATGCCAATCAATACAGTCATGTTGTTTGAGATAACTCAGCAAGCCATTAAACAGAAAAGCATCGGCGCCGGGACGCAATGGCAAATGCAAATCGGCGATATCACAAGTCGCCGTTTTGCGTGGATCAATCACCACCACTTTCATATTGGGACGATTTTGTTTGGCCTGGGTAATACGCTGAAACAACACCGGGTGACACCAAGCTGTATTGGAACCGATAATCACTAGCAAATCGGTTTGTTCGAGATCTTCATAACTGCACGGCACCGTGTCACTGCCAAAAGCACGTTTATGAGCAGCCACCGCGGAAGACATACACAAACGGGAATTAGTCTCGATATTGCCACTGCCAATAAAACCTTTCATCAACTTATTGGCCATATAGTAATCTTCAGTCAGAATTTGCCCTGACACATAAAACGCGACCGCATCCGGACCATGTTCAGCAATGATTTGTTTGAACTGGTCACTGACATGATCCAGCGCGGCATCCCAATGAACACGCTTACCATTCACTTGTGGATACAACAAACGGTTATCCAGACCAACGGTTTCGCCTAATGCCGAACCTTTAGAACACAAGCGTCCAAAATTAGCTGGATGAGCGGGATCACCCTTGATGGCGACCGTTCCATCCGCTTGCGGTGCAGCCAAAACGCCACAGCCGACACCGCAGTAGGGACAAGTTGTTTGTGTTGCGAGTTGTGCCAACAGTCAATCCTCAGAGTGAGATGTAAATCAGGCCGTCTTCGACTTTGGTTTCAAAAGAACGGGTGCAACCTTCGTCTGGACCGGTGGCTTCACCACTGCTTAAATCAATCACCCAGTTATGCAATGGGCAGGCAACACGTTTGTCGTAAACAATCCCCTGAGACAGCGGCCCTTTTTTATGCGGGCATTGGTCAAATAAGGCAAACACTTCATCCGAGCTGGTACGAAAAATGGCCACATCCCCATCCGGTGTGGTCATCACTCGTGAGCCCTTTTGTGGCACGCTCTCTACCGGTCCTACTTCAGTCCAATTTTGCATCGTTGTTTAACCTACTTGCTTGATGGGAATATAGTTTTCACGCTGTTTAGCAGCATGTTCCGCCCAAGGATCATCTTGCGATCTTTCCTGTGACTCGTAAAAACGCTGTGCCAAGACTTTGCGGTTGTCATGATCATCAACCACTTTGGCCTGCACACTTTTCAGCCCTACTCGTTCAATCCAAGGCGCGGTACGTTCGAGATAATGAGCATCTTCACGGTAAAGCTGCATAAAGGCAGCGCAGTATTCCATTGCTTCTTCTTCGGTGGCGACTTTGCAAAGGAAATCGGTTGCCCGAACTTTAATACCGCCATTCCCACCGACATGTAATTCATATCCTGAATCCACGCAGACAATACCAAAATCCTTGATGGTGGCTTCTGCACAGTTACGTGGACAACCCGATACGGCAATTTTGAATTTATGTGGCGTCCAGCTGCCCCAGGTCATTTTTTCGACTTTGATACCGAGGCCAGTGGAATCCTGTGTACCGAAACGACACCACTCAGAACCGACACAGGTTTTAACGGTACGTAGTGATTTACCGTAAGCATGACCAGAGACAAAACCGGCTTCACTCAGATCGGCCCACATTTTCGGTAGATCGTCTTTTTTCACACCCAATAAATCGATACGCTGACCACCGGTAATTTTTACGGTAGGAACATTATATTTATCGGAAATATCTGCAATAGCGCGTAATTCATTGGCATTGGTCACCCCGCCCCAGATCCGCGGCACGACTGAGTAGGTACCATCTTTCTGAATATTGGCGTGAACCCTTTCATTGATGAAGCGTGATTGCGGATCATCCTGATAATCCGGCCAGGTGCTAAGCAGATAGTAGTTCAGTGCTGGACGGCAGGAGTGACAGCCATCTGCATTTTTCCAATCTAAGGCGACCATCAGATCGGAGATAGTTTTCAGACCTTTATCTTTAATAGCGTTTTTCACTTCGCCATGACTCATGCTGGTACATCCACACATGGCTTTTTTGCTTGGAGTATCGTTAAAGTCACTGCCCAATGTCGAGGCCAGAAGCTGTTCGACCAAACCAGTACAAGAACCACAGGAAGCAGATGCCTTAGTATGTGCTTTGACTTCATCCAGGGTAAACAGACTATGTTTACTGATAGCCTTGACGATATCGCCTTTGCAAACACCGTTACAGCCGCAGATTTCTGCATCATCGGGCAGTCCATCGACTGAGTTGGTCGCGCCATGACCTGAATCACCAATGTGATGCTGACCAAACAGCATATTCTCACGAATACTGGACACATCGGTGCCATCACGCATTAACTGGAAGTACCAGGCACCATCCACAGTATCACCATATAAAACCGCACCAATCAGTTTGTCATCCTGAATGACAAGCTTTTTATAGACATGGCGGGCAGCATCTTTAAACACCAGATCTTCAGTGCTTTCATCACCAATGAAGTTACCAGCAGAGAACAAATCAATACCGGTGACTTTCAGCTTGGTAGAGGTAATAGAGCTGACATAGCGGGCAATACCCATTTGTGCCAGATGATTAGCACATACTTTTGCCTGTTCAAATAATGGTGCGACTAAACCAAATGTTGCTCCACGATGCTGTACACATTCGCCTACTGCATAGACTTTAGGATCGAAAGTTTGCATGGTGTCATCGACCACAATGCCACGCTCGCAATGAATGCCAGCAGATTGGGCCAACTCGATATTAGGCCGGATACCGACCGCCATGACTACTAAATCAGTGTCGATTTCGGTACCGTTTTTAAATACTATTTTTTCAACACGTTTTTTACCTTCAATCGCTGCTGTTTCATGCGACATCAGGAAGTTCAGACCTTTGGCTTGCAATTCATTTAACATCAGATCTGATGCCGGTTTATCCAATTGCTGATTCATTAACACATCAGCGATATGCACCACAGTGACTTCCATGCCTTGAATCATCAAGCCATTAGCTGCTTCGAGGCCTAATAAACCACCACCGATAACCACGGCTTTTTTGTAGGACTTGGCTGTTTCGAGCATATTGTCGACGTCAGCAATATCCCGGAAGCTAATAACCCCCGGTAAATCCCGGCCTGGTAATGGCAACATAAATGGGCGAGACCCCGTTGCCAGTAACAAACGATCGTATTCAAATACTTCGCCTTCAGCGGTTTCTACTTGGCGCCGAACACGATTGATATGGGTGATTTTTTTACCGGCATGCAGGGTAATGCCATTGTCGATATACCATTGGCGGTCATTGATCATGATTTGATCAATGGTTTTATCGCCTGCCAGTACAGGTGATAGCATAATACGGTTGTAGTTACCGTAAGGCTCATCACCAAAGACGGTAATGTCGTATTTCTCAGGCGCTAATTTAAGTAATTCCTCCAGTGTCCGCACACCGGCCATACCATTACCAATTAGCACTAATTTTTCTTTCATGGATCGCTCCTGCATATTCGATTAAATATGCTTGAGCAAGCACTGTGCCAACAAGTAACCTATTAATTTAATTGCAGATTAATTTTAAACAGGTAAGTAACATGCGACTTTGTGGTGCAAATTGGTGCACCACGCACAAAGATGGTGAATTACGTTTTGCTGATCCATATAGCTGCTAATAAACGGTAATACGATTACGGCCTTTATTCTTCGATTCATACATCGCGTGATCGCAGCGTTCGATCAAATTATCCATGCTTTCCCCTAATTGATATTCTGCTACACCCGCACTAATAGTCACACTTATGCTGTCATCTTTAATGCGAATCTGTAGCTGGCTGATTTCTTCACGGATCATCTCTGCAACTTTTGCGGCATGCTGTTGATCGCAGTTTTCTAACAATAATAAAAACTCTTCGCCACCCCAACGACATAAAACATCAACATCACGTACTTTTTGTTTAATGAGACGACTGACCGATTTAAGCACCTGATCACCAAACTGGTGGCCATATTTATCGTTGACCGATTTAAAATGATCGATATCCAACACAATCATCGATAATGACCAATCCTTACGTAACGCAGTTTTTTGTGCTTTGTTAAATATCCAGTCAAAAACCTGCCTGCTTGTAGCACCAGTTAACTTATCTTTGGTTGCCATGGACTCAAGTCGGCGCTGATATCCCCTTAAAGTAAAATGAGCCAGCAGCAATACACAAATACTGAACGCCAGCGAAACAGCAATATTGATCCACAATGCACTTTCAATTCGGTCGGAAGCCGGATCGTTTATTTGCTCAACAATCAAAAACCAGTCGAATTCAGGAACCAGCCGGCTGTTTAAATAAATAGTATTACCGTCCTTAGCGTCATAGGTCACAGAGGCGCTCGGATTACTAAGGATCTGCATAAACAACTGATCTAAACCTGCTTTATTTTGCAAATAAATGTCATGCTGAAACTGGCTGCTACGCAATGTTATTTCGCCTTGACGATCGACAAAATAGATTTCTCGGCCATAGCGTCGCTGATAATTTTCAATTAAATGAGCAACCGATTCCATTGATAAACCGACGCCAGTTACACCGACTAACTCACCCTGAGGGTTCATTACTCGATAATTAACAAAAATACTCATCCGGTTAGGTGCCGCCGTATCCCAGTCGATATTGATATCGTAGTCGGTGTTGATATCACGAGTCTTGAAATACCAGCTATCCGCGGGATCAGTTTCATCAACCTGTTTGATAATGCCTTTTGGGTGATAATAATTACGAGTTTTTTCGGAGACAAAAAAAGTCGTAATGGTGTTGTATTTACGCTGAATTTGCGCCAGATAATCTGAGAGTTGTTGCGGATCTTGTTCTCCAGACTCAGCCCAATTAATCAGGAATGTATCGTTAGCCATCAATGACGAAATCAATAAAGGCTGTAATAGATCACGCTGGATTTCGGAATAAATGTTGTCACTGGTCAACGGTAACATTTGTTTTTGCAGTTGATCGCTGGTGGAATCACGCGCGACAAAATAACCAATCAGACTAGTAGCCATAAAGCCAAGCAAAACCAGTGAACTGATCGTCAGCGTAAATATCCGTTTACGATTTTGCATATCAAATGGCTCGTTATAAAACAAAGTTTTCAATCATAGAGAATTTAGCGTCAGGATCCTAGCGCCGGTTTATCTTACCGCACGATTAGTCTGACGAAATAGATTCTAAATTTGTTTTACGGCCTGGGCGTCTTCAGCGGTTAACTCATGCGGTTGCATATGCAGAATTTTCGACTGGATAAATTGGTACATATCAAGATATCGTGTATGAAGGGAGTGAAGGTTTTCCTCACTATTTTGTTTTTTTCCTGCTTGATAAAGTTTAATCGTCATGGTCATTAGGTGGTGAAAGCTTCGATATTTCTCCCGCAGAATTTGCAGACATTCTTTATCAATTAACTGTAAGTTTTCCGATCGTTCCAGCCAGACGCCACAATGAGATTGTTTGAGCGAGATGATGGACCATGCTGTATTGGTCTCGTCCGAATCGAGTGAAAAACGTTTTTCCAGACTTTCCACGCTTAATTCTAAATACAAGCAAAACAGGTTCAACTGTGTCCATTTAACATGTTGTCGATGATAACGATATTTGTGCCAGTCTACCGGCAAAGAAAATTGCTTATTCCAGGTTGGCAGCTCGGAAACTGGCATCGGTTTGGCAATCACATATCCTTGAGCAAGTTCACAGCCCATTGACAGTAATATTTGGCCGTGACGAAGTGATTCAACACCTTCAGCAATTACCTCCAGATCAAATGATCTGGCCAACACAATAACGCCTTCGACGATTTTGCAGTCATCCACATCCACCAACATATTACGTACAAATGTCTGATCAATTTTTACTGCAGAAACCGGTAACGTGCGGATATGACTGAGAGAAGAATAACCCGTACCAAAATCATCCAATACGGTTTTGATATTAAATTCGTTTCTGCAGCGACGCACCACATCAACTATCAAACTCAAATCATCTAAGGCATGACTTTCCAGAATCTCAAATTGGAAGAACTGTAAATCGACCTCAGGAAAGTCAGCAATGATCTCTCCCAGACGTTGTAAAAATCCATTAAAGCCAAGATGGTAAGCAGACAAGTTAATGCTGATATGCCAATTTTGCTGCTGATTCTGCCATTGCTGTAAGTGTGTTAGAGCTTGTCGGATGACCCATTCGCCTAACTGTATCTCTAGCGTTGTCCCATTGATTAAAGGCAAAAACTGTTGCGGAAACAACATGCCCTGCTCGGGATGTTGCCAGCGAATAAGTGCTTCGTACCCTACTACTTCACCAGTACACATACTGATTTTAGGCTGCATGAATAGCTGAAATTCATTTTCAGTCAATCCACGGCGGATCGCATACAACTGCTCAGATTTTTCATCACGCCAGCCTTCCTTGCCCGTTTCATACATTCGAAAGGTTTTCTTGCCATCGAGCTTAGCTTTATAAAGTGTCTGATCAGCATGCTCTATCAAAGTCTGCATCGAGCCTTGATCAAAGGGATAAACGGTATAACCAATGGAGGCGCTTATACGGATGTTGTGATCAGCGATTTGATAAGGTCGGCTGAGTTCGTCGGTTAATCTGTGCAGCAATGCTTCGCAATCCTGACGATTCTGGATTTCGCCAAGCAGAATGACAAATTCATCTCCGCCATATCGAGAGACCGTATCATCCTGGCGCAACATGGATTTAATACGTTGTGCAACCTCAATCAATAATTCATCACCAATGTTATGACCTAAATCGTCATTTACTGGTTTGAAGTTATCCAAATCAAGAAAACAAATCGCCAATAAACTTTGGGTACGGTTGCTATGGGCGATTGCCTGTTCAAATCTATCAGCAAGTAAATTTCGATTGGGAAGTGCTGTTAACGCATCATAATGGGCAAGTCGTTCCAACTCGGCCTGATGCTGTTTCAACATGGTAATGTCAGACACTAATCCCAAATGAAATAATTCACCAGATTGCGGATCAGTGGTGCGATGAATGGTCAAAACTTCGGCATAAAATGAACCGTCTTTTTTACGATTCCATACCTCACCACGCCAAAAACTATTTTGGCTAAGGCTTTGCCACATTTCACTGTAAAAGGCTTTGCTTTGTTTGCCGGAACTGAGAATATTGGGCCGATTGCCAATGAGTTCAGCCCTGCTGTAACCCGTGATATCACATAATGTATCGTTTACATCAACAATGACATTGTCAGCATTGGTGATAATGATGCCTTCATGAACGCGATCAAACAGTAATTCCAAAAGCGTGTGTCTTTGATGCGTAGCCAGGGCGCTCACGGGAAAATGTCCTTATATAACCATATTTTTTTCATGGTTTTTAACACAGCTTCTCCACATTAAGCAAACTATTTCAAACAAGCATAAAAAAAGCCGGTTGAATCAACCGGCTTTCTTCGCTAGAAAATGCAGCTAAATGTTATTGAGCCATGTTCCAGATATGAGAGACCACTTCCCACTCACCAGCATCATCTTGTTGTAATACCGTCATTAATACACCTTGGAAAGTCTGTGTTTGACCATCCTCAGCTTCAACATCTGCAGACCAGTTGGCCAATTGGCTGACCTGACCATTTGCTGAATAGGTGGCGATGGTATCGATTTGATGATTGTGCAAGCCATTTTCGAAAAAGCCTTGGAACAATGCACCAATTTCTTGTTGGCCATTTAATACGTTGCCATCACCAGCCGATACTGTAGCTTGTGATGCGTATAGCTCAACTAACGCATCCAAATCCTGTGCGTTAAAGGCAGCATTCCATTGCTCATTAGCAGAATCAACTACTTCTTGTGCATCATAATCTGCAGTAGGATTACTGCAAGCAGCTACCGCTAGTACAATTAGCCCCAATGGTAAAAAACGTTTTAATACTTTCATTATTAACTCCTTAGTTGGTCGTTTTATCGACAGAATGATTTTGAAAAACATGTCGTTGTTGATAAATTTTTTGCAATAACGACATGAAATGCTTGGATTCGGCTTCGGTTAACACCTGCATCAATTGATTTACTCTTTGATAATAGCCGGGCATAACTTCATCAAGTTTGGTTTGGCCCAATACCGTCAAACGGATTTGCACTTGACGTCTATCTATCTTGGCATGCACTCGACTGATTAATTTTTCGCGCAACAAACCATCCAATAAACCGGTCATGGTTGCACGCGAAACACCTGCTTTTTCAGCCAAAGCAGAAGGGGTTGAGCTCAGGTTATCTTCACGCATTAGCAACAGTAACACCCACCATCGCCCTTGCAGCAAATCATATTCAGCCAGATAACTATTTAAACCTTGAGACAAATCTGAACCGACACGTAACAAATTCAAAAAAGTAATCACACTTTTTATATCGGTTTCTGGATAGCGAGCTGCAAATTTCTGCATGATCTCGGCATTAGGAATATCTTTAACTTGCAACATAGCAGCCAGCTTATAGTTAGCCAGCTAACTATGTCAAATCTAATTAATATCGTGATTTTTTTAAATGATGCTATATTTGAAGCAGAATTTAACATTCCTGTTTATTGAGACCACTTTCTTGTTTTGTACTAACTACACTCAAATAAATTCATTCCACACTGCTAAGATTGGGTCGTTATCTTTCCAAAAGCTATTCAGCTTTTAAGTGGTGGGATTTGTGGTCAAGAAATCCATTTTTAAATTGCGTTATCCTGCTAACAGCAAATTATGGCTTTACACCATAATGATAATTCTGCTGGCTGTGCTGATAATTTTTCATAATTATCAACAGCAACTCTCGGCCTACTCATCTCAAGTCAATCAACAGATTGCTCAACGTAATCAATTGCTTGCATTAATGCAGGCCCAGCTACTTGAGTCAAAGCTGGAGGCAATTGACCAGACACTGAAATTAATCAGCTCTCATCCCGATTTTGTAAGCGATCCAGAACCACATACCTATTTGCTTAAACAATATTCAAGTAACAATCCTGAAATGCAGGCTTTATTACATGTTACAGCTGATGGATTATTACGCTATCCCATGCATCTGCGCGGTCCACTGGATTTATCTGAGCGTGATTATTTTGTAGTGCATCAGAAATCTAAAACCGATAATGTCTTTACCACGAAACCGATGTTACCAGGTCGTGGACATGTAGATCCTGTGATGGTCATCAGTCGTGGTTTATATGACGCAAACGACAATTTTCAAGGTGTCGTAGCGGCTGTTATCGATATCAAAACTTTCTCGTTGGCTCTCAGTGGCATCAGTGTAAATGCCCAATTGTTTTCGTCTATTGTGCATGAAGAAGGTGAAATAGTTTTCCGAGTGCCTTATCAAGATTTTGAGCCAGGACAAACCTTGGATTACGTTACTGAACGAGTTGAAACAGATAAATTACCACTAGCAGGAGAAGGTATTTATCAACGATCCAATGGCGATTATTATCAATTTGCTTATCAGACGCTGCCCAAGTGGCGACTCCATGTGTTTGTGGGAGAAAATCGAGCTGTAGTAGATGAGTTACTCTCTCTCTATAAGTTTTCACATCTGCGTAATAGTGCCTTAACGGCATTATCATTAATTATTTTGATTCTGACCACGGCTTGGTTAATCGGTCGTCGTTTAGAGATAAACCAACAACTCATTGAAAGTAAGGCCGCCTTACAACAAAGTTACCAGCGTAATCAGGCCATTATTAAAGCAATTCCTGACCTGCTGTTTACCATTGATAGAAATGGCAAAATAATTGATTTTGAACAAGGTGAAAGCGTGCCATTGTTGATGCCAGAAGAAGATTTTATCAATAAGCATGTCAGTCAAACCTTACCTGACTTTCTGGCCCAACGAACTTTGCAGGCATTACACAAAACCTTGGATGAAGGTGAAAGTGATTACTACGAATACGAGTTGAATCTGACCGGTAAGCAACATTTCTTCATGGCCCGAACCTCGCCGATCAACCAAAACAGAATGCTGGTGGTGGTCATTGATATCACCGAACGTAAAAAATCTGAAAATGCCCTGCAGTGGCAAGCCACACATGACAGCCTGACCCAATTACCTAACAGAGTATTGTTTTACGATAGGCTAAATCAGGCTATTGCTGAATCTGCTAGATACAAACAACCATTTTGCTTACTTTATATTGACCTCAACGATTTTAAAGCTGTTAACGATAATTATGGTCACTTAAATGGTGACTTGCTGTTGATTCTAGTCGCTCAACGTATCCGAAAAACGATTCGTGAATCTGACACTGCAGCTAGACTGGCTGGTGATGAATTTGCCATCATTATTAACCACAGTAATCTTGAAGAAGCTCAGCAAGTGACAGATAAACTCCGCCAGCAATTAGCGTTGCAATATGAGCTTAATGATGGAGTATTACTGAATATCAGCGCTAGCATTGGCATTGCCTGTTATCCTCATGATGGTAAAAACGCCGATGAACTTATTTCCTATGCGGATGACACGATGTATGACGATAAACGTTCATCCAGTTCATAGACGCCATGAGCGAAACTCATTAGCAATGGTGGCTCTGAAAGATAACCAGATCGCTATGGTAAGCTGATAGCTATGAATTCAAAGATTGAACAACTTGGCCTACGCTTTAACAAAACACTTGATGGGATAGATCAACAAGCCAGCAAATGGGTTGCCCGTAGTCTTGATAAACACCTCAGTATTGGCATTACCGGTTTCAGCGGTAGTGGTAAGTCCACTTTTATTACCAGCCTTATCCACCAGCTAAAATATTCAAATCATGCACATTTGGGGGGCTTCCTGCCAGCCAGAGATGAGCGTCTGCTCAATGTCGAATTACAGCCATTGGAAGACTTGCCATTGTTTAACTATCAGCAAGGTATTCAAGCTTTAGCTGATGATCCACCACTCTGGCCACCCTCCACTACCAATATAAGCGGTTGCCGACTGGTCATTGAATACAAAAAAAAATCCATGTTGCCTACTTTTACCGGGGAAACACGCCGCTTAACATTGGAATTACGTGATTATCCTGGCGAATGGTTATTGGACATCGCCATGTTGCAGCAGGATTATCGCCAATGGTGCTTGGATACGGCGGCATTATGTTCGAAGGGAATCCGATTTGAACTAGCAAAAGAGCTGAAAGCCGAATTGGACACGCTGGATCCGTTAGCAACCTTTGATGAACAACAATTCGACGCGTTGTTTGTCCGCTATAAAAACTTTTTAGTGACGTGTAAAACAGATGGCCTTACCTTTATCCAGCCGGGACGAGCATTGTTACCTGATAGCAGGGAGTTTCCGGCGTTTATTCCTTTGTTCAATCTGCAAACACTTAGCGAGCACCAATTAAATAAAGCAGCAGAAGACTCGTTGTATAAGGTTATGCAGCAGCGCTATAAAACCTATCTTAAAGAGTTTGTTCAACCCTTTTATAAAACCTTTTTCCGTGGCATTGATCGCCAAGTTGTGCTGATTGATGTGTTAAAGGCGCTCAGTGGTGGCAAGGAAAAATTTGATGATATGGTGATCGCTTTCAGCCGTATTATCGACTGCTACCGGGTTGGCAATAATGCATTCCTTAATCGATTGTTTAGTCCTCAAGTCGAAAAAATTCTCTTTCTGGCCTCTAAACCCGACCGTATATTGATGAATCAACATGAATCCCTACGTCGGCTATGTGACGAGATCATCAGCCATATTTGCCCACAATCGGTCAGAAATCGTATTGAGATTGAAACTGAAATTGTCGCCGCTGTGCGTAGCACGCATGATCATAACGATCACTTAACAGCCCGATTGTTGGATGGAAAATATGGTGAATTACGCCACCCTCCCATTCCTGATCAACTACCTGATACAGCACAGTGGCAACAGTTATCACAATGGAACCCGCCGGTGCTAAGAGCGCCCGTTAATCCCGACTTATTGATTGGTGGCCGTTTGGCGCATATTCGGATGGATAAAGTGTTACGCGATCTGATTGGAGATAAATTTTAATGGCTTCCACAGATGATTTTTTTAATCCAAAACCTGAGCAAGAAACAGCGCCCACAGCACAAAAAACGGAAACGTTTTTCAAATTGATTGCTGACAATCAGGAAGTAACTCTTCCCGACTCAGTCGAGGCGGATTTATTAACAGATTTTGATGACGCTTTATTGATACCACCCCGGCGTAATCGTGGATTAAAGTGGTTAATCGCCACATTATTTATCGTATTATCAGCCATGTTAGCCTGGGATGTAGCCGATTTTGCTCAAATGTTATGGCAACAAAGTCGCGTTTTAGGAATAACCTTCAGTGCTTTTGTATTGTTGTTGGTGGGCTTAGTCATGCAGCAATTGCTGGTGTTTCGTCGTAACCAAAAACAACTGAAACAAGCAGATCTTATACGTGAAGAAGCTTCTCGATTAATGCATGAACAACATAATGGTCAGGCCAAAAAATGGCTGCATTCGTTGCAAGATTTTTATCAGGATCAACCTCAAAACGATTTACTAACGCCCTGTATTCAACAACTACCAGATTATCTAAATGATGGTGAAGTAGTAAATCGGATTAGTGAAGACTTTTATAAACAACTCGACAAACAGGCTATCAACATTATTGAACGTACCAGCATCAGCAGTGCTGCAATGATTGCCGTTAGCCAATTGGCGGTGGTGGATTCGCTGCTAGTGGTTTGGAAGACGCTTAAAATGATTAATCAAATCAATATGATTTATGGCGTAAGACTAAATCGATTGTCGCAATGGCGTTTAAACTTGCGTGTTGCCAAAATTGCCTTGGGCAGTTATGCCAGCCAGGCTGGCATCAGCTTCTTTTCCGAACAAGTCGGTATCGGTTTAGGCGGGAAAATTTTGGGCAGTGTAGCTCAGGGATTTGGTGTCGGTTTGTATCAAGCCAGAATTGGTATCAGCGCCATGCAACAAATCCGCCCAGTTGCCTTTACCAGCGATGAAAAGCCCAAACTCAATATGTTTGCCAATATTTTACGTCGAAAACTCACCAAACTGACTGAAGAAAACGATTAACATTTAGCTCAGTTTTGTGACGTAATCGCATGAGCATTTAAATGATTGGATCCAAACACATGAACGCCATTACGACCAGCTGATTTAACCTCATACAACGCTAAATCGGCTTTTTTGGTGAGCTCACTGACGGTTTCCGTTTCAGAATCCCCGTTGAATATGGCAACGCCAATACTCAATGTGATGCGGAAATCATGAGTATGCACATGCAGTGGCTTAGATACAGTTTCCAGTAGATGTTCAGCAACCAGTTGGGCGTCCTCAGACTTTTTGATTTCGGTCAGTAAGATCACAAACTCGTCGCCGCCCACTCGGCTTAACGTGTCGGTTTGACGTAGACAATGTGCCATTCTATCCGCCACGGATTTCAGGATTTCATCTCCTACATCATGACCATGCGTGTCGTTGATTTGTTTAAAATGATCGATATCGACAAACATCAAAGCAATCGGATAACCCACCCGTTTCGCGTGAGCTAAGGTATGACCAATTCGTTCGTCGAACAAACGTCTATTTGGCAATCCCGTTAAGGTATCGTGATACGCCATCTGGCGAATACGATCCGACTCAGACTTGCGTGCTGTAACGTCTTCGATTTGCGAAATAAAGTGAATAACTTCACCTCTTTCATTTCGGACCAAAGAGACACTCAATAATACAAAAATAACATCGCCGGTTTTATGGAAATAGCGCTTTTCCATCTGATAGTGTTCGAGATCACCATTCAGCAGTTTTCTTACATAGTCTAAATCCAAATCCAGATCATCTGGATGGGTGACATCAACAAACGTTTTATCCAGCAACTCTTCTTCGGTGTATCCCAACATGCGACAAAGAGCACCATTGACCTCTAACCAGCTGCCATCAAGACCGACGATTGCCATACCTATTGCCGCAGTATCAAATGCATTTCGGAAGCGCTCTTCACTTTGCTGCAAAGCCAACTCGGCTTGTTTACGCCAAGAAATATCTGTCTTGGTGCCAATCACCCGTATTGCATTATTCTGAGCGTCGCGTTCGCCAACAGTGGCACTGCCCAACATCCATTTCCAACTGCCATCTTTGCTGAGAATACGATGTTCGTTACGGTATTCTGGTTTTTCACCGCTAAGCATTCGGTTGATATCTGCGGTGACCCGTTCGATATCCTGTGGATGAACCAGCTTCAACCAATTTTCCATGTGTCCCGTGATTTCACCCGGCGCATAGCCAAGCATAGCGAGTAATTTATCCGAGAACACTACTACATTATTGGCAACATTCCAGTCCCATACCCCTGCCCCACTGCCCTCAAGCGCGTGTTTCCAACGCTGTTCAGTTTCCAGAATCGTTTTCTGATGCTGCCA
Organism: Methylophaga sp.; assembly: GCF_048266885.1. GTDB lineage: Bacteria > Pseudomonadota > Gammaproteobacteria > Nitrosococcales > Methylophagaceae > Methylophaga. The sequence continues at coordinate 71,048 of NZ_JBLWYR010000002.1, forward strand.
GTCTTCAGTAATGTCATAGCTGACACCCACCAGCGAAAGAATTTGCCCGGCTTCGTTAAAGTAAAGTTCAGCCGATGTATGTAACATCTTGATATCAGAGCCATGATGAATTCTAAAACGAATTTCTATCGGTTTATGCTGTTGCATGGCTTGTTCGACAGCCACTCGAAAGGCTAACAGATCGGCTTCATGCACTAACTTTTCAAACTGGGAATAATCTAATTGTTGCGTATCAGGCTTCAAACCAAATACTGTACTCGCCATGCTATCCAGCAAAATAATGTTGGTTTCAATATCCCACTCCCAAATCGCAATCTCCGCCGCTTCTGTAGCCAATGCCAGACGGCGTGCATTTTGTCGATATGATTTGGTCATTTGAGAAGCGATACGAATGGCGTTTGCCCGACTTTTGGCAATCGCAGCAATCACCAAAGCGAATAATAATGAGATCACCGTGCCGATTATCCAGGTAACTAAAGTATTATTGCGCGACATGGTACTGACAAACTCTTTATCTGGTTGACCGACAAAAGACCATGTACGTCCACCAACCTCATAGCTTTTTTGCAAACTGAAGGATACGTCCGCAGCCTCACCGGTTTGATTGAACAGCAAATTCTCTGATTTTTCTGCATTCTCATCATAGATATCCAGCAACCCCACATTTTTATGGGTGCCCAGTACATCTTTCAACACATCATCAATGCGAAATACCGCATAAACCCAGCCAGTATTAATGGTACGTTGCTCTATTGTCAGCTCAGTCTCGCCGGGATCAATCAACACAGGCAAATACATCAACAAACCGTTAATAGTGGCTGTTGAACTATCTTGTTTTAATATAACTTTCTCGGTTAACGTTGCATGGCCAGTGGTGACCGACTGATTCATGGCTGCCTGACGGTTAGCATCGGAATACATATCAAAGCCCAATGCCCGCAGATTTTTTTTGGTGATCGGTTCGATATAAAGATTTGAAGAGTATTGTTCGCGTTCGCCCTTGGGATGGATGTCATAGTTCAACAAACCGGACTGTCTGACTGCATTGATATGTGGTTGCTTTTGCTCTGGAGTGAGTGAGACCACATACCCTAAGCCTTGAATACCAGGATAATTTTCTTCCAGTTTCAAACTTTGATAAAAATTGGCAAAATCTTCTCGTGATAAATCAGGTGAAACATAAAACAATCCCTGGGTTGCCCGTAACATTTCTTCGTACGCATGAATTTTGCCCACCACCGCATCAACGGCCTGGTTAAAGGTCAACGTGTAGGCAGATTCCAAACGAACATGCTCCGTTTCAGCGATTTTCCCTGCAACGAAAAATGTCACAATCAAACCAAACATAAACGCTAAAACAGATGTGACTAGCGTAAAAGGTTTGAGCAATAAACTCTGATTAGTACGAATAATCAACTCCATTCAAAAACAAATGATTCCATTAACTATGTAAATCGTTATTTTGAAAATCAATAACGGGAATGCTTGGGAATAATGCTTAATATTGCCATCAAGTAATCTATACGAAAACTATATTCGAATAAACAATAAAATCTAAGCTATCTCGTCACAATACAAGCTTATAGGTCGGAAAAAAATCAGCAAAGCTTTATAGTGCTGATAAGCATCTCATGATAAGCTCGATTTGGGCATTTTTTTGCCCTCATAAGAAAACCAACGGAGGCATTTATGAAACAAAAAATCTTCGCCTGGATTGCTCTACTAGGCTTTTTGGGAAGTGTCACTCTACCGGTACAAGCAGCAATGATCAGTACGCCGGATGTCATTCAATCACAACAATCTCAATACGATCGTGAACAGTTATTTTCAATGCTGGATCGAGATGATGTACAAGAAAAATTAGTCTCCATGGGCGTAGCTCCAGAACTAGTACAAGAACGTATCAATAGCATGACTGATTTTGAAATTGCTCAGTTAAACCAACAAATTAACGACATGCCGGCTGGTGGTATTCTTGGCGCGGTTGTACTTATTTTTGTTGTATTTGTCATTACCGATGCAATCGGTGCGACAGATATCTTTCCATTTGTAAGACCGGTTAGATAATTCAAGATTATGCAAAAACGTAATAGCTCAACTCACACCCAGCTAAGGCTGGGTGTTTTATTACTACTTGGCTTTATGCTTTCCGCATGCAGCCATACTCCTCAAACCAATCAACTCAATCAAACAGCCTTTGAACCTCGACAGGCTGAGCTGGAAGATGTGCCCTTTTTCCCCCAAACCCAATACCAGTGTGGGCCAGCAGCATTAGCCACCGTAATGCAATATCGTGGCATAGACATTTTGCCCGAAGCACTTACTAATCAAGTTTATATCCCCGACAAAAAAGGCAGCTTACAAATCGAAATGGTGGCCGCAACACGTAAACAAGGGTTAATGCCCTATCCCCTGGCGCCGAATATGGAAGATTTACTGACTGAAGTGGCTGCAGGAAATCCAGTTTTAGTCATGCAGAACCTCGGCTATAACTGGAAACCGTTTTGGCATTACGCCGTGGTGGTTGGATTTGATATCGATTCAGAAGAGTTGGTCTTACGCTCTGGTGAAACCAAACGTTGGCAAACTACTTTAAAAACCTTTGAACGCACCTGGGCACGAACTGAACATTGGGCGTTGGTCATCGTACAACCCGAAAATATTCCGCCCACCGCGAACTTGGCTACCTGGTTACAAACAGCGTATGACGCTGAAAAAACTGGTCAATTAGAGACAGCACAACAAGCCTTTCAAGCCGCAATGACACATTGGCCAGATCAGCAACAAGCGGGTATCGCACTAGCCAATCTCTATTTCCACCAAGAACGTTTTGATGAAGCCGATAGCGTATATGGCAAACTCACTGAACAATTTCCGCAAGAAGCTTCGTTGAGAAATAATCGTGCCTATACATTAAAAGCAATAGGCTGTAATCAAACGGCATTAGCCTCGGCAGCGTGTGCAAAGCGATTGGCACCGGGAGATGAAAATATTCAATCCACTTTTCAAGAGATGTTAGCGCTAGAGCCACTTACAGAAAAGAATTGTCCCATTATTAACTGTGCAGATTAAGACATCGTCCAATAGAGAAACATAAAAAAACCAACACAATGCTATGAGTATTTAAAAATTAACTATAGCGGTTTGTAAGATGCTTATTTAATGTTGTCGACTAGTAGGCTGTGGCATACACTTAAAGTTGGATGCCGATAATTGTTTAACTTACGATTGAGCGTTATGCCTATCAGGATGCAGTGTTTTGAACAAAATCTTGTTGAGAATTTTATACACTAGTAAAACCTACGAATGAAAGAGAGAAAACGAATCAAATGACTATTGAAATGCCCAATTTCAAACCGTTAGGTTGTGATAAATGTTTAGAAGGTGGTGGGCTGGATTTCAGCTTTTCGATGGCTTTCCAGCCAATTATTGATGTTGAATTAAAACAGATTTTTGGTTACGAAGCGCTGGTAAGAGGGGTTAATAACGAACCGGCCTACACCATTCTGGATAAATTGAACGACACTAACCGCTATTCGTTTGATCAAACCATTCGTGTTAAAGCCATTCAACTGGCAAAACAACTTGATTTACAGGGCATGCTCAGCATCAATTTCTTTCCCAATGCCGTTTATCGCCCAGAGACCTGCATTCGAGCAACCTTGGAAGCAGCCGACACGATGAATTTTCCGACTGAGAACTTAATGTTTGAAGTAACTGAGGTGGAAAAGGTTACCGATAACAATCATCTGAAAAACATCTTTGAGGAATACAAACGGCATAATTTCACCACCGCGATTGATGATTTTGGCTCTGGTTATGCAGGATTAAACTTACTTGCCGATTGGCAGCCAGACATTATCAAACTTGATATGGCCCTTATTCGAGGCATTAGTACAGATAAAGTCAGACAGTCCATTGTTCGGTCGATCATCATGACGTGTAAGGATTTAGAGATACGAGTGATTGCTGAGGGAGTAGAAACAATAGAAGAATTTCAATTTATCCGAGATCAAGGCGTGGCTTTATTTCAAGGATATTATTTTGCCAAGCCAGCTTTTGAAGCTTTACCTGTAGTTGACCCTGCACTCTACAGTTGATTGAATAAAAAAATCCTCCCTCCAGCTGTACTTGGAGAGAGGATTGATATGAACTTATTTGATACTGAAGTTACCTTTCATCATGCCGCTATGACCAGGGAATGAACAAAAGAAAGTCAGTTTTTCACCAGCAAGTCCTTCAGTAGAAAACTCAACTTCTGAGGTTTCGCCGCCGCCAACAACGTCAGTAGCAGCAATAATGCGATCATCACCTTCTGGCAAATAATTATTATCCAAACCAGCCGCAGCACCTTCTTTCACAATTGCCTGCATATCATCTGCCTTAGTCAACACCCAGTTATGTCCCATCATATCCTTGGCGAGTGAGCCCGTATGTTTAAGGGTAACTTTGACTGTTTCACAACTGGCAGGGGCAGACATTTTCTTTTTGCTGAAACTCATTTGATCGGTGCCTTCAATCACCAAGCTACATTCATCAGCAAATGCTGAGAATGGAACCATCGCTAATACTGCAATACCGAATAATAAACGTTGAATTTTCATGCTGTTCTCCTAAGACTGGCAACATTGCCATTTAACATACCGACCCCCGTTTCTTACCGATAATCGGTACAAACTCGCAAAACGTTTCAGTTCTATTTAACTTTTAAATAATAACCGTTCTCAATTATAGTAAGCAGGTTTAGAGCATGACAATAGGCTAAAACTCATTGAGGTTATGTTCCCGTAATACTCCGTGAAATATAGGTAAAAGCAGCTATGTTGAAGGAAGCAATATGCAGCTTACTAATCGTTTTAGTCTTACTTTACCGTGCTGCAAACTATTCAGCTTTAACCTGGATATCAAACGTGCTTTCAAGCGCAAGCGGTGACATCAACATCGACATAAATGTCAGCATCAAACCTGAGCCTTGAGGATTTTTTGAATCAATATCGACATTAAGTTGAGGTTGATCACTATCAATAAAATCCGTCGTCGCTTGCGTCAACTGTTGTTGCAGATTAGGTGAAAGCGCTTTTGCCGCTGACAGCTGCTGCAGAATTTGTTGTTTGAATTGAGCTTTGAATTCTTCTTCGGAAACGCCCGCTTTTTTGGCGCCCTGTTCGATTATCGGTTGCCATGCGCCTTGATCAGCAAAATCAATGGATGCCTTAATTAAACCCGTTTGCATCCACTCAGCCGATGCTGCCGACATATCCTCATTGTTTCTTAACCGTTGCATCTGGCTTTCCAGATCCGGCACCTGACTAAAGTTAGTATGCAAGTTCATCGAGAATAATTTTGCCGAATCTTTTTCTTCCAGTTCGGGGTTATAAAACTGATTCTGTAAGCTCAAACTAAGCTGACGTTCTTGTGGTTTATAACGATAAGCCAAATGCTGATCATGGCCAATTTTGTCGTTTTTGATTCCCAGATTACGCAAGGTATCGACCAACGACTGTTCCTGCTCCGCCGTCCCATCGCCACCGGTCACAGTAAATAACGCATCCAATGTGGAAACATTCATTGCATAAATGAAATCCTGATTCTCATTCAGCTCAATATCACTCAGCGTTAATAAACCGATTTGATGTTGACGCCCTGAGTCATCAGTGACCAATACATCATTAACGGAAATGTTCTTATTATAAGGATTGGCAACAACCTCCCCTACTTCAACCTGACCACCATTTTGATTAATTTTGGTGACAAGTTCATCGACTAATTCCTGCGCCGCCTGATTGGCCTGATTATTCGCAACGGCATGCGCTCCACCTAAGGCAATCGCTAAAACTGCTAAGGGTACATAGATGATTTTTTTGACTTTGAACACTGATATCTCCAACTAAGATGAATGTAAAACGTGACAGCAGTATGCCTATGAGACCAACAACAAACTAGTTTAGTTTGAATCTAGATTGACTCGCTAAACAATCATCAAACACATTTCCTTGATTATTTAGTCGCTTGGAAAAAACGTTATTGTCAGGCGGGAAGAAACAAAAAAAGCCAGTCTTTAACCAACTTGTTATTGGTAATAATTAGATTGTGTTGTTAAAACGGAAAGGCATCAAGTTTTAGTGCAGATTTTTTTCCACACCGTGTTTACCATCATGCATGCCTCGATAAACCAAACGAAATACTTGGTTATCCAGTTCAACTTTGACGGTTTCCACCACTCCTCAATCAAGTTTTATGATGTCTGATTTATTGCATATTAAATAGGTAGATTGAAGAAAAGTAAGATGTGATAGCCAACAATTTATTTTTGAATAAATACTGTTGGAAATTGGAAATATAAAAGTAGCAGGCATAAAAAAAGCGCTATAAGCGCTTAGATATTTTTTTATGATTTTCTGAAAATGGAGGCTGGGGTCGGAATCGAACCGGCGTTAACGGAGTTGCAGTCCGCTGCATGACCACTCTGCCACCCAGCCATGGTAATGTCTTCTTAAGCTATCCAAAACTAAAAAGCCGCAGTAGTTACTTGGACTGACCGCGGCTTTTTTTATTCTTGGAGCGGGAAACGAGATTCGAACTCGCGACCCCAACCTTGGCAAGGTTGTGCTCTACCACTGAGCTATTCCCGCTTAGGAAGACGTGCATTATAGGCACTTAATATTTTCTGTCAACCCTTATCTAGCAACACTGGTAAGGCTGCTTTCAGGTAACTGATCATTGAGGTCAATGTAAGCAAAGCGGCTACATATAACAAGCCCACGCCGATCTCAAAAACCGGTAATCCAAACAGAGGTTTATAGAATATCAAGCAACCAATAGCGATCATTTGAAAGGTGGTCTTCCACTTACCAATCGAGGAAACCTTGACCACATGACGAGCACCAATTTCGGCCATCCATTCACGTAATGCGGAAATTGTTATTTCACGAAAAACGATGACAATCACTGGAAGCAAAATAAACCAGACTGGGGATTTGTAGAGGATCAGTAACAACGCTACGACAACAATCAATTTATCGGCAACTGGGTCAATAAAAGCCCCAAATGGCGTGGAGAGATTCATACGACGTGCTAGATAACCATCAAGCCAATCAGTAATACCCGCCAGCACAAACACCACGGTTGCCCAGATGGTGGCATAGGGACTTGGTGCAAAGTATAAAGCGACCAAAACAGGGATCAGTAAGACTCTAAGCAAACTGAGAAGGTTGGGTAAATTCAGCATAATAAATATCGTTGTAACCTATAGATTGCGACTATGTTAGCACTATGACGCGGTTAATTGTCTGGATGAAATAAGTCGTAAATCTTCTGTGCCAGAGCGGCGCTGATGCCTTCAACTCGTTGAAGATCTTCTACGCCTGCCCGTTTAACCTCTTGAAGGCCCCCAAATTGCTGCAATATCTTTTGCCGACGCTTAGGACCTAAACCCACAATATCTTCTAAGGTTGAGGTTTTACGGGCTTTGGCGCGACGTTGACGATGTCCAGTAATGGCAAAGCGATGCGCTTCATCACGGACTTGTTGTAGCAAATGTAATGCTGGTGAATCTGCAGATAAAGTGACTTCACCAGCCCGACCAACCAGAAATAATGTTTCTTCGCCGGGCTTACGGGCTGGGCCTTTAGCGATACCTAATATCGGTAAATCACTTAAATTTAATTCTGCGAGAACTTCTTGAGCTTCTTTTATCTGGCCTTTACCGCCATCTATTAATAATAAGTCTGGACGTTTGCCCTCGCCGTTATTCAATCGAGTAAAGCGTCTGCTTAATGCTTGATGCATCGCAGCATAATCATCGCCACCGGTAATGCCTTCTATATTGAATTTGCGGTAATCACTTTTAATCGCCCCTTCCAGACCAAACACCACACAAGATGCAACAGTGCGTTCACCACTGGTATGGCTAATATCGAAACACTCAATACGTTTAGGCAATTCATCCAGTTCTAACGCATCCTGCAGCATTTCAAAACGCTGTAACAAATTAGAACGACTGCTAATACGATGCGTCAGGCTGATCTCGGCATTGGTCATCGCCATTTGTAACCAACGGGTTGCATGACCGCGTTGCGGTTTACGAAGACTGACTTTGTGTCCGGACTCGGTCTGCAATACATCTTGCAACAATTGGGCATCATCTACTTCGTGACTGAGCAGAATTTCGGCTGGCACATCTTTGCCCAGGTAATACTGTGGAATGAAAGCCGCTAACAATTCTGATTCGGTGAGATCCGAGGATCCTTTAGGGAAATATGATTTACTGCCGAGATTACGACCGCCACGAACAAAACTGACTTCAACAACCGCGATGCCATCACGGACAATGGCCGCCAGCACATCAGAGTCACCTTGCATCGAGCTGACGTATTGACGTTCTTGCACACGCCGTAAGCTGATGATCTTGTCGCGAATAGAAGCGGCTTGTTCAAACTGTAAGTTTTGCGAAGCAACATCCATCTGATTACTCAGCTCTTCCATTACCTGCTGGTTTTTGCCTTCCAGAAACATAATGGTGTGCTGTACATCTTTTTGATAATCGCTTTCTGAAATCAAGCCCACACAAGGTGCAGTACAACGTTTGATTTGATATTGCAGACAGGGCCGACTGCGATTTTGATAATAACTGTCTTCACATTGACGCACTGGAAACAGTTTTTGCAGCAGGTTTAAACTCTCACGAACAGCACCGGCACTCGGGTAAGGACCAAAATATTTGCCGATTTTACGTTTTGCACCACGATGCACACTTAAACGAGGATATTTATCACCGGATATCAATAGATAGGGATAACTTTTATCATCCCGCAATAACACGTTGTAACGTGGCATCAGCTCTTTGATCAGGTTATTTTCCAGGATCAGAGCTTCGTTTTCGGTATGGGTAACAGTAATTTCGATCGCCACGATTTGGGCGACCATGACTTGGGTTTTGCTGGTTAAACCGGTGCTGCGGAAATAACTACCGACGCGTTTTTTTAGATTCTTCGCTTTACCGACATAGATAACGGTGCCATCCACATCGATCATGCGATAGACACCAGGTCGACTGGTCAGTGATTTTACAAAACTGACCGGATCAAATTGCGATTCGCTTGTGGGGTTTTCTGTCTGACTCATTAAAACCGTGATTTAAGAATTATCGTCTTTTCTAGGTGAATATTGACGTTGGTAGCATTTGTGAGCTTGGTAAAAACTGTTGGCCGATAAGCCTAACAAAATTAATCCACCGATGATTGCTGGAACATTTTCGTGATAAAAGTAGAACATGGCCAAGGCAGCTAATAACTCAGCAGTGCCAATAACTTTTAGTAACACAACATTTTCCGTACGTTTCACCATGTTCCATCTCCGCTTCGTTGCAAAATTTTGACTATAGCATTAACACTTATTATTTGTAAGGACATTATCGTGTTTGAAAATGCTGGATGCTGTACTTGGTCAAGTATGGGAAAATAACGCGCTTTCTCACTTTCAATATATCAAGGTATCACTCTTGCCAGCCAATTTGCTTCAGCCTGTACTGCCCGTATCAGCCAAAGATCAACTTCGTGCCGGACAATTATACGGTAGTGCACAAGGTTTGCTGTTAGCAAAAGCAGCGCAGCAACATGAAGGTCCTCTATTGGTAGTGACAGATGATGTGGCCAGCGCCCATCGCCTTGAGTTAGAAATCCGCTTTTATCTGGGCAATGCCGAATTGCCGATTTTGCATTTCCCTGACTGGGAAACCTTACCTTACGATAGCTTTTCACCACATCAGGATATTGTTTCCGAACGGCTGCAAACATTACATCATCTGCCAAACTTTAAACGTGGCATTTTATTGGTGCCCATCGCCACGTTAATGCAACGTATTGCGCCACGTGAATTTCTTGATGGCAATCATCTTGAGCTTAAGACCGGCGATCAATTTGATATCGAACAGTGGCGTCTAAAACTGGAAAAGTCAGGGTATCGCAATGTGGCTCAGGTAATAGAGCACGGCGAATTTGCAGTGCGTGGGGCCATCATTGATTTATTCCCGATGGGCAGTCGTCAGCCGTATCGAATTGATTTGTTTGATGATGAAATTGATACCTTACGTACGTTTGATCCTGAAACACAGCGTTCTATCGATAATATCGAACAGATTCAGTTATTACCGGCCCGTGAATTTCCGGTTAATGACGACAGCATCGCCCTGTTCCGTAAACAATTTCGTCAGTATTTCGATGGTGACCCGCAACGAAGTTTGATTTACCGTGAGGTCAGTGCCGGTAATATGCCCGGCGGTATCGAATTTTATCTGCCGTTGTTTTTCGAACAAACCGCTCGCCTGACCGACTATCTGCCCGATAACACGCTATTAGTGCAGCTCAATGATACGTTTCATGCAGCTGAACAGTTCTGGCAGGAGATCCAGGTTCGTTACCGTCAGCATAGCGTCGATCCTGAAAGACCGTTGTTACCGCCAATCAATGTGTTTGTGCCGGTAGAAGAATTATTCAGTCAGTTCAAGCAGTGGCAACGGTTGCAATGTCAGAATTTTGAATTAGATGGCTCAGCCGGTAACAGCAACTACGCCACGGTAATGCCGCCTTCATTGCCACTCAACTCTAAGCAAGATCGTCCTTGCGAAGCATTGCATCAATTTATTGATAAATTTGCTGGGCGAATTTTAATCGCCGCCGAATCCGCTGGTCGTCGCGAAACACTGCTGGATTTACTGCGTAAAAATCAGTTGCAACCTAAGGTTGTTGATAACTGGGATGCCTTTATTAATGATAGTGCCCCATTATCGATTACGGTCGCCCCACTCGAACAAGGCTTGTTGCTGCAAAGCGAGAATATTGCAGTCATTGCTGAAACCCAACTGTTCGGCCAACAGGTTATGCAACGTCGTCGTCGCAGCCGTAAAAAGCGGGATTCGGATGCCATTATCCGTAACCTTGCTGAACTCACAATTGGCGATGCCGTGGTGCATGAAGATCATGGTGTAGGACGCTATCTGGGTTTACAAACTCTCGACGTCGGTGATGTGGCCACCGAATATGTGACCTTGGAATATGCCAAGGGCGATAAGTTATATGTGCCGGTTGCCTCTTTAGATTTAATCAGTCGTTATTCCGGTTCTGCTCCAGAACTGGCTCCATTACATCAACTTGGCACTACACAATGGGAAAAAGCGCGTCGCCGTGCTGCAGAGAAAGTACGCGATGTGGCAGCAGAGTTACTCGATATCTATGCCAAACGCGCTGCCAACAAAAAACCGCCGATGCAGTCACCTGATGAACAATATGAAGCCTTCTCGGCAGCATTCCCGTTTGAAACCACACCCGATCAACAAGATGCGATTGATGCAGTGATTGCCGATATGCAATCTGAAACGCCGATGGATCGTTTGGTGTGTGGTGATGTTGGTTTCGGTAAAACCGAAGTCGCCATGCGTGCGGCATTCTTGGCTGTTCAATCTGGAAAACAAGTTCTGGTATTGGTACCGACGACTCTGCTCGCTCAACAGCATTATGAAAACTTCAAAGATCGTTTTGCTGATTGGCCGATTCGGGTTGAGGTGTTGTCACGCTTTCGTAGCAAGAAACAATTGGATGATGTGAAGTCAGCGATCAGCGAAGGTACGGCTGATATCGTGATTGGCACCCATAAATTATTGCAACAGGATATCGATCCGAAACGACTGGGTTTGTTTGTGCTCGATGAAGAACATCGCTTCGGTGTCACGCAAAAAGAACAACTGAAAAAATATCGCTCGCAAATCGATGTGTTAACTCTTACTGCCACACCGATTCCACGCACCTTGAATATGTCGATTTCCGGTATCCGTGATTTATCCATTATTGCCACCGCTCCGGCGCGTCGTTTAGCGATTAAAACCTTTGTGTTGCAATGGAATGCTGACAAGATCCGTGAAGGTATGCTGCGTGAAATCAAACGTGGCGGACAAGTTTACTTCTTGCATAACAAGGTCGAAGACATTGATCGCGTAGCACGTGAACTTGAAACTTTAATGCCGGAAGCTCGCATTGCAGTGGCACATGGGCAAATGCGTGAACGAGAGTTGGAACAAGTGATGCTCGATTTTTATCATCAGCGTTTCAATGTGCTGGTTTGCACCACCATTATTGAAACCGGTATCGACGTACCAACCGCCAACACCATCTTTATAGATAGAGCCGATAAATTAGGTTTGGCCCAGCTTTATCAAATCCGTGGGCGTGTCGGACGTTCGCATCATCGTGCCTATGCTTATTTAATTACGCCACCACAACAAGCCATGACAGCCGATGCGATTAAACGTCTGGAAGCCATTGAGTCGATTGAAGATTTAGGTGCGGGCTTTACCCTGGCTACTCACGATATGGAAATTCGTGGTGCCGGTGAATTGTTGGGTGATGAGCAAAGCGGCCAGATGCAGGAAATTGGCTTTACCTTATATAACGAATTACTGGAACGAGCGGTCAATGCGTTGAAATCCGGCAAAACACCGGATTTGGACAATATGGCTCGCCAGACCGTAGAAATCGATCTACATGTTCCAGCCTTGATACCTTCAGATTATTTGCCCGATGTTCATACCCGACTAGTGTTGTACAAACGTATTGCCGCCGCAGCTGATAAAGAAGCGTTGCGTGAACTGCAGGTAGAAATGATTGATCGGTTTGGCTTGTTACCTGAGCCGGTACAAACCTTATTTGCCGTGCATGAGTTGCGTCTTAAAGCTAAAACCATCGGCATTCGTAAGATTGATGCATATGATCAAGGTGGCCGCTTGTTGTTTGATAAAGAACCTCAGGTTGAACCGATGACCATTATTCAGTTGATTCAAAAACAACCCTCTCGTTTCAAACTGGATGGTCAGGATAAATTACGTTTTACCGATAATATGCCGGATGCCGAGAGCCGCATCATGACTATTGATACATTGCTGGATAATCTGTTGAAACCGGCTGCCTGATGCAACAAGACCGTAATTTTGACGATTTAGCAGATCGCTTTAACAAACGGATTTACGACACCAGCAAAGGTCAGTTAAGACTACAGATCTTAAAACAAGATCTTCATCAATTTACTGAAGCTCAGTCGTTAGAGATTTGGGATGCTGGCTGTGGCTCGGCCCAGATAAGTTTATGGTTGGCTGGTTTTGGTCATCAGCTGACCTTGTGTGATATTTCTGAAAAACTGCTAACACAAGCCCAACAGACCTTTGCCGAGGCAAAATTGGATGCCAATTTTCATCACGCTTCAATCCAACAGCTCTCCCCGCAGTTAAGCCAATTTGATTTGGTCATTTGTCACGCTGTAGTGGAATGGTTAGCGACACCTTTAGAGACACTAAAACAGGTGTTAGAGCGTGTGAAACCCGGTGGTTACCTGTCATTGATGTTTTATAATCGCAACGCCATGGTTTATAAAAATATTATTCAAGGTGGCTGGAGACTGGAACCGATTCTGAATGATCGCTATATTGGTGCCGGGAGCAAGCTAAGCCCACCCTATCCACAATACCCATATGAATTAATTCAGTTTTTGCAAAATAATGGTTTTGAGATTATTCAACACAGTGGCATTCGCGTGTTTAGTGATTATTTGAACTCTGAGAGTCGAAACCAGACAAATGAACAAGAATTACTGGCGTTAGAACACCAATATTGTCGTATGCCAACCTATCGTGACATGGGACGTTACGTTCATTTACTCACCGAGAAAAAATCTCCGGATTGACAGGGATTACGTCATAATATGCAGTTCTATCATTTTATTCTGATAAGTGCGTTTTGACTTTATAATCCGTTTTAAGCTTTGGGAAAAACATGTTCAACAAAAAATTACCACTCATCATCCTCTTCTCAAGCCTGTTAACTACAGCTTGCGTTCAAACTCAGACCCGCCCTTCAGTATCTAATGAACAGTTAAAGTCTGCACTTAGTGATAGTGAATCCAGAATAGAAACCCAGCTTCGCCAACAATGCCAGAAAGTGATTGATAACCAAGGCAAACATCAAGCTGGCATCCAATCGTTTTCTAAAGAGCAACAAATCACCCGTAAACAGCTCGATGACTTAAATGATCAAGTTGAACAACTGAATGAAAAGTTGGCTCAACGAGCCGTCGTTCAAGCAGCACAAACCGTTCAACCTATCAATGCCGATAGCTGTCCGCCGCCAGCCTCAGTAACATTGAATGATAAATTGGTATTGGGCCAAACCGAGTGGTTATGGATTGAAGCGGTCAACCGTGTGTTTCCAGCTCGTGTTGATACCGGTGCAACGACCTCCTCTTTAACTGCACAAGATATCGTTACCTTAGAACGTGATGGCCAAAAGTGGGCAAGGTTTACCATTGTTCCTGAAGAAGGCAGTGATAACAGTTACGAAGTAGAAGCGCCTATCGCCCGAATCGCCAACATTCGTCAATCTTCAACCAATGAAATTGATAAACGTCCGGTGGTCAGATTGACGATTCGAATTGGCAATATGACTGATACAGCAGAGTTCACTCTGACCGATCGTTCTCATATGAACTACCCCATTTTATTAGGCCGTGAGTTTTTGAAAGATATCGCCGTGGTGGATGTGGCCAAGAAAAATGTTCAGCCAAAACCTGAATTATTAAAAGATCGTGCATCTGCCATTCCGAAAAAAGCAGAACAAGCTAACCCTTCAGCATCAGACGACGAGTAAGGATTTCTCATGGCATCACGTGCGCCCTTTTATATTCTAGTCAGTCTGCTGTTTCTGGCCGGTACTGCCTTAACTTTACATCGACATATAGCGTTTGATATCCCTTGGTTTCCGGGTGACCAACGGCAAACCTGGTCAATCGAAGCGAAAGTAGACTTTGAAGCCAGCGGTGATCCGGTCACGGCTCGGCTCGCGATTCCAAACACACAACCCCTTTTTACTCAGCTTAATCAACAAACCGCTAGCCCTGGCTATGGACTATCTTTTATTGAACGTGAGGCTGGGACCTATGCCGAATGGTCGAAACGTGAAGCCAACGGTAATCAGTCGTTGTATTACAAAGTCGATATGCTGGTCGATCCATTTGCTATCCCAGATGAACAAAATATTGTTCAAAATGTGAAACCAAATGTTGAAAAAGAGCCGTATGCAACAGCGGCGAAGATGATTCTTGATCGCGCGACTGAACGATCTTCATCAAATTACACCTTGGCTCGTGAACTGATCCATGAGTTTAACAACCAAGAACAAACAGCTGAGTTACTTGCCCAAATCAAACCTAAAACAGTGTGGATTGCGCAATTGCTACAGGAAGCTGGAGTTCCAGCCAGACGTATTCATGCATTAGAACTTGAAGATGGCCGTCGTCGCCAATCCCTGATTGAATATATTCAGGTGTTTGATGGTGAAGAATATGATGTCTTCAATCCAGAAACCGGCGACCAGGGACAGGCTGAAAACCTGTTGCTTTGGCAATATCATTCAGGCCCAGTATTAGAGGTTATCGGTGCAACCAATGCACAAGTAACTTTCTCAATGATCTCTCAAGAGCAACCGTTTAATATCGCCTTGAATCAAAAATTTGCTGGTAACGAATGGCTGAACTTTTCCCTGTATACCTTGCCGCTTGAAGAACAAGCTATTTTCAAAGGCATCTTATTAATCCCGGTAGGTGTATTAATTGTCGTATTAATGCGCATCCTGGTGGGCATTAAAACCTCTGGTACATTTATGCCAGTTTTGATCGCCATGGCATTTATTCAAACGAGTTTATGGACCGGTCTGATTGGCTTTTTGCTGATTGTGGGCGTGGGTCTGATGATTCGCTCCTACTTGTCCTATCTTAACTTGTTATTGGTCGCCCGAATATCCGCGGTCATCATTATGGTAATAGGCATGATCGCGATTTTCTCAATCATCGCTTATAAATTTGGTTTAACCGAAGGGATGAAAATCACCTTCTTCCCAATGATCATCTTGGCGTGGACTATCGAACGTATGTCGATTCTCTGGGAAGAGGAAGGCGCTAAACAGGTCATGATTCAAGGTGGTGGATCGTTATTAGTGGCGATTTTGGCTTACATGGCGATGAATCTCGACTGGGTAAGACATTTAACGTTTAACTTTATGGGCATTCAGTTGATCTTGATGGCATTAACGTTGGTTGCCGGTAGTTACACTGGTTACCGTTTGCTTGAATTAAAACGCTTTAAACCTCTGACTAAGCTGGATAAATCATGAGCGAACCAGTCGAAAAATTAAACTGGTTTCAAACAATTCGCGAGCGCTATGCCCATCCCAATGCACTAAGCAAAATTGGTGTATTGGGCATGAATCGTCGGAATGTTTCGTATATCAGTCGCTACAATCCACGCCATTTGTTTCCGCTGGTTGATGATAAATTACAAACCAAAGAATTAGCGCTTGAAGCCGGTGTAAAAGTGCCTGATTTAATAGGTGTAATCAGTGAACAGCATGCGGTAAAAGATTTAAGTTATATCTTGCAACGTTGTAGCAGTGGTTTTTGTATCAAACCCGCACACGGCTCCGGCGGTAAAGGCATTATGGTTATCACTCGTCAGAGTGAAGAAGGTTATCGTAAGTCCAACGGTCAGTTTGCCAACATTGGCGATTTAGAACGCCATGTCAGTAATATTCTGGCGGGTCTATTTTCACTCGGTGGTCGTGCCGATGTGGCGATTATTGAGGATCTGATTCATTTTGATGACTGCTTTAGTGGCTTCAGCTACGAAGGCGTGCCCGACACGCGCGTTATTGTGTTCCGTGGTTTTCCGGTAATGGCAATGATGCGTTTATCAACCGCTGCATCCAATGGCAAAGCCAATTTGCATCAAGGTGCAGTGGGGGTTGGTTTAGATATTGGTGATGGTCATGCATTAAGAGCGGTACAATTTGATAAACCGATTTTGCTGCATCCGGATACCGGATTAAATATGATGACGTTGAATGTGCCGCATTGGGAAGAAGTATTAACCTTGGCAGTCTCATGTTATGAAATGTCAGGATTGGGATATCTGGGTACGGACATTGTGCTGGATAGATTTAAAGGCCCCATGTTGCTCGAATTAAACGCTCGACCTGGCCTGACCATTCAGATTGCCAATGGCAAAGGGTTATTACCGCGGCTGCGTCAAATTGAAAGTCTGAGTCATAAGAAAAGAATGAGCATCGCTGACCGCGTCGCTTATGCAAGAGAACACTTTACCGATCACCGCTGATTTAACAGGAGCTCAGAATATGGCTAATCAAACTAAATCAACCGCTTTGATTTTAGGGGGAGCATTGTTTCTGGGCTTAACCTTGCTGGGGTTTCAGCTCGGTAAAGCGTTAATCGACTTCAAGCAACTTGAACGCAGTGTCACGGTAAAAGGTTTATCTGAACGCGACTACCCCGCTGATATTGTGATTTGGCCAATTCAATTCACTGAAGCCAATAATGATCTGCCCGAGCTTTATCTGGCCGTTGAAAATAATGGCAAGAAAGTGCGTGAGTTTCTGCAGCAGCGTGGCATCAATGAGGATGAAGTTACCTTCAATGCCCCAGCGATTACCGATAAATCTGCTCAGCAATATGGTGGCGGCCCAAGAGCAGAATTCCGTTATACCGCAACACAAACTGTCACCGTTTATTCTGAAAACATTGAGACTGTTCGTAAGGCCATGACGGCTTTAGCTGATTTGGGTAAACAAGGTTTAGTGCTGGCAGGTGATAACTATATGGCTCAGACTGAATATCTGTTTACCCGTCTCAATGAAATCAAACCGGAAATGATTGAGGAAGCGACTCAAAATGCCCGCGAAGTCGCTGAAAAGTTTGCTGAGGATTCAGACAGTAACCTAGGTAAGATCCGCAAAGCTTCTCAAGGTCAGTTCAGTATCACGCCTCGCGACAATAACAATCCACATATCAAACAAGTTCGAGTGGTTTCGACTGTGGAATATTATTTGTCTGATTAATGGCTCATAAACCATCATTAATCAAAGGACGTGGAACTGCCGACAAAATTGATGGACGTTACAACACATATCAACGTGAAATAGTGGAAGATGGCTGGTTTCAAGAACCAGAGAATCCACCTAAAACCACGGTAGAAATTGAACACCCTAAAACCATTATTACCCGTAATCAATCACCTGACCTACCTTTTAGCCAATCAATTAATGCTTATCGTGGCTGCGAACATGGTTGTATTTATTGTTTTGCACGTCCATCTCATGCCTATTTAGGGCTTTCCCCGGGGCTGGATTTTGAGACTAAACTTACTGCCAAACCAGATGCAGCGAAGTTGCTCAAAAAAGAATTGGCCGCCAAAAATTATCAATGCTCGCCCATCTCGCTTGGTGCCAATACCGATCCCTACCAACCGATTGAACGCGAGTATCAAATCACCCGTCAGATTCTGCAGGTGTTGAATGATACCCGCCATCCCTGCCATATCGTGACGAAATCGGCCATGGTGGAACGGGATATTGATATTCTGCAAAAGATGGCCAAATATGATTTAGTTAAAGTTCATCTTTCTGTAACCACATTGGATCCAGCCTTATCACGTATCCTGGAACCCAGAGCCAGTGCACCTAAGCGTCGCTTACAAACCATTGAAACTTTACGCAATGCAGGCATTCCAGTCACTGTTTTAATTGCTCCAGTGATTCCGGTATTAACAGATGCCGAATTAGAGGATATCGTCAAAGCCGTTATCCAGGCAGGAGCGTTGGACGTAAATTACATTCTGCTCAGATTACCGCTTGAAGTCAGCCCTTTATTCGAAGCCTGGCTGCAAACCCACCGCCCTGATCAGGCCCAGCATATTTTGAATCGTATACATGATTTACGCAGCGGTAAAAATAATGACCCTCGTTTTGGCCATCGACTTCGCGGTGAAGGCATTTTCGCTGATTTGCTAGCTCAACGATTTCATAATATCTGCAAAAAATTAAACCTCAAGTCCACACTTTCACCATTACGATGTGATTTGTTTCAGTCACCCAACAGCCAAATGAGCTTGTTTTAATCCACTGGTTTATTAATTAGTTTCTGCTGCGCCTATCTGATCATCCCCTTATGACTACTAATGCTCATTTCTAATCAATGAGAGAATATTCCTGATTCTAAAATTTAAACAGGCATACATAATATTGCTTTGACATAAAACTCACATGTTGTGCGCGATGATGCGTTTGCTTAAATTAATCAGGAATTGTCAGTGACTATCAAAAACAGGCTTCAACTTGGCTTCGGTATCGTATTAAGTTTGATGGTATTGATTGCCATTATTGGCATAAATGAAGTCAGCAAGATTGATCGAACCATGAGTAAAATCAACGAGTTCGATAGTGTAAAGCAACGGGCTGCGATTAATTTTCGAGGCAGTGTTCACGACCGCGCCATTTCAATTCGAGACGTGGTGTTAAGTGACAACAGTGCTGAACGCCAACAACATCTTCAGGATATCGAACGCTTAGAACAATTCTATGCCGAATCAGCTATCAGCCTGGAAGCGATGGCGAATGATACTCAACAATTTACCGCAGAGGAAAAAACGCTGTTAGATAATATTAAAACGATTGAACAACAGACCCTTACTCATACAGCTGAAACTATTAATTTAATTAATCAAGGCAGAAGCACTGAAGCCCACGATTATCTAATGCTCAACACCTCTCCCGCTTACACTCAATGGTTAGCTGCTGTGAATCAATTTATCGATTTTCAGGAAGTGACTATCAGCGACCAGGTTGATTATATTCGCCAACAAACCGGTGGATTTATGGCTTTGATGATCACCGTTACGCTCATTGCCTTCATCATTGCCATCTTTGTCAGTTACCGATTAATTGGTCGACTCTATTCAACCATCGGTGGTGAGCCAGACTCAGCGGCCCAGTTAATCAGAGTGTTTGCCTCTGGTGATTTAACACAACAAGCACAGACCAAATTCCCAAAAAGTATCGTGGGTGCCTTAAGTACCATGTCGAGCGAACTGTCACATATTATGAAGGCAATTAGTTCATCCGCAGGACAAGTATCAGATGCGGCCAAGGTAATGAATCAAACCTCAGCAGATAATCAAAGTTTGGTTGTTGACCAAAAACAGCAAACGCTGGATGGAGCCAATGCCATCAGTGAAATTTCGACTTCGGTACAAGAAATTGCTCGCCTGACCAGCGAAGCAGCAATTCAGGCACAAACGGCCGACAAAGAAACTATTAATGGTAATCAGGAAGTAGCAAAAACACTTGCCAGCATCGCTGAGCTGGCAACCAAAGTGGAAGAAGCCGCTCGCGTTATTGATGAACTGTCTGAGGACAGCAAAAAAATTGGTACCGTTGTTCAGGTCATTGCTGATATTACCGAACAAACCAATCTACTGGCTTTAAATGCAGCTATTGAAGCCGCTCGTGCTGGTGAACATGGTCGCGGTTTTGCGGTGGTTGCTGATGAGGTTCGTGGTCTGGCCAGCCGCACCAAAGAGTCAACGTTAAATATTAAAGACTTAATCGAAAAAACCCAAAGCAGAACGGTTATAGCGGTAAAAGTTATGGAAGAAGGCAAAAACAAAGCCCATCAATGTGTCACTCAAGCAGAGCATGCTGGAGAATCGTTAGCTGTTATCAGCCGTTCCGTGACCGCTATCAATGATATGAATGCGCAGATCGCCAGTGTTGCTGAACAACAATCGGCTGTTGCAGAGGAAATTAATAATAACTTCCGTCGCATCACATTGGTTTCAGACAAAGCTGAAGCTGGATCGCAGTCTATGTCATCGCTGAGTTCGGAACTCAATCAATTGGCTGATACGCTACAACAATCGATTAGTAAGTTTAAAACGGCTAGTTAAGTAAGCTGGGTCATAAAAAGTGCCACTCTTACGGGTGGCATTTTTGTTTAACAACATCGTTTAATCGTTTTACACCTTACTCTTGGAAATATAGCCCATCAAAATCTCTGCTGATTTAAATATAGCGCTCATTAAATAGTCACGTTGGACGATAACCATCAGAGGCCCTAGTCATCCTAAAAATTATTAAGCTAGGGTCTGTTGATCTTAGATATACGGCTATTTAAGAGAACTAGACTTCAAGGTGAGAGAATATGAAGCTATACCAGAAACTCATTGTTTCCAATGTGGTGAGTAGTCTATTGCTAATATTAATTATCGTTAGTGCTACCACGTATATTCTGAGTCAAGGCTTATATATGCAAGCTCAGGAAAACCAGCAAAGCAATATGCGGGTGGCTTGGTCGGTGCTGCATCAGCAAGGTCAACAATTCAGCCTGAAAAATAACCAATTACTGCTTGATGGCCAGCCCGTTGATCAGGACTATGCTGTCGTCGATAAAATCAAACAATTAGTGGGCGGCACAGCCACCATCTTTCAATATGACACGCGCATATCTACTAATGTGATAAAAGATGATGGAAACCGCGCCATTGGCACAACACTCGCGCCGGGAGAAGTTTATGACACGGTTTTAAAACAGGCGAAGCCGTTTCAGGGTGAAGCCGATATTCTGGGAGTGCGTTATTTTACTGCTTACGATCCGATACTGAATGCTGATGGAGAGGTGATCGGGATTTTGTATGTCGGTGTCGAGAAAGCACGGTTTTTCGATATTATTGGCGAGTTGGTTACTAAGAGTGTGGTGTTTGCCATTATCCTGGTGATCATTTCTGCCATTGCCATTCGTCTGTTAACCCGTCGTTTACTGCTCCCCCTTAGCGAACTGGAAACGTCAATGAGTAATCTGGCTATGGGTGAGGCTGATTTAACCAAACGGCTGCCGATTGTAAATGCCGATGATGAAATAGGCGTAGTGGCCAGTGCCTTTAATCAGTTTATGAATAATTTACAAAATATTATTCGTGATTTGCTGGAACATACCCAAAAAACTTCAGAATCTGCTAATCAGCTAACAAATATCTCCGAACGCGTTGCCACTGGTTCCGTCAAACAGAAACAGGTGGTAGAAGATATCGTTCAGAACATCAGCCATATCAATTCTACTATTCAGTCGGTTGCCAATAATGCTTCCGAAGCACAGGAAATTTCCAAATCAGCACAGCATTCTGCAGAAAATGGACGAGCGGTTGTCGCTGAAGCAGCTGAAAGTATTAATCAAATTGCTGAAGCCGTTCGGCATATGGCGTCTACGGTCACCAATCTCGGAGAACGTTCTGACGAAATCAGCGGCATTCTACAAGTGATTCAGGATATTGCGGCTCAAACCAATTTATTAGCGTTAAATGCTGCGATTGAAGCCGCTCGCGCGGGCGATCAGGGACGGGGGTTTGCCGTGGTTGCAGATGAAGTACGCAAATTAGCGGAACGTACTTCACAGGCCACATTAGAGATTGGTGAGGTCATCGCAGCTGTACAATCGGAAACGCATAATGCTGTTAAACATGCGGATCAGGGTGAAGTACTGGTTAAACATGGCGTGGAACTGGTCGAAAAAGCCGGTCAATCTTTACTACAAATTAATGCTGGAGCCCAGCAGACCAATAATGTTATTGAAAATATTGCCACGGCAGCCGCTCAGGGAAGTGAGGACAGTCAGCAAATTAACAGCCAGATAGACAAAATCTCACAAATGGCAAAAGACAGAGCCGAAATCAGTGAGCAAATATCGCAAACCGCTGAGCAACTTGCACTGCTCTCAGGAAGGCTCAAAACCACTGTCGATAAATTCCAGGTTTAGGAGAACAAAAAGGCTGCATCAATGTGCAGCCTTATTATTTTTAATCCAGTTTTATCTTTTTCCCCTCTTTCACCGACTGCAAGGCCGCCACAATCGCCTTACAGTTGGCTCGGGCATCCTGCAGACTGAGTAATGGATCCGTGTTGTTTAGTACACAATTGGAAAAGTGTTCGATTTCATTCACGAACTGATCAGCAGCAGGTACTTCAACGGTTTCATGTTGCCCCGCTTCGGTCCACCAGGAAATCTTGGCGGTTTCATCTGCTGGTTGCCAGGTGGTATGACAGGTGATTCCACCCAATGTCCCGATGATTTCATACACACTGCGACGGGCATGTTCAAAACTCATCTCAAATTGAGCAAACCGGCCATCACCATAATCAAATATACCGGTCAGACTTAAATCCGCACCATGTTCATTTATTTTGGCGACAGCAGTCACGGCTTTAGGCTCGTCATCAAACCATAATCTGGCGGTATGAATCGCATAAGGACCGATATCCCACATGGCACCACCGCCATTCTCAATCGGCCGGTTTACCCGATATAAACGTGCTGGCTTCATTGGGAAGGCAAATCGAGTACTGACGGTTCTCACTTCGCCGATAACGCCCGATTCAATGATCTCCCGCACTGCATCATGCTGAGGATGAAAGCGATACATAAAGCCTTCCATCACTTTTACACCCTTGTCTTTTGCAGCTTGAGTAATGGCATCAATATCTTCAACTGTTAAGGCCATTGGTTTTTCAATTAACAGATGCTTGCCATGAGCAATGGCTTTTAAGGCCCATTCCGCATGTTCTTCATTGGCCATTGGCAGATGAATAACATCAATATCAGGATGGGCTAATAAGGCTTGAGGATCATCCAACGCCTGAATATCGTTATTGTCTGGCGCCAGTTTTTCAATCACTTCTGCAGCAGCTCCTTTACGCCGGCTGGCAACCGCAATAAGCCGCGAATTGTTCGCTTCTATAATGGCGGGGATTAATTTCTCTGTAACACGGGCCGCGCCAAGCACGCCCCAATTTAGAGTGGATTTGTCTGCTGCCATTTTTTACTCCATAAATCTCAATGTGTTGTTCATCATAACGATTTAAATGGATAGCACCAAACTTGAAAGCCCTTGTAATAATCAGTGTTTTTATCTGCTGGCAGATGGCTTATGCTAATAAATCAGTTTCTTAAACTCATCAAAAGGAGTGATTATGACGATCGAAGTTGGACAACAAATACCCGATGGCAAACTAACCGAATGTGTGGAATTTGATCCTCAAAATGGCTGCCCGATGAACCCATCGCCGATGGATGTACGTGAGATGGCAAAAGGTAAAACCATTGTGCTGTTTACTGTACCAGGTGCGTTTACACCGCTATGTTCATCTCAACATCTGCCTGGCTATGTTGAACATGCTGAAGCATTAAAAGCCGCTGGCGCTGATGAAATCTGGTGCTTAGCCGTTAATGATGCGTTTGTAATGGCTGCTTGGGGACGTGAACAAAAAGCCAATGGCAAAGTACGTATGATGGCTGACGGCAGCGCCGAATACACCAAGGCATTAGGTTTGGATCGTGATTTAACTGGCGGTGGTATGGGCGTTCGAGCTTTCCGTGCGGCGATGATTATTACCGATGGTGAAGTCAAATATGTAGGCGTTGAAGGTTCCGGTGAGTTTGCAAAATCGAAAGCCGAAACTATTTTGGAAGAACTAAAAAAATAAATTCACGCAGTTTCACTATATTTAATGAAAGGGGGGCAGTAATTTTTACTGCCCCTTTTTTATTTAGGCCTGTAGTAACTTCACTCCGTCAGCGGACCCAACAAACACCGCTTTAGCAATATCGGCAAAGATCCCATGTTCCACCACTCCCGGCATAACGGTAAGTAACGCGTTAATCTGAGCTGTTTCAAGACCACTAAACTGCATATCAAGAATCAAGTTTCCCGCAGCACTATAAGCAACATTGTCACCCGCAGCATTTAACCGCAAACTGCCTTTGGCTTGTAATTTTGCCAACTGATTTAACACCAACTGAGCAGCATTAGGCATTACTTCAATTGGAATGGCATTTTTATCACCAATCTTGCTGACCATCTTGCTGTCATCCACCAACACATAAAAAGCTGTGGCATGGCTGGCTAACAGTTTTTCACAAACCAGATCTTGGCCTCTTCCTTTTAACAGCGTCATATCGGGAGTGACTTCATCAGCTCCATCAACATACATATCCAAATGAGATAAATGTTCGATGGCTATGACTTTCAGACCTGCCTGCTGAGCTTTAACACGACTGATTACTGAACTGGAAACTACTTGAATATCCAATTGCTGTTCTTGTTGCCTACGGGCTAGTTCATCAATAAACAGATTGGCAGTTGAGCCTGTGCCCAAACCAACGATCATGCCATTGTCGACAATTTCGGCGGCTTTTATCGCAACCTGTTGCTTTGGGTTTGGAGCAGTTTTTTCAGAATGAGAGGCCATTGGCAAACTCCTTGAATATTTTGGCAAAATAATATTTTCAGCTTAGCATGGTTGAAACGCCCACTCATCTTTCCTGGAGAAATATATGGCTCAACTTACTGAAATTATCCAGCAAATTGAAAGTGTCACCGGACAAAGCTGCGAACCGTATCAACTCTCCTCCGTCGGGGGCGGTTGTATCAATACCGCCTATCAATTGAAAACACCGGACACACAGTTTTTTATCAAAGTAAATGATCCCAATCTGGCGGATATGTTTGTTGCTGAAGCGCAGGGTTTACAGGAAATGTCAGCGCTTAATGCCATCCGTGTGCCAGAGGTAGTTTGTTTTGGCACCGCTGATGGCCATAGTTATCTTGTGTTGGAATATATTGCTTTGGGCAGCATGCGAGGTGGTGCTAATGCCAAACTGGGCGAACAACTGGCCAAACTGCATCAGCATCCACAACCGTATTTTGGCTGGCATATGGATAACACCATTGGCAGCACACCACAGATAAATGATCGCTCGGATAATTGGGTTGAGTTCTGGCAGCAACAACGGTTGGGAAAGCAGCTTGAATTTGCCGCTCGTAATGGATTTAGAGGTAGTCTGCAGAAAAATGGCGAACGGCTTATTGAAGAGTTGCCCGCCTTTTTTACAGATTATCAACCGCAAGCTTCTTTATTACACGGCGATTTATGGGGCGGCAATGCTGCCGGAGATGAGCA
The DNA here is from genome assembly GCF_048266885.1 of Methylophaga sp. GTDB lineage: Bacteria > Pseudomonadota > Gammaproteobacteria > Nitrosococcales > Methylophagaceae > Methylophaga. Next base: position 96,937 of record NZ_JBLWYR010000002.1, read on the forward strand.
TGGTAATCCTGTGATATTTGATCCGGCCTGTTATTACGGAGACGCCGAGACTGATTTGGCTATGACCGAGTTATTTGGTGGCTTTGGCGGCGATTTTCATGCCGCTTATCGTAGTGTAAGACCCGTCGACCCAGGTTATCGAACTCGCAAAACACTTTATAACCTTTATCATATTATCAATCATCTTAATCTGTTTGGTGGCGGCTACCTCGGTCAGGCCGATGCCATGATTTCACAATTACTGGCCGAATTACGGAGCTAGTTTACGAATGAGCCAAATTAAAGTGTTATTTGTCTGCATGGGCAATATCTGTCGTTCCCCCACTGCCGAAGGCGTTTTTATCAGTTTGCTAAAAGATAAAGGCACTAGTGATAAGTTTCTGGTCGACTCTGCCGGCACCCATGCATATCACGTTGGCGAACCACCTGATGCACGTGCTCAGCAAACGGCAAAACAACGTGGTGTTGATTTGTCTTTTATTCGAGCTCGCAAATTTCGCCACGAGGATTTTGAACACTTTGATTATATTCTGGCCATGGATCAGGACAATTTGGATATATTGCAACAAGCCTGCCCCTTTGAATACCGACATAAAGTGAAGCTATTTCTCGACTATGCTGAGGGTCGTGACGAAACTGATGTACCTGATCCTTATTACGGTGGCCAGAATGGCTTTAATCATGTATTTGATTTGGTCGCCGATGCCTCTGAGGGTTTCTATCAAAAAGTCCTGGGGACAAAATAGGTATATTTTCATCCCCAACAGAGGCCGCTAGACAATATCAACAAGCTCTTAAAATAACGGTTGTCATTCCCACAATGAGGGGTATCATCTAGCAGCTTTTGATGCCCCATTTTTCAGGAAGTCGTTATGCCCATATTAGGCCTTTCTAAGTCTTTTACCGGTTGGTCATTTTTTTTCTTGGCCATGCTTTTCTCTCCATCAATATGGGCTGTAGAGAACGCCGCACTTCTTGATTTGACGGGTCACTGGGTTGGCTTCGCCGCCTTAGCAATATTCTTTCTCGCTTACGCATTGGTCATTGCCGAAGAGCAAATCCATATGCGCAAATCCAAACCGGTAATCGTGGCAGCAGGTTTGATTTGGGCATTAATTGCCGTTATTTATGCTCAGCAAACTGACCCCGTATTTCATGATACGGCAGGCATCATGATTCGCCACAATTTGCTGGAGTATGCGGAGTTGTTTCTATTCCTGCTCGCCGCGATGACCTATATCAACACTATGGGCGAACGTGGAGTGTTTGATGCGATTCGTGCCTGGTTGGTCAACAAAGGATTTTCTTTAAGAAGCATTTTCTGGATTACCGGATTAATGGCCTTCTTCATATCACCTGTAGCAGATAACTTAACAACCGCCTTGTTAATGGCAACAGTTGTTATGGCTGTTGCTGGTAATAATCATAAATTCATTGCCATTGCTTGTATCAACATTGTGGTTGCGGCCAATGCTGGTGGCGCTTTTAGTCCGTTTGGTGATATCACTACCTTAATGGTTTGGCAAAAAGGCGTATTGGAATTCCATGAATTCTTTGCTTTGTTTGTTCCTTCATTGGTCAATTGGTTAATTCCCGCTTTTTTATTGTCATTAGCCATCAAAAATGTCTCTTCTATCGCGGTGCATGAATATGCACCGCTTAAATCGGGTGCCTTGATTGTCGTGGCATTGTTTATATTGACGATTGCCATGGCCGCCAGTAGCCATCACTTTCTGCACTTGCCGCCAGTACTGGGAATGATGACCGGGCTTGGCTTTCTGAAATTGCATGGTTATGCCATAAAAATGCGTGATCATCGTATTATTGATAAACGTGAGAAAGATGGACAAGCCACGTTAAATATCAATGACGAAATTCAGCAAAACAAGCCATTTAATATCTTTGAACAATTACAACGTGCCGAATGGGACACCTTAATGTTTTTCTACGGCATCATTTTATGTGTTGGCGGTTTAGGCACTATTGGTTATTTGAGCGTTGGTTCAGAATTTCTTTATGGTCAACTGGGCGCCACTACTGCCAACATCTTGGTAGGTCTGATTTCCGCAGTAGTCGATAACATTCCGGTCATGTTTGCCGTGTTATCAATGATGCCGGACATGAGTCATGGTCAGTGGTTATTGGCAACATTAACAGCTGGTGTGGGTGGTTCATTGCTGTCAATTGGTTCTGCAGCGGGGGTTGCTGTTATGGGCCAAGCCCGCGGCATCTATACCTTCATGTCACACTTAAAGTGGATTTGGGCGATTGCGTTAGGTTACATCGCCAGCATTTGGGTACATCTGTGGTTGAACGCTGATTTATTTTTGACAGCTTCGCGCTAACTCGCTTGAAATAGCGAAAATAGCCCCGAAGTATTACAATTGTCGATTATTTTATGAACATAAATCAGGTTGAAAATGCGTTACAACACAGATGACTTACGCATCGTTGGTATTCAGGAAGTTCTGCCTCCAGCGCAATTGCATGAACAATTACCGATCTCGGATGCAGCATCTGAAACTGTGTTTAACGCTCGCACAGCCTCTCAGGATATTTTGCACCAGCGTGATGATCGACTGATTGTCATTATCGGACCATGCTCTATTCATGATCCTAACGCAGCACGCGACTATGCCAGTCGCTTACAGCCGTTAATCCGTGAGCTGGCAGATGATCTGCACATTATTATGCGGGTTTATTTCGAAAAACCGCGTTCCGTTGTAGGTTGGAAAGGTCTGATTAATGACCCCTACCTGGACGGCAGTTTCAAAATTAATGACGGTTTGCACATTGCCAGAAAGCTATTGTTGGATTTAGCTGAAATGGGTGTGCCTGCCGCCACAGAATATTTGGATTTGATCAGTCCTCAATACATTGCTGACTTGGTTTCTTGGGGTGCCATCGGTGCGCGTACGACTGAAAGTCAGGCTCATCGTGAATTGGCTTCAGGTTTATCTTGCCCAGTCGGTTTCAAAAATGCGACTGATGGTAGTCTACAAATTGCTGTCGATGCCTGCCTATCAGCATCCAAACCGCATCATTTCATGTCACTGACTAAAGATGGACATTCCGCTATTTTTTCCACCACCGGTAATCCGGATTGTCATGTGATCTTGCGTGGTGGTAAAAAACCTAATTACGATAAAACCAGCATCGACGAAGCAGCTGAAGTGATTGGTCGTAGCGGCCAGTCAGTTCGCATTATGGTGGATTGTAGTCATGCCAATAGTGGCAAAGATCATTTGCAACAGGAAGTGGTTGGTCATCTATTAGCTGAACAAATAGCCTCGGGTGATAAACGTATCATTGGTTTGATGCTGGAAAGTAATCTAGTTGCTGGCAGACAAAATGTCGAAGCGGGTAAAGAGCTGGTTTATGGTCAAAGTATTACTGATGCATGTATGGCCTGGGATAATAGCGTACCGTTATTGCGTGAGTTAGCGGCTGCGGTCAGACAGCGTCGCAAAAATGCCGAGGCTGCCTAGGCTTTTTTATCCTTCATATCCTCCACTGCTGGCGGAGATGAAAGATCAACAAGCCTTAATACAGAGCCAAGGAATTATTGACTGTTTCTATAGTCAGATTCCGCAATCGTTGCCACGACGCTAAGTCCTTCACCACCAAGCCTTAACCTCATTCGCAACGCTACATAAAAAGCGTTATTAAGCTATAATATTCGGTTCATAATTTGTACTTGAATCAGGTTACAGCGTTAATTTGGCTGAATTCCTGAGAAAATCAGTAGGTTATTACATGGCTGACTATGCCCTAATTCTAATAAGCACCATTTTGGTGAACAACATTGTGCTGGTGAAATTCCTCGGCCTGTGTCCGTTCATGGGTGTTTCGCGCAAGCTGGAAACAGCAATGGGCATGGCGTTGGCAACTACTTTTGTATTGACCTTATCTTCTATCAGCAGCTATCTGATTAACGAATACCTGTTGTCTCCGCTCGGCCTTGAGTTTTTGCGCACTATCAGCTTTATCTTTGTCATTGCTGTAGTGGTCCAATTTACCGAAATGGTCGTACACAAAACCAGCCCCCTGCTCTATCAAGTGCTAGGTATTTTCTTGCCACTTATCACGACCAACTGTGCTGTTTTAGGTGTTGCTTTGTTGAATGTTCAGGAAAAGCACGGTTTTCTTGAATCTGCATTATATGGCTTTGGTGCTGCCGTCGGTTTTTCAATGGTATTAATTATTTTTGCTGCAATGCGTGAGCGTTTAGCCGCGGCTGATGTGCCTGTACCGTTTCAAGGTGCAGCGATTGGCTTAATTACTGCCGGGCTAATGTCGATGGCCTTTATGGGCTTTGCCGGATTGGTAAAGGTCTAAGCCATGTTAACAGCTGTCATTGCCATCACGCTGCTCGCGTTGATCCTCGGACTTGTTCTCGGATTTGCATCGATTCGTTTTAAAGTCGAAGGCGATCCGATTGTCGATCAAATCGATAAAATCCTGCCACAAACCCAATGTGGCCAGTGCAGCTTTGCTGGTTGCAGACCTTATGCAGAAGCCATTGCCGCAGGAGAAGTTGATATCAATCGCTGCCCTCCTGGTGGTGAAGCCACGATTCAGGCATTAGCCGATCTATTGGACGTCGAACCCAAACCACTTGATGAAGAATGTGGTGTAGAAAAACCCAAAACGCTTGCTGTGATTGATGAAGCCCGTTGCATTGGTTGTACATTATGTATTCAGGCCTGCCCTGTTGATGCCATTCTCGGTGCCGCCAAACATATGCACACAGTCATTGCTGATGAATGCACTGGCTGTGAATTATGTGTTGAGCCTTGCCCGGTAGATTGTATTGATATGGTTGAAACCCAGCCCAATCCGCATACTTGGCGTTGGCCGGATCCTGCACATGTTGATTTGCAACGGAGAACCGGATCATGAGCGCGCCGTTAAGTAGTTTTCCGGGCGGCCTTAAACTGCCTGGTCATAAAAAACGTTCCACTCAGGACCCAATTCGCAAAACGCCGCTCAGCAAACAATTGGTGTTGCCTTTACAACAGCATATTGGCGCAGCCGCTGTGCCAATTGTTGAAGTGGGCGATAGGGTTTTAAAAGGCCAACGTATCGCTCGTGCAGAAGGTCATGTTTCAGTCTGCCTGCATGCGCCAACTTCCGGTGTTATTGCCGCTATCGGTGAACATGCAATACCGCATCCTTCGGGTCTGTCTGCTCCGTGTATCACCATTGAAACGGATGGTGAAGATCGTTGGATTGAACGTCAACAAATAAGCGATTTTCGTCAGCATTCCGCCCATGAGTTAAGGCAAATCATCCGTGATGCCGGCATTGTCGGTTTAGGTGGCGCAGGTTTCCCCAGTTTCATCAAACTCAATCCGGGTGTACATCACACCGTCGAAACCTTGTTGATTAATGGTGCAGAGTGCGAACCTTACATCAGCTGTGATGACATGCTCATGCGTGAACGCGCTGAAGGTATTCTCGACGGTGTTGAAATCATGTTGTTTGCACTGCGGGCTTCACGCTGCATTTTAGCGATTGAAGACAATAAACCCGAAGCCATTGCAGCAATGCGCTATGCCCTCAGCGGCAGATCGCATTTGTCTCAAACTGAAATTGTGGTTGTGCCAACGCGTTATCCAACCGGTGGTGAAAAGCAGCTCATTCAAGTTGTTACTGGCAAACAAGTGCCAACCAATAAATTACCGATTGATATCGGTATTGTCTGTCATAACCCAGGAACAGCCTATGCTGTGGGGCGTGCCATTTTGCATGGTGAACCCTTAATTTCAAGGGTCGTGACAGTCACCGGAACAGATGTGCCGCACGCTGGTAATTTTGAAACATTGTTTGGCACACCAATCAAAGACTTATTGGCATTTTGTGAAACTCGACGTCAACCGGATGAACCGTTTATCCAAGGTGGACCGATGATGGGTTACAGCCTTGCAGGTGACGATCTACCGATCACCAAAACAGCCAACTGTATTTTGGTCGGTGTCGATGATGTGGCCCCGCCCGCTCAACCGTTACCGTGTATTCGTTGTGGTGATTGTGCTGATGTCTGCCCTGCCAGTTTGTTACCGCAACAGCTTTACTGGTACTCACGGGCCAAGGATTTTGATAAAACCCGTGATTACAACTTATTTGATTGTATCGAATGCGGTTGCTGTGATTATGTTTGCCCAAGCAAAATACCACTGGTTTCTTATTTCCGTTTTGCCAAAACAGAAATCATGAATCAACAACGCGAACATCAAAAAGCCGACCTGGCTCGTGAACGCCATGAAAGTCGATTAGCTAGACTGGAACGCGAACAGCAGGAAAAAGAAGAACGACAACGGCAACGTAAAGCGGCACTAGCAGCTTCCAAAGCAGCAAAAGCCAAAGAAGAAGCGTCGACCACAACAGCAGAATCTGCCGATTCGGTAACTGAGGAAAAAGCCTGATGCCCATTTTTCGGCTGAGCCCACCGTTTCTAGCGGGTGCTAATCGCGTCACTTTGCAAATGCTGCAAGTGCTGGTGGCATTGATTCCAGCTGTCATTGCCATGACCTATTATTTCGGTCCGGGTGTTTTGATTAATGTGACGCTTGCTGTCGTAGTGGCACTGCTCTGTGAAGCGGTAATGCTCATGCTCCGTAATCGCCCGTTAAAACCTTTTCTAAGTGATGGCAGTGCTGCTGTCACTGCTGTGTTATTGGCCTTGGCAATTCCTCCACTCTCCCCTTGGTGGATGACGGTGATCGGTGTCACATTTGCCATTATCTTTGCCAAGCATCTGTATGGTGGTTTGGGCTATAACCCGTTTAATCCGGCAATGGTCGGCTATGTTTTGTTACTGATTTCCTTTCCGTTGGAAATGACCACTTGGTTGCCAGTGCAATCTTTAGCCGAGCAACCCATGGGTTGGCTAAGCGCTCTGCAATTAATTTTTAACGGCCAGTTTAATGGTTTGGGCATTGATGCCTATTCCGGCGCGACGCCGCTGGATGCGATGAAAACGCAGATTGTATTAGATCGGCATCCTGAATTTATCAGTAGCCAGGAATTGTTTGGCCTGGCTGGCGGACTAGGTTGGGAATGGATCAATATCTGGTTTGCTTTAGGTGGTATTTGGTTGATCTATCGTAAAGTCATTAGCTGGCATGTCCCTGTCGCCATGATTTTGGCATTGTTGATTATCAGCAGCATTACCACCTTAATTGACCCAACGATTTCTGGTTCCCCACTATTTCACTTAGTGAGTGGCGGCACCATGTTGGGTGCATTCTTTATTGCGACCGATCCGGTGTCAGGTTCAACCACGTTGAAAGGTCGCATTGTGTTTGGTGCTGGTGTTGGCATTTTGACTTATGTAATACGTATTTGGGGTGGTTATCCGGATGGTGTGGCCTTTGCCGTCATTCTGATGAATATGCTGGTACCGCTGATCGACTATTACACGCAACCACGGGTATATGGTGGAGCAACACGATGAAAGCATTATGGAATCAACCGGCGTTTCGTGTTGGCCTGATGCTGGCGCTTTTTGCCATTGTGGCGACAACATTGGTGGCTTACACCGAAGAAAGTACCCGCGAGCAAATCATCGAAAATGAACGTTTAGCCTTATTGGATGCCATTAATGTGTTGGTACCCAAGCAAGCTTATGATAATGAAATTTTGAACGACACCATTGTGTTACCGTCTACTGCGCAATTAGGTACGGAAGAACCGACGATTGTTTACCGAGCCAGAAAAAATAACCAACCGGTGGCAGCCGTATTAACAAGTGTGGCACCGGACGGTTACAGTGGCACGATTAAAATACTGATTGCGATCTATGCCGATGGCAGTCTTGCGGGCGTTAGGGTGATCAGCCATAAAGAAACACCCGGCCTCGGCGATAAAATTGATGTACAGCGTGATGATTGGATCCTGCAATTTGCTGGACTGTCATTAGAATCTCCAGACGAATCACGTTGGAAAGTTAAAAAAGACGGTGGCCATTTTGATCAGTTCACCGGCGCGACTATTACCGCTCGTGCGGTGGTCAATGCCATCAAACGTACATTGGAATTTTTTGAAGCAAATCAGGATAAGCTGTTTATCCCTGCAAAGGAAAACACATGACAATCTACAATCAAATTATTAAAGAAGGTCTGTGGAAAAATAATCCAGCGTTAGTGCAATTACTGGGTTTATGCCCATTGCTCGCTGTGACCAATACCGTCATTAATGGCCTCGGACTGGGCCTTGCCACCATCCTCACATTGGTTGCTTCAAACGGCATTATTTCTATGCTGCGACACCAAATCCCCGATGAAGCACGTTTGCCAGTATTTGTATTGATCATTGCCTCGATTGTCACCGCCATCGAATTATCAATGAATGCTTGGTTCCATGAACTGTATTTGATCCTCGGTATCTTCATTCCGTTAATCGTCACCAACTGCTCAATCATCGCTCGTGCAGAAGCCTTTGCCGCACGTAATCCGGTAACGCCCTCTTTGTTGGATGGTTTGATGATGGGGATTGGTTTTACAGCCGTGTTGGTTTTACTTGGCGGAATGCGTGAATTATTGGGTCAAGGCACGCTGCTCAGTCAGGCACATTTGATGTTTGGTGAAGCGGCACGCGGTTTGGAAATCACTGTGATTGAAGACTACCGTGGCTTTCTCATCGCGATTTTGCCACCTGGTGCATTTATTGGTTTGGGCTTGATTGTGGCATTAAAAAATGTGATTGATGCTCGTGTTAGCCGACGTGCCGTTAAAGTGGAAACAGCAGCGCTAACTCCGCAAACCACCACGGGCTAAAAATGAATCAAACGCAGCGGCAACAATTTTTCAGCAGACTGCGCGATCACAACCCAGCGCCCACTACCGAGCTGAATTATAAAACACCGTTTGAATTACTTATTTCGGTGATATTGTCAGCTCAAGCAACTGACGTTGGCGTCAATAAAGCTACCGATAAGCTTTATCCAGTTGCGAATACACCACAGGCCATTCTAGATTTGGGTGTGGATGGGTTGAAAAGCTATATCAAAACCATCGGTCTCTTTAACAGCAAAGCCGAAAATGTCATCAAAACCTGCCAGAAGTTAATCGAAAAACATGGCGGTGAAGTGCCTGATGACCGCGAAGCACTGGAAGCACTGCCAGGTGTCGGTCGTAAAACAGCCAACGTTATTCTCAATACCGTGTTCCAGCATCCGGTAATGGCCGTGGATACCCATATATTCCGTTTATCGAATCGAACCGGTTTAGCGAAAGGTAAAAATGTTCGTGAAGTCGAAGATCGTTTGATGAAAGTCATTCCAAACGAATTCAAACTCGATGCTCATCACTGGTTAATCCTGCATGGTCGTTACGTATGCACCGCCAGAAAACCGCATTGCGATCAATGTATTGTCAGCGATCTATGTGATGAATATCGACGCAATTATCGACAACGGACAACCGCCTGATGGCGATTTTCAGTCAAGATCGTGATGCATTGCGCCAGCAATATCATGATGTCTGGCAGAAAATGCAGTCCGGCAAAATACTTACTGCCCTCGAACAAATGATTGCCGATGTGATTGTCTTACATCCGGAATATCACAGCCTGCTCTCCTCTCCGGTTCAATCTGGCCAAGAGTATTTTGTAGAAAACGGCCAAACCAATCCCTATCTGCATATGGGGTTGCATATTGCCTTACTTGAACAGCTTTCCACTGATCGACCTGCTGGAATTATTCAGGCCCATCAACGATTAATTGCTCATACTGCTGATGAGCATAAAACAATGCATTTAATGATCGATTGTCTTGCAGAACAATTATGGTTAGCCCAGCAACAGCACCAACCGCCATCCGAAACTGCTTATCTCGATGCACTTCAACGCTTAACGGAGAAATAGTTATGCAGGCATTACAATTTCAACATGCAACACAATCTGCCCAACTTATTGAAAAAGAGCTGCCCAAGGCAACTGGCTATGATGTGGTTGTGGCGGTAGAAGCCGTTGCCGTCAATCCGGTGGATCTTAAGGTCAAATCGACTATTCAAGATGCTGCAAATGGCAAAATCATTGGCTGGGATGCCGCTGGCACCATCACAGAAGTTGGCGAGCGATGTCACGATTTTAAGGTGGGTGATAACGTTTTCTATTCCGGTGATATTGGTCGTGATGGTTGTTATGCCTCTCATCAACTGGTCGATTCTCGGATTATTGCCAAGGCACCTGAATCTTTATCAGCCCATCAGGCCGCTGCTCTGCCGTTAACCGCTTTGACCGCCTGGGAATCGTTATTTGATCGACTACGGATTAATGCCGAAAAAGATCACGATAAAACCTTATTAATTATCGGTGCCGCGGGTGGCGTCGGTTCGATGGCTATTCAGCTAGCAAAACAACTGACTAGTCTAAAGGTTATTGCCACCGCTTCACGTCCAGAGACACAACAATGGTGTGAAAAGTTAGGCGCTGATGCCGTTGTTAGCCATAAAGGTGTGCTAAAAGACAATTATCAAGCCGCTAATTTGCCTGCTCCAGATTATATTTTGTGCCTCAATGACAGCGATTATTACTATCCACAGATGGTTGAACTGCTTGCACCTCAAGGGCTGATCGCCGTAGTAGTCAGTTTTCAACAGCCGGTAGATCTGAACCCATTGAAAAACAAAAGTGCCGGGTTAGTGTGGGAATTTATGTTTACTCGTCCACATTTGAAAACTGCCGATATAGATCAACAAGGCCGCATTTTGCAGCGTATTGCTGAAATGGCTGATTTAAACCAATTACAACCTGTTTCGCAGCAACATTTTGCTAAGCTAACGGCACAAACGCTTGATCAGGCTCATCATTTATTAAGCCTTGGCCAAACAATCGGTAAAATCACGCTCGGACCGTTGTCTGATTCGTAGCGCGGCTGAACATATGCCCGTATAATTAGTGCCACTATTATGGAGTCAGAGGTAAACCATGCAATCTTCTAATACACCAAAGTACTTGATCGGCAGTTTAATTGTTGTCGGGGTACTGTTTTTAATCGCTAATCTGATTTTGTCGAATATGCTGGCTATTGCTGACAACGTTGTCGCTCCTGAACCAATGGATGCAGAAGCCGTTGCAGAACGATTAAAACCGATAGCTAAAGAAAATATTGGTGAAGAACAAATTGCAGAGGCTCCTGCAGCTGAAGAGACAGAAGCAGCCGGTGATGCTGGCGAAGACAGCGTTGGTAAACAGGTAGTCACACAAGTTTGTGCGGTTTGCCATTCAACCGGAATGATGAATTCACCAAAAATTGGCAGCGCTGATAACTGGGCGCCACGTATTGAAAAAGGTATTGATACCCTTTATGAGCATGCCATCAATGGTTTCAATATGATGCCAGCACGTGGTGGTAATCCAAAACTCACTGACGACGAAGTTAAAGCCGCTGTCGATTATATGGTTTCATCAGCTAAATAAAGATTATCAGTGATATCAATCAGTAAGAATCGATAACTAACGCGATTCTTACTGATATGTTAAGTCCAGAAAGAGAATTTTATTCATCATAAGCAATATGCTGAAACGATTATCGTCTAGCATCGACAGGGATCACACCAGCCGCCATGAGCTTACTTAGTTTTAATCTTCCCTTAGCCGCATTACTCCCTTTCGCCGCCGCTCCACTTGCTGCATGGGCAACCAAATACAATAGATTAGCGTCTGCCTGGGTCGCGGGTCTGACAACACTGTTAACCCTGGCCATTCTCTTTCCCTCCATGCAAGCAGTTTTTGCTGGCGAAACGCTGATTCAACAATGGGCTTGGCTACCTGATATTGGCTTCAACCTGGCATTTCGCCTTGATGGTCTGGCACTGTTATTTGCTTTGTTGATCCTCCTGATCGGCCTGCTCATTATTTTCTATGCCCGATACTATCTGTCTGCTAAAGATTCGATGGGCCGTTTTTACGCCTATATGTTGATGTTTATGGGCTCGATGCTGGGCATTGTGTTATCGGAAAACTTGTTACAACTGGTCGTTTTCTGGGAACTCACCTCCATAACTTCATTCTTGTTAATCAGCTATTGGCAGCATCGTCAGGATGCCCGTCAAGGTGCCAGAATGGCTTTAGCAATAACCGGTGCCGGTGGCTTGGCTTTACTGGGTGGCGTGTTATTGCTGGGACAGATTGTTGGCAGTTATGAACTTACTCAAGTGCTGGCTTCGGGCGATTTAATCAGAGGCCATGATTTATATCTGCCGACATTGCTACTGATTTTACTGGGTGTGTTTACCAAATCAGCCCAATTTCCATTTCATTTCTGGCTACCGCATGCGATGGCCGCGCCTACTCCAGTATCTGCCTATCTGCATTCTGCCACCATGGTAAAAGCCGGTATCTTTTTGCTGGCGCGATTTTTCCCAGCATTATCGGGCACTCCGGAATGGAGCTGGCTGGTTGGCACCGCCGGAATGATTACCTTATTAATTGGTGCCTATGTCGCTTTATTCAAACACGATTTAAAAGGCCTGTTGGCCTACTCAACCTTAAGTCATCTAGGACTTATCACTCTGCTGTTTGGCTTTGGCAGTCAAATGGCATTGGTAGCAGCAATCTTCCATATCATTAACCACGCGACCTTTAAAGGTTCGCTGTTTATGGTCGCCGGTATTATCGACCACGAATCTGGCACTCGTGATATGCGTAAACTCAACGGTTTATTCAAAATGATGCCGCATACAGCCATGCTGGCAATGATCGCTGCTGCTGCCATGGCAGGTGTTCCGTTATTAAATGGTTTCTTGAGTAAAGAGATGTTTTTTGAACAGGCGATCAGCGCCTCAGATACCACTCTTTCAGCCTGGACAATACCCGTATTAGTGACCATTGCAGCAATATTCTCGGTCGCCTATTCACTACGCTTTATTCACGATGTGTTCTTTAATGGCGAACCGATAGATTTGCCCAAAACACCACATGAACCACCCCGGTTTATGAAAATCCCAGTCGATATTTTGGTGGTGTTATGTTTACTGGTTGGTGTGGCTCCAATGCTACTGATTGGGCCAATTTTAAATGTAGCTGTTGCAGCAAGTCTGCAAACACCGGCTCCCGAATTCAGTTTAGCCATCTGGCATGGCTTTAACTTGCCATTGATGATGAGCTTTATTGCCTTAGTATTAGGTGTGGGGGTTTACACCATACGGCACCGTTTGTTTGCATGGCATGACAGATGTTTACATGGAATTGACGGAAAGGCCGTGTTTGATTGGGTATTATGGAAAGTCATTCGCTTTGCCAAAAAGGTCACCGATTATTTTGATCAAACCACTTTACAACCTTCCGTTACCTGGGTGATTGGTGGAGCTTTGGTGCTCAGCATTATTACCTTCTTCCAATTCAATTCACCGCTGTTTGGCAATCGAGCATTAATGGACGCCGATGTCATTACGATATTAATGGCATTGTTGTTGATTGTGGCCAGCTTGTTAACAGCAGTTTTACACCATCAACGCTTGGTTTCGCTGATCACCATCGGCGTGGTTGGCCTGGTAGTGGCATTAGGTTTTGTAAAATTCTCGGCACCAGATTTAGCCCTGACTCAACTTTCTGTTGAGGTCGTGACCATCGTGTTACTACTGTTAGCTTTATTCTTTTTGCCACAGCATACCCCACAGGAACGCAGTTATATTCGTTACAGTCGAGATGGCATTATCTCTATTGCCTCAGCTGCCGGCGTATTTATGCTGACCATGGCCGTGTTAACTCGTGAATACTCGCCTATCTCTGGGTTCTTTCTTGAGAATGCTAAACCAGGCGGTGGCGGTACCAATGTGGTCAATGTCATTCTGGTCGATTTCCGAGGTTTTGATACTTTAGGTGAAATCGTAGTGTTGGCGCTGGCAGGTTTGGGTGTGTTTGCCATGCTGGAAGGACTTAAGCTCGCTGCCCCAGCAAAAGATGTCGATGGTCTGGAATGGAGTCATGATCCACATCCACCGATTATGCAAACCTTAACAAGACTACTATTCCCGTTAATGCTGATGGTAGCGGTGTATATCTTCCTGCGTGGTCACAACCTACCAGGCGGTGGATTTATTGCTGGCCTGATTGCTTCGGTTGCATTGATTTCACAATATCTCGCAAATGGTATTGATTGGACCAATGATCGGTTGCGAACCGATATGCATCGCTTGCTGTGGATTGGTCTGCTGATTGCCACCGGAACCGGTGTTGTCTCGATGTTGCTGGGCTATCCATTCTTAACCTCGGCGTTTACCTATCTGAATTGGCCAATCGTCGGCAAATTCGAAGTGGCCAGTGCCATTGCCTTTGATTTAGGGGTATTCCTAGTCGTTGTTGGCGCCACCGTTATGATTCTAGTTGAGCTTGGCAAACTAAGTCATGCTGCACATTTCATCAATGTTGAGGATATCAAGTAATGGAGTGGCTAGTTGCCAGTGTGATTTCCGTGATGACCGGTTGTGGAGTGTTTCTCACCTTAAGAGCGAGAACCTTCCCCGTCGTATTAGGATTAACATTGCTTGCATATGCAGTGAACGTTTTTCTTTTTTCAATGGGCCGTTTACAAATTGGCTTCCCAGCGGTGATTGATCCTGCCGCTGCAGCTTACACCGATCCGCTGCCTCAAGCCTTGGTGTTAACCGCTATCGTCATTGCCTTTGGTATGACTGCTTTCCTTATCGTACTGGCGTTAAAAGCGCGTAGTGAATTGGGCAATGACCATGTGGATGGTGTGCACCGCTCTGATGATGAACGCAAAGCCACCAAACACAACACCACAAAAGCCGAAGCTGAACGGAGTAAATCATGAGTCCGTTTACCATTTTGCCATTATTGCTGCCGTTGATTGGCGGCATATTAATGTTGATGGCGCGTCCATTAGGCATCGAAACACAACGTGTATTAAACCTGATATTAACGTCGTTACTGGTTGGCGTAGGCCTGGTCAGCTTCCAACTAGCCAACACAGATGTATATCAAGTATTGCTGCTGGGTAACTGGCAGGCACCGTTTGGTATTGTCATTGTGCTGGATCGTTTATCAGCGTTGATGTTATTACTGACATCCCTGCTTGCTCTGGGCGCGTTATGGTATGCCATCCGCACTGATACCGATAAACAGGGCCAACATTTTCATGTGTTGTTCCAGTTACAACTGTTCGGTCTGAACGGTGCGTTTATGACCGGCGATGTGTTTAACTTGTTTGTATTCTTTGAAGTTCTGCTGCTCGCCTCTTATGGTTTGTTATTGCATGGTGGTGGTCGTTTACGTACTCGAGCCGGCTTGCATTACGTAGTCATTAATCTGGTCGGCTCAACACTCTTCCTATTCGCAGTAGGCACGCTTTACGGCATTCTCGGCACATTAAATATTGCTGATATGGCAGTCGCCGTGCGTAATGTTTCAGAGGCAGATCAAGGTATTGTTGCCACAGCTGCCGTATTACTCCTGGTCGTCTTTGGTATCAAAGCCGCCATGTTCCCACTGTATCTGTGGCTGCCCGGTGCTTATGCTTATACCTCAGCTCCGGTTGCAGCATTATTTGCCATCATGACTAAGGTCGGTCTTTACGCCATTATTCGCGTACATGGCACTCTTTTCAGCGAAGCAGCCGGTGATTTAGCCTTTGTACATGTTGAATGGGTATTACTACTGGGCTTAATTACTTTAGCATTGGCTGCTTTGGGCGTATTGGCCGCTCGTGCTTTACGTCGACAAGTTGCGTATTTGATATTGGCATCGGTCGCCACATTGATGATTGCTATCGGTATCAATAATGAAGCCGCCCTCTCAGCCACGCTCTATTATTTAATTCACTCCACCTTGATAGGCGCGGCGATGTTTTTAATCGCCGATGTCATTATGAAAGGCCGTGGCATCTATGCCGATTCGTTTACCAAAGCCATCCCAATTGATCGACCGGTTTTAGTGGGTTCTGTGTTTATGCTGTTGGGCATCGCTTTAACCGGTATGCCACCGCTATCGGGCTTTTTCGGTAAGGTGATGGTATTAAATTCTGCCCTCAACCATCCATGGTTTGCCGCCATCTTAAGCGTAGTGTTAATTGCCGGATTAATGATGATTATCGCCGTAGCCCGTTCAGGCTCACTGATGTTTTACAGTGTGCAAAAGGAAGAAGGCCAAAGAGCTGCTCCATTAAACAAATCTGCTTTTGTGGCAGTTATCATGTTGATGCTGGTTAGCCCCTTGATGGTGGTCTTTGCTAAACCATTAACCAATATCACTAGCCAGATTGCCGGGCAGTTATACAACGAGCAGGCTTATATTGATGCTGTGTTAGGTACCGTTCCTCATGGAGATAACAGCAAATGATTCTTCAGCGGCTATTTCCCCACCCTTTGCTCACACTGATTTTGTGGGGCATTTGGTTATTACTCAATAATAGTATTGATCCTGGTCATATCGTGCTGGGCGCTGCATTGGCGATTTTTATTCCGTGGCTGACATCCAGTTACTGGCCGGAAAAAATCATTATTCGCCATCCGTGGATGTTGGTGCTTTATATTCTGAAGGTATTGTTTGAAATCCTGGTGGCCAACGTCGTAGTTGCCAAACTGATCCTCGGCCCTCAAAAAAAGTTAAATCCAGGTTTTCTACATTATGAATTGCAATTAACCAGCCCTGTCGGCATCGGTTTATTAGCCAATACCATTTCGTTAACACCGGGTACTGTGAGTTGTGATCTTTCAAAAGACCGCCGCTATTTATTGATCCACGCTTTGCATATTGATGATGTTGAAGCGATCAAAGCTGAAATTCATCGCAAATTCGAAAAGCCACTGCTGGAGATATTTGTCGCATGCTGAATCTGGCCTTATCAATTGCCTTCGTCATGGTGGGTATAGCTATCTTATTAAGCTTTATCCGACTGATTATCGGTCCGAATATTCCAGACAGAATACTGGCCCTGGACACCTTATACATCAACACCATTGCACTGCTGATCCTGCTAGGCATTAATCTGCAGAGCGCTTTGTATTTTGAAGCAGCATTGTTAATCGCTGTAATGGGCTTTATGGGTACGCTCGCGCTAAGCAAATATCTGCTGCGCGGCGATATCATGGAATAGAGGCAATTATGCTTGAGTGGACATTATCGATTTTAATCCTGCTGGGAGCGTTTTTTACGCTGGTCGGTTCGATTGGTTTATTTAAACTACCGGATTTTTATATGCGTTTGCACGGCCCGACTAAGGCCAGCACGCTTGGGGTTGGTGCAATTTTAATTGCCTCGGCGATTCATTTCAGCCTAAAAACAGATGGTGTCAGTTTGCATGAAATTCTGGTTACGCTGTTTCTGTTTATCACTGCCCCTGTAAGCGCACATCTTATGGCTAAAGCGGCCATCCATATCAAAGTCAAACAGGTTGAACGTACTCGTCAGCTTGAAGAAAAATAGATGTCAGAATTGCGTAAACCCCAAATATGGGTCGATGCCGATGCTTGTCCTGTGGTGATTAAAGAAATTCTTTATCGAGCCGCCACCCGCACAGAAACCCACACCACGTTTATAGCCAATCATAGTTTACGATTACCCCCCTCACCTTTTCTCAAATTCCAGCAAGTGCACTCTGGTTTTGACGTGGCGGATAATGAAATTGTCGAACGCTTACAGAAAGGTGATTTGGTGATCACGGCAGATATTCCGCTCGCCGCCGAAGCTATCGAAAAAGGTGCGTTAGCCCTCAACCCAAGAGGCGAACTCTATACCACCGATACCATTAGTGCCCGCCTCACCATGCGTAACTTTATGGAAACCATGCGTAGTAGTGGCGAACACATGGGCGGCCCCGCCACCTTTAATCAGCGTGACCGACAAGCCTTTGGCAATCAACTGGATAAGTGGTTGTTAAAAGCTCAGCGTTGAATTCAAAGCTTTTCTAAATGAGTTTATAGCAATCAATTTCTCGCTATTCTTTTGTCAAAAAATTATGGTCGAAAACTGTCTCAGCTTTCCATAGCAGCCACACCAGTCAAGTCATCAAAATCCACCTTAACAAACCTCTTCAGAAATAGTCCTAAAACACAGTTCACTTGCGATGTTTGATCTTAATCAATAGAATGATATTGATTCTCATTAACATATAACATCTCAGGAGCCTTTCGTGAGCAGTGCACAATCTGTCAATAACTTTAATGTGCAGGTGCTGTATAGCGAACATCACAACTGGCTAAAATCCTGGTTATATCAACGATTAGGTAATAGCGCAGAAGCCGCCGATCTTACTCAGGATACTTTTCTTCGTCTGCTCGGCTTGCCGTCATCACGTCATTTTTCCAGTGGTGCACACGCCCGCAATTTTTTATGTGCTACCGCTAAAAACCTTTGTATCGATCTTTGGCGTCGTAAAGAAATTGAAAAAGCGTGGCACGATACACTTTCCAGCTATCCAGAAGAAACCGCCCCTTCAGCCGAACGACAAGCGGCTGTGCTGGAAGCCTTGGAAGAAATCAACCTGATGTTAAGCGAGTTACCTGCCAACGTCGCCAAAGCTTTTTTATTAGCAGTAGTCTGTCAGATGACCGATGCCGAAACTGCCGCTCAATTAGGTGTATCGGATCGCATGGTACGTAAATACGTCGCCAAGGCGATGTTGGCCTGCCTAAAATTACAGGCATCTCATACCAGCCGCGAACTGCTCTCCGAACTAGACATTTAACGATGGCCGAGCCTTCTCATCAAACGCTGGAACAAGCTGCCGAATGGTTTGCCCTGCTTCGTGATGGTCAAGCCAGTCAAGAACACAAAATAGCATGGCGTAACTGGCTTGAAGCCAAGCCAGAACATAAAAAAGCGTGGCTTTACGTCGAAAAGATCAGTCACAGTTTTGAGACCTTGCAACAGACGCCGAATCCTCAAAGCACTGCCGATAATCTTTATCACGCCAATCAGCGACTACGGCAACGGCGGCGACTCCTCAGTGGCCTGCTTAGTATTGCGGTAATCGGGTTTGTGGGTCAGCTGAGTTGGAATAGGAAATGGCTGCCTGACAGTGTTATGGCAATCAATGCAGACTATCGCACAGGCGTCGGTCAACAACGACAGATTACGCTAGCCGATGGAAGCCAACTTTGGTTGAATACCGCAAGCGCTATCAATATCGATTACACCGCCCAACAAAGACGCATTGAGCTACTGCACGGTGAAATCTATATTGAAACAGCAAAAGATCCCGGCCGCTCATTTGTCGTCGATACCACGCATGGCCGATTAACAGCTCTTGGCACGCAATTTAACGTAATGAGCCATCCTGATGATATTGAACTTGCTGTTTACGAAGGCGCAGTAGCGGTTCAAACCCTAAATCATCAGCAAGCTAAACTTCAGGCGGGTGAAAGAAGCCGTTTTAATGGGGATAAGATACAAGCAAAACAACACGTAATCACCGCCCAGCAAGCCTGGCGACAAGGGCTTTTGGTCGCAGAAGATATGACACTGCAAGATCTGATTAGCGAACTCAACCGCTATCACTATGGCTATATCAATATCGCTGATGAAATTGCTCAACTAAAAGTCTATGGCAGTTTTCCAGTTAACGAAACCGAACGTTCGCTCAGCATGTTAACTCGAGTGTTACCTATCCAAGTCCGTCAGGTCTTTCCAGGCTGGATTAAGCTTGAACCACAAAGCAGTTAAATTACCGAGCCAGATTTTATTTCAATTTTTTTTCAATTAATGGTTCCGGGTTTATTCCTCTCATCCGTTTATATCGGTATCAACACTAAACTCGATGAGGTAAAACCATGGTGAAATCACACCGCCCCAAGCAACCTATTAAAAACGGCTTTAAGCCGCTGGCGCTTTCGATAAAGATTATTTTAGTTTCCAGCATGAGCACACTGGCTTGGCTGCCTACCGCACAGGCTGAAATCACTCAATCTGCATCTCAGGTGGCACAACAATTTACCATCCCAGCCGGATCGTTGAGCCAAGTACTGGCCCGCTTATCTGCTCAAGCCGGGATCTATCTAGTGGGTGCTTCAGAATTAGCCAGTGGTAAGAGCAGTGAAGGTTTGCAAGGCAGCTATACCGTTGAAAATGCACTTAGCCAGATCCTTAATGGAAGCGGTCTGGTGGCCGTGGCTCAGGGTGACAATAGTTACGCTTTGCATAAAGAAGCCAATCAGGATGATGGACAAAGTGTCACCTTATCGACCCTGCAAGTTCAAGGTCTAGGGATGGATGGATCTGCCGCTAATGCGTATCGTGTTGGTGATGCGTTTGCTGGTGCACTGGGAAATATGTCAAAGCAGAATACACCGTTTACCATTGAAACCTATTCAGAAGATTACATTTCTAATTTGCAGGCCCGTTCACTTGGCGAGCTCACCAAATTTGATGCGGCAATCAGTCTCTCCGGCAATAATCTGATCACAGAAAATAATGCTTTTGCCATTCGAGGCATCAGTACGGATTTTGATACTGGGCAAAAACTCGATGGTATGAATTTTCGTAGCCGTGCCAAAGACCTTCCTTTAGAACATCTTGAACGAGTCGAGATCCTGAAAGGTGCCGGCGGTTTCCTTTACGGTTTCGCAGCACCCGGCGGCATCATAAATTACGTACTTAAGCGGCCTACTGACGAATTCAAGGCCAGTGTCTCCACCCAATTAATGGACAGCGGACTGTTGTTAGCTCATGGAGATGTCGGCGGTCGTGCCGGTCCAGAAGACATATTTGGTTACCGCGTCAATGTCGTTAGCGAGGCTGGTGACACCTATGTCGATGACGGTGAGGCTTATCGTAAGTCGGCTTCAGCTGCGATTGATTGGCGAATCACCCCGGATCTTATCTGGCAGGCGGATGCCCTGATTTCTGAACGTAAAAGCTATGGTGGTTATTTTTCGATTAACCCAACCAACACATTTGGCAAGGTTGTGAGTCCTATTGATGGTGATAAACGACTTGCCCCAGACTGGACCCGTTATGAATCAGAACACATTACTACCGGCAGTGATTTAATCTGGAACATTAACAATAACTGGAACAACAAGCTCTCTTATCGTTATTCCACCAGCTACCGTAACCCGCTGATGCCGATTTTGTATGTTGATGGCGATGGTAACTATTCTGCTACGCTGTTCAACTACAATAATTTGTTCAAAAGCTATCAGACGCAGAATGTATTGAGTGGCGTTATCGAAACAGGTCCCGTCACGCATAACATGGCATTTGGTTTATCACATACCCGCACCATTTCATCAAATAGCTCTGGTATCGGCACATTATCAATCCCGCTGGGATCAGGTAATTTATCGTCACCTGTCGACTTCGACCGTCCGGTCGGCCATCTCGATAAAAGCGATGCTAGCTTTAATGAGTATTCCCGCATCACCCGTAAAGAAGCGTTTATGTCCGATACGCTTAATGTCGGCGAGAGCTGGGATTTCATTATTGGAGCCCGTTATGGCAGCCTTGAGGATGATTATGGTGATTACAAAGAAAGTGAAATCACCCCATCCTTTGCAGCCATCTATCGGCCATTGGAATGGATGTCAATTTACGCCAGTTATGTAGAAGCCTTTGAACAAGGTGCGACAGCACCCAATACCGCTGTCAATGCTGGTGAGGTATTTCAACCTTTGGTCAGCAAACAATATGAGACAGGCATTAAAGTCGACTACGATAACTGGTCAGCCAATATGGCGATATTCCAGTTAGAAAGAGGCTTGACGTTCACGGACGGCAATAATGTATTTAGCCAGGATGGTGAAGCTCATTTCGAAGGAATTGAGCTTTCAACCCGCGGCAAAATCACTGAACAATGGATGGTTGGTGCAAGTGCAATGTGGCTGGATGCCACCAATAAAAAAACCACCAATCCAAGTCTAGAAGGTGAACCGATACAAGGTGTCGCTGATAAACAATTCCGTTTGTATAGTGAATATCAGTTGCCCAATACCCAGTTGACCTTCACTGGCGGCGCGCAATACACCAGCAGTGTTCCATTGGACGTAGCCAATCAATGGCAGGTTGGCTCAGTAACCTTGTTTGATTTGGGCGCACGCTATGAAATTGACCTGAACAAACAGCTACTAACACTGCGTTTAAATGTGGAAAACCTGACCGATAAAGCTTATTGGCTAACCTCTGCAGGCAGTTCAGGCATTGCTCAAGGTGCGCCACGCACTATCAAACTCGGAGCTCAACTGGACTTCTAACCACTAAGCCCCGGCAGTCATCCCTGCCGGGGCTTAGAGCATATATGAAATGGGAGACATTTTAGCTTTACTCTCCTTGCGTTTGTGCGGAAAATAGTTGCACTACTAAAAATAATGGCTTGTTGTGTTTAGGCAT
The DNA here is from genome assembly GCF_048266885.1 of Methylophaga sp. Lineage (GTDB taxonomy): Bacteria > Pseudomonadota > Gammaproteobacteria > Nitrosococcales > Methylophagaceae > Methylophaga. The sequence goes on from NZ_JBLWYR010000002.1 coordinate 119,227, forward strand.
AACAAGCTTTTTTCGTTTCAGGAATCCGCGTGTTTTTTCAAAGAGCCTTATTACCCATTTCATCGTTGTTCTTCTCGATTTCGCTATTGGCAACGGGTTATGGTTTATTGATGACGTTCATCGGCATATTCCTGAAACAGGAAGGCCTTACTGAGGGTGTCATCGGCTTAATCAATTCTGCTTTTTTCCTGGGCGCGATGTTAGCTGCTGTTTTCAGCCAAAAACTGATTGTGACCGTGGGTCATGCACGTAGTTTTTCGGCTTTTTCAGCGATTATGGTGATGGCATTTTTGGGGCACGCATTATGGTTTGATCCCTGGTTTTGGGCCACATTGCGTTTGATATCAGGTTTTGCCTTTTATGCCATGCTGATTGTGTTAGAAAGCTGGCTCAATGAAAAAAGCTCAACGGATGACCGTGGCAAAATCCTGGCTATATATACCATCGTCTTCTTCCTGGCGTTGGCATTGGGCCAATTGCTATTAATGCTGGAAATGTCAGCCACTACGATTTTCATTCTAGGTTCCATTCTGGTGCTTTGGTCACTGGTATTGGTCGCAGTAACACGTGTATCGCAACCCGTATTAAAACCCTTTGAACGTTACAGCATGCCAAAACTGTTATCGATCGCCCCGCTTGCATTGGTTGGGAGCTTTATCGGCGGGGTGTTTATTGGCGCGTTTTACACCATGCTGCCGCTGTATGTTTTAAATGTGTTTGACCAACCCAAGGTGGTCTCATTGTTTATGACGATTACCATTCTGGGTGGACTGATGGCACAGTTACCTGTCGGCATGTTATCGGATCGATTGGGACGACGGAAAATGCTGGCTTGGTCTGGATTTTTCGGTGCGGGTGTTTTTCTTTTGATGCTGGTTTTGCCCCTGATTTGGCGTGAAAGTGAGACCTTGCTTTATACGGTGGGCTTTTTATTGGGTATAAGTTTGTTCAGCATTTATCCCTTGAGTGTTGCACGAGCCAACGATGTGTTTGATGAAAATACAGATCTGGTCGAGATTAGCCGAACCTTATTGTTTTCGTATGGTTTCGGGTCATTTATAGCGCCGTTATTGTTAGGGTTTGTGCTGGGATTTTCCGCGATAGCATTCTTTACCGTATTGACCTTGTTTGCCTTGGCGTTAGGTTATTACTCATTACATAGCGAGCGTATCCCAGAAGACCATATGAATGTCTATGTTGCCGTTCCGGCAGCATCAGGCAGTGTGCTAGCTGAAATGGATCCACGCATGGACGATAAATGGGTTGAAGATCATCGCCCTCATGCAGAACACGCGCATGATTGATTAGGTATCTAGTCTGTTGATAGCTGGTTTTATTGTCGGAGAATTTTCTCCGTCAACTTACCTTTAGCCAGCTCATCAATCAACTTGTCCAGATAACGAATTTTCTGCATCAACGGATCGTCGACTTCTTCAACCCGAACACCACACACCACGCCTTTGATCAATGAACTATTGGGGTGAATAGCCGGAGCTTGAGCAAAAAAGGTTTCAAAATCATTTTCCAATTCGATCTGCTGTTTTAATCCCTCTTGGTCATAACCAGTCAGCCAGCAAATGATTTGATCAACTTCCGCTTTCGTTCGATTTTTGCGTTCAGCTTTTTGAATATAAAGCGGATAAACCTTTGCAAATGGCATTGAGAAGATAGGATGTTTAGACATTTTCATACCCAAATAATGTCGGTCTGATACCAAGTTTACTGACCCTTAGATTTCTTGTTAGCTTACTTTACGGCCAATCATTTCTTTCGTTGATAAATGCTTCCTTAATTCCTTGTAAGTCATCTAATACTGCTTCAAAAGAATTAGACAGCCGATCAAGAGCAGGATAACAGTGTGTGATTCCACCTGAAAGTGTCGTGTCATAGATTAACCACTGTGCCTCTGTCCCAGAGTAATAGCCAATAGTAGTCAGTGTATCGACACAAATTCTGAATCGTTCTTTAGTCATCAGTGCCTTCCAAGCTGCGTCAAACAACTTACGCTCTGAATCCTCATCGTCGATATTTTCTTGCTTGAAAATAAATCTTTCGAATATGTCATTAATAGCAGACCAATAAAAACGAATTTGAACTGCTGGGGTAAAGTTAGGAAAAAGCAAGCCAACATTATTGTTTTCAATAGATTTCTTTACTATATCGTCAATATTTTTCGCAGTCAGAATATAGTGCTTACGTCTTTCATCGAAAGGTTGAGCCACCAAACTATGATGCTTAAGACACTCAGTTTTATATTGATTTCGATAATTATTTTTATGAATGTTGCTGTTAATAAAAAGAGAGCGGAGTTCTTGTTCGTCGAAAAATTCACTTGAGAGAAATTCTTCACTAGGCTCAGACAAATAATTATCTCCTAGACCATCTTTTAATAATGCTGCATCTTGCTCGCCATTTGGTAGATGATCCGATACTGTGTAATACCACTTTTTGAGAAATAACGCCTCCTCAATCCCACCACCCCAATCTAACGGACAACGTAAGTTTTCTTTAATTGATTCTATATATTCAATTCTAGTTGTTGGAGTCATGACTTTCCTTGTGTCTAACGCCCGCATTTGCGGTTGGTTTGAAGCGCAGTGGAAAACCAGTCCGACAACATAGGCTTGTTAACACTTTTACCCACGATCTCGGCGCCCGGAAATTATGGATAGGATATTTACTACAGCATTCGTTGATTCAGCACTAAGCGCAGCTAACCTAAAATCAGCTGTACGTCTGTGAATGAGATCATTTGCCAAATCAAGAGAGGCCTTAGCGTGGCGCCTTATATTTTCGTTACTTTTACCCGGCAAAACATACGATATGTATGCCTCAAGCATTCTCTTTGCGTCGGTTTTCGATAGCACTGTCCCGTCAGTAGAAGGGTGTAATTCCGAGACATAAACCGCTTGTGCAAGCGAGATTAAGGTTTCTCTTGCTAGCAACCCAATACCTTGAAATTGCTCCTCAGAGCTTGCCTGAGCCAAGCGTAGCTTGATTTCCCCCATGCTTCGATCTACTCTATTCCAGCCGGTAGGTTCTTCAAATAATGGATTTATAGATGCTGTTTTCATACCTTTGATTGTTTCAATTATTGTAGAAAACATATTGGACACGAATGCCCGCCTAGATTGGTATGTAGGTAAAGATCCATCACTCCACTTACCATACCACTCCCATAAATCTTTAAATGGATTAGGGTTGTCCAATCCCCTCTCTCTAAGGGCTTCAGAAATTTCTGGTTGGTTTGACTGGTATTCGGTATTTACATCTTCAACTCTGGCGCCACCAGTAGACACAGAAACCATTACACTCTTTTGGGCTTCAAGCAACGTCACTAAATCTTCATGTGATATTTTGTATGCCTTACCATGGATTTCATCAACTAATTCAGGAGAAATAACCACTTCACCGACCCAAGATTCCGGGTAAGAGCGAAACAAAGTTTCAGCTTTGTTCTTTATGCTTTGCTCAATGGCCTGAATTTCTAGTTCAATATTCGAATACAGCTCTAATGGAACCCTGCAGTAAATTCCATAAATTGTCGTTCCGCCATTCCAGTTATCATATCCACTTACCTCGATATTTGCCTTTCCCTGCGACAACACCTGAAATTCAGGCGCAAGATTTTCTCTTTTAAAAAGATTTGCCAAGGTTACGATAATTCTTCTGGAATCTTGTATTAGTGAGTCCATGTTCTTGTAGTGTTAACGCCTTTCTAAAAAGAGGTCTCTGACCCTATTGATCGACAACTGGCTCAAAAGCTTGATTCAATTGACACTGGCCCTATTGATCGCAAGCGCTTTTGTTCCAGCACGATGGCTCTTAATTGGATTTGGGAGCACCCGATTTTCCTTTACAGACTTAATAGCATGTTAATGAAATATCTGACCGTAAACACCCTGACCCTACACTAGAGGCAAGGCCACAGTTTGTTTTAGCGTAGATAAGTGAATTGTTATTCAGCTAAATCACCCCTGTGGCCAGTTTGATTGCTCGATTTATTAGATCGGTTTTCTCTAAGAAAACCTGTAGTCGGCTTCCAGGAGATTGATCAGGCTTTGGAGCGATGCTGAACTTAATAGCTTCATCTGGATCACAAGTAGTCTGCTCATCATGTAAAACAGAGTCTTGATAGAAAATCTGCGGTTTCGGGCTTAGCTTTTCTGTAAGTAGCTCCGCTTGGGACTGAAGTAGGTTTATACGCTGCTCTACGACTGCTTCATATTGATGGAAACGATCCTTTTGGTGTGATATTTCGGTTCGCAATATGTCGCACTCCTTTTGGTGAAAACTCTTGGATATTTTCCATGAGAGCATCCCACACGCTGCGATGAAAGTACCAAGAATCCCAAGCACATATTCCCAGTGATTAAACACGACCATCCCGAGTAAATTTCCCAGCTCTTCTTCTGTCATTAACTATCCCTTGGATATATCGTTACAGCTTCTTTTCCGTGTTTCTCAAACAATATTAATGCTTTGAATTCATATATATTTTTTTAAACCACTTTTTATGCTTGGAATTAATCGAGAATGATTCACGATTAATTTTCTGCCTAAACAGGCTTTGAATGACGCTGGTGCAAGCTGAATATCCATATCGGCCTCAAAATGAGAGATATTTCACAATTTATATGGTTTTTGAAATTAAAACAAACCTTTGATTTATTTGAGATATTAATGATGAATCGAAGATATGAATTTGATTCAGATTAATTCAGTAGCTGCCATAAAAAGTGAACCACCAATTCAAAATTTTTCTCTGTGCCCTCGGTGTCTCTGTGGTTAATTTTTAAATCCGATAATTTATCCAATTACAGACAAAAAAAAAGCCCAGTTTTAGTTAAAAACTGAGCCTTTATTATTTGGCCTAATGTGACTATTGGCCCTATTTCAAATATCAACTTCTTCAAACAGTTCTGGCACTTCGGCATCCCAGTCGAATTTTTCGCTGATGTGTTTACGTATGGTGTCTCTGGCGACGACATCGCCATGGTGACATAACTTTATTGCCAGTTTATTGACCATATTGATGCAGATTAATTGTAAATCTATTGATTTGTAGTAACGTCTAACTGAAAACAGCATTTACTTGTTGTGATACAAGAGCGTGGTTATTTAATCGCATCTGTTCTGACTAAATGAAAGTTTTTCAGTCTTCTATTACTGCAAGATAGATGTCCTCTTTGATAACTTTAAGGAATCAAATCATGACACTACAGCAAATAAATCAAGAAGGATCAGCTAGCATTTCGACTATCATCGCCGCTTCTAAAAAGCTCTCTGAAGATGGGGAGAAAGAAAAGGAAAAATCGCCGCAGGTTCCAGATCCTTCGGAAGGAACCTATCAGCCAGCTGATGACCCGGATGATGATAAACAGAAAGAGGCTGAAGATGCCCCCATTATGCCGCAGCCTCCCGTTCCACCATGAGCACTCATCACCCATAAAAAAATGGCCCAGTTTTAATTCAAAACTGGGCCATTTTTATTTAGCTAATTGATATTAAACATCATGAGCATTTTATTGAGTTTCTAGTCGTAAATTATTGATTAGTCTGACGACGCCGCAACATCCGAATACCCACCACAGCAAACCCCAGAATGCTCAGCACCACCAATAACATCAAGGCATCACGAGGACCTTGTCCCCAGAGATGACCGAGTTGTGCCCACTTGTGCAAGGTGGCAAAGACATTTCCTTCAAGGCGTTGACTGGCATCAGATTGATCCACTAACAAACCACTAGCTGCGTCGATGAAAAGGCTGGTTTTGTTGAGATCATTAAAATCCACCCGCCAAACTGGCAAACGCTTATTACGGAAATCGTATTCAGGGCCGAAATGGCTGATTCGCTGGATATTGTTGATATCTGGATCTTCAAATCCACTATGGCGTTTGGCCCAGTAACTCGCGATTTCAGAATCCGTAATGGCGACGGGTTGAGCTGAGACAACATCATAATAACGGGCCGGTTGCTCGGTAGATTGTCCATCAAAACGCTGATGATGCCCGACATGTTGATCCATGCTGCCTTCAGGCAACGCCACACGATATAAAAGTTGATTGTCCGGGCCTTGCATCAAGGTAATCGCCTGAACGGGTTGTTGCTGATAATCCTCTAACCATTCTGCTCTGGCGACCTCGCCCATTTTCGGTAAGCTGATTACATCAGGAAGTTGCAGACCTTGCTGACGTTCATTGCCGCTGTATGTCAGAAGATGCCAGATGCCGCTGATCAAAAATGCCAGCAAAGGAATCAAAATCCATAAAGACAAACGACGATGCCAGCGGCGACCGGCTTGGGGGATTCGTCGAGCGGGCATGGCCAATCTCAATCCAAAGCCGCTGATAATCATTAAGCCGAGCCCACCCAGCAAGGTCAGCATCAACGCCAGTCGTACCGGCTCGGCAATATTTTCCAACCATTGCCAGGTATGAAATGTCTGGAATAAGCCTTGGACCGTGTTTTTCCAGTTATTGGTCAATCCGGCTAATGCCGCAAATTCAGTATAGATATAGGCAGTGCGTTGGTCGGGGGTATCAAATGTAATCCGATATACCGGTAGGAGTCGATTTACCCAAGGATATTGATTATCAAAGTTTTCCTGCAACGTTACAGACTGGATAGGCGCTTGTTCCAGTCCAGTGAAATAGCGTGCTAACCAGCGTGCCTGTTGTTCATCATAATTCGGCCATTCCTCACCAGTTTGGAGACTGAAATAGCGCCGTGATGAGGATGATTCGGTAACTTGCAGTGCATTACCCTGCTCTGTTGGCACCACCTGAATCAGTTGAGCTTGAGATATATTTTGGCTGGATAGAATGGCTGGGACATTGCTCAACTCATCCGCTTGAATCGTAGTTTGTGGACCAAAAAACTTCGCAGATTGCGGCCCTGTCCAGACCATCAGAATATGCATGAGACCTGAACAGATAAACAAAAATAACGCGGCTGCCGCGACCCACCCAATAAACCGGTGAAGGCCACGACTTTTGCTAATCCACTGTGTACGGTTCATCGAGTAACCTTAATAATTACCAGTAACGGTATTCAAAGCCGACATAGACTGAGCGTGGCTCACCGGGAAATAGAATAGCGGCATCATCAGCGGCAGTACTTTGGACACTGTGCGTGGCAATGTAGTCACGATCAAACAGATTTCTTACTTCAGCAAATACTTGGAAAGATTGGTTTTCCCAACCTGCTTTTAAACCCATCAAAGCGTAATTGTCGACAGTATAATCATTCGCAAAATCAGCATAACGTTTGCCAATCAAGTCCATGGTCGGCCCAGCATAAAAGCCATTAGCATGACGATACATAACCTCACCACGAAGCGCGTAAGTTGGCGCGGCGGGTAATTCATTATTGCCCCAGGTATCGTCTTCATCAAAGTGAAAATTATTCAGTGTCAAACTCATTAATGGTGTGAGTCGGTGAGTACCGGATTCATCCAGCTGAATATCAGCACCAAGTAACGCTTCCATGCCGGTATGGGTTGTTTTATCGATATTGGTGGCGACACCAATGCCTTGTGCACCAGGAATTTCGGTGGAAAGAATTTCGTCTTTAATTTCGGCATGATAAATCGAGAAATCCCAGTTCCAGTCAAGCCAATCGTTTTGAGCATAGTGACCACGTGTGCCGATTTCAAATACCACACCGCTCATCGCATCTAATTCAACCGGATTTGCGCCAGTTTCATCCGTCAGTTGATAGTTTGTCGGTGGCTCGTAAATTCGGCTTAGATTACTGTAGAGGCTGGATTCATCAGTCATTTGATAAATCACACCAATATTGGGATTAATCGCTTGATAACGATCATCTGGATTATTGGTAATTGCGCCGCTGGCTATACTGCGTTGTTCCACTTCACGTTCGGCCGATACAAATTGTGCACCACCTACCAGAGTCCATTTATCGGCAAATTGCCAACGATCCATGGCATAAAACTCCAAAGTGCTGGCTTCTTCTTGATCATTGCTACGCTGAGTACCTCGCTGACCAAAATTATTGTTATATTGCCCGCCGTTGACCTCGGCCACGGCGTAGTTCACACCAAATAATAATTGATGATCATCCACACGATGATGATAACGAGCCATCGTAGAAACATTACGCTGACGGTTTTTTATGTAAAGGCTGAAAAACTGACCGAACACTATCGGATGATTCAGTTCCTGCTCTTCAAAGGCCAGACCGAATTCAAAACGGCGATTGGCGTCAATATCAATCGTCGTTTTATTCGCCAACCTGAATGCTTTGACATCACGCCGATAATCACCAAGATTTGCTACTTGAGTGGCCTGATCCGGATCATCACGAACCTGTTGCCGTGTCAAAGCGCCAGGTAATTCAATGTCGTTTTCCAGATGTGTCAGATAAAAACGCGTAGAAACTCTGTCGGTGAGTGCCAAGCCAGCATTCGCATAAATGCCCGTGCGTTGTTGCTCGGTCTGATCCCGATAACCATCGTATTGACGATCTTCAACGGTTATTGTCGCATCCAGCTTGTCATCAAAGATGCCGCTGGCACTGATACGGTTTTGAAACATGCCGTGACTGCCGATATTACTGAACAGACTAAAACGTGGCAGGTCATAAGCCGTTGGTGTAGCAAAATCAATCGCACCACCTAATGTACTCGCACCATACTTCATAGCGTTAGCACCGCGAGCGACCACAGCATATTTAGCACTGAGCGGATCTACAAACCTATTATGATTGTTACCGTCTGCACTAGTAACGGGTAAACCATCTTGCAGCAGTTTAATACCGTTTTTGTCATAATCAATGGAATCGAGGTTACTGCCACGGCTGGATAAGAATAACTCCTCACCACCCGCGCTACTGTTTGCCCACACACCTGGAACGTAACGCAACATATCAGCCAGACTGGCAACATGGCCTTGTTTCACATTATCCAAATCAACTAATGACACGCCGCCAGGTGTTAAGCGTAATTCGGATTCGGCATCAAGACGATTACTGCCTGCTGGAGAGAGGCGTTCTCCAGTGATTTCGACATCCTCAAGTTGCAATGCACCATGCTCCGCATGAACCGAAATGGGTAGGAGTCCAGCTAGAGTCAGCAAGCCGGTTAGTGTCTTAAAGTGGAAATTATGCCCTGCCATGTGAAGATCCTGAATTAAGCAAATTTCGTACTTTAAACAGTCTTCTTCAATAAAAAATAAGGCATTTGCCTCATGCCAAGGCAAATGCCCCAAATTTTGCTAGGAAGGTATCACGAGACCTTCTTTTAAAATAAATATGTTTTAAACGGCTTTATCCCAGAACACCTTTAATGATGATGTTCGCCGGTGCCATCAACCACTCTCACAAACGGTGCAGGATATTGCAGCGTGGATTGTCCATGACCACCGTGGCCAGCATGAGCTGAATGATCCATTTCAGCCGGGACATCAGTCATGTCCATTTGCTGATCATGCTGGTGTTGATGCATTTTTGCATGATCATGGTCACCTGAAGCTGCTGATTTTTCAGCCTGACCATGTTGATGCTCTTCATCCCGATCCTCTACATCTTCCATCATATCTATCACGCCTTTCGGAGCGGCTACTTTTGGCATGGTCTTTTTAGTCGGTTTGGTTTCAGCGATCTGATCCCAATGTAATTCTCCGCCCTCACATGTTTGGATAACGGGGAAATACAACACGCTGGTCGCACCCACACCAATTCGGCCACGGAAGATAAATTCATCAAAATGATTATCGCTTAATGAGTTACCCGACCAAGTGATTTGTCTTACCGCTTCGGTTATCTCAATACCATCACGAAAGAAAGGTCGTTCGACCGGCTTTTTTACTATTTCTAGTTGCCAGCCAGCTTTGGCCATCGGTTGTACAAATTGTAAGCCTTCAGGAATATCGACAGTGATTGTGGTGGTGGCAGAACCATTACAACCTTGAATGACGCTGAGTACACCTTTGTAATAGCTACCGCTTTCGGCTTGAGTTTGCTCCAATAAAACTTGAGCATTTGCCAGTTCTGGAATCATCAATGCCAGGCATAAAAGTTTTGTTTTCATATTTTCACCTTAATCCACTCATTAGGCATTCGATCAATATCTTATTTGAGCATATCGCGAATATTGGATAAATGGGCTTTGCCGCGTTCTTTTCGCTCTTCGGGATCAACTTGTGTTTTTTCGGTCATCCAGATCAAATCTTCTGGTGGTAATTCGCGAAGGAAGCGACTTTCTTCACAATCCACCTTTTCGCCATAACGTTTTCGGGTATTCGCCAGCGTCATGACCAAACTGCGTTGCGCCCTAGTAATGCCAACATACGCAAGGCGGCGCTCTTCTTCAATGGAGTCTTCTTCGATACTGGTTCGATGCGGCAGAATTTCTTCTTCCATACCGACAATAAAGACATGGGGGAATTCCAAGCCTTTTGCTGCATGTAATGTCATCAAATGCACTGCATCAGCCTGATTTTCATCGGCCTGTCGGTCCATGATATCCATCAAGGTTAAACGGGCAGCAATGTCACCGATTGATTTTTCTTCGGTGTCCTGATCAATCATCCGTTCGATCCAGCCGACCAACTCATCGACATTTTCCATACGTCGATTGGCTTTATTCGGATCGCCACTGACTTCTTCCAGCCAGCCGCGGTAATTGATTTCTTCGATCATATCCTTGATGGCATCCAGCAGATTGCCACGGGCTGCGCGATCAGCGATATCAATCAACCAGCGAGTAAAGACTTCCAGATTCTGTACCGATTTAGGCGGCAAGCTTTCCGCCAATCCCATTTCGAAGCATGCACCAAACATGCTGGTATTACGTTTGCCAGCGTATTCGCCAAGTGCTTGTAATGTGGAAGAACCGATACCTCTACGCGGGGTGTTAATGACTCGTAAGAAGGCATTATCGTCATCCTGATTGGCCAGAAGGCGTAGATAGGCCATGATATCTTTGACTTCAACTCGCGAGAAAAACGAAGTGCCGCCGGTCAGAAAATACGGAACGCTGTGTTCACGCAATACTTTTTCCAGCGAGCGGGATTGATGATTGCTGCGATACAAAATCGCGTAATCCTTAAAACTCGCCTGGTGTTTGAGCTTGTGATACAGCAGCTCGGAAATGACTTTTTCCGACTCATGTTCATCATCACGACAACCGATAACACGAATCGCATCACCCTCACCCATCGCGCTCCACAGCCTTTTTTCAAACACATGTGGATTATGGCTGATGAGTTTATTAGCTACTCGCAGGATACGACCCATCGAACGGTAATTCTGTTCGAGTTTAATCAGATTTAATCTGGGGAAGTCGGTTTGCAGCTGCACCAAGTTTTCCGGTCTTGCACCACGCCAAGAATAAACTGACTGGTCATCGTCTCCCACCACGGTTAGCTTTTCACGAATACCAACCAATTGTTTGACCAGCTCGTACTGACAGCCGTTGGTATCTTGGTATTCATCCACCAGCAGGTAATGAATTTTGGCCTGCCATTTTTGCAAAACATCACGATGTTCGCGAAACAAAATCACCGGTTTTAAAATTAGATCATCAAAATCCACAGCGTTGTAGGCCTGCAATGCCTGCACGTAACGCGGGTAAACCTTGGCAGCAAATTCTTCCTGGGCTCCATCGGCTATCTGGGCAGCCTGTTCCGGCAGAATCAGCTGGTTTTTCCATTTTGAAATCAGGTTTTGCACTTCCTGAGCGTGATCACTGTCAGCAGCAAAATCGCGTCCCATCAAATCGCGAAATACCGCCAATGAATCCTGAGCATCAAAAATCGAAAAACCAGGACGATAGCCTAGCGATTTGCCATCACGGCGCAGGATATTCAAGCCAAGTGTATGGAATGTGGAGACCATCAAACCGCGTGCTGAGGCCTGGCGTGTAGACATCAAATCAGCCACCCGCTCCTTCATCTCACGGGCAGCTTTATTGGTAAAGGTTACGGCGGCAATATTGCTGGCTTTGATGCCGCATTGCTCAATCAGATAGGCAATCTTACGGGTAATAACCCGCGTCTTGCCACTGCCGGCACCAGCTAATACTAACAAAGGTCCATCGATGTAACGCACAGCTTCCCGCTGTTCCGGATTGAGATCTTTCACTAAATATTAATTCGCTGTGTCGAGGCGTCGATAGCCGATGGCTTCTGTTAAATGGACTGTTTGAATGTCAGGTGAACCAGCCAAATCAGCAATGGTGCGGGCTACTTTTAAAATACGATGATAAGCACGCGCCGATAGCCCAAACTGGCTGATGGCTTTTTCGACTAATTGAAAATCTTTATCTGACAAGGTGCAAAAAACCTCTAGTTCTTTATGTTGCAGGGACGCATTGGCTTTGTTGGCACGTTTCAGTTGAATCTGCCGCGCTTGAATAACCCTTTGTCGAACCACTTCACTGGACTCTGGAGGGACATCATTTGGCTGAGGCCGTAACAGTTTTTTATCCACTGCTGGTACCTCCATCAACATATCAATGCGATCCAATAACGGGCCGGAGATCTTACCACGGTAGCGCCTGACTTGCTCTTCTGTGCAATGACATCTTGCCTGCCCTAAATAACCGCAGGGACAGGGATTCATTGCGGCAACTAATTGAAATTTAGAGGGAAATTCTGCTTGATTGGCAGCGCGGGAAATTGTTATTTTTCCTGATTCAATTGGCTCGCGTAAAACTTCTAAAACTTTGCGATCAAACTCCGGCAGCTCATCAAGGAACAACACACCATGATTTGCCAAAGAAATCTCGCCTGGTTTAGGCTGACTGCCACCACCAACCAAAGCCACCGCCGAAGCCGTATGATGTGGTGCGCGGAATGGTCTTTGCATCCAGTTTTCAACTTGAAAACCCGCAGACGATATTGAATGAATCGTCGCTGTTTCAATGGCTTGCTGCTCAGTCATCGGTGGCAGAATTCCCGGCAATCGACTAGCCAGCATAGTTTTTCCGGTTCCGGGTGGCCCAGCGAAAAGGATGCTGTGTTGGCCTGCAGCAGCAATTTCCAAAGCCCGTCTGGCTGAAGCCTGACCACGGACATCTGCTAAATCAGCATAATTATTTTGACTATTCTGCTGTTGATTTATATTGGGCGATAAACGCAATTGATCATGCAAATGTGCACAGACTTCCAGCAACGTCTTGGCAGCAAAACTCTCCCCCTGTTCAGTAAGCGCGGCCTCTTCAGCATTCTCAAACGGCACCATTAATTGTCGGTTAGCCTCAGATGTGGCTAATGCTGTAGGTAACACACCACGAACAGCACGTAATTCACCCGTCAGACCCAGCTCACCGATAAATTCCATACCAATTAACGATTGCACCGGAATTTGATTGGAAGCCGCCAGAATGCCCAATGCAATCGGCAAATCGAATCGCCCCCCTTCTTTAGGCAAATCTGCCGGAGCCAGATTGATGGTGATACGTTGTTGAGGAAAATTGAACTGAGAGTTAATCAACGCTGAACGCACGCGATCCTTGCTTTCCTTCACCGCTGTTTCCGCCATGCCGACAATCGACAGACTGGGCAGACCATTAGAAAGATGCACTTCAACCGTCACTGCCTGAGCATAAATACCGGTCAAAGCACGACTGTAAACCGTGGCAATACTCATATTCCTTCCCTGGAAAATTAGTGTGAATTGATTCTAGCGGATATGTCGTGAGTGATGAAGGCCAAAGTCGGTTTAATCAAACCTAGTTATCAGTTTCTTTTATCAATAAAAAAGGAGGTCAGATATGTTAAATATCTGACCTCCTTGATTAGCAGATGGAATTACCAGTTATAGTTAACCGTAGCTAGGACTTCGCGGCCCGGATTGTAATAATCGGCTGTGCCAGATCCCACTACATGTTGTTCATCAAAAAGGTTACGTACATAAACCGTTAAATCAGTATTTTGGTAAAACTCGTAACTGAATGAAGAATCAACCAAAGTAGCTGAATCGCTTTTTGCAGAATTCACTGCATCGAAATAGTAAGATCCGGTATAACGAACACCAAGTCCCAAACTCATATCTCTAGCTGGGAAGGTGTAATGTCCCCAAACTGAAGCCATTTGTTTAGGCGCAGCAGTAAATTCATTTCCTTTAATGGAAGAGCCATCACGCAGTGTGCCGCTTACGACTTCTGTCTCCATGTAGGAATAACCACCCGTCAAGCTGAAATTATCGGTCAATTCAACTTTGGCCTCAAAATCCACACCTTTCACTCTTGACTCACCAATCGTTTCCCGTTCAATTGTTCCATTATCTTGTACAACGGCGATAGTGACATCGTCTTTGCTCAGATCATAGATAGCCATTGAATAAAGTGCGTTAGAACCAGTAGGAGAAAATTTCAAGCCCACTTCATATTGCTTACCACGCTCTGGTTTTACGCCAATTGATGGGGGAGCAACCGATTCAACCATACTAATATAAGTGGACACTTCGTCTGTAACTTTATAGGTTAGTGCGCCACGCAATGATGTTTCAGTTAAATTATCCGACGTTTCGAATCCAGTAATATCCGTACTTGAAAGATCCATGTGATCAGTACGAACTCCAGCGGTAACAATAAAACGCTCAGCAAATGACAGGTTTTGTTGTAGAAAAATAGACTCCGTGGTGTAATCCTGATCATTAGCACTATAGGGTGCTGGAAGATTCGTAATGCCGCTGTAAACTGGATTTGCAATATTGATAGGAGCGACTACAGTCGCATCATAAATACTACTGTCTTCGGTAGATGCATCACGATACTCAACACCAATGAGCGTACTTGTATCAAAGTGCTCAAACCGAGCATCATATTGCACAAGTGCGTTACCTATTAGCTCCTGAGCTTGACTGTCTGTCCCAAAATAAGCTCTGTTTGCACCTGCGGCACTTGATGTGCCTGTCAAATAAGCATAACCAAAATCATCGGTTAAATCGCTGTAGCGTAAATTCGCACGAACAATAAAACCGTTATCAAAGTCATGACTGAACATGCCGGTTATGCTGGTGCGTTCTACTTCCTGAGAATTGAAATCGGGTTCACCATAAAACTCATCGCGGTCATATTCCCTGTCTTTAGGATAACCACCACTGTTAGGCGTACTATCGCGATTCAGGTAATCCAATAATAATGTCGCAGAGGTGAAATCTGTTGGCTCCCAGGTAATGCCCCCCATAAAGAACTCATTATCATCTTTGGAATGATCGTATTCGCGTTCGCTGTCCTGAAATTTACCGGTAAAGCGGTAAGCCAGTGTTTTGTCTTCGTTTAGGGTGTCACCGACATCAATACCGACCTCTTTACGGTCAAATGAACCATAGCGGGCATAACCACTACCAAACTGCTCAAATTTTGGCGTTTTGCTAACAAAATTGACTGACCCACCCGGATCAGCAGCCCCAAACAAAGTTGAGTTAGCACCACGCAAGACTTCAACACGCTCGAAGGCATAGGCATCTTCACGAACGCCACGCATTGAACCTAATGTCATACCATCACGGTATGTCGTGGCTTGAAAGCCGCGGATCTGGAAATAATCATTACGATCATCGGTTCCATAAAAATCCGTGATTATGCCAGGCGTGTATTGAAGTACTTCTTCTGTAGTGCTGGCATGACGTTGCTCAATTTCTTTTTCTGTAATCACTGAGACGGAAGCTGGCGTATCCAAAATACTGGTAGCCACTTTACCGCCTACCGAAATTTCCTGAGCTACGATTGAATTGGCATCATCGTCAGCCAGTGCCTGAGTATTAACAATGATTGGAGAGAAACGATAGACTTCTTTATCACTTTCTTCTTGTGCTTTTACGCTGAGGGATACAACAACAAATGGACTACAGAGAAGAAGCGTCACTGTATTACATTGAAATTTGGTGCCCATTGCTTTTAACTGGATTTTTTTATCAAAATTAGACATTTATCTTCCACTTACCAAGAGAAAAATTGTCGCTTGTTTAGCGACAATAAGTGGATAAATTATCTTCTATGGCGGGTCAACAGTCAATGATAATCTAAATAACAATCATTATTATATGCGGACGAATGGAACATATGATGTCTGTTAAGTATTCTTCAAAAAAGCTTACTTTTACGAAACGTTAAATTGTCTAACCATCGCCGTGAGTTTTTCACTTAACTTGGCAATTTCCTGGCTGGCTTTAGAGACTTGTTCCGAGCCTTCTGCCGTGCTTTCAGACACTTGTTGAATGGTATGGATATTTCGGTTGATATCATTGACCACATGGCTTTGTTCATCTGCCGCTGTGGCGATCGATGAATTCATTTCGGTGATTGCACGAACTGATTGGGTAATGGCCAACAAAGAGCCTGTCGCTTCGGTGCCTTTGGCAACGAGCTGGGTAATACTCGACTGGTTTTGTTCCATAGATTGAACGGCATTATCTGATCCAGCTTGTAATGTGGAAACCAGTGATTCAATTTGTTGTGTCGATTGTTGTGTCCGTTGAGCGAGTGTACGAACTTCATCTGCCACGACGGCAAAACCACGTCCCTGGTCCCCTGCTCTGGCGGCTTCAATAGCCGCATTCAGCGCCAGTAGATTGGTTTGCTCAGCGATATTTTTGATGACATCTAGAATAAGTCCGATGTTTTCGCTATCGGTCTTCACTTTTCTAATCACACCGGACGAATCATTAATTTCAGATGCTAATGCGTTAATGGCTTCCATGATTTCTTCAACAACGCGTCTTCCGGCATTTGAATCGGTTTCCCCTTTGCGTGCGGCATTAGATGCTCGGTCGGCATTGGCCGCCACCGCTTCTACGGTTGCGGTCATTTGATTGATAGCAGTAGCAACCTGGGTCGTTTCATTTTTCTGTTTAGCGATGTTGGTGTTGGTTGATTCGCTGACGACAGATGTTTCCTCTGCGGCGGTAGATAACTGCTCTGACGCAGAAGTAATACCAACGACCAATTCTTGTAGCTTTTCGACAAACGCGTTAAACACGCTGCCCATTGCACCCACTTCATCTTTGCTGGTGAAGGTCATTCGTCTGGTTAAATCGTTATCCTGCGCCATGGCACTGAGGGTGGTCATAACCTCTTTAATGGGCCGAACGATATTATTGATGATGATTTTTGAAATGAATACACCAAGAAACAATGATGCTGCAGCGATGGCTATCAAGCTAAGAATACTGGCATTTTGTTTCTGTTCAACATTGCTGACCGCACGTTGGGAAATATTGTCAATACTCGCCTTCATCGCTGCCAAGGTGACAAATAATTCCGCTTCGATGTTTTTAAGCTCTCGCTGCTGCTCTTCAGACAAATAGCCACCGCCGGACATGCTGCCGCCACGTTTGATGATTTTGATCGCTGCATCCACGTATGACTGATAGTTCTGCTGCTGTTGCACGATGATTTCAGTGTTTTCTGACATGCTCGTCACATCAGCTAACATCTCCGCTTGCAGATTTGTGCTCTTAGCTTGCTCAAGAATGCTAACCAAATCTTCCAAGGTCAGTTGACTCTCAGCGGTGATATTCTCTATCTCTTCGAAGTGGGTCTTGATAATGCTTCTGGCTGCACCAGAGCGGGCATCCAGCAAAAGAGACTGTAAGGTAGCCGCTTTTTTATACTGAAGTTCACTGGTCTTCGCGACTCGTCGTTCAAGCGGAATAACCATCTCATTCATCACTGAAAACTCTTGCGATATCTCTTGCATTTTTAAGATCGCAAAAGCAGCAATCAAAAGTTGGGTCAGCCCCAAAACAATGACTACAGTGAAAATTTTCTTGCCGATTGGCAGGTTATTTATGAACTTCATTCTTCATCCCGATAAATGAACAGTTTAAAGCCAGCCAATGTGGACGGCTTTTTTGGAGAGACGTTAGTATAGCGGCACTCTTAGCGCATTTATTAGGAAATTTTCCTAGAAAAAACTGAGAAAGAAAAAACTCCATAATTTTTAAGTTGAACCTAACTAAAAAAATACTGATTTCACAGAATTTTCACAGTTTATTTTTTAGGGTCTTTTGAAGTCGTTTTTCCAGACCGCGAATAAATCGTTTCAAACACAACGTTTCACTCCATTTATAAAACTTCGGTTTCGCATCCTTGGTAAAGCATTTTTGAACCAAAGGTAATCCAACAAATAATCGGCATAGATTCACGGAAGACCTTACTCATACACGGAGAAATCATGCTTCAAAGTCGATTGAGCACCGCTATTTCCACCATTCTTCTTCTCACTTCCACCAGCCTCGCAGCAGATCAGATTCTGCTTGATGATGGCAGTGTTCTCAAAGGTTCTATCAAACAGATATCTGAAGGCAAAGTGGTTATGGATACCGCCTTTGCTGATGAAGTTACCGTTGATTTCAATCGGGTGACACAAATCAGTACCGATCAAAAACACCTTATCGAACTCGATAGTAGTGACCGAGTGTTGGGTCAACTGACTGTCAACGAACAGGGTCAGCATCAGTTGACCGGTACAGCGTTTGGTACAGTGGATATTGATCCAAAACGCATTAATACGCTGTGGGAAACGGATGCAGTGCAACCGCAAACCGCTGCAATGGAACAGCAATATCAGCAGGAAATTGAGCAAATCAAAACCACTCAGGCACAAGAAAAAGCTGAGCTAGAGAAAACTTACACGGCTGAAGTAGAACAGCTACGTGCAGAACGCGAGGCGCTGTTGGATCCATGGAGTGGGAATCTGGCATTTGGTGTTCAGGGTGCCAGTGGTAACACCGATAGGATGGCGGTCACCGGCCGTGGTGAATTGAATCGCGAAACAGTAAATGAAAGACTGGGCATGTATCTGGAAATCAATTACGCCAAGGAAGATGACGAGCAGACTGAAAACGAAAAACTAGCCGGCATTAAATTAGAACGTGACATCAGTGAAAACTATTTCGCTCGTGGCAGTGCCGACTTTGAGATTGATGATTTCGAAGAATTGGATTTACGGGCAATCACTACAGCCAGTTTGGGTCGATTCTTTATTCGTGAACCGGATCTAGTATTTAAAGGCTTTGCTGGTGTCGGTTATCGGTTTGAAAGTTATTCTGATGGCACGACTGAAAAAGATCCAACCGGCGTTTTGGGTTATGAAACTAATTACAACCTCAACAGCCGTCTGAATCTATTTCATGATTTAACTTATTACCCTTCGTTTAGCAGTCCCGGACAAAATTATCTGCTGGTCACTAATTTTGGTGCAGAAATGCCGATTACCAATGACGAAGCCTGGAAGTTAAGGGCCAGTCTTCGAAGCCAGTACAACAGTCAACCGGCTCTTGATGCAGAAACGACTGATACGAACTATCGCTTGAATCTGGTTTACGACTGGGAGTAAATGCCTTGGGGGACAGCCTCTAGCAGATAATCGACAAACCCCGGCCGTTTCTGTTGAGCGGTCGGATGCTGAATAATATATGACCAAAAATGAAGATTAGATTACGATTTAATGACAGAAGGTGTTTCAGCAGAAATAAAAAAACCGCCGTAGCAGAGCATACGGCGGTTTTGATAAAACAGATTAAGTGAAAACTTAATCGAGATAGCTGCAGCAATAATCAACCAGTTCGGTGATTTCAATATCAAATGATGAATTGGCTGGTACATTGAATGATTGACCATAGGTAATCGGTGTCCATTCAGTGTCACCATCCAGACGGTAACGCAATTGTCCGGCGAGAATTTCCATTAACTCGGCTTTTTCGGTGCCAAATTTGTATTCGCCCGGCATCATGATGCCAAGTGTTTTATAACTGCCATCCTCAAACGTCACTTTGCGGCTGGTTACTTTGCCATCGAAATAGATATTGGCTTCACGGGTCACCGTGACATTTTCAAATGCAGACATACGGCTCTCTTTAGTTAAAATTTGAAGAAATATACGCCTGAGTTATCGAGGTGTCATCCAGTCTTTCATCTCTTTATACCCTTTTGGTACTTCATAGACGTATAGGCTATCGGTTTTGGTTTCTGTCCAGGTGGCACCATTACGATCAACGTAATGAATCGTGTCGCCATCTTTCTTAACAGCGTAATGCACATAGTTGCTGGTGGAGGTTGGATCAGTAAATACAAAACCATGCTGCATTTTTAAAGACACATCATGATCAACACCTTTCTGATAGGTACCCAAGGCCTTAGTCACCCGCCACCAGTAATAATCGTAGCTTGAGGCATTATTTTTGTATTCCATGGCTCGGATATGTTTTGCGCCTTGCATATTGGCTTCTTCGTGCCAATAACCATCCAACTCCTGTGCAGTGATCTGCGGTGGACGGACAAATTCATATAAACCATTGTTAAAGCTGAATGTCTGTTTTTGCCAATCAACCTGGGTATTAATCGTTTTATTCGAAACTTTACTGCCTTCGGCTGGTGTCATGGTTAATTGACCATCATCGGCCAACTCCACCTTATAGGTATTTTGCGGATCAGCTTCACCAGTAGGTGATAAAAATGCAATGCCGTTTTCAAAGGTTAAAACCCCGCGTCCAGAAGTATCCACCCACAGTCCCTGCAAGTTTTGCTGGTTGTTTTGACTGATAGTCGTAGCTGACTGGGTTGATGTGTCAGCCTGAACGCTTGCCATCATTGGCATTGATAGCAGCAATGCCGCTACCGGAAATAAAACTCCTGCTTTTTTCATTTCTTTCTCTCTCTTTCTTATTGGTGTGGTAAATCGTTTTATTTATTAATTGACTGTTCGAGTTCTGCGACTCTTAGTTCTAAAGCTTCCAGCTTTTCACGGGTACGCAGCAAAACCTGCGACTGCACTTCAAATTCTTCTCGTGTGACTAAATCTAACTTATTAAATGTGGATGTCATGGCAGCACGAATATTTTTTTCGGCATCATCCCGCATCTGCAACAAACCTGGGGGTAAAGCCCGGGTAATGGTGTCAGCAATTTCATCGAATTTTTTTGGATCAATCATGGTAGTTCCTTTTTAGGGTCCGTTTATCTTTATACATAGCCTATTCTACGGTAGTTAAATTTTGATGCTACATCTTGTGATAAATGCATTTCATAGATGAAAACCTTCTGGCAAAAATTTGCGTAAATAATTGCATCTGCACAAGAAAAAAGTACAAATATGACAAAAATATTACAAATAGATTGAATAAACACTTAGTTATGCAATATTCTCAGACCTAACTAATTTTATTCGCTTTATTATGGGATCTAAATTGCAGCTTACCAATAACTCCTCACATCCAAAAAATAATCTTAACTTTGATTCACTTTGGCATCTTTATACAAATTGGTTTGAAGAACCTAACGTTTGCCGAGGCGGATGGAGTGGCGTGATAAAGCAACCGATACAAACTGAATCAGGAGCTGTCGAAGCTTTCATCAAACGCCAGGAAAATCACGTCAGTAAAACCCTGTTACATCCCATCAAAGGTCAGGCTACGTTCAGTAAGGAATATCGCAATATTCAGCGACTAACCAAAAAAAATATCCCTACACTTAAAACGTTATTCTTTGGTCAACAAGGCATGAAAGCTATATTGGTGACGAAAGCACTCCAGGACTATCAGCCCTTAGATATCGCCTCTCTGGATTTAGATCGGTTGCAAAAACGGGTACTGCTCACTGAAGTCGCTAAAAATTTAAGACTCATGCATCAACATCACTTTCAACATAACTGTCTTTATTCAAAACATATCTTTGTTAAATATGTTGATGGTGCATGGAGAATTCGTTTTATTGATCTGGAAAAACTTAAATGGCAACTTTTCAAAAGAAATGCCATTAATCGCGATTTAATTACACTGTATCGTCACTCTGCTGGAAACTGGTCAGAGAAAGATAAATTGTTCTTTTTCCTTGCTTATCAGCAAGAAGAAAAGCTTTCACCCCGCTCCAAAAAACTATGGCGAAAGTTACAAATGAAAAACGCCAGAAAAAGTAAAAGGTTTTTTACCGAGTTAGTAGCATCATAAGCGAAAAGAGTTACTTTCCACTCAATAATGAACCAAAGATTCCACGTACCAAACGCCTACCAATCTGGCTGCCCACTGAACGCATTGCACTTTTGGTAAAAGCTTCAAACACCGATTCACGATTATTTTTGCGAGCGGGTTTGACGGTTTCTTTTGCGGCTTCGGTTTGTTCAGCCAACGCTGCCTGCTGCATTTTTTCCGCACGTTCCGCCAGAATTTCATGAGCAGATTCCCGATCTAGCATTTTCTCGTACACACCTGCCACCAGAGAGTTTTGCATTAACTGCTGACGCTGCTGTGGTGTGATTGGACCAATTTGGCCTTGTGGAGGTTTTATCATGGTTCGCTGAACAATTTGCGGGCGACCCTTTTCATCCAGCATGGAAACTAACGCTTCACCAACGCCCATTTCAGTAATAACGTCGGTCGTCGAAAAAGCCGGATTATCACGAAATGTTTCGGCTGCTGCTTTAACAGCTTTTTGATCTTTGGCGGTATAAGCACGCAGAGCATGCTGGATACGATTACCTAATTGTCCCAGCACGCTGTCGGGAATATCGGTCGGATTCTGGGTTACAAAATACACGCCTACACCCTTGGATCGAATCAACCGCACGACTTGTTCAATTTTATCCAGCAACGCTTTAGGCGCATCATCAAATAACAGATGTGCCTCATCAAAAAACAACACCAGTTTAGGCTTCTCCGGATCGCCCACTTCGGGCAATTGTTCAAACAACTCGGCTAGTAGCCATAATAAAAACGTACTGTACAGCTGCGGAGACTGCATTAACTTATCTGCCGCTAATAAATTAATGATGCCCTTGCCCTGCACATCGGTTTGCAGCAAATCATCTAGATTCAATACTGGCTCGGCAAACAGTTTGTCGGCACCCTGATCCTCGAGAACCAAAAGACGCCGTTGAATCGCGCCAACACTGGCTGATGAAATATTGCCGTACAAGGTCTGGAAATCGCTGGCGTTCTCCGCGACAAATTGCAGCATAGCCCGCAAGTCTTTCAAATCCAAAACCAGCCAACCATTATCGTCGGCGACCCGAAAAATGAGTGTTAACACGCCTTGCTGGGTGTCATTTAAATTCATTAACCGTGACAGTAATAACGGCCCCATATCAGATATGGTGGTGCGAACCGGATGTCCCTGCTCACCAAATACATCCCAGAAAGTGGTCGGAAAGCCGGAAAACTGAAAATCATCCAACTGCATCAAATTAACGCGTTCAGTGATTTTAGGGTGGGTTTTACCAGGCTTGCTGATACCGGATAAATCGCCTTTAATATCGGCGGCAAATACCGGTACACCGATATTGCTAAAGGCTTCAGCAAGCCCTTGCAGGGTTACTGTTTTCCCGGTGCCGGTGGCGCCAGCTACTAATCCGTGACGATTAGCCATTTGCGGCAGCAAAAAGACCGGTTGCTCAGCTTGTCCTATAAACATGGGTTGTGCCATGTGCTCTCCTTATCTTAATCCGTTAGTTTTAGGGATATTCATTAGCAAAATCTGGTCAACAATATTGTCTGGTCTACACGTTATCCGTTTGCGGACTATTATGATGCAAGCTATGCTGTATCCATCCAAACGGGTTTTACACCACACCATAACGTTAAATAATAAGCTTTTTATCAAAGATTTCATTAGGGAATTGTCATGACATCAATTGAAATATGGGCCATCGGCATTGTTGCAGTTGTGATTGCAGGGATTGTTGGTTTTCTAATAGGCCGTCGCCAACCCGTTGGCAGCCCAGAACAATTGAAACAACTGACTCAGGCGCATGAACGTCAATTATCGCAAACACAAGCCGAGTTAGACGCCTATCGTGAAGAAGTGCATAGCTTTCATGAAAAAACAGCCAATCTGTTTGTCTCAATGGCGGCACCGTATAAAGAGATGTTTGATCACTTGACCGAAGGTTACGACAAACTGGGTAACTTCACTGAACGCAAAGTACTGCCAGATCGCGCCGGTGCATTGTTAGATGGCCCAGATGCCAACAAACATATTCCACCCGAGTTAACGGGCGATTTAAAACCCAATCCTGATTACACCAAAGTGAATCCTACCGCGGTGCAAAAGGACTACTAATCGGTTTTTATCCCGTGCAGCAACTGCGCTAAACCACTTTCACGTTGATGTCGACGTAACACAGCCTGCTGTAATACAGGCTGTGTCGACAAAATCTGCACAGTTTGCCGCGCTCTGGTGAGTGCGGTATACACCAGTTCCCTGCTCAATACTGCTGAATCTTCTTCCGGTAACAACAAAGCAATATGGTCAAACTCTGATCCCTGACTTTTATGTACCGTCATCGCAAATACGGTTTCATGTGCCGGTAATCGGCTCAGTGGCAACCAACGCAACTCTTCACCAAACAAAAAACATGCCTGCATTTCGCCATCAATATTAGGCAATATCAGACCAATATCACCATTAAACAGATTCTGCCGATAATGATTCTGCGTGATCATAATCGGTCTGCCGGGATAAAATGGCTGTGCTGTTCGCCAGCCACGTTTTGCCAGCAAGTTAGTCATCATCTGATTGACTGCATAAACCGACTGGCTTCCCTGTTTAACCGCGCATAACACCCGAAACTGTTCAAATGCCTGAATACAACTGACGGCATCGGCACGTTGTTCAATCGCATTGATATAAAACTGATAGCCAGTTATTAACTGGGCATGGATATGTTCTGTACTGGGCGCAACCAAAGCAGAAGGTGTTTGATTGACCAATAAATCCGTGACCTGCCCCGCATCGCCCTGATTGACTGCCAAAGCTAATTGACCAACCTGCCCGCCCGCTGCAAAGCGATAGCTGTGCTGTAATTTAACCAGACTGTCTTGCAAAGGATTTATGTTGCCTGCTGGGGGTAAATCAATCTGGCTGATGTGTTTTACCCATGAGCTGAACTCAGCTGAAAAGCTCGGCTGATCGGCACATAAGTTAGCGAGCACTGCGCCGGATTCCACTGAGGCGAGTTGATCACTGTCACCCAATAAAACTAACCTTGCATGCAAAGGTAAAGCTCTCAAGGTGATGGCCATCAAATTGATATCAATCATCGACGCTTCATCGACAATTAATACATCAATAGGCAATGGCCGTTCTGCTGAATAGCGCCCCTGATCAAAACGGGCACTGATGCCCAACAAACGATGCAGGGTTTTGACGGCGTATTGTTCGCCAGTATGTCGGCTTATTGCCTGCTGCAAACGTGCTGCGGCTTTACCGGTGGGCGCTGCCAAGGCAATTCGCGGTGTGGCTTCCAGTAATTGCAGACACTGCAACACCTTTAACACCACCGTAGTTTTACCGGTACCGGGACCACCGGAAATCACACATAACTGGCGTTGCAAAGCACTTAATACCGCAACTTTTTGCCAGTCGATATCGGGCAGATTATTCTGCCAATCAGCCATAAACGCCTGCAGCTTGGATGTTTCCGGCAGCACATCCGTTGTTGTCAGCCGTTGTTGTATGGCGGTGGCTACCTGTTGCTCAGACTGCCAGTAGCGATATAAATACAGCAAGCCATCAGTAGTCAGAATCAATGGTTTGAATTCGCCCGGCAGCCCCACCACCTCACTGTTTTTCAGCTGTTTTAACCATTGCGAAGACTCAGGTAACGCCTCCTGAATAGCTGGATTCTGTGAATAAAAGTCATGCAGATTAAGGCATACATGGCCTTCACTGATGGTTTCGCTAAGCAAACCTGCGGTTAAAGTCACCAATGGATCTTCTATTTGCTGTTGACGACAAATATAAGCAGCAAACTGATAAGCCAACTCAGAAAAACCGGCTTCTCGCAGCAGCTTCAACGCATTCATAAGTCACCTGCCATCAGCTGATCCAGTGCTTCCAATAATTGCCGATCCAGCAGGTCAAAATACACTCCGGTTTGTGAACACTCCGGTTGCATACCGCGTAAAAACAAGTAATACACCCCACCAAAATGCAACTCCGGAT
Source organism: Methylophaga sp. (assembly GCF_048266885.1). Classification (GTDB taxonomy): domain Bacteria; phylum Pseudomonadota; class Gammaproteobacteria; order Nitrosococcales; family Methylophagaceae; genus Methylophaga. The sequence goes on from NZ_JBLWYR010000002.1 coordinate 145,137, forward strand.
CATAATCCTGCAGGCGCTGTTTTAAATGCCGGTGTAATGCCAAGCTGTAAATCAGATACTGCAACGGATAACTGTGACTGATCATGGCATTTTGCAGGGCATCACCTTGATATTGAGATGAGTCAGATCCCAGATGATTGGATTTATAGTCAGCGATATAAAACCGACCTTCGTGTTCAAACACCAGATCAATAAAGCCTTTCATAAAACCGGTCAGATCCTGAAAATACAGATCATTCGCCAGTTTCTGCCAGACCGAATCCTTAGCAGTTTGCTGCAGGACTTTTTTCAGCGCTGACATATTCAATCCGGCCACCGGAAAATAAAACGCCATTTCATTAATGCGCTGGCTGGCTGGTAAGTCAAACAGGCGCAGCTTATTGCCAGCATCTAGTGGCGTTTTTAATACGTCCTGCAGCCATTGACTGACAACGTCTGTCCATTGGATATCAAGGCCAAATTGGGGCAATAAGCGTTCAACGGTTTGTGATATCTGCTGAGGGGTTGCCGTATCGAACTCAATATTTTCCAGACATTTATGCAGGAAATTACCGGCCTGTCGGCCACGCTCAAAGGCAAAGCGATCTTTGATATTCCGCTTAATGCTGGTTTCAGCTTCAGCGGTAACCGGCTCGGCATCATAATCCGGTTGTTCGGAAACATGACCCCTGCTTAACAGTGAAAAGCTGCCAATCCGCCAGGGTTTATGGATCACGCCTTCAAAACTTCTGGCTTGATAAACGGTTGTTGCAGATTGATCGCCTTGATAAACAAGCGGTGCTTGCGGTTGATAATCGGCCACAGCAATGTTGCCGGCACTGCTGGCTGCCAAAGCCTTTAAATCTTCACGCATACCGGCAGAGTTTTCTGTGTGCAATAGCTGATACAACGCAGATTGTTGTATCTCCTTAACATTGCCCCAGACAATAACGCAGCGCTCTCTAGCGCGGGTTAAGGCCACATATAACAGTCGCAACGCCTCTGCATGTTGTTCTTCTTCAGCAACCTGCTGCGCTTCGGATAATAAAGGGTCAGCCAAGGCGACACTGGGTTGATACTGGTTTTGCGGATCATGAAACTCCACAATATCGGTTTTGTTTTTAGTAGTTCTTGCAGTCCAGCTGAATGGGCAAAACACAATCGGATATTCCAGACCTTTACTCGAATGAATAGTCATGATTTTGACCAGCGCCGCATCACTTTCGAGTCGCAGTTGCGCGGTTTCATCTTCTGCGGCACTGGCTTCCTGCTGTCTGGCAAACCACTGATTGACGGATTCAATATGATGGTTCTGCCGCGCTGATTCCGCCTGAATCAATTCGGCCAGGTGCAGGAAATTGGTCAGTTGTCGTTCACCATCAGCCTGTTTAAGCAAACGTTGCAGACCATTATCCAATTGCAATAAAGCACGGAACATTGCCATAAAACCGGATTGTTGCCAGCGCTGTTGTAATAGCTGCAGCTGATCCATTAATTCATTCCAACGTAATTCATTCTGCTGAATGGCATACAGCGCCTCAGCAGAATATTGATATAAGGGTCCGGCCAATAGCGTGCTGAGACGTTGCTGATGATCCGGTTGTGCCAACGCCAGTAATAAACAAAAAATATCCGCCGCCTGCTTGGAGGCAAACACATTTTCCTTGCCCTGCTGCACACTGTTAATGCCTCGTAATCGCAACGCTTGTTGAATCAACTGGGCTTGCCGGTGATTAGGCACTAACACGGCAATATCACCACCGGTTAATGGTCGTGATTGTTTCGTGTCTTCATCCAGCAACCGGGCTTTATTGTCGGCAGCCAAATTTAATAAGCGGGCGATTTCATTGGTCGTTTGCTCAACGGCTACCGCAGTCATCACTTCTTTGGTCAGTGGCTTATCACTGTCTACATAACAGAACTGTAAAGCTGCCTGCCCGCCGTCATCCACTTGCAACGCCGGCTGTTCATTACGTGACGCATCGACTTCAACAAACGGGATCTGCTCATAGATAAACGGCGCTGGCTTTTGCATAAACAGGCTATTCACTGATTCAACCAGTGAGATATGTGAGCGCCAGTTTTTGCCTAATGTGTAAGTTTGCTGGGCATCCTGTTTGGCTTGCAGATAGGTGAATATATCCGCACCACGGAAACTGTAAATCGCCTGTTTGGGATCGCCAACAAAAAATACCGGCAAGCCGCTGGCAGCAAATACCCGGCGGAAATTATCGTATTGCACCGGATCGGTATCCTGAAACTCATCAATCAACGCAGCTTTAAACTGTTCACGTAATCTGGTGACCAGCCACTCACCTTGTGGCCCTTGTAATGCCTGCGACAGATTGATCAACAAGTCATCATAAGACTGCACTTGCTGCTGGATTTTCTGCTGGGGTAATTGCTCACGGATAAAGGTCAGCAACTGCAATCTTAAACGTTGCAGGGCCAGTGCATTTTGATTCTGATAATCGCTAAAGGCCTGATGAAAATCCTGACAAGCCTGCCAGAACTCGGCATAGGGTAATTCCTGTCCGTCAACCAAAGCCTCTTCCAGTCGACTAACGGTAAACCGGTCAAACTGCTCAAACACCATGGAAGGCAAACTGGTTTCATTCAGCAGATTTTCAAACATCTGAACCCAGGATTTGACCCAATCGGCACGATATTTTTTGCCGCTGAGGATCTTTTTATTGTTCAACATTGCAATGTAATCATCACGATGTTGTTGCCAGAGTTGTTGAACATTCTCAAAGCTTTGGCTGGCAGCCTGTTTTGCCGCGTGAGTATCCACTTCAGGCAAGTCCTGAATCTGCAGATACGGTTTACCTACCAGATTGCGAATCGCTTGCAGCAGTGTTTCCGGTGTCTGTTTTTTGGCTAATAAATAGGCGCTGAAATCGTTATCGACCTGCACCACATTTTTGCGCCAAAAATCATCGGTGACGGCGAGTAATAGATCACGATCATCGCCAATCAAATCCATTTCAAACGGACTGCCGGACTCAAAAGCAAAGTCTTTCAATACCTGCTGACAAAAACTGTGAATGGTAAAAATCGCCGCTTCATCAAAGCTTTGAATCGCGACATCCAATCGGTTTAAATCCGCAGTGCGCTGTGGTTGTTTATCCAGAATCAGTTTGCGTTCATCACTGAGTTTTTTACGCAATCGATCCCGCAATTCCTGCGTTGCAGCGCGGGTATAGGTCACCACCAGAATCTGATCGACATTAAGCTGATGTTCCAGAATCAGACGCAGATACAAACCGGCCAACGTAAAGGTTTTACCTGTCCCAGCACTGGCTTCAATCAGATTGACGTCATGTAACGGGGTGGTGTCGAGATCAAACTGCTTCATAGTTTGTCTCCTTGCATGGCATCCCAGATGGGTTGATAAACACGCAAGCTCAAGTTCTGGAATTCATCGGTTAACGGTGATTGTTGAAACAGTAATTGATGATAAGGATCAGCATCCTCACCTGCCGTAAAACCTGACGTCCAGGCCTTATAGGCTTCTTTTTCCGGGTCCGCCTTGCCAGCATTGAGCTCGGCTGTGGCATACGCCAGACTGGTCTTTGGCAAAAACGGGATAGGTTGATGCAAGCCTTGCCAATAAATATCCAATAACTCAGCCAGAAGTTGTTGTGGATTTTCAACTGGCTGCAACATCAGATAATTATCTTCGCATTGCAGCTGACTGTGTAAGGCTACGCCTTCCGGTTGCAGGCAATTCAACACTAGATGCGAACACCACAAACCCAGCAGATCCTTGGCTTTCATTTTCGCCAGCCGGTAATGCAATAGTCCTGATTTGGAAAGCCCTTCAAGCTGTCCGGTGAGCGTAAACCCCTCACAGTCAAACTCGAATGCCAGAGGCGGTATCGGCTCAGCGGTTCTCAATGGCTGTAATTTGTCAGTAAATGCATCGACGGTTTCAAGCTGCTGGTCAAATAGCAGTTCACCAAAATGGCCATGCGGTAAAATGCCGCTGGCGTTGATTACTGGTTGAATCTGACTCTGGTCTATTTTTGCTAAACGGCCATCTAACATTTGCTGACGCATTGACCAGGCTTCCAGTCCATCCAGAGCAAAAGGCTCACGGATTTCCAGCGTGGCATCCTCATTTTCATAAAAAATGCCCAGACGATGTTGTGCCAGAAACTTTGCTGGGTGACTGAAAAACTGTATCAGTTGCTTGAGGCTGACAAAGCGCCAGCTGTCATCGGCATCCGGCAGTTTATTTTCAAACCAGCTTTCGGTTTCAGTCTGTTTTTGCGGTGGCGGACAGGCATCGGCATTAAAACTGAACAGCTTGTTATCTTCAGCAGAAAAATAGCGTGGACTGAATGCCTGCAATGGATGCCTTGTGAGTAACTGCTCCCAGATCTCATCGCCCTGCTCGGTTTGAAAACGTCTGCTCAGCACATCATTAAAGTCACTGACCAACACCGAAGGTGGAATCACCGCATTGTCATGAATACTGGCGCCGACATAACTGATATACAGATGCCGGTTAGCCGACAAAATCGCTTCCAGAAATAGATAACGATCATCATCACGACGTGAGCGATCTCCTCGCCGGTAATCACTGGAAAGTAAATCAAAACCCGGTTTCGGTTGCCGACGTGGATAGCTATTGTCATTCATGCCAATCAGGCACACCACATCAAACGGAATGCTGCGCATCGGCACCATGTCGCAGAATGTGAGGCCACGGCCCATAAACTGATGTTCGGCACCCGGTAATTCAATATGCAAATCCAGCCAGTCACGCACCAAATCAATCGATAAGGTTTGTTCAAAGCCGACTTGTTGGGCAGATTCGGTCAATGAATTGATGCATTTTAACACGGCATCCAATTGCAGCTGTTCGTTCTCATCGCCGATTTTAAACAACCTGCGAAGCCAATCCGCCAACACAATTTGCCAGTCGGCTGGACTACACGGTCTGTTTAACACATCGCGTAATTGACTCAGCTGATCAATAAAGGCATTGAGCTGTGCCATTAACTGCGCACGTTCACCGGAGATCCCGCTGACGGGGAGTTGGTTATTAAATAACTGCCATTGATCGCGTTCTGCCGGTGGCAAGGCATAGCCCAGCAATAAGCGGTCAAGTCCGGCTCGCCAGGTATTGGCATCCAAAGCTGCCAGGCCAAGTTTTTGTTTATCCTGACCGTTAAGTCCCCAACGTATATGGGTTTCTCTCAGCCAGCCTCGGATGGTGTCGAGGTCACTATGATCCAGTCTGAACTGACGCTGGATAGCCGCGCATTCCAGCAGACGCATAATGGTTTCAGCATCAAATCGTGATTGTGGCAAAGCCAGCAAATCGGTAAAGGCCGAAATCAGCATTTGCTGCTGGGCATCACCACGATTGGCAATGCTGAATGGAATGAATCGCTCAATAGGCTGGCTGCTGAAAACAGCTTCTATCACCGGGGCATATTTTTCGATATCCGGTGTCATTACCACCACATCGGTCGGAGATAAATCAGCATGTTTTTCAAACAGATCCAATAATTGATCATGCAACACTTCTGCTTCACGCATCGCGCTATGGCAACTGTGGATCTGCACAGAGTCATCGTCGCTCTTCACCATAATGGTGTCGTTATCACTGTCGAGCTGATAAATATCCTGCTTGAGCTGAATCAGTAAATCGCTGGCTTGCGGTTGCAAATAGAGCATTTCCGCTTCATGGGGAATGGCCTGCAACTGTTCAAAGAAGGTCTGTCCCAGTTTGCCCAGACTGGCTAATAAAGGATGGCCGTTATCAGCGAAATCTTCTTCATCATCAAATAACAGGCGTTGTTTGGCCTGAGATTTTTGATTCAGCAAATCCCCCCAATATCCTTCACTGGGTGACAGAAAATAAATCGAGACGTCAGTAAATTCAGCGATTTCCGCCAGCAAATCCAAATAGATGGGCGGCATGGCAGTCAGCCCGAAAATGGCAATTCTGGGCGGTAAGATTGAAGTTGGAAACTGTTTGTTTTTCAGCGATTGTTGCATCTTTTGCAGCAACCGTGCCCGATGCATCGGTTCGGCATCATCCTGTGTCAGCAATCGCCATAATGAACCCTGCCAGTTATTTGTTTTACCTGCTTCCCATTGAGCAATCCAATCTGGGCGATACATTAGATATTGGTCAAAACTGTCCGCAATACGTTGTGCCAGATCGAGCATTTTTCGGGCGTCATCAATTTCGCCAAGATAGCGACTTATCGCTTCAAATTCCGGTTTTTTTCTGATCGTTGGCAGCAATTCGAAGATTTCCAGGCTCATCGCATCGGTCGAGTACGGCGATTCGCGGGGAATTTCCGGCCAGACTTGGCGGAATAGCTTCCACAGCCAGGCAGAGGGAAACGGAAATTCAATATGTGCAGCAATCGATTGATTGGAAGCGAGATACAGATTGAGCCAGCGGGCCAGCTCATTACTCTGCACCATCACGGTTTCAGCCTGAAGTGGTGGCAAGGGATCGCGTTGTTGACTCTCAGCCAGATGTGCAGCCAGCTGCGACATCGAATTGCTGTAGATCACATTCAGCATGTTAGGTTTTCCAAAGCTTAAAAGTGAATTGTGCTGACACAACTAATCACAAAATTTGTCGGGCTCGTTATACAGAGTGAAAGTCATTTATTCAAAAGGCATTATGCTATCTCAGCTATCTACTAACCAGCCTTTTGCCACCGCCCGTTCGATATTGTGTGTTATCCACTGGTGAATTTCTGGAAATAACTCTGCAATGAAAGCATGTGCTCCTGCGACCTGCGACTTTCTCACACTGTGCTCTTTCCACGGTTTGCCATCGTTATTAATATTCAATAAAAATGGCAGTAATCGATCAACAACCTTAAGTAACATCGCCTCCCTGCTGCTACCTAACTCCTGCTCTTCCCATAAATCGCTAAGATCGTTAATGCTGTTTCCTGGATGATCGCTTAACCTTTGCAGACAAGTGCGTTCAGCATGATGGGCTGCACTACGATCCTTGGCATATAAAAAGGTATCGCCCGCATCAATTTCACCCAAATCGTGGACCAGAGCCAGCTTCAACAATGTTTCCATATTAAGTTGAAGAGTAAAATATTCGGCAATGGACCAACAAGCCATCGCCAGATGCCAGGAATGTTCTGCCGAGTTCTCACGACGTTTTCCACCGGAAATAAAACTGCGCCGTTCAACATGCTTAAGCGCATCTAATTCCAGAAAAAAGGCTGTGATACTGTTGAAATTGGTATCTGTTTTATTCTCAGGCGACATTATTTATCCGTTGAATCACTTTTGGGCAAAGCTTCGATGGATTGCAGCACTTTGCGAGTGATCGCTTCGCGTTTGTGCAAGTCCTCAAGCCGGTTTGGTGTATCAATGTTCAAGGCAAAAAAAACTGGTCCGGTTGGCCATTCAACCCAGCCTACCCACCAGCCTATTTTGCCTTCCCATCCTGTCTTGGCACGGAGTATCCACTCCTTTCCGGCTTCGACAATCATAATATCTTTGACCAAACGCTGGTCCGCTTCATCAAACGGCAACTCATTTAAATACAGTTTTTTCAGAAAGCCGATCTGTTCCTGAGCAGTAATCCGCAAATTGCCATCAATCCAATAAGTACGGGTATCGCCAGTGGGATCAGCATTGCCATAATCGATTTTGGTCAGATAGTCACGGGCCTTGTCCAATCCAATCTTTTCACCAAATTGCTCATAGACCCACACAGCAGAATTGCGCATCGATGAACGCAAATCCTGATCTTGATTATGCTGGGCAAAACTACGCTCCACACCATCCCATGGAAATAGTTGAAATTCATCTTTGACGATACCGGCATCCAGTGCAAACAAAGCATGAGGGATTTTAAAGGTTGAAGCCGGTGGCAAACGTTGTTGAGATCTCGGCTCATTAAACACCATTAGTTTTGACGCCCCCTTACGCAGATCCATCACAACAATCGTGCCTTGCGAAGCATAGTTATCAAAAATGGTCTGCCAGTCTGACCTAACTTCTGTATCTACTTCAGCGAATGTATTTGCAGATAAGAATAAACCACAAAGAATAAAAATCAGCGCTACGCGATTCATAAAAGTCCCTTCATTAGCTGATCATGAAAAAGGCGCCAAAGCGCCATTTATTGAAAAATATAATGTTGATTACAAGATATTAGGCAGAAACCATTATCTTTGCACCCAATAACAGAAGTTTATTGTAAAACTCATCAGCTCAAGACAAAACTGTTTTGTTAACACCATCAAGAGGTAAATATTGATTGGATATGATGTTTGGCTTGAGCTTTACGATGAATCTTCTTGCACATCAGATGGATGGTTTTTTTTGAGCCTAACAATATTTTTGGTTGATCGAAATAAGCTTGAAAAAACACCACTATATTTCTGTCACTCCAAAGACCATTCAAATGCCGAATAAAAGTTGTTAAATCATGGATGACAGCATTTTTTTTAAAAAAACGATGTTTTAACTTTTCAAGATCAATCAGTTTTACATCCCATTGGTTGGCGAGCTGACGAACCATAATATGTTTTGGGTAAAGACAATTATGTTGGTAATGGTATTGGTGTAGCTGACGGATTACTTTCGCAATGCTGGTTAGCAATGCATTTCTATCCCGGGGATGTAGGGCCAGAAGGTCAATTTTATCCAGGCTGACATATCCTTCTAAAGCTTTGGTCACCAGAACGGCTTTGGATGCTTTTGTTTCAAAATATAAAACATCCAGAGTTGGGATGTTTTTAGCATTCAATGATTGAATATTAAGGTATTCACGCAAAAACGTGGGAATGCCTTTAATCGGATGCATTAACGTTTTAGTGACATGATTTTCTTGTCTTTTGATAAAGACTGTTTCCGGTTTCCCGAAGCTATCAACCACACATTTCACTACGCCACTCCAGCCTCCACGTCGAATATTGGGAGCTTCAAACCAAGGTGCGTTATTAATCCAAAAGGCATCGAACATATCAGTGGTCTGGCTTGTGGAAAAGCCTGAGAGACTCATGTTGTTTGACATCACATATTCTCATCTTTTTCGAGAATATAAGTTCGCCACATCGCGTATTTAGGCAGAAAATCTAGATGATCTTTTATACGAAAACCAGCTTCAGTAAACTCTTTTTCAATAATCTGTTTTGGAATGACATATCGGTTTTGATAATCTCGATCTGCCCTGCTGGATTCGAGTTTTTTACGTTTCCAGGCTTTCACATTTCCATCCACCCACAATGAGACAATCACTGTTGATTTAGTGACACGGTGAAATTCTTTTAATAGCTTAAGACGATCTTCGGATTGACCTATATGGTGTAGTAAACGGATGCAGAAAATAGTATCTACATAACCGTCACTAACGGGTAACGAAAAAGCTGATGCTTTAAAGGTATGTATTTTCTTCGAAAGTTGTTTTTCACGATATTGCAACCCAATATCAATCATCTTCTGACTATTGTCGCTGGCGAAAACACTTCTTTCAGGGTTTTCCGTCAGTACCTCCCAAAAACGTCCTGTGCCACAAGGAACATCAAGCACAGTAAGGGGATTACCGGCGATTTTTAAGGCATTTCTAGCGACCTGCTGATCTCGCCAATTTGACAATTTTCTTGCTAAACCATCTGCATGCTTATAGAAGTAGGCTTTAGCATGAAGTTCATTATATTTTTCTGAAAATTCAAGTTGATTGGTATCGAGGTTTGACATCAATGACATGCTCACTCTGATAAGACAAGGAGGTGGCATTGTCAGCCTTCAAGCTTAAGGGAAACTTAAGTTTATTTAGATACATTAAAAAGCAAGAAAATGAATACAGTAGTGATTTATCTATCACACATCCCCCCTAAATAAGCTTGTTTTTAAAACATAACTTTATGTCGCAAAGAGTCTGCTGATTTAGTAACTATTCACCTGAAAATAAAATCGGAAAATCATAATGAAAAAACATACTGAAGCGCATAAAACACAGCATGTTGGTTGGCTTCGTGCCGCAGTTATGGGGGCAAATGATGGCATTGTTTCTACAGCCAGCCTTATTGTGGGTGTAGCTGCGTCAGGAGCATCAACGGAGATCATCTTTATGACTGGCGTAGCAGGCTTGGTTGCCGGTGCCATGTCCATGGCGGCAGGAGAATATGTATCAGTGAGTTCTCAGGCTGATACTGAAAAAGCCGATATTGAGCGTGAACGCATGGAGTTAGCAACTGATCCGCTTCATGAGTATGAAGAATTGACTGCAATTTACATTCAACGAGGTCTGGATAGGTCTTTAGCCCAACAAGTAGCAAAACAACTGATGGATACGGATGCTTTGGCTGCTCATGCCCGAGATGAGCTGGGAATTTCTAAGGAATTTACCGCTCGTCCCGTACAGGCAGCCTTTTCATCTGCTGCTACCTTTACCGTTGGTGCTTTACTGCCATTGGTAGTTGTGCTTTTAGTTTCAAGCAATCAATTGGCTATAAGTGTTTCCATCAGCGCTCTAATAGCATTAGCGGTCTTAGGAACAATATCAGCATTGATTGGCGGAGCATCAGTTGCAAAAGCCGTCACACGAGTTGTGTTTTGGGGAGCATTGGCAATGGGTTTGACCGCTTTGGTTGGTCGTTTTTTTGGAGTGTGAGACCGTTTCGGGATACATTCTTGAACTCAATTTCCGGGAACCCGCCTCTTTAAGATAACGTTCAGCAATCGGTATTTTTGATGCTTTGTAGTGTTTAAGCATAAAAGCCCCCCAATGTTGATGTCCAACAATTGGGGGGTGACTTCAAAAAGCAGCTTTTAATAAAAGTGATGTAAATCATTCCTGCTTAATCAAATAAACATTTTTCAAGCCTTTAGGAGAAAGCGAACCATCATCATTAATCACCAGAACCTCTTCATCCTCCTCGCTCAACGCGATGAATATCTCGTTACCATCAACCCGATAGTCATATTCCTGCATCTGTCCTTTTTCACGGATCATGACTTTGCCATTTGATTCAAAAGTATAGTTATAGATGCCAATATCATCAGCATAAGTGCCTTCTAATCCTGAACCACATGCTGTCAGCCACAGAGAAAATAAGCCAATCATCAGTATTTTTTTCATCTGTCTGTCCCTTATAAAGTAGGTTTACTACTGCCAGCCAATCTGGCTTTAGTCGCTTCGGTTTTCAGTTGCTCTACCCATTCCATTGATTTGAGATTGGCTTTTACCCATGTCGGCGCGTCTATCATCGTGGCAGTGACGCTATTGGCGGGTGCGTCGGGCTGCAACATGCCCATTTGATAGACGAGATAACCTGCACAATCATCAACACTGGTCAGTTTGGTATTTTGAAACCGATCCAAGAAATAACGATTTCCACTTGATAAAAAGATACTCTTCATAATTTGATCTATATCGGGTGACATCACCAGGTTAGTTGAAGAAAAACAACTCTGTTTCCCTTCGGGAAACCACCAGACCAGCCGACTTCCCATTGTCTGAGGTTCACCATATTTATCGTTCAGAGCCGCCATATATTGACCTATCGTGGTGGGATTATTTCGCGTGGTTATCATGCGAGTTATGGCCACCACCTTCGACTGTTCCGGCGGGGGCGAAAAATACACGACAAAGCTGTCCTGGTCCCGGCCTTTTTCACCCATTACTTCTTTTGCAGTTGTGACGCTGTGCAGGAAAGACTCTGTTTTGTGAAGTTCAGCCCCGTCGTGGTACTGAAAATATTGATGTTGCTGCTGGATACTTTCCGGTTTGGCACCATAATCAAGCAGCGTTTGTTTTACTTCTTCAAAGGTCATACCTAATTTCAAACCGACAATATCAAAATCGTTAGCCCAAGTCGGTGTCATCAAAGTCAAACAAAAAACGCCGAACATATATCTTATATACTGTTTCATACCCCCTCCTTGAAATTTTCTGGAAATAAATCCAGCTTTACTTTTAAGTTATTTATTCATAAAAGACAAGCACTTAAATCATTTTAAAAAGGGGTAATTGCTTCACGTTAAGACTAAAACAAAAACTACTCAGGATAATGACGAATGTTAGCTGTGAAGCAGTGTCTTAACAGCATCCACCACCATCCAGAGGTAGTGTATGAAACGGATTTTACATATTTCAGATTTACATTTCGGCCGCTTAATCCCAGAAGTGGTAACCGCTCTTAAACACAAAATAGCGGAATTGGATCCTGAGCTAGTAATCATTAGTGGCGATCTGACACAACGTGCCAAAACCAGTGAGTTTATCGAAGCATCCAATTTCCTCGACGCGCTTCCAACACCGTATTTAATCGTGCCGGGCAATCACGATTTAAGCACATACCGTGTTCACGAACGCTTTCTTTATCCCTGGAAAAAATGGCAACGTTTTATTGCGGAAGATTTAGAACCGACAACGGAAACAGCTACATATAAAGTCATCGGCATCAACACGGCTAGAAGAGTCGGAAACTCTATGGATTGGTCCAGAGGCCGTATTAATGCCCAGCAAATCAAACGGATTAATGCGTTTTTTGAATCAGCCTCACCTCAGCAAATCAAAATTCTGGTATCACATCATCCTTTTTGGTTACCGACTGGGCATGAACATCGTGGTTTGGTTAGTGGATCAGAACAAGCTTTCGAGAATTTTCAGAACAACGGGCCAGATATTATTCTCAGCGGCCATGTGCATCTCGACTACTGTCATGTGTATGGAGGCATAATTGTGTCGCATGCTGGCACAACAACTTCTGACCGTTTATTACCGGGATTCCCCAATAGTTTCAACATGCTAGAAGGCAACCCGAACAATATATTGATTTCTCGTTATCATTGGTCAAACGGTAATTTTGCCTATCTGACCAAGCAATCTTTTATTAAACAGGACGATGGTTGGTTTGAACAGTAATGTGTGATTAGAAAAAAGCTGTCGAACAATAATAATTGAGTTAGTCGAAGTTAAAGTCGCTAGTCATAAAAGATGGTTAACTATCGCCTTAATACTGAAATATATTGATGCCAATGGAAAGGGATATCGAGTCATGAAAACAAAAAGTCGCTTTATCGAACGTTTGGGTTGGTTCCTTGATGAAAGCATTACCTTACCCGGTGGTTACAAAATTGGGCTGGATGGGTTTATTGGTTTGATCCCTGGCATTGGTGACTTTATTGGTGGCCTGTTATCCAGCGTGATTATTTACAAAGCCCATCAGATAGGTGTGCCGCGAATGGTGCTAGGTAGAATGATCATAAACATGATGATCGATACTGTACTGGGGGCGATTCCAATAGCTGGCGACGTGTTTGACTTTGTCTGGAAAGCCAACAAACGTAATGTTGCTTTACTTGAGGATTATCAGCTACAACCCAAAGAGGTTTATCGCAAATCTGTAATACAAAACGTGTTATTTATTGCTTTATTACTGGGCATACTTGTTCTTATGATCGCCTTAATCAGTTGGGTAATTGGTTTATTAATCACAGCGATTAACAGCTAACTGACCAAATTGGACGTTTATCCCAAGCATCACTTGGATTATCAGTAGCCAAAGTATCTACTTATGCTACTCCTCACAGAAGAGGACAACTTTATGAATACACTTACGTTAAATCGCCTGCTTTTCATGCTGTTGATGATATTGCTAACCCCTTTTTCTGCAATAGCCGGTGAAAAAGTTTTAATTGTCGTCACCAGCCACGGTTTTATTGGTGAAAACGAAGCAGAAAGTGAACGTGAGACCGGTTATTTCCTCTCTGAAGTAACTCATCCCTATTACGAATTCAAAGCCGCTGGTTTTGATATCGATATTGCCAGCCCTAAAGGTGGCTTACCGCCGATGGATCCTGGCAGTTATAAATTATCGGATGATGATAACAATCGCTTTGTAGAAACGCCTGAAGACTGGCAAAAGATGGAATTCACGTTAAAACTGGATCAGATTAACGCCGCAGATTACGCCGCTATTGTATTTGCAGGTGGTCACGGCACCATGTGGGACTTTCCAGACAATCCTGATATCCAACGATTAACCCAAGAGATTTATGAAAATCAGGGTGTGGTTGCTGCGGTCTGTCACGGTCCTGCCGCGTTGATTAATGTCACATTATCGAATGGCGACTATCTGGTAGCTGATCGCAAAGTCAGTACGTTTACCAATTTAGAAGAACGCATCGTCCGACTGTACAGCGATATGCCGTTTTTACTGGAGCACCGATTAGAACAACGCGGCGCTAATATCAGCAAAGCTTGGATTCCATTTATGGAAAAAGTCAGCGTCGATGAACGTTTAGTCACTGGACAAAACCCGAATTCGGCTAGAGCGATGGGTATAGAAGTCGTACAGTTATTGCAAAATCGTTAAGCTCTACAGGTATCATTTATCTTGCCCGCGCTAGGGCTTGTTGCTCTTTCATCTCCGCCTCTGTTGTGAGCTGAAAAAGCGTCAATCAAGGCACGAGGAGCGCCTTTTAGTTGTTCTAAATAAGTGACGAGCAAAGCTTCCGCATCCTGCTCACGCTCCTGACCTACATCCATGTAGGCAACGCAGAGTGGCGCTTTTTCAGTCACAACCCGAAGGGCTGGAACTATTTTTGCACCCGCCTGCGTTGTCAATCACTTATGTAGGATGGCTATACGGCGTGCTTTCCGCCTTGTAGGACACAAAAATAGTTACAGCAGTGGTGGATATGAAAGAGCAACAAGCCCTCGTGTTTTGTTTTTTACTTGAACTTCATCGCTAGCAAGTGGACTGACTGGAAACCCTTTATGGAGAAAACAGCTATGTCTCGTCTGCTTTACTGTGTATTTCTTATATTCGCATTGCCAGTCATGGCATCGGAAAATTACGGCCCAAGACTAGAAGGTTTTGATTACCCGTTTGCCGTTGACTATTTCCAGTTTGACTCTCAAGGCCAGCAACTTGAAATGGCCTACATGGACATCCGGCCTGAAACGCCAAATGGTCAGACAATTGTATTGCTGCATGGTAAAAACTTCTGTGCAGCAACTTGGGAAGGCACGATTCATTTTCTGGCAGATAATGGCTATCGGGTGATTGCCCCTGACCAAATCGGTTTCTGCAAATCCAGCAAACCTGAACATTACCAGTTCAGTTTTCATCAGCTCTCTGCGAATACCAGTGCGTTACTGAAACAACTGGATGTAAAAACTTACCTAATCATGGGCCATTCGATGGGCGGCATGTTGGCCACCCGTCATGCATTACTGAATCCTGAAAAGATCGAACAGTTGGTCATGGTCAATCCGATTGGTTTGGAGGATTGGATGGCCAAAGGTGTTCCATATCGCTCTATTGATGACTGGTATCAGAATGAATTGAAAACCAATGCTGACAGTATTCGAAAATATCAACAAAACACTTATTACGCCGGAAGCTGGGAGCCCGGATACGATCGTTGGGTAAATATGCAGGCAGGCATGTTTACCGGCCCTGGAAAGAAAATTGTTGCCTGGAATTCAGCTCTGACCTATGACATGGTGCTTACCCAGCCAGTGTTTTATGAATTTGAGAATCTACAAGTGCCTACTCTACTGCTGATAGGTGAACAGGATAGTACGGCGGTCGGTAAAAACCTGGCGCCAGAGACTCAACGTGCAGAACTTGGCAATTATCCAAAAATCAGCCAAGAAGTGGCTGACAGAATTCCGAATGCCACTTTAATTACATTTAAAGAATTGGGTCATTCGCCTCAAATTCAGGCTCCGGATAAATTTCATCAGACCTTGATTGAAAATCTACTTCGCCCCTAAAAATCCGAGTAAAAGCCAACAAAAGAAAAGGGCCGCAAAGCGGCCCTTCAATTTTTACATTACGTCGATTCTTACCAACGCATCATACGTCTGATAATGCCGTCATTTCTGTACGAATGGTAAATCGCCCCGCTGACATGCACAGCGACTAATGCCAACAGAATCCATGCGGAGTACGTATGTAACTCACCCCAGAATTCATTCATATCTTCGTTGGCTTCAGCAATGCGTGGCAAGGTAAATGACCACCACACTACGGTATCCCACTTGGTATGCGCCGAAGAGAGATAACCACTGATACAGACAAAAAAGATCAGACCATAAATGGCAATGTGCGCCAGAATCGCTGACTTATGCATCCACGGTGTCATATCCTGTGCCGACGGCGGTGCAGGTGGATACTTAAATCGCATGTACAGCATGACAATCAGCAGCACCACCAGCGTTAACCCGATGTTTTTATGTAATTGAAATGGGAAAGCGCGGAATTGAAGTTCCTCAGACGGTAAAGGTAACCCCATCATCCACCAGCTAGAAATGAAGAGAAAAAATATTGATACGGCCAGCAACCAATGAAGGACTACGACCGCTCTGTTAAAACCTTGTCTTTGCATAATATCTTCCAATTAATTATGTATGAGAATTAGGCAACGTCGCGATGAATGCGTGCCGCTTCAGTATGTCGACCTGCTAAGGCGCCGACTAATAACATTAAGTGCAGAAGAAACCACAGCAAAATGCTCCATAGATACATCCCTCTTAAGATGGGGCCGGCATTCACAACGGTGGCGAACTGCAGTAAATCGATTGCCGCCAATCCCGCAAACACCACTACGGCGGCCGTAGAAGACCACGATGTGTAATTCACCAGTGCACCACCAATGATCACAGAGGCAAACGCCAGGATCGTGCCGATTGCTGCCAGCGTCATCATCGTCTCAGGGAATCCTTCAGGAGTGGCTTGTGCAACACCTTGAACATAATCAACAAGGAACTCACACTGCGCCAGTGTGATGCCTTCTTCATCAAGCTCACCTAACGGACAATCGGCCGCAGGCATTTCGCCTGATGCCGGCATATTGGAAGTGATTACTGATTGTTTCATGAGCTCTGTACCATGCATTGCTGTCAAAAACACACCAAGCATGATCGCCACCACGCCAAGAATACTGGCCCAATTAGGCGTCGAGCTACTATTTAAATCGTTAGATACCATAAGCACCTGCCCTTGATTATTATCAATTAATTATTATTGAACGGTACCGTCTAGATGACGTTTACCACTCTCTCCTTGTGGTCTTGCAGCACTATCATTTTCTGCACAACTTAAGACGATGAAAGATCCACAGGACCCATTAAACGTTTGGCAATTTTGAGCACAGCAATCATCCCTGCTCAATCTCTTCTCTCGCCTTTGCCAAACGAATAAAACCTGTGACAAGTAGGGTTTTTATAAGTTCACATCACAGGAATTGCTCCTGCTAATAACAAAAACAACTATTAATGAGCTCAATCAGCAAGACAAATTTCTGTCCCTAAAATAAGCGTGTATCCTTTACCTATCGCTTATCGTATTGAACCCGCTAAACCATGAAACAAAGCCAACTCCCAATCAAAAAACTGCTATTGAACTGTGATATGGGCGAAAGTCTAGGACCATGGTCGATGGGAATGGATGAACAGGTTATGCCCCTGGTGGATATGGCCAACATTGCCTGTGGTTTCCATGCTTCCGAGCCATTGACCATGACACGAACAGTGTTATTGGCAAAACAATCTGGTACACAGATTGGTGCCCATCCGAGCTATCCTGATTTAATCGGCTTTGGTCGCCGCAGCATGCAATGCACCCCTCTCGAAATCATCTCGATGGTGCAATATCAAATTGGTGCGCTGGATGGCATCTGCCGTGCTCATGAAGTGGGTGTTGACTATGTGAAACCGCATGGCGCGTTATATAACGACATGATGCGAGACAACGATATTCTACGAGCCATAATGGAGGCTATCGCTTCTTATAATAACAAGCTGCCGTTAATGGTTTTGGCCTCTACTGATAATCACAAAACCGAGTCAATTGCTGCCGAGTTTGGCATCAAATTGCTATTCGAAGCTTATGCTGATCGGGCTTATGAAAATAACGGTTTGCTGCGTCCACGCAATCAAGAAGGTGCAGTATTCCATTCGGAACAGCAAATCCTTGAGCAAGCCTTATTACTAGCAACGGAAGGTAGCGTGATCAGTCGCAATGGCCAGCGATTAAAACTCGATGCCGACACCTTATGTGTGCATGGCGATAATGCAGAATCGGTTAAAGCGGTTCGCCATATCCGCAACTCGCTCAACAAACTTTACCGATTATCATGAAACTTCAGTTTCAGATTGAACACTCAGGTCCCGACGCGGTAGTGATTCGTTTTGGTGAACAGATAAACACCGATCTTGTTCCGGTTATTCGGGCAGCAACCAAGCGCTTACAACATACTTTGCAGGAAGAAATACGCGGGCTAGTACCAAGCTATACCACCTTAATGCTGTGTTATGACCCACGAAAAAATGACTTTCCCAGCATCCAGGAAAAAATCCAGCTGCAACTGAGTGAGTTGACTATCTGCAACTCTCAATCTGGCAAATTAATCGAAATTCCGGTGTGGTATCACCCCGATGTCGGTCCCGATTTACAACATGTCGCAGATTACCATCAGATCAGCATTGAACAGGTTATCCAGCGGCATACTGAAATGACCTATCAAATTTTTGCTATCGGTTTTGCACCTGGCTTTGCCTATATGGGCAATGTAAACAAACAACTCGCCACGCCCAGACTGAGCACTCCTCGGCCCAATGTGGTTGCGGGATCAGTTGCGATAGCCGATCTGCAAACCGCGGTTTATCCCATCAGCACTCCCGGTGGCTGGAATATATTGGGCCGTACCACAATGAAAATGTTTGATCGTGAAAGTCCAAAACTATGCCCTGTTTTACCCGGTGATCGCGTTAAGTTTGTTTCGGTCAGTAAAAATGATTTTCTGCTGGCCGGAGGTCAGCTTGAATGAACTTACCGGGTTTAAAAGTAGTTAAACCCGGCATTCTGACGCTAGTACAAGATCTGGGTCGCTTTGCCTATCAACATATTGGCCTTTCACCCGGCGGGGCGGCTGATGAACACGCGTTCTTATGGGCAAACCGTTTACTCAATAATCGTTCTAATAGCCCTGCGCTGGAGATTTGTTTTGGTGGATTGCAACTAGAAGCATTCGCCAAGACCAATATCGCCATCACCGGCGCTGAGATGAATGCCACCATCAATGACCAACCTATTAAAAACTGGCAAACGCATACTCTCAATGTCGGCGATAAACTGAGTTTTGCCCATGCCACTTCTGGGATACGCAGCTATCTGGCGATACAGGATGGCTTTGAGTTACAACCCAGTTTTGGTTCTGTCGCTACCGTGATGCGAGAAAAAATCGGCGGCATTGACGGCTACGGCAATCCTTTAAAGACCGATGACTTTTTGCCTTGCAGCCAACACAAACCAAAATTAACCACGCATGTCCCGCCGTTATTTATTCCGGATTATCAGCAACCATTAATTCTGAGCGTAATTGCCAGTGAACAAACCGATCAATTTGACCCAACTGAATTGGAAAAGCTTTATCACTGGACCTATCGTATTTCGCCACAAAGTGATCGCATGGGCATTCGCCTAGAAGGTGAACCGATCGCGGCTAAAGTGAACGGCATTATTTCCGAAGGGATTGCCTATGGCACCATCCAACTCCCCCCAGATGGCCAACCGATCATCCTGCTGAAAGATCGCCAGACGATGGGCGGCTATCCTAAGCTCGGCACAGTGTTTGTACTTGATGCCTTTTTGCTGTCTCAGCAACAGGCCAATACCGAAATCCGGTTTACTCAAATTTCGTTAGAAGAAGCACAGGAAAAACTGCGTTATTTCTATCGGTTTTTTGGGGTGTAGGTTTCATTAAATTCAGCCGATTGTTTTGTTGCTTTGCCCATGATAATGTGTGTATAAATTTTAAATATATACACATAGGTGATTTATGAGAACCAACATCGTTATAGATGACAAATTGATGGCTGATGCTCTAAAAGCATCGGGTTACACCACCAAAAAAGAAGTTGTAGAACAAGGTCTTAAACTGCTGCTTCTGCGAAGTCAGCAACAGAATATTCGTAAGCTGCGCGGTCGAATTAAATGGGAAGGTGATCTAGAAGAAATGCGAGGAGGCAAATGATACTAGTCGATACCAGCGTTTGGATCGACTACTTCAATGGCGTTCAGAACCAACATACCGATACACTCGATGCCGGAATTATCGAAGGTACTGTTGCCATGGGTGATTTGATTTTCCTGGAAATCCTGCAAGGCATCCGCAACGACCGCGATTACCGTTTAACCAAACAGACCTTGCTTACGCTGGAGCGACATGAAATGTTTGGTGAAGGCATACCTGAAAAATGCGCTGAAAATTATCGTGTACTCCGCAAAAAAGGCATCACCATCCGTAAGACAACGGATGTCATTATCGCCTCTTTCTGTATCGAACAGAGAATACCGTTACTCTTCCTGGATCGAGACTTCATTCCGTTCGTCGAACATCTTGGTTTAGTCTCAGTGTTACCATAAGCGCAATAAACACCGTCCCTGACTCTGTACCTAACAGCCCCGAAACAACCACGCATGAATTAACTTGGTATAGCGCGGCATCACCACATAGACCATCATTAACACCGCTATCCCCGTGATCATCAAGCTATCCAGATAATGATTATCGGGCAGTCCCAATTTATGAAATGGCGGAAGTAAAAACGGCAATATCAACACCAGCGGATAGATAGCTGACCAGGTGACCAGTGCCTGTTTCCAACGAACGGGAGTTTTGGTATTCGCCTGCTCTGGGGTAAACCAGAAATCCAGCCCGCTGTTGATATAAAAATCGTCACCTTTTACCAGCAATGGTGAAACCTGAGTGATCAACTCACTGCGTTTGGCCGATTCCATCCAGCCACGTAAATTTGATTGGTTATTAAAACGGATAATAATCGTATAGGTTTCGGTCAATCCAGCGATGGGACGGATCACATTCAAATCCAGATGCCCCGGCGAACTCTTACAATGCGGAGCAATTTCATTTAACCATTCTTCGTATTCGGGATGTTTGTCTTTATCAACCTGATGGGTAATAACTGCCGTAGCGCCATGGGTTAACGGATCCACACGATTTTGTTGCATAACCATTTCCTAAAATACAAAGTTGCCGGATAAATGTTCCACAAACAAAATATCAAGTCATAGGTTTTTTATAAAATATTATCGTAGATATCAAAATGATTTAGGGCCAGTGCAAACATACTGAGTGTTCACACTGGCCCTAAATATTCAGCTGATTTGGGTACCGAACGCTAAGTCATCATTGACCTATTGATTAGTTCGGTTCCTGCTCGATTGTTAACCTAAAAGGCGTGCCCGACCAGCCCACAATCCAAACAGACCGAAAGCAAACAGTGGTAATGCTGCTGGTAATGGTACGGCACTTGGGTTAATAAACCGACTGGCTAGCTCTTCGGTTGAGAAAGTACCATCACTGCCAAAGGTCCAAGAAGAGAAGTTAGTGAATTTACCTGAGAACAGTTCATTGCTGGCAACGCCAAGAGAGAGATAAACCAACGCATCAGCAATTTCAAATGACAAAATATCAGACAGCGAAAAGTCATTGAAGAAAATGCTGTTATCCCCTGCTGCACCGTCGAAGATGCCGGTGCTGAATTTACCCGAGGTTGACGTTAGTCCATCGATGATCAACTTGTCATTGCCGCTGCCAAAGATGACATCGCCGATAATCTCGCTGTTGCCCGTGAGTAGCAAGCTGCTGTTACCTTGAGTTGGAGACAACTCAATGGCCTTGCCAGAACGACCAACCAATGTGCCGCTGTTTTCAATAGTGATTTCAGAAGTGCTGGCACCATCGGTACCAATCGCCATGACGCCTTCGATATAGCCTTCGTTAACAATGGTCAATGGTCCTGCTTCACGCACTTCACCAACCAATGGCTCATACAATGAATCAACGTCGATACCATTGCCGCCATCTAATGGATCACTCGCCGATCCGGTAGAGACGATGACACCAGTAGCGTGGTTTGTAACCTTGCCTTCATCAATGTCGATACCGTCATCGCTGCCTAGGATCACGCCGTAGTTATTCGCTTCACCGCTGGCAAATTGCACACCGTCTTCATCATCAGTCGCACCTGCATTGGTCCAAGTCTTGGTGTCTGCATCCCATGACAAACCATTCAACGCAATGGTGCCGCGGTTTTCCAGCGTGAAATCTTCACGCGCTTCAATGACTTCTTCACCACCACGTAGCGTGCCGTAGTTAACCACGGTGCTGCCCGGTCCACGGGTTTGTATGGCACGACCATTGGCGCTTTCGATCAGACCATAATTTGTAATCTGTGCGTTTTCTAAAGCGAAATCATCATCCAATCTCACTGCCTGATTTTCTGCAAAGATTTTGCCGCTCTCACGATTAATCAGAGTGAAGTTATCAGCGTTGTCCTGAAGACGAATACCCCGGTCGCCGCCACGAATAGTGCCTGAGTTGTCGATTGTCAGATTCGCGCCTTTGCCTCGGATACCATCGCTATCGCCACTTTCGAGCAGGCCCTGATTGTTAACTGATTGGTTCGAGCCACCCAATTGCACAGGGCGTCCACTCGCACGGACAATCTGAGCATCGCTTTGGATAGTTACAGCCAGGTTATCTCGGTTGTCATTGATATTACCGCTGTCTACCGCGGTACAGATTAACGTCGGTGAAGCAGCCGAACCACCAGGAAGACAGCTAGCCGCCATTGCTGGCACGTTGTATAGTGCCGCCAATACTGAAACGAGTACTAATTTATGCGTATTTTTCACGTGAACTCCAAGTCAGATAATGAACATCGAACCCGAAGATAGTGAATTATTGTGACAAATCTATGAATTTTGAAATTAATGTGAACTGAGGCACAAACCCAAAACTGAAAAACTGATAACTGTTGAGTTCAACCCGGCCTTTTGACTTAATGAATTTTACTTATTACGTACATTGCGTACTAAAAACGAATTGCCAGTGCCACGTTTTAATTCAAATAAATCAATGGCTTTAAACAGGCTGCTGAGATTTTTAAACCCATAATTTCGAGTATCAAACGAGGTCTTATTCGAGATGTTTGAGCCAACCGGCCCAAGCATAGCCCAACCGTCTTCGTCTTCCGTTGCCTCGATGGCCTGCCGCAGCAAATGTATCAGTTTGGTATCTGATTTGATGTTCTTTGGTTTTACCGTTGTTTTTGTGACTTCTTTTTCCTGATCCAGAAAAAGAAACTTAGAGCAGGCATTTACAAATGCCGACGGTGTTTTCCGTTCACCGAAACCCAATACAACCTTTCCTTCCGCTAAGGCTCTGGTCACCATCGGCGTAAAATCACAATCTGATGACACAAAACACATCACATCAATTTGCTTGGTATACATCACATCCATCGCATCAATCACCAATGCGATATCTGACGCATTTTTACCCTTGGTTAAATCATATTGCTGGATAGGTTGAATGGCATATTCATGCAACAGATCTTCCCAGGCCTTTAACGTTGGCGACTTCCAATTGCCATAGGCTTTACGAATAGTGACCACTCCATAGTTTGCGACCTCGCTAAGAACATCTTCAAACTTACTTGCTGGCGCATTATCCGCATCAATAAATAATGCGATTTTTTGTTTTAATTCATCCATGTTACTGCCTCGGCTTCTATATCAATTTGTAAATAGAGGACCATCCTTTTAAATCATCCTTGTTTGCCCCCTTTTCTTTAGCAAATCTATCACAGTGGTTAACCATGTTAAGTAGTTAATCCTGAGTCTTTGGCTATGAGGTAGGGAATATAATCAAATTGTTCAAAATCGATGACAAAACGTTCGTCACTTCTTTTCCCTCGAAAGAAAGAAGCAGAATGATTTTGTCCTTGCAAGATGAGACAAACTATCTCTAGGGCGTCCAAATCCACTGCCGGTCCAAAATAGACTCCAGTTAGCGCTTGGGACTCATACACCCACTTGGTTCCTGCTTCCTTGTGAATGCATCTCCACTCTTTCTCATATCCCCACGAACTAGACTTGGTACAGTAAAGGTCAAGAATCTGTTCATAGTTATTATTAAGTAAAGCGTCCGTAATGCTCAGAGAAGGCATCGTTTGACAGTAACGAACTTTTCTAGCTTTGGAAAAAGGCTCATATTGCGTATCGAATTCAAGACATATGCCTTTATACTTGTCAGCGTAATGCGACCACATTAAAAGTTCATCATTCAGCTCTGAAAAACAGGTAACACCACGTGTCCGAATATTTTTTTCAGCGATTAGATTCATACTTTCTTGGCCGATTTTTTTCAGCCATGCTCTCAACTCATTTGCATTAGCACTTTTAAGAGCATGCCTGGTAGTATCAGGAAACTCTTCGATTCGTGAATATTTACTTCTAAACTCTTCCACTTCTTCAATTGTCGGCTCTCTAACATTGGCCCGAATCGCACAATCGTATGGGTCATTGAAGTTCGCAGGAGGGCCAAAATACAACACCTGCGATTTTAAATTCAGTAAAGTCTGAATTGTTAATGGCTCGTATTTATATAATCTTTGAGGAATGCTCATAATCAAGCTAGCTGACCTATTAATTTTCACTTAGTAGAGAAGGTGAAGCCCTTATGAAAAAGACGTCGCCATGTTGGACCTTGCTAGCCATTTTTGAATGCATTGCGTATTTCTTTGGGAACAAGGGTATATTTTGACACTTCACCTATAATTTCTGGATTCAGAGAGAATGGCAAATTCTCAGCCATGGGCGAGGTTTTAATAGATACTTTTTTCCTTTTAGATGTTGTGTAGTATAAATTGCACCAAACTAAATTAGGTCTGGCTCTGGAGTCTCTTTTCTCTAATGTTTTCTCAAGGAAACCGCCGGGGATGAGTGTATTTTGTTTAGTAGGTTTTTCGATTGACTTTTTTAGATCATATTTATCTTTTGATACCGAAACAAACTGATTTCCAGAATAGATATATAGCTCAGCATCACAAAAACGGCGCAACTCCCAAACTGCCCGGTCTAGAACGGCAATCTCACAATCTGTAATAAACCAAGAAACCTCTAAATATCTAAATCTTGCACCAAATCCTTCAAGTCGTTTTATTAATTTCTTTGTTTGCTCTGAAAGCTCAACATCAACATTCTTGTAAATTAGCTCCAAGCTTCTGTCAACTTCATGCTTTATGGGCTTTTCAGGCTTTGTAATGCGTGTGAGGATTGCTATGCATTTGGCATATTTTTCAAGAGCATGAAGTGCAGACCAATGAAACTGAGGAATCAAGCCAGCTCTGTATGCCATGCGGGCATGAATATAGTCTCTATCAGAAAATCAATAGGGTCAGAGTGTTTGATTTTTCGCTTGCTCAAATTGCCTACCCGATTTCCTGTAACCACCACTATAAACCGATTCCACTTAAGGTTCAGTCTGTTGCTCAACCTGTCGTTCTAAATGCTCGATAATCGAAACATAATTTTTTGTATTGTGCTCTTATTGGTTCTTTAAATAACTGTCTCATTATTTTTTATAATGGCTCAAGGACACGTTCGGCCTGCCGATAACGAATGATATCGTTGACAGGAGTATCCTGATGTTTAATCGCCACCTCAAAAAACAACTCGAAGATCAGCATGAAGAATTAGAGACTCTCCGCCAACTCGTTGCCCAAATGGATCGGGGAATGCTGTCCATCACCCTGAATGCCGATTTCAATATCTCTGCCGTAAACCAAGGCTTTGCCGATGCCCTCGGTTTCCAAAAAGAGCAGCTGTTGGGGCGGCCATTGTCCGAGCTTGTGCCGTCTTACGTTACCAAGCTGCCCTGTTTTCGAAACTTCAATCAAGCCGTCGCTAAATTCGAGCCGGTCAGCGACAACTACCGCTACCTGCGGGCCGATGGCTCACTAGCCTGGCTGAATCTTCAATGGCTTCCGGTACGAGGAACCGACGGCAAACTCTCTTATCTACAGGGTTATGCACGCGACGTAACCAAAACAATAGAAGACGCAAAAGAAAGCGAGTCATTCATTGATGCATTGATCCGCTCCACCGCGGTTATCCAGTTCAACCTTGATGGCACTGTCATTACCGCTAACAAACAGTTTCAACAAGCAATGGGCTATCAGCTAGAACAAATCGTCGGTCAGCACCACCGTACGTTTTGTACCTCTGAGGAGGCCGCCTCGCCTGAATACACTGCCTTCTGGAAAAAGCTAAACAGCGGCGAATTCGTGGCAGACCGCTTCAAACGGATCGATAGCAATGGCTCTGAGGTGTGGCTTGAAGCCACTTATAACCCAGTCTACGACGCTGAGGACAACCTTTGTAAGGTCGTTAAATTCGCCAGCGTTGTTACTGACCAGGTTGAGCGGGAAGCTCAGGTACGCGAGGGCGCAGGTATTGCCTTCGACGTTTCACAACAAACGGACGTAAGCGCAAAAAATGGCACTATTGTGGTCCAGCAGACGGTCGAAACCATGCAGCAGATAGCTGCACAAATGCAAGCGGCGACTGAAAGCATCGAAGCGCTGGGCAAACAGTCCCTGCAGATCAACGACATTGTGCAAACCATCCGCGGTATCGCAGAGCAAACAAACTTACTGGCATTAAATGCCGCTATTGAGGCCGCCAGGGCCGGAGAACAGGGCCGCGGATTCGCTGTGGTTGCCGACGAGGTGCGAAAATTAGCTGCCCGCACAAGTTCAGCCACGGAGGAGATTGTGGGCGTAGTGGATCAAAACCAGACGCTCTCTGATGAAGTGATGCGCCAGATGTTCAGTTCCCGAGAAAAAGCCGAGAAAGGCCTGGAGCTAGCAAGCCAGTCGGGCACTGTGATTTTAGAGATCCAAGAAGGGGCAAAACAGGTGGTAGACGCTGTAGGACGGTTTGCCAACAAATTGCAGTAACGGAAGCCCCAAGCAGCAGAGAAGCAGATAAGTTGTAGAGAAACCAGGTTGAAGCTATTCCAGCTTGTACTCAACGAGGAGGCAGTAAAGGCTCTGGTTTCAGAAACGGTTCTGGATCAACGGGGCCACCTGAGTAAATGCCAAAATGAAGATGCGGTGGCGTGGTAATAGCGTTGCCAGTGTTGCCGACATATCCGAGTATGTCGCCTTTTTTAACCTTGTCGCCGGATTCAACCTCGAATGAATCCAGATGGGCGTAATAATAACGCGCACTTCCGTATCCAATCATGCTGCCCGATAGCCAGACGTGTTCGCCGCCTCTGGTACCTGTTCCGGTTCTGACATAACCATCAATCACTGCTGTAACCGGTGTTCCTCTCTCTGCAAAGATATCCACGCCGTGATGCTTTCGAGCGCCGCCATCACGATCAACACCGAAGGTACTACCAATATCCCGTTGGCCTGCTCCTTCTACCGGAAATGGTAATGAACCGCCATTAGCCATTTCCAATGAATATTCTGCATTGGCAAATAACTCGGGTTGAAGAACGATGCGGTAGTCGCCCGCTTTGGAGACAACCTGGCTATTTCTTGTGTCTTCTGCGTCCAGTGCCGTGACGGTTGTCCATTCTTGCTCATTTTTTTCGCGTCGCTCCAGGCTGGCGTAAAGCCGACTATCAGCAGTATCCAGACGTAAAAATTGCCATATCAGCTTTTCGCCTCGCTCAAGCGACACCTGATAAACATGTGCCTCAACTTCATCACTCGAAAAGGCTTCAGTTGTACGGTATTGACCAGCTGCTTGCACAGGCTGCTCACCCGCCCGATCTACAGCCTCTATCCAACGCTGCCCCAGTGGGCTATCCAACAACCCTGCCACTCGTAAACGCCAGATAAACAGATCTCTTGGAGACCAGCCCAATACATCAAAGGCAATGTAATGGAGTGCATTTTCACTGCTTTTTGCTGCGTTTTGTCGAAAGTCATCACGCACAGTCAGAAGAACAATTAATAAAACTAACAGACCAAAAAGTAACCAGGGTCTTATGATTCGTTTCTTGGGATTTGTTGCAGACTGATCAACGTTCTCGCGTTCTGCCTGAACATTGTCAGGCTCGGAGACTTGTTCGCTATCAGTTGTTTTGGTCGGGTCACTCATACCAACGTTCATCTCTTTAATAGATTATTGATATGACAACTCTAAGGAGTAATGCTCCTTGGCGATATGATCGAGGTTAAAACGATTATCCTTTACACGGCTCGTAAAAGAGGTTGAAACCAATAAGATCTATTTACTGGGTTTTGATAGTTATGCAGCTGTTAGTTCGACCTTTTGAACTCTATCCAGCTTAATGTTTTTGCCTGCTTGCCAAAGATCATAGGCATCTTGCATAACAAGCCAACTCTGGGGAGTGCGGCCAAGTGCTTTAGAAAGGCGTAATGCCATTTCGGGGCTTACTCCGCTTTGCTGCTTTAACACTCGATTCAAAGTAGATGGAGAGACGTCCAGTTGCTCTGCAAGATAGCGACAACTGAGCCCGTAAGGCTCCATATACGTTGCCATGATGAACTCACCAGGATGTGGAGGGTTGTGCATAGTCATTAGTGGTAATCCTCATAATCAAGTAGGTAGGCATTTCCATCCGAGAACTCAAAAGTCAGTCGCCAATTACCGCTGACGGTTATGGCCCATATCCCCTTTCTATCGACCTTTAGTTGGTGTAACCCGTAACCAGGTATATCGAGATCATCAATCTCCATTGCGGTATCCAAAGCTGCCAACTGCATTCTGAGCCGCTTGGCATGATTCACCTGAATACCGCGCATGCTCCCTGTCTCGTAGTAGCGCTTCAATCCCTTGTGCTTAAACGACTTGATCATGTGACATAGTGTAGCGCGTTGCGCAACGGAGTCAAGCTACCTTAAGAAGTTAACCTCTGCTTTTTTCTCTCTAGAATTTTGGCATCAAAAAACTTTTGGCTTATTCTGTGTCTAACCAAACGTAATTTATTGGTAATTAGTTAATGACAAAACCACAGTCTTTTTTTCATTATTTGCTTATCGGCTTGTTTATGCTGTCGATGCTGATGCCTGCTGCGCATGCAGAAAATAATGATATGCCTGTGCACCATGAAATGAGTCAGCAACTGCATGATTGTCATTCCGATGCTGAACCACAACCAAAGCACACTACCAATTCACATTGCGCCAGTGACAATTGTCAGTGTGCAGCAGCGAACTGTCATGCCTCTGGTGTGTTGGGTTTTCAACCTATTTTTACGCCTTCACTCTATTCTCAAAGCCGCTTGTCCATTGCTACCGAGCAGCTTATTAGCCAATCTCCCACCAAACTAGAACGTCCTCCCCGCAGTTAATCCTCCAGTTGTAATTGGTATCTACGGATACCCAATAGAAATACTCTGAGGATAGATCTCATGAAACAAATTAGTTGCTGGCTGATCGCCATTTCAGCCGCATTACTCCACTTCTCCGCGATAGCGGATGTGACCGAATATACGTTGGTCATTGACCGTGAGCCGGTCAATATTACGGGCAAAACCGTTGAACGCATCACGATTAACGGTGGCATTCCTGGTCCGATAATGGAATTCACCGAAGGTGATGAAGCGGTTATCCATGTCATCAATAAACTGGATGAGCCGACGTCTGTGCATTGGCATGGATTATTACTGCCACCGGGAATGGATGGCGTGCCGGGCCTAGGTGGTTATGACGCCATCAAACCCGGTGAAACCTTTACCTATCGTTTTCCGCTTCGCCAAAATGGCACTTACTGGTATCACGCCCATAGTCAGTTGCAGGAACAGGACGGTCATTATGGCGCGTTGGTGATTTACCCAAAAGATGAACCGGTGGTTCAAGCTGATCGGGATTATGTGGTGCTGCTTTCTGATTTCAGTAATGAAACCGGTCAGCAAATTCTCGGCAATATAAAAAAAAGCCCGCATTACTACAATTATTCACAACGTACTGTCGGCGACTTTTTTAGTGAAGTACGCGAGCACGGTTTAGCTTCGGCCTGGCAGGATGCCAGCGCCTGGGGTCAGATGCGTATGTCACCGACCGATCTGGCCGATGTGCGTTACGATGCGTTTCTGGTCAATGGCAAAACCAATGAGCAGAACTGGACAGGCCTTTTTAAACCGGGTGAACGTGTTCGATTGCGGTTTATCAATGCTTCGGCCATGTCGATGTATGACGTGCGGATTCCGGGTTTGCAAATGACCGTGATTCAGGCAGATGGACAATATATAGAGCCAGTAACCGTGGATGAATTTCGTTTTGCCGTTGCTGAAACATACGATGTGATTGTCACGCCGCAAGCCAATCAGGCCTATACCATTGCGGCTGAATCAATTGATCGGAAAGGTTTTGCTCTGGGCACCCTCGCCCCACGAGAAGGTATGAAAGGTCTGATTCCAGCTCATCGCCCACGTTCGTTATTAACCATGGCCGATATGGGACATGATATGGATCACGGCGATCATCAGATGAGTCAATCTACAGATTCAATGGATCATAGCGGGCACGATATGCATGGAGATGATCATCAGGCGATGCAGCAAGATGAACCTGCTGAAATGCAAAGTGGCTGGGCCGACGCCAGTACGCCAGAAGGTCATAAAGCACTGGAATATAGTGATTTAAGAGCGCTTGGCACACAAACCGATCTGCGTCCTGCCGAACGGGAAATTGTGGTGACCTTGGGCGGCACTATGGAGCGATTTATCTGGACCTTAAACGGGCATAAATTCGGCGACCCTGGGTTTGAGCCTATCAAACTCAATTATGGTGAACGCGTCCGGCTTATCTTTAAAAACGACACCATGATGGCGCACCCGATGCATCTTCATGGCATGTTTGTGCAATTGGAAAATGGTCAACCCGCTGAAAAATTGCCCAACAAACACACGGTGAATGTCGCACCGGGCACAGAGTATTCGGTATTACTGACCGCTGATGAGCCCGGCGAATGGGCGTTTCACTGTCACCTCTTGTATCACATGTCTGCTGGAATGATGTCTACCGTGGTGGTTGCTGAGTATGTCGAAGATAATTTGCCAGCAGCCCAACCAGCACAACACGATATGGGAGGTCATCATGATCACCACTAAATCTAATCTGATTTTCTCCATCGTATTGAGCCTGTTTATCTCCAGCAGCCACGCAGATGAACATTATGATGGCCATGGTCACGAGCATGAATCACAACTCTTTCATGCCTTATGGTTTGAAGCACAGCATGGTGGTGGCAGTGAAGGTGATAAAACCCATATTGAATGGGATGGCTGGATTGGTGGTGATACTCACAAACTCTGGCTCAAAGGTGAGCTGGAAGGCCACAAAGGCAAGCTGGAACAAAGCGAAGTCTGGGCGTTGTATAGCCGTAATGTGCATGATTTCTGGGATGCCCAACTGGGTTTGCGTGTGGACACCCAACCCGAATCCACCCGTTATTTAACGTTGGGCTTTAACGGTCTGGCACCGTATCTGTTTGAAATCCAGGCACATCTGTTTATCAGTGATTATGGTGATGTCAGTGGCCGCTTGAAACAGAAAAATCATCTGCTGTTCACCCAGCGGTTTGGCTTTGAACCCTACTACCAACTGGATTTCACTGCTCAGAATGTGGAGCGCCAGGAATTAGGGCGAGGCTTAAGTGAAGGCGAAATCGGCGTCAAACTGTTTTATGAAATCACTCGTAAAGTCGTGCCTTATCTGGATCTAAAATACGAACGCAAATTCGGTCGAACGGCGTCCATCGCCAAAAACGCCGATGAAAGCGAAGAAGATTGGATTGCTTCTGTGGGTATCAAACTGCTTTTCTAAAACCGACAAATCTATGCTTGCACTACTACCAACTGCGTTCCCACGTTCTGCGTGGGAACGCACAGTTTTGCCGTAAAAGCTTGTGCCAATATTCATGAACTTGATAAAAGTACGGTATATTCGTTTAAACCTGTTTTAAACGAATTAGCTTTTTTCAATCGGGTATCAAGTTGAGAAATCAAACATAATGCTGTCAAAACAACATGCTTTTTATCGAGATATGCCGTTAAGTGATGTCTCTGAGCAGCTGGCAGCACAGGACTGGTTATCTTCTTTTGAAATGGCTCAGATATCTCCTGGTGATTTTCAAGGACGATATCAAGAACTCGGCAATCGGGATGTCAGTGTCGTCGCCGAGCAGCAAAATTGCACTGTTCATAAACGCGGCGTGATGAATGCAAAGCACTGCACCATATCTTATGTTCGCTCTTCCAATGACGCTTTACGTTTTTCTGAATATAACGCGTATAAAAATGCACTGTTCTTCCTGCCCAGCCATGCCGAGGTAGATATTCTGGTAGGTGCGAATGTGGAAACCGTTTATTTTCGGTTTGAAGAGTCGGTTCTGCTTGAATCAGCCAGAGCCATTAACCCACAACGATGGGAAAACGCGCCCGACAGCCTGATGCTTTTAGATGCCATCGACCGTAAGCAATTAGATCAATTTACCGATTACCTTTTTTCAAATTCGGCATTTCATCCAGCTCAAAATTTGGTTTCAACTGAAGAAAATGTGACATCGTCAATTATGGAGAAGGTGTTATTAACTATTGACTCATCACTGTTAAGCGAAGCGATAACACCGGATGTAATTGCCCGACGACGAGCATGTGAATTGGTTAATCAAGCTATAGACTATGTCAATTCAGGGCTTGAGAGCCACATTTGCCCAAGCATCGTCGATATTTGTACCGACTTAAAAATCAGTCAACGTAATCTGCAGTACTGTTTTAAAAAGGTATTAAATATTACCCCTAATGCCTATCTTTATCGGCTGAGACTCAATCGAGTACGTGGCCAATTGCTTAGACCCAAAGACTCTGATGTAACGGTTACCGAAGTCGCTTTTCACTGGCATTTCTGGCATTTGGGACGTTTTTCCAGTGATTATGTTCAACTTTTTGGTGAGCTTCCCTCTGCGACACTGCGTCGTGCTCTGAGCTAATTCCTTACTTAATTTCTGGTTTGCGGAAATCGGATAGTCGACCAAAATTTCACTCTATATCCTTTGTCTCGTAGCGTGTTGCAACTCAACATGATTATTTACTCGCCAAACTCAATGTGAATTGGGGACGGAAAGTCACAGACCTCAATAAATATTAAGGTGGCTGGGCCGCAGTACTTCGAGAAAACCGATGAACACATTCTTTAACGCTCGGCCATTACTGGTTACGGCCCTCTTTACCAGCACTTTGTTATTGTCATCACTATTACACGCAGCCGATCTCTCAGGCGTGAACAACAAACTACTGTTTTTGACTGACAGTGAAAATACCATTCAGGAAGGCGCAACGCTTACCAACAATAATGATGTATCCCTTATAGAGTCGAGCGCGTTAAATAATTACGGCACCTTACTCAATAACGAGATCCTTTACATTGGCGGCGGTTCGGTCCTAACAAACCATTTTCGACTGACCAATGAAGGTGATTTTGCCGTATATGGCGTGTTAAGAAACGAGGGCGCAGCACAACTTTACAATAACAATTTTCTCTCGATTACCAGCTCCGGTGAGTTTCAGAATCTAGCGTATTTTTATAATGACGGAAGCCTGGTCAATAATGGCTTACTAAATAATCGACGGTTTTTGTTAAATAGTGGTTCGCTGACCAATAACAGCACGATGATCAATAATGTGAGTCGTACCATCAACAACTCGGGTGACATTGTTAATAACGGCACATTCACCAATCATGGCAGGCTCACCAATTCAAACAACCTGGTGAACAATGGTTCAATCATCAATACCGGTACCCTGAGAAATAGCGGCACGCTCACCAATCAAGCTAACGCGACGATTACCAACACGGGTGACTACGAAAATCGTGCCACTAAAACGACCAATAACGCTGGCACGATGAACAATGAAGGTTTATTTGATAATCGAATTAATTCCACGCTAAATAACACCGGTACGATCAATAATTCTGGGAGTTTCAATGCGGATGCGGGCAGTACAATAAACGGCACTGGGAGCTATATACAAACCGCTGGCAGCACCACTATTCATGGTGCCATGACCCAAAAAACCATTTCCATTAACGGTGGCAGTTTAGCTGGCACAGGTATCATCAATGCCGATGTGTTTATGAACGGCACAGGCAGTGATAATGTTGCCAGCCTGATTTCGGATAATGCCACCGGCACGTTAGCGATCAACGGTAATTACTCACAAGGCGAGTTTGGTGCCATGGTCATTGATTTCAGTACCAGCGGTTCCGATATGTTGAATATCTCCGGAACAGCTGATCTAGCGGGTCTATTAAGTTTTAACTTTATCGGTGATGAGCTGCAAGCTGGAACCTTTAGTTTCCTGACGTTTGCCAGCTTGATTGGCAGCTTTGACAATATTTACCTGCCCGGTTTCTCAGGGTTTGAGTTTGAAGTTATCTTTGGCGATACCTTCGCCAATCTGGTAGTGACACAAGCCATCAGTGAAGTACCCGTCCCTGCAGCCATATTTCTGTTTGCCCCTGCTTTGCTGGGACTTATGGGCTTGCGAAGAAAAGCCAGATTAGCTTGTTAAAAAATTAACGACTTCCCTAAAGCTTATTTTCCCTTTGAACCGCCATGCGAAATCATGGCGGTTATTTTTGGGAAAAATCTTATTTTTTCACCCTTAATTCGGGTTGATAACGACAGCATAAATGCTGAAATCATCCTGTTTGCGGAAATCGGATAGTCGCATTGATCCTAACTGCGTAAGTTAACTGAATTTGTTCGCTCAATAGGAATAATCCATGAACCGCCATTTTCGGTTTATACGTAAAAGAGCTTCATCTATCTTGATGTCATCATCTGAAGTCCTATCCCTTCACTACTTACATAAAACCGCTATCACATTGGTCGCAACATTGGTGGGGGCGACTGCCGTTTTAGGCACAGCCGAGGCCATTGATTATAACTGGATCGCAGGTACTGGTGACTGGGAGAACGACAGCAACTGGTCTAATGGCTTCGTTTCAGTGGTTCCAGATGAGGATGCGATAGCCTTTGTTGATAATGGCGGCACCGCGCAGGTTCTGGTGCCTGGTGCCACAGCGAGCGAAATTCATATTGGCACCCTAAGCAATGGATCGCTTGATATTTTCGGAGGAGGTCAGTTGGAGAGCTTTTCTAATAATGTCATTGGTGACAATACTGGCAGCAGTGGCGCAGTAACAGTAGACGGAATTGGCTCAAGCTGGCAGCTTTCTGGCCCAAGTGCCAGTTTGGACGTAGGCGCCTCTGGTGAAGGCAGTCTTACTATTACCAATGGCGGTGAAGTGCTCAATACTGACTCTATTTTGAGCACTTACATAGGTGACAAGTCGGGCAGCAGCGGTACGGTCACAGTGGATGGGACAGGCTCTAATTTTACGAACATTAATGGCAGCATAGACGTAGGTAACTCAGGCACGGGCACGCTTGATATCCTTAATGGCGGTACGGTCAGCAACACATTCGGTTTTATCGGCACGTCGGCAGGCGGCGAGGGAACAGTAATGGTGGACGGTACGGGATCCAGCTGGAACAACAGCAACGATTTATATCTGGGCGACTGGGGAAACGGCACACTGAATATCGTTAATGATGGACTGGTAACGGCGGCTAGGGTTGAATTCGGACGTGCTGACGGTAGCGGCACACTGAATATCGGCAATGGTGGTGCGGCAGGCATTCTTAATGCGGCGAGGGTCAATGGAGGCCCAGGTACAGCTACACTCAATTTCAACCACAATGAGAGTAATTATTTTTTTACCAACGACAGTACTTCGGGCGGCGATACTATCCGAATAACGGGAACCACCGATGTCAATTTTGTTGGCAGCGGCACAACATATATAAGTGGTAACAACACTTACACCGGCAGCACTAATATTAGTAGCGGAAAGTTAGTAGTGTATAACGGCGGAACATTGGGAAACAACAGTGCGGTGACCGTTGGTACTGGTGCCATGCTTGAAGCATTATCTGATCTGACAATTGGCTCGTTAGCAGGTAATGGTACTGTTGATGTGGATACCGGGTCGGGTGGCTTTACACTGACCGTTGGTGGCGATAATACGTCCACTGTTTTTAGCGGCACAATTATTGACTTTAGTTATTTAACTAAAACAGGAACTGGAACGCTTACCATGACTGGCAATAACCCTTATTACGGTGCCACTATCGTTAATGATGGACTGCTTGTCGTAAATGGCTCCATTGCCAACTCCGGTATAACGGTCAATACAGGAGGGTCACTGGGTGGTAGTGGCACACTTGGCAGTATTACAATCAATGGCGGCTCGCTCACTCCTGGCAACTCTATCGGCACAATGAACGTCTCCGGTAGTGTTGATTTCTCTGGTGGCGGTGTTTATGAGGTGGAAGTGGATGCCGCAGGCAATTCCGACTTAATTAATGCCACCGGCATGGCCACCCTCACTAACGGCACGGTGTTGGTTTTACCTGAGGCGGGCAACTATTCGCTTAGCACTGATTACACCATTCTCACTGCAGCCGGCGGCTTAGGCGGTACTACATTTGATAGCATCAGCTCCAATCTCGCTTTTCTCACGCCGACACTGACTTATGATGCCAATAATGTTTTTCTCAACCTTGAACGTAACTCTTCTGATTACGCATCTGTTGCAGAGACTGCCAACCAGATAGCTGTCAGTACAACACTCGACAGACTTTTTCTAGGTAACGACAGCGCTGGCATCAATGACATTTTCAATAACCTTAATATTCTTTCGGCTCAAGGTGCCCAGCAAGCCTATGACTCACTCAGTGGTGTGCAGCACACCCACAGCAATCTAATCGCTTTGCAATCACTGAATCAGTTCCAAGGTTTGCTACTTAACCGTTTGCAAAGCGGCTCCCCTACTCTGGCCAATACCGGGCAGATCCAGCTGGCCTACAATGACACCGGCACGATGACCGATGCAGGAACCTCATTAATCGGTGAAAAGCCCGCTAACACTGGTGGCTGGTGGCTGCGTGGTACTGGTAGTTATGCTGATATCGAGGGTACCTCCAATGCCAGCGGTGCCTATTACAAATCAGCTGGTACCGCCGCTGGTCGGGATATTTATGTCGATGATGCACTCACGGTGGGGTTGGCTGTTGGCTATAACCGGACCGATGCCAGCGTGTCACAAGGCAGTTTGGATGTAGACAGTTATCAGGCCGCTTTGTATGGCAAAAGGTTATTTACTGACAACTATTATGTAAGTGGTATCGCTGGTGTTGGCTATCATGATTTTGAGAGCAAACGTCGTGTGATAGTTGGTTTATCCAATACAACTGCTAGAGCGGATTACCATGCCTGGACCAGCAACCTCGCCGTTGAAATTGGCCGACTGATTGCAGTGAATGCGAATACAAGCGTCACCCCTCTCGCCGGGCTGGAATATGCCCACGTCAATCGGGATGGTTTTGTAGAAAAAGAGGCTGAAGCAGCCAATCTTAACGTTAGCCGTGACCAGCAGGATTCTTTACGCTCAGCTATCGGTGCACGTATTGAGCATCTATGGAAAACACAAAAAGGCTACCGCATTCAACCTACCGCTGAGGTGGCCTGGGTGCATGAACTTATGGATAACGAAGCGCAGATGCGTGCGGGTTTTGCAGCTACCTCGCTGGCTAACTTTCAGGTCGATGGTCCGGAGCTTGACCGTGACCGAGCCAGACTGGCTCTGGGTGTAGATATGCAGATGACTGAACTGACTTCAATACAACTGGGGTATCAAGGCGAATGGGCCATTTCCGACCAACGTCATGATCTCTCAGCAACTTTCAGAATGGTGTGGTAACCCCTCCTCCCTCAAAACTCGTTCCCATGCTCTGCGTGGGAACGCCCGTTAACCAGACAGAATCTACAACTATTCAAAATTGCGTGATTTCACGCAGCACCCTCCTAAATCCCTCACTTTTTATGCTGACATATTGCTTATTCTTGGTTTAATTTTTTAAACCGGAATAACCGCACCATGAAAAAACGTCTGTCTCCATTGGCCCTGATGATTTTGACCGGACTGGCCAACATGCCACTATATGCCGCCCACGAACATGATGATGAAACGCTGGATAGAGTGACGGTCACAGCCGCTTCTGTCCCAACGGTAGACAGCACTACATTGAGCGAAAAAGACATTAGCAGCCAACGTGCTTATAAAAGCGATACTGCTGCTTTTTTAAATGATGTGGCGGGCATGTCGATGTATTCAGGTGGTGGAGTAGCCGGACTGCCATTTATGCGTGGTTTTGCTGATGATCGTCTGCGTATCAAGGTTGATGGTATGGATTTGATTTCAGCCTGTGCCAATCATATGAATCCGCCACTCTCCTACCTCACGCCATCACGTGTTTCAGAAATTCAGGTTTATTCAGGTATCGCTCCCGTCAGCCTCGGTGGCGACAGTATCGGCGGCACGATTATCGCCAAGTCGAAACAACCGGAATTTGCAACAGATGGTCAGACCATCACCAAAGGTGAAATTGGCAGTTACTATCGCAGTAATGGTGACGCGCGTGGCGGCCATCTGTCTACGACCTTGGCATCAGAAGATTTCAGTGTCACTTATACAGGTTCCACTGCTAAAGCGAACAACTACGATGGCGGCGGTAATTTCAAACCGGCAGGTAATGCGGCAACAGACCGCGGTTCTTTGGATTCAGACGAAGTTGGTTCATCCGCTTATGAAAGTCGCAATCATGCGATTGATTTTGCTTATAAATTGGATAACCACCAGCTGCAGCTTAAATTTGCCCATCAGGACATTCCCTATCAAGGCTGGCCAAATCAACGTATGGATATGACAGAAAACCGCAGTAATCAAATTAA
Source organism: Methylophaga sp. (assembly GCF_048266885.1). GTDB lineage: Bacteria > Pseudomonadota > Gammaproteobacteria > Nitrosococcales > Methylophagaceae > Methylophaga. The sequence goes on from NZ_JBLWYR010000002.1 coordinate 183,804, forward strand.
TCTGTTCTATAACGGCTTGTTTAACTGGGGTTCACTGGAAACCTCGGTGTATCGTGAAAAAACCCACCACAAAATGCAGTTTGGCGATGACAAACAATTTCTCTATGGCTCAGGAATGATGACGGCTTTAGGGATGCCTATGGAAACTGAAGGTGATAACCGCGGCCTATCGGTTAAAGCTGAAATCAATGCCAATCAACGCGATCTGTTCCGTGTAGGAACAGAATTACAACGCTATCGTCTGGATGATTTCTGGGAAGCATCCGGTGGCATGATGATGGCTCCGAATACTTTTTGGAATATCAATAATGGTGAGCGGGATCGCTATGGCGTATTTGCTGAATGGGAAGCAGCCTGGAACAGCCAGTGGACTACGGTAGCAGGTATCCGCCATGAAACCGTGAAGATGAATACCGATGATGTGCAAGGCTACAACACCAATATGATGATGTATCAGGCGGCTGCAGATGCATTTAATGCCAGTGACCGTGATATTACCGATCATAATATTGATGCGACCTTGCTGGCTCGATTCAAACCTTCGGCTACCCATGATTATGAATTCGGCTATGCCCAGAAAACCCGTTCGCCAAACTTATATGAGCGCTTTGCCTGGTCAACCAACGGCATGGCAATGCGCATGGTCAATCTGGTCGGAGATGGTAACGGTTATGTCGGCAATGTCGAGCTGGATCCTGAAATCGCTCATACGTTGAGCTTCACCGCCAACTTTCACGATGCTAAACAACACGATTGGCATGTATCTTTGACACCCTATATTTCTTATGTGGATGACTTTATTGATGCCGAGCGTTGCAGCACTGGCGGTGGCGCTTGTATAGCAGCTAATCTGAGTACTGAAGATAATTTTGTCAATCTGCAATACCAGAATGTCTCAGCCAAACTCTACGGTATGGATGTATCGGGCTTCAAAACGCTTTATCAATCAGCTCAATGGGGAAAATTCACCGGTACTGCCACCCTCAGTTATGTAAGAGGTAAAAACCGCGATACCGGCGATGATTTGTATAACATCATGCCGCTCAACTCCACCTTATCGCTGGAGCACAGCAAAAACGGCTGGCGTAATAATATCGAATGGGTGCTGGTCGCCGGCAAAGACAAAGTCAACAATGAACGCAATGAAATCGAAACCGCTGGCTATGGGCTGGTCAATCTGCGTACCAGTTATGAATGGAAACAGGCGCGTGTCGATTTTGGTATGGAAAACGTGTTTGACCGCCTCTACAGTCACCCGCTTTCCGGTGCCTATTTAGGTCAAGGTGCCACCATGGGCACAGACATACCTTGGGGTGTGACAGTACCTGGGATGGGCAGATCGGTTTATGCTGGATTAACGCTGAAATTTTGATTTTTAACAAGCAGGAGGCAGGTCAGAAAAGCTAAAAATGTGACCTGTTAAACAGATATTTTTAGGCATAAATCAAAGGGGGCAATCACAGCCCCCTTTGTTATTTCACTAGCGATCACACTATACCTGAGCGTTTATTCGGCATGTCTTTACTCGTTCCCACGCTCTGCGTAGGAACGCATATTCAGCAAGTCGAGTTAATCCACTTTTAGAAATCAATCGAAGTAGAAACTAGCAAAGTACGTGGAGCACCCGAAGTAATAAAGCCGCGTGACACTGAGTTCCAATAGCTCTTATCCGCGACATTTATCAGGTTCACATGGAAAGTCAGTGCTTTGCCCGATACTTCCGTCACATAACGACCGCCTATATCCAACCGTCCCCATCCTGGAATACTTTGCGTATTAGCTGCATCTGCCTGTGCCTCACTGAAAGCGGTGATGCGGCTGGTGAGTGTGAGCCCTTGGATTGCCTGAATATCATATTCGCCATTCAGTACAACGTTAAACCGTGGAATACCTATCGCATCATTACCATCGTTCTCAACATTCTGGGTTTTGGTTTGCTCAGCGTTGATGTATGTCACACCACCTAACAGACGCATGCCTTTCATCGGTTGACCAAAGATAGATAACTCAACACCGCGGTTACGTTGTTCACCATCAGCAGCAAATACATTACTGCTATTGGTAAAAGTATTTGGTTGCTTAATCTCGAACACCGCCGCCGTGAGGCCATAGTTGCCCCCATCATATTTGACGCCGCCTTCGTATTGTTCAGTTACCGATGGCGCTAAAAATTCACCCTGATTCACCGTGCCGGTTGGTGCTGTTGCCCCTTGGGCAAGACCTTCGCTGTAATTTACATAGAAAGAATAATTGCCCGCTTTAACCAGTAAGGCACCTAATGGTGTCACCTTGCTTTCTTCATAGGCATTGGTCTTGATGCCAGAACTGAAAATACCGCTGTACAATTTCTGGTCTCGTGCCCCAAGCGTCAGCATGACCGTATCGTCCATAAATCCAAAGGTATTGAGCAGACCCACACTGCTAAGTTGTAAGTCACCGTTTTTCAGTAACGGATCATAATTTAACGTTGGTTCAGCTATGTTTGGATCTTCATAGATATTGCCGGTATAGCTTCCCGAAGCATGTTCCAACAGTCCTTTAGATGTGCGGTCGAGCTCACTATAGGTCAGTGCATAGCGATTGCTCACCGGACCTAAATCGAATTGACCGCGTAAACCAACTTCATACGTTTCGACATCACTTTTCGCCCGGAAACCACCGACGCGTGCGGTAAAATCTCCTGCACTATTAATGATTCGGCGCATCGAAGAGGCTGCATAAAAATACTCTTCATCGACTTCGGCCTGTCCGTAATTGGCATACACTGAAATGGCCGGGTCGAACTCGTATTCTGCCGCTGCCATCCAGTACTTATTGTGCGTATCAATAAACTCCCAACTATTGGCAAAGTTATGGTCATTGTCGGGCGCTTTGGGTAATGCAAAGCCTTGGTTGTAAGACATATTCGCTGTCTGCCCATCGGTGATGCGTTCCTGATTGGCAATATCCAGACTGGCTTTTAATCTGTCACCACGATAATCCAGCGCTAAGGCTTGATTACTCATGCTGTCCTGCTGCCGTTCAATCGGTGTATCACCATCACGCTCAAGAACATTGACACGAATACCCCAGGCTTTGTCTTCACCAAATCGACGGGCCAGATCAAGATGCCCACCAAATTGTGAATCTGAAACGTAGCTGCCGGTGAGCCATGTTAGTGGTTCATCCCCTGCACGCTTGCTGACCAGGTTGAGGTTACCGCCCACAACACCGAATGGACCAACGCCATATAGCATTGAGGCCGGGCCTTTAAGCAGATCCACACGTTCATAAAATTCAGGGGTGATTCTGCGCGTATCGGTCATACCATATAGTCCATTGACCCCAACTTGGCTGGTAAATAATGGAAAGCCACGTACCATAAAGGTTTCCGTATCACCATATTCGGCCATCGCAGTTCGAACAGAAGGATCGACTGACACAATATCCGAGATCCGCCGTGCTTGCTGATCCCGGGCAAATTCTGCGGTGAAACTTTGTGTGCTGAAAGGCGTATCAAAAACATCCACGTTGCCAAGGATGCCCATGCGACTTTCTTGCGCCACCTGACCACCGGCAAAAACCGGTGGCAAATCAGACTCCCCTCGTGCACTGACCTTGACCAGCGGCAGCTCTACTGAGCTGTCATCTGATTGATGTAAGACATATTGGCCTTTTGCATTTGGTCGCACTTCAAGGCCGGTGCCGACTAACAAAGCAGTCAACGCCGCTGGAATAGAATGTTTACCCTGTACCCCAGGACTTTTCTTACCTTGTGCAAGCTCCGTAGCACCCACCATAAAAATGCCCGCTTCTGTTGAGAAACGCGTCAGCACCGTAGATAAGGGACCCGCTGGAATGTTGTACTGTCGCCCCGCTTCTGCCTGAGTCGCCGATAATTCAGACAGATTATTTTCCTGTGCATGCACCTCAGTGATCCCAGCTATTGTTCCCACAATAGCGAGATGCATTGCCAGAACTAAAGGACGCACTGAAGTGAACTTAGCTTGCTTTTGAGAAGATGAGTGTATCAGGGGGCTGATACAAGGCAGATTACTCGTGGACATGTATTACGATTCCTCAAACATTAATTGGATACGGTGAGCATTTCATCAGCGTGACGACTGGCAGCAGGCCAATAAATCATCGATGTTTGTTGCTCTTCTATCCTCTTAATCAATTGAGCGAGCAAAAAGCGGAACCACTTTTTGAAAAAATATTTTTTTAAGCATTACGCCCTATCCTGATCAGCTATTGGCTTCAATCGTCACCCACCAGGGCAATCTGTAATGGATCTGAATGGGCAACACGTTGGTCAGCATCTCTAACGTGGTATCAGTATTACTGAGTGGAAAGTTACCAAACACCAACAGTTCGGCGACTTCGGGAGCCAAACCTAAATAACCTTTACGGTAACGGCGTAGCTCATTAACTACTTCATGTAACGGTATGTCCTGCGCCAACAGCATGCCTCTACTCCAGGCTTCTCGTGCAGGATCGGCTGGCTCGCTTTGGTTTACTATTTGTGGTGTAAAGCGTAGTTGTTCTCCGGACTTTACGATTCTTTGGGTGCCTGACTGGGTTTGAGCTTCTACTATTCCGTCATACACCGCCAGATAAGTTTCTGTGTCGTCAAGCCGAACCGTAAATCGTGTGCCCAATGCTCGAAGACGTCCCTGCGGTGTCTCCACAATAAAGGGTCGCAATGCATCGCTGGCTGTTTCAATCAGGATCTCACCTGTCAGCAGAGTCAAATGTCTTATATTCAAGGTGTAATGTTGATTGAAAGCACTGGCCGTATTGAGCCAGACCCGTGTTCCATCGGATAAAACCACTTCAAGGCTTTCGCCCGTGGCGGTGCGATAGTCGGCTTGCCAGGCTTGTGTCATCAGAGGAAGCGGAGTATGTCGCATAGTGAACCAACTCAAGATGCCCGTTCCTGCCAAAGCGGCAATACAACCTAACACCTGCCGGCGTTTTATCACGCGTGAGTTAGCTTCCCACAATCCCTCAGCGGCACGACGTGGATCGGAGACAGATTGCATCGGTTCGAAATGACGACTGACACGCTCAACATAACTCCAGGCCAAACGATGTTCATGCGATCTGGCCAACCAAGCCTTCCAGTTAGCTTTATCAGTTTCAGCCACTTCGTCCGAACTGAGCAGTGCGTACCACTCAGCAGCCTGCTCCATGACATGGTGTGCTGGTTCCGCCTGAGTTGCGGCAGATAAAGCAACAGATTTATCCATATTTGTCAGACGAAACTGGAATCAAGATCAATCATGGTATGTCGGGCCTGCAACTGCATGCATTTGAGCATAGCTTGAGCAACATATTTACGAATCATTCGGGTAGAAACACCCAACTCTTTCGCAACTTCACCATGGGTCATTTGGCAGCCTTCTGTTAACAGAAATGCACGTGCAGCCTTGGAAGGCAATTCAAGCAACATGGCGCCGATCTCGTGTAATGCCTCTAACACCATGATCTGTCGCTCGGCTGAAGGAGCAAATTCTTCTGGCTGACTGGACAGAATATCGAGCCAAGCCTGTTCTATCTCTCGACGATGCCATAGATTAATACACATCCCTTTGGCCATGGTTCTTAAATAAGCACGTTCCTCCCCGACATTATCGAAACCCCTTGGTGCAGGTTTATAGATCAACCGTAGAAAAACATCATGTGCCAGATCGGCAGCATCCGCAGCATTTCCCAGACGATTAATCAGCCATGCTCTTAGCCAGCCATGATGATCGACATACAGATTCTCAATAGTTGGTGTTGTATATTCCGAGACGGTCATGAGCTGGCGGGATCTCTCAAACGATAATGAAAACTGTTCTCATTAATATACTGTTTGAACGCTATAAAGGCAAAACTGAATTGATGGATGGACTTACTAAAGCATTTCAGTTGGAAGCTCTAGCAGCCTTTCACCACGCCAGACTCGAATAATGATTAGCTCTGTGACTTGTCTAAGATAGACAATCCGAAATGGTGGATGGATAAGTTCTCGAATATTTGCTTGATTGAATTCAGGTACTAATCGACCAACATCAGGGTGCTGAGACAGCATGGTTGAATGGTCCAAAATGGCTCGAACAAATTGCTCTCCAATCTGCGGCACGCCTTGTTCTTTGTAGTAGATTTGAATAGCCTGTAAATCATCAATTGCAGATCTTGCGAAGCGTAATTCCATTTAGTCTATGCCTTGGGCTTGTTGATCTTTCATACTCACCACTCTCACCACTGCTGGAGGCAATTTTTTCGTCCTAAAAGGCGGAAAAACAGCCCCGGTCCTGCGGGTTGAGACTGAAAATACACCACTCTTCGTTGCTCGTCGTTTATTTAGCATGACTAAACGGCTCTCCTCGCTCCTTGATTGGTGCATTTTCAGGCACAACAGAGGCGGCTATGAAAAATCAACTAGCCCTAGTGATTTCTTGGCTTCCTCCAAAGATACCGTGTTACCTTCACGAACATCCATGAGACCTTGAGCAACAGCTTTTACAAACCGCAATTCCTCTGCATTTTTTTCATAATCCTCAAGCCCTTGCACGACTGCTACACCACGTCCTCGGCTGGTTAGCAATATAGGTCTATGAGTATCCTGAGCACGTCCAACCACTTTTCCCGGATTGATTTTTAAATCCGATAGAGGAATAACGTCTTCTGAAAATTTTACATGCATGACAATCTCCAAAGTTCTTAAATTTCAGCCATTAATAGCACCTGTTAACAGGTCCGTCAAACACTGCGTTTAAAAGTACTACTTTTAGAATAGTTGCACTTACCATTTGCTCTTTTTCGAGCTACGCATATTAACTCTTAAATGCTGTGGGCTCTCAAAAACTGAACTAAATTGAAGCCAAATTAATAATATGCCCCAAATTTGGGCAATATCGCTGACTTCTCTCAAACCAGGTTTAATGACAAAAATTCTTGGTTTCAGCTCAAAGCTGTTGGTTTTACTGAGTTAAGTTTTTCATGCAAGTTGTAAAGCCAGTCTCAAACTGACACGGTGTATTTTTTGCTTATACATCAGATTATTAGCTGTAATAGGTGTCAGCATTATGTTCAGTCAATCTGCTGTATTTGATGATGTGAATCAGCATGCCCATTCTTTGCAAAACTGGCCGCAGGAATATAACCAGTTAAGCTCCGGAAAATTTGAAGGTTTTCTGGAAGATATTCAGCTGGAAACAGTTCGGGTATTTCGTGAGCGAATGAAGCAAAGTGTCGTGCAAAATACTCATACACCGACTGGCAAAATCAGCTTAATGATTCCTCATCATATGGAGGCCAGTGATGCCTCGGATCAGGCTCGGCAGATCATGTTTGATGGAGTCACCCTGCTCCCCTACGAAAGTGACTTTGCCTTTGTTGGACCAGCGGAATTGGATTACAGCGTCATTGCTATTAATCAACAACGGTTAGGTGAATTATTAAGCCATGAAACTTACTCACGCCTAATCGGTTTTAAGAAAAGTCATGGAGTAAAAACCAGCACTGACACCTTAACCCGACTACGTAATCAGCTTGTCCTACTTATTGAGCAGTTAAAATCCATTACGGATGATCCAGCGTTATCGGAAATACAGATTCAACAACGGTTAAAAGCCGCCGAAGATCACATTATCTTGATTGCATTGACCTTATATGAGGCCACTGAAACTAGCATCGGCCAACCGAAACGGTTGGGCAATCAGCATAACTATATTGTGCAACGCTGCCACGACTATGTGACGTCAAGCGAGGGCAGCTGTGCCAGCGTGGTGGATATTTGTGAGTCATTACATATTCCGCATCGCACGCTAAATTACAGTTTTCATAAAGCTACTGGCACCTCACCAATGCAATATCTACGTGCTGTTAAACTGAACGCCGCACGGCGTGAGTTGGTGCAAACAGGCTTCTCAATCACCGATATTGCTGCCAATTATGGCTTCTTTCATATGGGGTATTTTTCGCAGGAATATCGCCGTTTATTTGGCGAAACGCCGAGCATGACGCGTAA
>NZ_JBLWYR010000003.1:0-154065 GCF_048266885.1 Methylophaga sp.
GCCATTTTCGCCGGTGCTGTCAGCGCAGCTGCTATGACCTTAATCATGTTAATTCTTGGTTTTGGATTAGGTTTTTCAGTTATCTCGCCCTGGCAGAATGAAGGCTTCAGTATGGAAGCCTTTGGTTGGTCAACGATAATCTGGCTGACGGTAACTCAACTCGTTGCCGCTGGATTGGGCGGTTATATAGCCGGTCGATTAAGAACCCGATGGACTGACATCAATATTGATGAAATCTACTTTCGTGATACCGCTCATGGCCTTATTAGTTGGGCGGTGGCAACACTTTTAGTCGCTCTATTAATTCTATCAAGTGTTGGGGCTGTGATTAGTGGCACTGCCAAAGCGGGCGCTTCTGTAGCTCAGGGCGCAACCTCAGCAGTACCTGCGATCAGTGAAGCAGCATCTAATTCATCAGATTACTTCACAGATGTACTTTTACGTACTGAACCAGGTGCAGAAATCGCTGAACGTGCCGATGGGAATGTTCGTGATGAATTATCCAATATTGTGGTTCAAGCGTTACGTGACGGTGAATTAAATGAAGACGACAAACAATATGTCGTGGGCTTGGTAGCAAACTATACCGAACTGGATGAAGCTGCAGCAGAGCAACGTGTTAATAATGTTATTGAGCGTGCAGAACAAACTGCAGCGGATGCTGAACAAACAGCTCGTGAAACAGCTGATGCAGCATTGGATAGTGCAACATTCGCGTCATTGTGGTTATTTGTGGCGTTATTGATTGGTGCTTATATCGCTAGCTTTATGGCTACCGTAGGTGGTCGTCAACGTGATTCAGTTATTCATTAATCGAAGCAGCACGACGTCAAACTTTTTTAAGGAGAAATAACATGCGATCTATTCTTTTATGGTTTTTAGGTGTGCCAATTCCCATCATTATTTTATTGGCTATTCTGCTTTGATTTAACAGTGAAAGAGTAACGGAGTCGAAGGTCGGCTCCGTTAATACTGGAGTTAAATAAAGTTTCTCACCGATGCAAGCCGCAGGTGTTTGCTATTGAGCTCTTCGGCTCTTAAGTTAACCAGCTTATCGCGACTTCAAACAGGTCAGGTGGTTGATAAAACCCACTATGGAGTTGAATCAATGACAAGAAATAATAGTGCAATAGACCCCAAATCAATTGGGCAAGCAAACGAAGAAGCAAAACCTTCTTTGCAAGAAGCGTTTATAGAAGTCCGCCAACAAACTGAACATATTTGTGCCAATCTTGAAATCGAAGATTTGGTGGTACAGCCAGCGGCTTATGTAAGTCCACCTAAATGGCATTTGGCCCATACCTCATGGTTTTTTGACTGTTTTGTTTTAGAACCACTCAAAATGGCTCAAACCAGTAAGTCTCCGCAGTATCATTATTTATTCAATTCATATTATAAAAGTCAGGGTGCCCATTGGATACAGTCCAATCGTGGTCAGTTGTCACGTCCGACTGTTAACGAAATCATGGGTTATCGTCAGCTGATAACTAGAGCGATTGTCGATCTTTTTGAGTCTGATTCACTGTCCAAACAACAATTAGAAATCATTGCCACCGGAATACAACATGAACAACAGCATCAAGAGTTGCTGTTAATGGATATAAAATTTATTCTCGGCAATCAGCCTTGGCCCGAAGCTTATGAAGCAGTTGCTGATTCAGATAAAATCATACTCCCCGCCAGAGCCTTAGGCTGGATAGAGTCGACAGAAAATATTTCTCTTTTCGGTGCTCGTCTGGATGATTTTTCCTATGACAATGAACGCCCTCGCCATAGGCGTTGGATCAGTGGTTTTCAATTAGCTGATCGATTGATTAATAATGCCGAATATATGGATTTTATGACCGATGGTGGCTATCGACGTCCAGAACTGTGGTTAAGTGATGGCTGGGACTGGGTGCAGCAAAATCAAATGACTCATCCGCTTTATTGGCGTAAACAAAATCATCACTGGGAAGAGTATCAACTGCGTGGTTTAGAGCCGTTAAACCCTAATTTACCGGTGAGTCATATTAGCTTTTATGAAGCTGATGCCTATGCACGCTGGATGGGCGCGCGATTACCCACCGAGTTTGAACTGGAAACTTATTGTTCAAAAGATAAAAATCTTTTTGGCAAAGAAACGGCTTTTTGGGATCCCTCAGAATCAGTTTATCCCTCACCTCAAAGAGCGTGTGATGAATTTGATACCGGTTTGTTATGGCAATGGACTAATAGCGCTTATTCGCCTTATCCGGGTTACAAAACAACCAATACCGCTTTGGGTGAATATAACGGTAAATTCATGGCGAACCAATATGTTTTAAAAGGTGGCTGTGTCGCGACGCCCAAGCAACATATGCGCGCCAGTTATCGGAATTTTTATCGACCATCTGATCGCTGGGCATTCACCGGTATTCGTTTAGCGAAGGATTTGTAATGACCTATCTGGTTTTAGATTCATTACGATATCAAACACAAGACGCCTTGAAAGAACAGTTTGCTTTTGATGTATTAATGGGCTTTTCAGCACCCTCTAAATATTTGCCGAGCAAATATTTTTATGATGCTAAAGGTAGCCGACTTTTTGAACAAATCACCGAGCTGGATGAATATTATCCAACACGGTGTGAATTTGAGATTCTCAATAAGGTTGGCGGTGAGATCGCTGAGTTTATGCAGGATGAGCCTTTTGAAATCGTTGAGCTGGGTGCAGGAGATGGCCGGAAAACCAAGGTTTTGCTTAACCAGTTATTAGAATTCAGCGGTCAATTTTCCTATATTCCTATCGATATATCTGAATCCGCGATGGCAGATCTGGTGAGTTCGTTAAATCAATCTCATCCGTCGCTGACTACGCACGGTATTGTCGGCGATTATTTTGCCAGTATTCGACACCTTGAAAGCACCTCAGATAGTCGCAAGCTGGTTCTTTTACTGGGCTCTAATATCGGCAATTTTGATTTGCCTGGCGCAAAACGCTTTTTGCACAGTATTTGGAAGTGCCTAAATCATAATGATCTATTTTTGATCGGTTTTGATTTGAAAAAAGACATTGATGTGCTTACCAAAGCTTATAACGATAAAAAAGGCATAACTCGAGATTTCAATCTGAATGTGCTGACGCGTATCAATAACGAGTTAGATGGTGAGTTTGATATCTCGTTATTTTCGCATCATGGAATGTATAACCCGCGGCATGGCGCGATGGAAAGTTATTTGGTCTCACTTGTGCAACAGGAAGTGCATATCGGGGCATTAGAAAAAACATTTGTATTTAACCCCTACGAAGCGATTCACCTGGAGCTTTCTCATAAATACCTGTTATCCGATATGCAGCATCTAGCTGATCAGACTGGTTTTACGGTATTGAAAAACTGGCAAGATTCACAAGGTTATTTTGCTGACGGGCTATGGCAAGTTAATAAAGACTTTCCTGAAAAAGATTTTGCTTAACATAAGCAAAATTTTTGAAATTTGTTATTGAGGCTTTTCAAGCGTTTAATAAGCAAATAAACATAACGCCAATTAAAACTCCAAAGGCCATAATGATGCAGCTAAATATTAGTGATTTTCAGGCTCTGCCAAACCGCAAAGTGAAACTGAAGAAATGGCCCACTACTGTTGAACCGCTTTATAGCTCAAAGAAAAACTACCAAAAATTGCTGCAAAAAAATGTAGAGGCCTTAAGTGAGTTGCAACATAAGCTTTATGCCGATAATCAATTTTCGGTGTTACTGATTTTTCAGGGCATGGATGCTGCTGGTAAAGATGGGGCAATCCGTCATGTGATGTCCGGTATTAATCCGCAGGGGTTTCAGGTCTTTAGTTTTAAACAGCCCAGTGATAATGAGTTGGATCACGATTTTTTATGGCGAACAGCACGTTGTTTGCCAGAACGAGGTCGCATCGGAATTTTTAATCGTTCTTATTATGAAGAAGTGCTAATTGTAAAAGTGCACCCTGAGTTTCTGGTGAAACAACGATTAGCGGAAAAATTACCGCCTAAGCAAGCCTTTTGGCGTGATCGGTATCGTTCAATCGTTGATCATGAAGCGCATTTAAATCGCAGCGGTACTCGCATCATCAAGTTCTTTTTGCATCAATCCAAAGATGAGCAGGCCAGACGGTTTATGCAGCGAATTGATGATCCCGATAAAAACTGGAAACTCACTACCGCCGATATTGAACAACGCGAATTCTGGGATGATTACACCAAAGCCTATGAAGACTGCATCAATGCTTCAACAAGCAAAGAGGCTCCTTGGTACATCGTGCCAGCTGACGATAAACAAAATGCCCGGTTGATTATTTCGGAAATCTTTCTGAAGACACTCAGCGATTTACCATTAGCTTATCCTCAGGCCACCGATGCTCATAGGCTGGAGTTACAGTCCATTCGCGAACATTTAGAAAAATCCTGAAAACATAACGCTTACCAAACTTGATTAAGTTAACGGTAAAGCCGTCGATTTTATCGGTGACTTCATTACAAACGAGGTATGCACGCCGGTCACGCCTTCAATACGAGTGAGTTTCTGCAATAGAAACTGTTGGTAGGCATCCATATCTTTGACGATGACTTTAAGTAAGTAGTCAGCGGATTGACCGGTAATCAAGTGGCATTCCAACACTTCCGGGTAGCTGGCAAGCTTTTCTTCCAGGCCACTGAAACGTTCAGGCGTGTGTTTATCCATACTGATGCCAATAAAGGCCATCAATGTTAAACCGAGTTTGCGGGCATTCAATAACGCCACATAGCCATCAATCAAGCCATTTTCTTCCATTTGCTTAACGCGTCGCAAAGTTGGGGAAGGCGAGAGATTGATCGCTTCAGCCAATTCTTGATTTGAAATGCGTCCCTGCTTTTGCAGGATATCGAGAATCATCTGGTCATATCGATCCAGTTTTTCGGTCATTATTTACTCCAATAAATTACATTAAAAGCATTTTATGCTTAAAAACTAACTTTATCAGCAATTATATTTGTATTAGGTTGAATTTGATGCAACTTTAGCAATTTAATTCTGCAGCTGACTCTCTATACTATTTCACATGCCTGAACCGGTTGTGTTATGAGCCACAAGCTTTATTTAACGCAGTGATCTCAAGTTCATCACAAGTGAGCGTCGGAAACTGAAAAAGGGACTGGAAACCCTCCAGCCATTGTTAAATAAACCTGCCGGAAGCGTTCTTAAATACACGTCATCAGGCAACTCTATTTTGCTTAACCAGACCCAGGAGTCACAAAATGATTGCCAATCCAGCTCAAAAGTACCGCCGCTTTGAGCCTGCACAGTTGCCGGATCGCCAATGGCCGAATCAGGTGATTGAAAAGGCGCCTATCTGGATGAGCACCGATCTGCGAGATGGCAACCAGGCCTTGATTGATCCAATGTCTGTGGAAACCAAAATCCGTTATTTCAAAGCTTTGGTAGAAATGGGCTTTAAGGAAATTGAAGTAGGATTTCCATCTGCGTCCGAGACCGACTTTAATTTAGTACGCCGGTTGATCGAAGAAAATATCATCCCGGATGATGTGACGATTGAGGTGTTAACCCAAGCCCGCCAGGATTTGATCGAACGGACAGTTGAGTCATTGAAAGGCGCTCGCCGGGCCATATTGCATATGTACAATCCGATTGCTCCGGCGTTTCGCAAAATCGTTTACAACACCGATAAAGCGGGTGTGAAAGATATTGCTGAACGCGGCACGCGCTGGGTAAAAGCCTTTACAGAACAACATCCAGAAACTGAATGGGTTTATCAATATTCTCCGGAAGTGTTTTCCAGCACGGAAATGGAATTTGCCAAAGAGGTTTGTGATGCGGTGTCCGCCATTTGGCAACCAACGCCACACCACAAAATGATTTTAAATTTGCCAGCCACGGTGGAGATGTCGACACCTAATACCTATGCCGACCAGATTGAGTGGATGCATCGCAATTTAAACAATCGAGACAGCATTATTTTGAGTGTGCATCCACATAATGATCGCGGTACGGCCGTGGCTGCAGCGGAATTGGCAGTGATGGCCGGTGCTGAGCGGGTCGAGGGGTGTTTGTTTGGTAATGGCGAACGCACCGGCAATGTTGATTTGGTGACATTGGCATTAAATTTATATTCTCAGGGTATTAATCCGGGTCTGGATTTCAGTCAGATAGATCAAATTCGCCAGTTGGCAGAGGAGTGCACACAATTGCCAGTTCACCCCCGTCATCCATATGCCGGAGAATTGGTGTTTACTGCGTTTTCCGGTTCACATCAGGATGCGATTAAAAAAGGCTTGGCCAAACAGGATCCGGATGGTTTCTGGGAAGTACCTTATTTGCCGATTGACCCTGCGGATTTAAATCGCAGTTACGATGCGGTGGTAAGGGTAAACAGCCAGTCCGGTAAAGGCGGAGTAAGCTTTTTGTTACAACAGCATGCCGGATATGAATTACCGCGCCGCCTGCAGATTGAATTCAGCAAAATAGTGCAGCAGCATAGTGATAACAGTGGCAAGGAAATTAATGCTGCGGCTATTACTCAATTATTTGATGAAGCCTATTTTGCTGTAAACGCACCGTACCGTTTCAGAAGCAGCAGTGTGATGGATGATTCTCAGGATAGTGCCATTGCAGAAGTTCAATTGGAGCACGGTACAACATCTTTGACGCTTCAAGCCAAAGGTACCGGGCCAGTCGATGCGGTGGCAAAAGCCTTGTCTGAGCATATTCAACAGACTATTTCGGTAGTGGATTACCATGAGCATGGTATGGGAAGTGGTTCAGATGCTGTTGCGGTTAGTTATGTTGAATTGAAGGTTGGAAATGCCAACCCGGTTTTTGGTGTTGCACAAGATAAAAATATCACTCGGGCAGCCATCAAAGCGATTCTGAATGGTTTAAATCGGTTTCTTTCAGCAGCAGAACGTGAGGCTGCTTAGGTTTGAGTCACAATTGTTAAACAACTGACATCAGCGATAGGCAAGGAAGATTTTCATTACATTTCTGGTTATTATCCTTAAAATAAGCTGATAATTATGGTTAAGTTTATGTTTTATATGAGGTTGTATCGTTTTTTGGCGGTTTGAAATAAGAATGGAATTTCATTAGGGTGTAATAAGAGTAAATGGTTAACAACCATTTTATTCAAGCTGTTTTTTAACTCTAAGAAGGAGGCCACCATGTTAAAACAAGGTTTTTACACAGTAGCCCTGACAACATTATTTGCCTTGAGTCCAGCATTTGCGGCTGATGACACAAGTCAGCATCCTGCTCATAAAATGGACGACTCTGTTTCGCCAAAAGCTGCTGAGATAGATCAACAAGCAGAATACGAGTGGCAGAAAGAAAAAGCTGCAGAGAAATCAAACGAAGGTAACCATCCGGCTCATGAGATGGGCGAATCTGCAGAACGCATTAATAAAGAATCGAAAGATGATTACCAAGAGAATCGATTGAATGCAGTAAAGGAAGGTAATGCCATGCATCCTGCTCATGAAATGGATGAAGTTGAGCCGGTGCAGAAACGCGGGCAATAATTAATTCTATAGTCCAATCCCTAAAAAACGCGGCAGCTCTCTTTGGTACTGGCAATTTCTCTAGTGAATTTGTTTGGTTTTCAATGAGAATGCCGCGTTTTTCTTTTAACCATCTTCAATGCTTTGGTTTAGACTTGTTTTTTAACACCAGATTGGAAACAACATGCCTTTGATAAGAATATTTTGTTTGTTAGCGATAGTATTTTTATCAGGATGTGCCAGCTGGTCACCCAGCTATGAAAAACCACAGGTCAATATCACTTCATTTTCATTCGCACCAGAATCCAATGGTCTGGCGCCGAGGTTTATTATCGGTTTACAGATCATTAATCCGAACCGCAATGCATTACCGTTGGAGGGCATGAGTTATTCGGTCGAAGTAGAAAATAATCGTGTACTAAGCGGTGCGACACCAGATTTACCACGCGTACCTGGGTATGGGATGGCGGATTTTACTATTGAAGCTAGTCCAGATTTACTGGGTAGCGCCCGATTAATTAATAGATTGTTAAGTAGCCAGGCGAACAGCCTTGATTACACCTTTAAGGCAAAATTAGATATGGGAAGGTTAGTGCCTTATCTAAATATAGAAGAGAGTGGTCAATTCGATTTGTCGAACACTTCGGAAAATTAGGTTTTGCTGGGGCTGGTTTATCTTTCATCTTCTCCTCTGTTGTGAGCTGAAAAAGCTTCAATCAAGGCACGAGGAGCACCTTTTAGTTATTCTAAATAAGTGACGAGCAACGCAGACCGGCGCGCGCCTCCCTGGCGCGCCGGCATACAGTCCATCCGTGAACATAAGTGACGCTTTTTCAGTCACAACCAGAAGGGCTGGGACTATTTTTGCGACCGCCTGCGTTGTATGAAATACATCGCTGTATTTCACCGTTGCGCGGCCAGCTAAGCTGTTCAAATGGGTTCCAGACTCAATTGTCAATCACCTATGTAGGCAGGCTACACCGCGTGCTTTCCGCCTTGTCGGACACAAAAATAGCCTCCAGCAATGGTGGATATAAAGATCAACAAGCCCTAAAAGTTAGGCATATTTCCATTATCAGGATTGCGCACCCGAAAAAAATCTGGCAAAGTCAGCGCGGTCTTGTCACATTGATAAGCACTTAAGGCATATCTCAAGCCTTATGGCTAAACAGCTTAATTGAGATCTTGTCACCGGACAGGGGTAAAGTCGGAATTTGTTGCCATCGTGGGTAACTTTTCGGCTGTTCAGTGAATACGATTATTGTGGTTTGAATTTTCAAGCTGCAAATTTAATGGTATGCCGGCATGACCGGTCCCTGATTACGGAGATAAAAATGCACCTTTCCATTCAACAGCGTTTTAGTATTTGGGCTGGCCTAAGTCTATTGACTGTGGTGATTGTCACTGCGCTGATTGGCGTTTGGCAATTTGGTTCGATCAAACAAAGTTTGGCTGAACAAAGCCGTGAGGTCACTGAGCAACAGGCTCAAAACTATTTACAAATACTGGCTAAAGATACTGCTGCCCAGTTGCGTATACCCCTTGAAAGAGCGCTATATACTGCTCAGGCGAATGCGGCGGCAATGCAGGCTGTGATAGCTGATTCAGCAATTACTGACAAGCGCACTCTCGCCGTCAGGATGCTTGAACAGTCTTTGACACTAAATAATGATTTCTTGGGTGCTTACGTCGCATTTGAACCTAACGCTGTAGACGGCAGTGATTTTTTGTCTCGCGATAGTTTAGGCAGTGATAATCGAGGGCGCTTTCTACCGTATGTTGTGCGTTCAGACAGCGACAGCTTTGTGGTAGAAAATCTGGAAGGTCTAGAGGATGCCACACCAGATGAAAATGGCGTGAGAGCCGGTGAATATTATCTTTGTTCAAAAGATAGCAAAAGTAGTTGTGTCATTGACCCATACCTCTATCCAATTGATGGTAAGCAAGTTTTATTGACCAGTCTGGTTGCACCTGTAATGGAAGATGGTCGCTTTATCGGAATTAGTGGTATTGATATTTCTGCTGCATTTTTGCAGTCAATGATTGCTGATGTGGCTACACAGCTTTATCAAGGTATTGGTCAAACCTTGCTGGTCAGTCCACGAGGGGTCATTGTTGGACATAGCCAGCAACCCGAGCTTATTGGTCAGAATCTTAATGCTTTGGATAATGAGCTTAGAGAAGCATTACTCGCTGTCAGTGAAGCAGGCCAAAGCCAAGTTTTGCAGCAACAAGGTCAGTTTATCGTGCTCAGCCCATTTACCATGCCCGGAAGTGAGCGGGGTTGGGTGACGTATTTGGCAGTACCGGAAGCCGAAGTATTAGCTGCTGTTGCTGAACAGGAACAATTTCTTGACCGTGCCCAAACTACCTTCATCAGCAGCACCAGCCTGCTGGGGCTGGTTTTGGCATTGATTGGCGTCGGTGTTGTTTGGCTGGTGGCTCGGAGCAGTATCCAGCCACTGTCGGATATGACCACTTTGGTTGCGTCAATTGCAGAAGGCGATGGTGATTTGACCCAGAAGCTTGATATTCAACGTAAGGATGAGACCGGCAAATTATCGGGTTTCCTGAATATCTTTATCGGCAAACTACGCAAGTTAATTCAACAATTAATCCCACTTGGTGAAAATGTCAGCAAGCTTTCTGCTGAGGGTCGTCAAATCAGCGAACAGACACGAGTAGAAATGGATCAGCAACAGCAATTGCTTGAAGAAATGGTTTCTGCAGTAACAGAAATGGCTGCGTCTGCTCAACAAATCGCCGGTAATGCTGATCGCACTTCACAATTTGTCGGCAAAGCCAATGAGTCATCTCAATCTGGCGCAGGGCTGGTAAAACGCACTTCAGAGTCCATTCACGAAGTCAGTAACAGTGTGCAGGAATCTCAATCTGCCATGTTGGAACTGGAAAAAAACAGTGAGGCTATTGTCAGCATTTTGTCAGTGATACAGGGCATTGCGGAACAAACCAATCTGCTGGCACTCAATGCTGCAATTGAAGCTGCCCGGGCTGGCGAGAAAGGCCGAGGTTTTGCTGTAGTAGCCGATGAAGTCCGGGCGCTGGCGAGCCGAACTCAGGTGGCCACCGTGGATATCAAAGACAAACTAAGTGTGTTGCAAAAAGGCAGTCGTCAAGCCGCCGCAGCGATGCAGCAAAGTGGACAGCAAGTAACTGAAACCGTTGACCTAGCACGTGCGGCGGAAACAGCATTGCAGGATATTCAGCAAGCTATTATGGAAGTAACGGAAATGACTTTTCAGATTGCTTCGGCCACCGAAGAACAAAGTGCAGTATGCGAGGATGTTAGTAAAAATCTTACTAAAATTTCACAACTTGTCGAACATACTACCGAAGGTGCCCGTCAGCTAAACCAAGTCGGTAATCAGCTAGACGAAGCGGCCAACAGCCTGAAACAACAGTTAGGTTCGTTCAAAGTTTAACTGTTTTCAAATTTCAGGCTGGTGGTGATGGCAGGCAATAAATTACATTTGAATACGGCCCCCGGTGACACCATAAATTTCACCGGTGACATAACTGGCGTCTGCTGAAGCTAGAAATACATAAACCGGTGCCAGCTCCGCCGGCTGGGCCGGGCGTCCAAATAAGGTATTAGCACCAAAGTTTTTCACTTTTTCATCCGGCATAGTGGTCGGGATTAACGGTGTCCAAACCGGGCCCGGAGCAACACCGTTTACTCTGACACCCTGATTAATGGCTTCAGAGGCGAGTGATAGGGTGAAATTGGCAATAGCTGCTTTAGTTGCGGCATAGGGTGAAAGATTGCTACTGGGTTCAAACGCTTGGATAGAAGTGGTATTTATAATCGAACCGCCGGGCGGAATGTGTTTTAGCGCTGCACGAGAAAAATGGAAAAATGCTTCCACATTAGTTTGGAACGCGTAGCTTATTTCATCATCTGGAATATCTTGGATGGAATTATAGGTCTGCTGAAAAGCGGCGTTATTTACTAAAATATCGAGTTGGCCAAAATTATCTATGCATGCTTCCACAACTCGATCACATCCCGGGCGATTATTAGACTGGTCCATTTTTATCGCAATGACTTCTCTGCCAGCTTCCTTTACCAACTGCTCTGTTTCATTGGCATCATCTTTTTCGCTGAGGTAAGTAAAGACGATATTGGCGCCTTCACGCGCATAGGCGAGGGCAACCGCCTTGCCGATACCACTGTCACCTCCGGTAATTAACGCTACTTTTCCGATTAATCTCTCATGACCTTGATAACTGTTTTCACCATGGTCAGGTTTCGGATTCATTTTGTTTTCATGCCCCGGCAGTTTTTGAGGCTGAATCTCGAACTCTGGACGTGGATAGCAATTTCTTGGATCAGACGAAGTATTTGTTGGGAATGTTGTCATTTCAGCAGACCTCGTAGATGAATAACAAAGGGGCGTTGCAAAACGCTTAGTGGATAGCCGACCAGATGCAAATGCTATTCCGTTTACCCTACCATCTGGAAAGAGGCTGGATTGTGTTATTCAACAGGGGGGGAATTCAGAGCATTGAGATTTGCAGGGTAAAAATTACTTGGGCTAGGAATTTTTTATATAACTGCAAGCATTAAAAAACTATCCACCTTTTATCACTATTGTTAGCTAAGCCAGATATACCGTTATTCAGCAAATTAATAATGTACTGGCATGGAGATTGCGAAGATTACTTAATAAATAACGAGTGATGCAGCAAGAAAACGACGATTAATATCAAAATTGATGAATGATGGATGCTGAAAAAAATGTATAGAAGCGTTTCGGGAAATATCTACTTAATTTATAAAGCTGCAACATAAGTAGAGTAAATCAGCATAAATAAAACATTAATTTTTACTATAAGTGATAAGTATATGATGGACGTAATTGAAAATAACGATGTCATGAATTCAAAAGATGTCATTAGCAAGTTAAGTGATTTAGTGGCTCTGGAGTTCAATGCCATCGAAACCTATGAAGCGGCGATTGAACGTCTGGAAAACCTCGACCACCGAGCGAAAATGACAGAATTTCTTGGCGAACATGAGCGTCATTTAATGAGTCTGTGTGATGCCATCATACAAGAAGGTGGGGCCCCTCCAGAAGGCGGTGATTACAAACAATTTCTCACTAAAGGACCAGTAGTTATTGCAGGGATTGGCGGTGATAAAACCATCTTAAAGGCGATGTTGTTCAATGAGAGTCTGACCAACAAACTTTATGAAAGCGCTAATGATGAAATATTTCCTGGTTACATTCAGTTAATGCTGAAACAGGCCCTCGGCGATGTCCGTCATCATCGAGTCTGGATTGAGTCAGCAATAGAGCAGTTTGAATAAAAAGTTATTAGTTAAATAAATATTATGTTTGAAACAATTGTTTATATAGAACTGTCATTTTGATAGCTAGCTTAAATAAGGATTAAAGAAATGTTTAAAACATTATTCCTTACCGCAACCGTTTCAACGGTATTCGCGGTAAATCCAGTAATGGCGGAAGATTTGAATCAGCCACAAGATCATCGTTCTACGATCAATCAGCAGCAACATAATCAGGTCGGGCAGCCAATTGATAATCGAATCGATAGTCAGATTAGGCAACAAAATGAATCATCTACTATTGTCACTCCACCAACCACCCAACCGCTGCCTACAACTCCTCCTTCCCGTTCGGTAATGACTCCTGAACCACCGCCACCACCGACTCGGATTAATCCACAAACCCCGCAAACTAACGATCGAGATTCATCGGATAGCTTATCACCATCAACCAATTCGCCTGCTTATCCAGGCACTACCTATCCTGATGATGCTTATCCGGATTCGACCACACCCTAATGCTGTAATGAAGTGTGGTATTAACTATGAGAATATCTAAGCTCAAATTGGTGGAGCATATGAAGTTGAGGGAATCATAACTTTAACGCTGTTGTAACCAAATGGAGCTACTAATAAGGTCAAACAGATAAAAGGACACTGCCATGCCACATGCTAGAAAATTAGATAATCATTTTGGTGAGAGCCAATCTCATCGCTTTTCAAAAACGGTCACGGATGATGAACTAACGACCAAATCTTCTGCACAGAACACAGTAAAAACGATGCTCCATCCTGAGTTTGCGATAGATGAAATGGAATTGGAGGCCTTGAGCAAATCAGTTCCTGATGGAACAGTAGGTACTATCAAAAAAGTGCACCAGCATAATACGGAGTTGTTATTGCACAAACTTGGTCAGCGCCTGGCCTTTGAACGTGCCAGCGTTAGATTGTATGAAGCGCTAATTTTTAAATGTCTTGCATTACGAGACGGTAAAAAATCAGTTGTATCCATCGACAAGTTGCGACAATTTCGTGATGAAGAAGTGGACCATAGCCTCTTACTCAAAAAAGCAATTGAAACCTTAGGTTATGAAGCTGATGAATGGATTCCAGATACCGATTCCAGTTTGCTTTCAAGTTTACAAATCCCCAAAGTATTTACCAAAAAAGATAGCAATATTCTGACCTGTTTAGAAGCCGTATTGATATTTGCAACAAATGACAATGCGGAATGGCATAACTTGCATGAACTGTTTACTAACATGGGTTTGCAAGATTTAGCAGAAGAGTTTAATCAAGCACTTGAAGAAGACAGCAGACAGTTGGAAACTATTTCGCGTTGGATTTATCAGCTGTCTCACGCATAGAAACTTAATTATTTTATGAAGACAAACGATGGGAGAAGTATTTTTTCTTCTCCCTCAAGTTGTATTGCCTAAATCCGTAAAATTAATATTTTCTAGCATGTTCAAAGCAAATGCCTGAACATGGCAGAAGCCCCAGGAGTATCTGGTATAATCAGACGTTTTTTCTATCCCCTATCTGCCTGACAGGAAAACCGTTTTGACCACAGCTTCTCATCAAATCCGCAGTCTACTTGAACAAAAGATCCTGATCCTTGATGGCGGCATGGGCACCATGCTGCAAAGTTACAAGTTAAGCGAAGCGGATTTCCGCGGCGAACGTTTTGCCAATCATCCCTGTGATGTCAAAGGTAACAACGATTTACTGTCTCTGACCCAGCCGCAGATCATTCGTGATATTCATCGGGCCTATTTTGAAGCCGGTGCTGATATTGTCGAAACAAATACCTTTAATGGTACGTCGATTGCGATGGCCGACTACCAGATGGAAGATCTGGTTTATGAACTGAATAAAGTCTCGGCGCAACTGGCCCGCGAAGTGGCCGATGAATTTACTGCCAGCAATCCCGATAAACCGCGTTTTGTCACTGGCGTATTAGGTCCTACCAATCGTACTGCCAGTATTTCTCCAGATGTAAATAATCCCGGTTTCCGTAATGTGAGTTTCGACCAGTTGGTTGAAGCCTATCTTGAAGCGATCCGTGGTCTGGTCGATGGCGGCAGTGATCTGCTATTGGTTGAAACGGTATTTGATACCTTGAATGCCAAAGCCGCTGTGTTTGCCATCGAGCAGTATTTTGAACAACATGATGTGCATTTGCCAGTGATGATTTCCGGCACTATTACCGATGCCAGTGGCCGCACGCTTTCTGGGCAAACGGCCGAAGCATTTTGGAATTCACTGTCACATGTGCAACCAATATCGATTGGTTTGAACTGTGCATTAGGTGCTGAACAGTTACGTCAGTATGTTGAAGAACTGTCGAATATATCCACCAGTTATGTCAGCGCCCATCCCAATGCCGGTTTGCCAAATGAGTTTGGTGAATATGATGAATCACCGGAAGCCATGGCAATTCATATTAAGGAATGGGCCGAAGCCGGTTTCCTGAATATTATCGGTGGTTGCTGTGGCACCACGCCAGCACATATCAAAGCCATTGCCGAGGCCGTAGAAGGTGTTAAACCACGCGAGCGGGTTGAAAACAAACATTATTGTCGCTTAAGTGGTCTGGAGCCTCTTACCATCACACCGGAAAGCCTGTTTGTGAATATTGGTGAGCGGACCAATGTGACGGGTTCATTGCGGTTTGCCAAACTGATCAAGGAAGGTGATTACGACACGGCACTGGAAGTTGCCCGTCAGCAGGTCGAAAACGGCGCGCAAATCATCGATATCAATATGGATGAAGGCATGCTCGACTCGCAGGATGCGATGGTGACTTTCCTTAATTTGGTTGCTGCAGAGCCTGATATCAGTCGCGTGCCGATCATGATTGACTCCTCCAAATGGGAAATCATTGAGGCCGGTCTCAAATGCATTCAGGGCAAGGGCATTGTTAACTCAATCAGCCTGAAAGAGGGTGAAGCCAAATTTATTGAACAGGCCAAACTGGTACGACGTTATGGCGCAGCCGTTATCGTCATGGCGTTTGATGAAGATGGTCAGGCCGATACTCGTGAACGTAAACGCGAAATCTGTACCCGCAGCTACGAAATCCTCACCGAAAAAGTACATTTTCCAGCCGAAGATATCATCTTCGATCCGAATATTTTTGCCGTGGCGACCGGCATCGATGAGCATAACAATTATGCTGTTGATTTTATTGAAGCCACCCTTGATATCAAGCAAAGCCTGCCGCATGCAATGATCAGCGGCGGCGTCTCCAATGTATCGTTTTCGTTCCGGGGTAACAATCCGGTACGTGAAGCCATCCATGCGGTGTTTCTGTACCACACCATCAAAGCCGGTATGGATATGGGGATCGTCAATGCCGGACAGCTGGCAATTTATGATGATTTACCCGAAGAGTTACGTGAGCGGGTTGAAGACGTTATCTTAAACCGCCGTAACGATGCCACTGATCGCTTGCTGGAGATCGCTGATAAATATAAAGGCGATGGCAGCGTTGAGAAAAAAGAAGATTTGGAATGGCGCAGTCTGCCAGTCGTCAAGCGGTTGGAATATGCCTTGGTCAAAGGTATTGCCGATTTTGTCGAAGAAGATACCGAGCTGGCGCGTCATGAGTATGCCAAACCACTAGAGGTCATCGAAGGGCCGTTAATGGACGGCATGAATGTAGTCGGCGATTTATTCGGTGAAGGCAAAATGTTTTTACCGCAGGTGGTCAAGTCCGCTCGGGTAATGAAAAAAGCCGTCGCCTATCTGATGCCGTTCATCGAACTGGAAAAAGACGACAGTACCGTTAGTAGCAGTAACGGTAAGATCTTGATGGCCACGGTAAAAGGCGATGTTCACGATATCGGCAAGAATATTGTCGGCGTGGTATTGCAATGTAATAACTTTGAAATCATTGATCTGGGCGTGATGGTACCGGCGCAAAAGATTTTGGATGCCGCTCGTGAGCATAACGTCGATATTATCGGTTTGTCAGGATTGATTACGCCTTCTCTGGAAGAAATGGCGCATATGGCCAAGGAAATGGAGCGTCTAGGCTTTGACATTCCATTAATGATTGGCGGTGCGACGACTTCGCTGATTCATACGGCAGTAAAAATTGATCCGAATTATCACGGTCCGGTGATTTACGTAAAAGATGCGTCACGTGCGGTCGGTGTGGCACAGAATCTGGTCAGTAAAATCACCCGGGAAGACTTTGTCGGCAAAATCAAAACTGATTATCAAACCAAACGGGAGCAGCATAAAGGCCGTAAATCTACGCGCCGTTTGCTGACCTTGAAACAGGCTCGTGCCAATAAAACCAAGATCGATTGGCCTGCATATAAAGCGGTAAAACCTGCACAGACGGGAATTCAGGTGTTTGATGATTATCCCTTGCAGGAACTGGTGGATCGCATCGATTGGACACCATTTTTCCAGTCATGGGAATTAGCCGGTAAGTACCCACGTATTCTGACTGATGAAATTGTAGGTGAGCATGCCACGCATTTGTTTGAAGATGCGAAAAAAATGCTCAAACAGATTGTTGATCAGAAGTGGCTTAAAGCACGTGCAGTAATTGGTTTATTCCCAGCCAACAGTGTCGGCGATGATGATATCGAAATTTATACCGACGACAGTCGCCAGCAGCTATTAATGAAATTGCATTCATTGCGTCAGCAAGCCGAGAAACCACCTGGTCGGCCTAATGCTGCACTGGCAGATTTCCTGGCACCAAAAGATAGTGGCGTTGAAGACTATATCGGTGCATTTGCCGTCACTGCCGGAATAGGTATTGATGAGCATATTGAACGCTTTGAGGCCGATCATGACGATTATCACAGCATTATGCTCAAAGCATTGGCGGATCGTTTGGCGGAAGCCTTTGCCGAGCGTATGCATGAACGGGTACGTAAGGAATTCTGGGGCTATAAAAAAGACGAACAGTTGGGCAATGAAGATCTGATTGACGAAAAATATCAGGGCATTCGTCCGGCACCGGGTTATCCAGCGTGTCCGGATCATACCGAAAAAGGTCTGTTATGGGATTTGCTGGATGTAGAAACACGCATTGGCATGACCTTAACTGAAAGCTTTGCCATGTTGCCAACAGCAGCGGTCAGTGGCTTCTATTTTGCTCATCCTGAATCACGTTATTTTGGTCTGGGTAAAATCAGTGAAGATCAGGTTAATGATTATGCAAAACGCAAAAACTGGACGCTTGATTATGCTGAACGTTGGTTGGCGCCAGCACTATCCTATGATGGCGATGATTGATAACGGATAAAAAATAAGCCCATACCTAAAACTGTTTTTAAACCAATTAACTATAAGAAAGGGGAGGTTTAGCTATGCATGAAGATATCGTAGATTTACAAACCCGCATGTCGTTTCAAGATGGTGTGATTGAACAACTCAATCAGGTGGTCACCGACCAGCAACAGCAGATAGATCGGCTGGAACGTCGAATGGAAAAATTGCTGGGCCAGGTGGAAGCATTACAGGCAGATCAATTGATCCAGCAGGCGGATGAACCGCCACCACCGCATTATTAATTCTGTCCAGCGTCGATGAAGTTGAATAAGCCGTCCAGGCGATGTTTGTTGATTAAAGAAGCGGTTGGGCTCGGTCATCAAACTGCAGAAGCCTTGTTGGCATTCTGGCAACCCGCTTCACATCTCTGGCTCACTGATGCTTCGCAAGCTTCAGCAGATAAAAAAATTCAAAAACAGGCACGTCAATTCCTCGGGCAAGAATTTGATGTTGTGGTTTTTGACGCGACTCAGGAATTTAATGCCGATAGTTTTGCAGCCATTATTGGCACTATTCGCGCGGGTGGTATTTTGCTGATGTTGTTGCCTGAAAAAAGCCCGTCTTCCAATTGGTATCAACGGTTTGAGCAGGTTATTGAGCGTTATCAAGCCGACTTTGCAGAGTTTCATCAATGGCAGCCAGGCAACATACTGCCAGGTGATTTTCGTCCTGAACAAAACCCTGATAAAGCGTTTCAATTGACCCCTGATCAACAAAATGCATTAAGTCTTATCCATAAAACAGCCTTTGGTCATCGGCGGCGACCCTTATTAATTACTTCTGATAGAGGTCGTGGCAAAACAGCCTTGTTGGGAATAGCAGCTGCGGAGCTGATTCGCCAGGGAAAACAAAAGATTTTGGTCACAGCGCCCAGCTATGCCAGTGTCGAAACCTTGTTTAAACATGCTGCCAGCGAATTAAAAAATGCCCAGCTTGGACATGGGCAGTTATTCAGCGATGGCTGCGAGATTCAGTTTGTTGCTCCGGATGCCCTGCTGGAGAATGAGCTGGAAGCCGATGTTTTGCTGGTCGATGAAGCTGCTGCCTTGACCTTGCCTATGCTCAAGCTGATGCTGCAACGCTATTCACGTATTATTTTTGCAACGACACTGCATGGTTACGAGGGCAGTGGCCGTGGATTTAAATTGCAGTTCCAGCAAGTCCTTGATCAGCAAACGCCAGATTGGCGACAAATTGAATTAATGCAACCAGTTCGTTGGAATTTAGGCGATGTATTGGAACAATTCAGCTTTGAACTCTGTTTGCTGGATGCCGAACCGGTCGCAGAACAATTAATTGTTGATCTGGGGATAGAAAAGCTTCAGGTTAAAAAATTGAATCCAGCAGAATTATTACAGGACGAAGCGCTGTTAAGACAATGCTTTGGCCTGATGGTGACGGCGCACTACCGCACTCGACCATCTGATCTGCAAATGTTGCTGGATCGTGATGATATGTGGCTACTAGGGGTATTTAATCAGCAGCAACTGGTTGCCAGTGCCTGGTTAGTAGCTGAAGGACCGATTAACCCGCGATTGGCCGCCGCAATATTTGCCGGTGAACGACGGCTAAATGGACATCTGTTACCGCAGACATTGTTAGCTCATTCAGGCATCAGTATTGCCGGTGAATATCATTATCAGAGAATTGTGCGGATTGCTGTACATCCTGCCCTGCAAAGTCGTGGCATCGGACAGTATTTGTTAAATGCTTTGGTAACTCATTTACCAGAAAAGACCGATATTTTAGGTTGCAGTTTTGCTGCCAGTGAAGCACTGATGCGCTTCTGGCAAAACAGCGATTATCGACTTATGCGAGTGGGAGCTCATAGTGATCATATCAGTGGACGTCATGCGGTCATTCTGGCAAAACCGATCAGTTCGGCCGGTCAGCAACTGGTTGAGCAAACCCAGCAAAGACTGATTCAGCAATGGCCAGATTTGCTCAATAGCCAGTTATCTCATCTGGAAGCAGGTTTGATCCCATTATTGACGCAGCTTTTGCCCGAAGCGGAGTTGCCAATAACGACTGCTGATGAAGAGGAGATCACCGCTTTTGCCTTTCAAAAACGACATTACGATGCTTGCCAGATAGCCATCAGAAAATTTGTGTTAAATTGTGTAGCACAGCAGCGGTTTTTATCATTACCATCCTTACTGCAATCTATCTGTTTAATTTTTGTATTACAGCAGCAGCCAATAGCCACTGTTTGCAGACAGTTAAATCTGAAAGGTAAACAGGATCTGCTGGGACAGTTACGTGAGGCAATACGGATTTTATTGCTCTGAGACCAGGTAAAGATCGCCCTGATCATCAATTTCGGTTTGCAGGGCTGTCAGGCTCTGCCCACGACACGGACCGGAAATACAATAACCTTCTTCAAGCGTAAACAACGCGCCATGTGTTGAGCATTGAATATGCGTTTCTTCCAGCGAGAGAAATTTGTCAGGCTGCCAGTTCAAGGGTATGCCCAGGTGTGGGCAATGATTCAGATAGGCGCGGATCAGCTTGCCCTGACGAAGCACAACAATATCGAGCTCATTGTCTTCTGCTAAGGGGATCTGAAAGCCATAGCTTTGATGATCTTTCAGGTCTTTGGTGTGGCAAACAAATTTTTTCATCATAATTAAACGAGATTTTCAAAACCATATTGTTGGCATTTACTAGCGGCGAGCTGACTGGCAAATTGCAGACTATCCTGTCGCGAATTTTCCGCTACCAGGCTATGGATCATTCCAGCATTAAAGCTATCACCAGCACCCAGACTATCAACCACGTGCTCTATCTTAATTGCTGGAACATACATAACTTTTCCATTGTGCCAGCCATAAGCACCTTCTGCACCCCAGGTAAGTGTTGCCTGATAGTTAACCGGCAGCGAAGCCAGCATATCCTCTGCAGTCATATATCCTTTGGCCTGAGCGTAATGCTTGGAAAAAAATAACCAGTCAGCCCAATCAAATATGCTTTCAATATCTTCGCGAGGTTTCTCTATTTCTAATGAGATAGGCACATTTGGTGCCTTTTGCCGACAATATTTAAGTATTTTATCTAATTCAGCAATATTACGGCCTTCAAAATGTAACCAGTCAAATACTGATAAGTCGATATGCTGGAATGTGGCAAAACTCAATTCGGGACAATCACGGTGATGCACAATCGTACGACTGCCAGTTTGCCGGTTTAACGTGATGTAGGATGTGGGCATTTTGCCCTCATTCAATCGAGGGCAAAACTGTGTATTGATTTGATAGCGATTTAGATCGGCTTCGATAACCTGACCATTGGCCTCATTAATCAGTGTTGCCGCCAAATAACTTTGATGGCCCAGCTGACTTAACACACAAAGGGTGTTACTGGCATTACCACCACGGCGGATGCGCTGTGATAATGCCCGAACTTCTGCATCCTCTTCCGGATAACTGGCAACTTCATTGACAATATCCAGCGTCGCAATGCCGGTGGCCAGAATGCGTGCCATCAGTAAAACAAATCAGATGTCGTCGAAAATGGCACCGACTGCATCAGTAATGGCATCAATATCGCCGGTACCTTTAATCGTGTGCAGTTTATTCTGTTGTTGATAGAAGCCAACCAATGGCGCGGTTTGTTCTTCATAGACTTTCAGGCGATTTTCGATGGTGGCTTCGTTATCATCTTGACGCTGGAATAACTCACCGCCACAGTTATCACACACGCCTTCTTTAGCTGGTGGAGATAAATGTACGTTAAAGATAGCACCACAATCTTTACAAGTACGACGTCCGGTTAAACGTTGCATCAATTCGTTGAAAGGCACATCCAGCAACACAACACCTTGCAGTGGTTGACCCAGATCAACAAGCATTTGATCCAATGCTTCGGCTTGAGCGATATTGCGTGGGAAGCCATCCAAAATATAGCCGTTTTTGGCATCATCGTGGGTCAGGCGTTCACGGATAAGACCAATCACGATTTCATCGGAGACCAGCGCGCCGGCATCCATCGCGGACTTAGCTTGTTTACCCAATTCTGAGCCGGCCGTGACCGCGGCACGCAACAGGTCGCCTGTTGAAATTTGGGGGATATTAAATTTTTTCGATAGAAAAACACCCTGAGTACCTTTACCAGAACCCGGCGCGCCAAGTAATACTGTTCTCATGTTTGCCTCTTGCTTGTTTACTGTTCGTTTATGTGAGTTTTTATAATAAGTTTGCTGCTAAATGTTCCAATTGAATGGCAACTTTACGTAGTAGTGGTGGAATAATCTCCGGCTGTAAACCTAATCTTTCCCACGCCACAGGATCCAACGGTGGCACATGTTGATCACCGCTATGCCCAAAAGGTACGGCACTCACCAGGACATCAGCGACATGGACGATACATACTTCAGCTGCATAGCCTGATGCCACAGGGGTATGGTGGTGGCGTGCCACAAATCCTAAAGATTCGGGCAAGCGCCAAGCCTGTAATAACGCTTCGCCAACGTCGGTATGGTCAAAACCGATAACTCGCTGTTCTGCGAGATGTAAAACTTCGTGCCCAAAACGAGCGCTTTTGATGGCTTCTGCAGAAAGTTCTGGTACAGATTGATATAACACTAAACTGCCAATGTTATGTAGTAATCCAGCTATTAGATATTGTTCACTTTGTTTATGGCCGGCTGCTTCCGCTAATAACTTTGCAGAAATCGCGCAGGCTAGGCTATGGCGCCAAAAGATATTCATTTCCATTAGCGATTTGGGAATACCAGTAAAGGCATTGACCACCGATGTTGCTAACACTAGGTTGATTAATTCACGTGTACCGATGACGGTAATGGCACGGGAAATGGTATTGATTTGTGATGGAAAACCATAAAACGGACTGTTGACGATTTTTAATAATCGAGTTGTCAGTGCTGGGTCGGTATTAATGATATTACTGATGTCATCAATAGCACTATCAGGATCATGAATTAATTCATCAAGCCGAGCGTAAGTGCTGGGTGGTGAGACCAATTCCAGCGATTTATTGACTAATGATTGAGGTGTCAAAGCCATGATGATGGGGCCGGCTCATCTGGTGTTAATTTTTCCAATGTTGCCTCTTTGAATAACAAGGCAACCAATGGATGATTCAGATCGGCATAACGAAATAACTCTTTGCGTTCAGCTAGAGCTTTCGCGGCCAATTCGTCATGATGACCGGCTTCCATTAACGTAATGTCCAATATTGACTACTGATAAGGGTTTCACTGATCTTTACCCCGAGACTACCGGCAAAGCGATCTAAGTAGCTTGGTCTGGGTGTGTAATCAACTATTTCTTCTGCGCCAACAATATCTCTTGCAACGGTGCTGCTATTTGCCAGGCCATCAATCAGGCCTAATTCAAGTGCTTGTTCTCCAGACCAAAATAGACCAGAGAAAATTTCATCATTATTTTTCAAACGATCACCACGACCCGCTTTCACTACATCAATAAACTGCTGATGAATGTTGCTAAGCATTTGATTGGCATGCTCAACATCTCTTTCTTTAAGCGGCATAAACGGATCGAGGAAGGCTTTGTTGTCGCCAGCTGTTAATGAGCGTCTTTCCACCCCCAGTTTATCCATTGCTTCGGTAAAGCCAAAACTGTCCATACGCACGCCGATAGAACCGACAATACTAGCTTTATCGGCATATATTTCATCAGCTGCTACAGCGATATAGTAACCACCCGAAGCACAGACATCCTGAATAACGGCATATACCGGGAAATCAGGTCGGGTTGCTCGTAAACGCGTGATTTCATCGTTGATCACTCCTGACTGGACAGGGCTTCCACCGGGTGTATTCATTCGAATAATTAAGGCTTTTGCATCCGGGCTTTCAAAAGCTTCACGTATCCCAGTGACTACACGGTCGGCACTGGCTTCCATATCTGGAGCAATTACACCATTCACATCAACCAAAGCCGTATGTGGGCCGGATGGCAGGCTACTATCCCCAAACGGTCTGGTGACCATGAATATAGCAACGAGATAAAGTAACACTAAAAATTTAAAAACATAGCCCCAGCGGCGGCTAGCGCGTTGCTCTTTGATAGCAGCAAAAGCGAGATCTTGTAAAACTTTACGTTCCCATTGGTCATTTTGCGCTGCAGTATTATTTGGATCTTGTTTGTGTTCTGGTGGGAAGTCGCCAAAAGTTGCCATTGTGTTTCATCCTGAACAATAAAGTTGATTGGGTCACATCATAATCAAAAGCGCACGTTGTTACCATGCAACCAATCATCCAATGCATATAAGTCATTCACAATATGCAGTGGTTTGCAGGCTTCAAGCCTGTCCAACGCATG
This sequence comes from Methylophaga sp., assembly GCF_048266885.1. Lineage (GTDB taxonomy): Bacteria > Pseudomonadota > Gammaproteobacteria > Nitrosococcales > Methylophagaceae > Methylophaga. Next base: position 24,398 of record NZ_JBLWYR010000003.1, read on the forward strand.
CGCACCATGCGTGATAGCAACGCTTTTCGCCTTGGCATTGTGAGCCATCAGCAAATCAAATTCGGTGTCACCAATCATAATCGTGTCCTCTGCTTTAACACCGCAGAAATCCATTAACTCTTCCAGCATTTGCGGGTTTGGTTTGGAATGACATTCATCCGCACAACGGGTTGCTGTAAATAAGTCAGCCAAGCCGGTAGCCGCCAGAACTTTATCCAGACCACGGCGGCCTTTACCGGTTGCTACGCCGAGAAAAATATTCTGCTTTGCCAATTTATGCAATAACTCAATGGCATTTTCAAACATTGGGGAGTCATAAGGATGATCCAACCAGATTTCTCGATAGGCCATTGCCAGTCTTTGAATATCGTCATCTGTACTATGTGGATACAGCGTACGAACGGCTTCAGATAAACCTAAGCCAATAATTTGCTGGATAGCCGTATCGGTTAATGGCGATAGCTGCAATTTATGTATTGCTTCGCGCATGCAAAATACAATATGGCTGGTGGAATCCATCAGCGTGCCATCCCAGTCAAAAACGATCATTTGGTATTGGCTCATGATCGGCCTTCCAATTGTTTTAATACCTCATTCAATGCGTCAGGCAATTCAGCATTAAAGGTTAATGGTTGTTGGGTTATTGGATGTTTAATTGAAAGCTGCCAGGCATGCAGAAACATGCGTTTTAAGCCAAATTGTTTGAGACGTTTATTAAATTCGCGATCACCGTATTTTTCATCACCACCGACTGGATGTGACTGACTGGCACTATGCACTCGAATTTGATGCGTTCTCCCTGTATAAAGTTTTGCTGCAACCAGCTGACACCCAGTAAAGTCCTGCTTTACCTCAAACAAGGTTTTAGATTTTTTGCCGTTCACATCAGGTACGACCATACGCTCTCCTGAACTCAAGTTGTTTTTTTGCAATGCCAGATCAACAATATTTTCCGTTGCCGGCCAACGGCCCTTAGTTAACGTCAGATAGCGTTTATCTGTTTCGGCGTTTTTCATCTGTTCCTGCAGATTTAACAGTGCTTCCCGGCTTTTGGCCATGACCAAACATCCAGATGTATCCCGATCTAAACGATGTACCAATTCCACAAAACGATTGTCCGGTCGGATAATGCGCATCGCTTCGATGAGGCCCAACTGGATTTGACTGCCAGCATGTACGGCCAAACCAGAGGGTTTGTTAATCACCAATAAGTCATCATCTTCCAGTAAAATAGCGTTTTCGAGCGCATCTGAAAGCGATTCCGACAATTCCGTGATAATGACTTTTTCGCTGACTCTTAGCGGAGGGATTCGCACTTGATCACCGGCCTGCAGTCTGTAGGTCTGTTTGATGCGACCTTTGTTGACCCGAACCTCACCTTTGCGCAAAGCACGATAAATCCGGCTCTTGGGAACGCCTTTTTCTAATGTAATCAAAAAATTATCGATGCGTTGACCTGCCTGATCGGCACGAATATCGATAAATTGGACAGCCGGTGATGCTTGTGGAGAATTCGCCATAGAATATTGTTAGGTTATTTCTTGCTGATGTGGTTGCAGACTGATATATTTCGCCGTTGGTCTGTACGTAAAATGAGGTCAGTATACCGACTTTCTGACGATCAGACTGAAGCAAACGTCGCGCCCCCTAGGAATGGGGTTGATGCGGCTAAGGACACGAAACGAATTTGAATACGCTGAACAGGGGTTCAGTGATGCAGGGCTCCCTAAAACGGAGCTTGTTTTTGAGAATAAATGGTTCCCACGTCTGGTTACAGCAAAACAAATAGCAGAAAATGTACAAGACAGGGCGACGAAGTAAATAATCAAACGTAATGCGACTAAAGAGAGTCGTAAAACGTTATGTAGCGTTGCAGAACCCTATTGCAGCCACAATGTGATGACATTGTATTAATGACCAGTAATCTGATGATTCGATGCTGGCAGTGCTCGACTAGTTGATTATATTGCTAATAAAACGCCGTTCTGGATGCTCTGGGCAGGCTGATGCCGCCCGACTTACTGGCTGTACTGACGCGTGAACCTCTAACTGAGGTTTATGAATGAAACGAATTTTAATTAACGCAACGCACGAGGAAGAGTTGCGTGTTGCGATGGTCGATGGCCAACGCTTGTTCGATCTAGATATCGATACTCCTTCCAGAGAACAGAAAAAAGGCAATATTTATAAAGGTAAAATCACTCGCGTAGAACCCAGTCTTGAAGCAGTTTTTGTTGAATACGGTTCTGAGCGTCAAGGCTTTCTGCCACTTAAAGAAATCAGCAAAACGTATTTTAGACAAAGCAAAGATGACGGCGATAACAATGGCCGAATCAATGTGCAGGATGTGCTTTCTGTTGGCCAAGAACTGGTTATTCAGATTGAAAAAGAAGAGCGTGGTAACAAAGGCGCAGCACTTACAACCTTTATAAGCTTAGCCGGTCGTTACTTAGTGCTGATGCCAAACAGCCCACGCGCAGGTGGTATTTCGCGTCGTATTGAAGGTGATGATCGCGCTGAGTTACAAGAAGCCTTGCGTGAACTGGAAATCCCCGAAGGCATGGGCATGATTGTCCGTACCGCTGGCGTGGGCAAGCAAACCGAAGAATTGCAATGGGATTTGGAATATCTAGTTCAGTTATGGACCGCTATTGATTTAGCCACCAAAGACCGTAGCGCACCCTTTTTGGTGTATCAAGAAAGCAATATTATTATTCGCGCTTTACGTGATTATTTACGTAAAGATATTGGCGAAATTCTGGTGGATTCCCCCGAGGTTTATCAAACGGGTTACGATTTCATGCGCATGGTGATGCCGCATGAACTCAGTAAATTCAAGCTGTATCAAGATAAAGTCCCATTATTTACTCGTTACCAGTTAGAAAGCCAGATTGAGAGTGCCTTCCGTCACGAAGTGCGTTTGCCTTCCGGTGGCGCTCTGGTCATTGACCCGACAGAAGCCTTAATTTCAATCGATGTGAACTCGGCTCGTGCTAATAAGGGTGGGGATATCGAGGAAACCGCACTTAACACCAATCTGGAAGCTGCTGAAGAAATTGCCCGTCAATTACGCTTGCGTGATTTGGGTGGTTTAGTGGTTATCGACTTTATTGATATGGGGCCAACTCGCAATCAACGTGAAGTTGAAAATCGTCTGCGTGATCATCTCAAATCAGATCGTGCACGGGTGCAAATTGGCCGTATTTCACGCTTTGGTTTGCTGGAAATGTCTCGTCAACGTTTGCGTCCTGCTTTAGGCGATGCGCATCAGGAAGTCTGCCCACGTTGTGCCGGTTTAGGCCATGTGCGTGGCGTAGAATCTTTAGGTTTAGCGGTATTACGTCTGGTTGAAGAAGAAGCGACTAAAGATAACGTCAGCCAATTGGTCATTCAGTTGCCCGTGTCCGTGGCGACCTTTATGCTGAATGAAAAACGTGCCCAAATTGATACCATCGAGAAGCGTCATAGTGTGCGTTTGGTGTTGATTCCTAACCCACATCTGGAAACACCACACTACGATATCGAACGTATTAAAGATGGCAATGAGAAACAAACCAGCAGTCATCAATTAATTACTACGCCTGAAATTGAAGCAACTGTCGTCTTAAAAGAAAAAACTGTTATGGAGCAACCTGCTGTAACTGGTATTGCACCTATTGCTCCGGCACCGATTATCAAACCTGCAGTTGCTGAACGTAAACCAAGTCTACTGAAACGTTTGTTAGGGGTACTAACCGGCGCTCCAGTAGAAACGCCTGCAGACGCAACAAAGCCACGTTCAGCAGAAAAAGAAACGGATGAGGAGAGGGAAGCGCGTCATCAAAACCGTCGTAATCGAGGCCGTAATAATACAAACCGACGTAACAATAATCGTCCTCGTCGCCCGGAAGCTACTAACAATAGTAGTGATGAATCGCAAGCTCCAAAAGCAACTGAATCCGCTCCAGTGAAATCGGATAAGCCTGATAGTAAACCGGTAACAGATGCAACAGGTGATGATAAAACCCGCAATCCTAATGCTAAACGTTCACGTCGAGGTGGACGTCGACGTCGTGGACGTGGTGAAGGCGAGGCAACTCCAACAGGTGAGGTAACGGCTGATAATGTTGAGAAAGCGGAACCGGTCGAAAAAGGTAATGCTATTCCAGCACCGCCGCCGGAAATTAATGGTAATGCTATTCCTGCACCCGAACCCGAAGTGAATGGCAATGCCATTCCGGTCTCTACCGAGCCAGAAGTCGACGGCAATAAAATTCCACCCAAATCAGCGCCACGTCGCTCACGTACCAGTACAGGTGCTACGACTAATAATCGCCGTCGCCGTGGAGCACCACCGAAAGACAAAGAAAACCGTGAAACAAATGAGGTAGAAAAAAATCCTGCTTCGGCTGATAATGAGACTCAGAAGGTTGAAAAACCAAAACCAGTTGAAAAAACAAAACCAACTGAAGAGAGTCCTAAAGCAGATGCCAAGGAATCATAAATTTAGCTGTGACGACTTGCTGAACCTTATTGGTCAGCAAGTCGTATACCATCACCAACGCTGTGAAATTATAGAGTTGCTGGATGGTTGTGAGCTGGTATTACAAGAGCTTAATCAGGATAGTAATATCCAGCCAACACAATATGGAGAAGGGCATCGTCCGGTTCCTGTAACCCATGTTTTACCGGTTTTTGATGGTGAGGGTGAGTTACATGCCGAGTTAGTCTCAGCTGGCCTGGACCAATTACTGAGAGAGCAAGGCCTCTACGGCCAATAAATCCTGCTCTGTATCAACCCCGTGTCCCGGATCAACCTGAGCTTCTGTCAAATGAATCCGATTGCCATGGTAAAGCGCTCGAAGCTGTTCCAATGATTCAAATTGTTCCGGCGGTGCAGGTGGTAATTCATGATAACGATGCAAAAAATCTGCTCGATAGGCGTACATGCCAACATGCTTTAAATGCGGCATAGTGATGTTGTCGAGTGCCTGTTTGTTATTAAAATGCTCGCGTAACCAAGGAATAGGGGCGCGGCTAAAATACATCGCATAACCTTTAGCATCCACCACCACTTTAACGATATTAGGATCAAATACCTGTTCAGCGAGTTTTAACGGGCTGTAAAGCGAAGTAATGGCTGCTTCACGATGGTGGGCCAGATCCGCTGCCACCTGATTAATCAACACTGCTGGCAAACAGGGCTCATCTCCCTGGACATTCACTACTAAATCATCGCCATGAAATGCTCTTAACTGAGCTACTTCTGCCAAACGATCAGTGCCTGAAATATGATCATCCCGAGTCATGCAGACATCTGCACCAAAACTTTTCGCCGCCTCGGCAATACGCTGATCATCTGTTGCGATAATAACTTCACTGGCTTCACTTTCCATGGCTCTTTCATAGACATGTTGAATCATCGGTTTACCGACGATTTGACATAAAGGCTTTCCTGGCAGCCGGCTTGAAGCAAAGCGGGCCGGAATAATGATTTTAAATTTCATCAGTAGGTTTCTTCAGCCGTCAGTTCGCGTGCTTCATCAACTAACATCACCGGGATTTCATCACGAATGGGATACGCTACACGGCAGGCTTTACACACCAGTTCCTGGGATTGTTTCTGATATAAAATACTGCTCTTACAGACGGGGCAAGCGAGTATTTCCAATAAGGTTTTATCCATTTAAAGCTCTCTTAATTTTTTGTCGATTGCTGGCCCAAGTGATGGGCTCAGTTTAGCCTCCGCTGGCACATACCACATGTTTTCTGTGGCAAAGCCCTGACATTTTACCGCATCTTTTTCAGTCATCAGTATGGGATAGGTTTCTGCAAACTGGAAATCCGTTTCAGTATAGGCATGATGATCAGCAAATGCATGGGGAATGATGGTTAAACCGAGTTGTTGCAACTGGTCAAAAAAACGTTGCGGGTGACCGATTCCGGCGACGACATAAATAGGGGTTTCAGCAAATTCAGTTAATGATTTGTGAAGATTATTATTTTTTAACTGGACTGCTTGCTGGAGTTGCAGTTGCATGCTTAGCCGCTGAGAATCGGACTCACCATGAAAAATAGTAAAATCAACGGTTTCAAGTCGGGACAAAGGTTCACGCAGTGGCCCGGCTGGTAGACATAATTTATTACCCAGCCCACGATTAGCATCAATAATGACAATTTCTATATCACGCTGAAGTCGATAATGTTGCAGACCATCGTCGGTGATAATCACATTACAGGAGTTGTCTGCTAAGAGTTGTTGGCCTGCAGCCACCCGATCTGGAGCCACCACCACTGGACACTGTGTACGCTGATGAATTAATAAGGGCTCATCACCAACTTCTGCAGCCAGACTATCGAGGTGAACACTGCAGGGATAATCATCTGCCTTGCCACCATAACCACGACTGATAATGCCCGGTTGCCAGCCCTGCTTTTGTAAATATTGGGCCAGCCAGATCACAAAAGGTGTTTTACCACTGCCGCCAACACTGATATTACCGACTATAATCACAGGTACCGGTAGTGAATATTGCTTGAAGATACCGTAACGATAAGCCTGACGTCGCTGCCAGATAATTAACCGATATAACCAGTTGAATGGTCTCAATAACCAGCTTAATAGAGAGGGACGATACCAACTATTAGTTAGCCAATCTGTCTTCATTATTGCTGCTGAAACTGCAACCGGTGAAGCTCTGCGTAATGATCACCTTTAGCAATCAATTGCTGATGGGTACCGGTTTCAACAATTCGCCCGTCATGCATCACCACAATAAGATCGGCTTTTTCGATAGTCGAAAGCCGGTGAGCAATCACCAATGTGGTGCGACTATGCATCAGGTTTTCTAAAGCTGATTGGATATGTCTTTCTGCTTCAGAATCCAATGAAGCGGTCGCTTCATCGAGAATCAGAATAGGCGTATCACGCAATAACGCCCGGGCAATCGCCAGTCGTTGTCGTTGTCCACCGGAGAGCAGTACGCCGTTCTGTCCCACCTGGGTTTGCAAACCCTCTGGCAGCTTTTGAATAAACTCCCAGGCATGCGCCGCTTTAGCCGCTTCAATAATACGTTCTTCAGCAACAACTGTTTTCTGGCCATAGGTAATATTATTGGCAATGGTGTCGTTAAATAAAATTACCTGTTGGTTAACTAATGAAATCTGTTTGCGTAAATCAAGCAATTTAAGCTGACTGATATCGATTTCATCGATAAAAATGTGTCCGCTGGTTGGCATATAAAACCGCGGTAGTAAACTCACCAAGGTGGTTTTCCCACTACCAGAGTGCCCAACAAAAGCAATGGTCTGGCTGGCTTTTACTTCAAAACTGATATTGTCCAGAACCTTTCGTGAGTTTGCGTTGTACTCAAAGCCAACCTGTTCGAAGCGAATGTCTCCCTTCGCACGTTCCAGTTCTTGTGTGCCCGTATCTGCTTCCGGTTTTTGATCCAGCATGGTAAATACACTATCGGCGGCTGCGATACCGGCCTGAAGTTTGGAATTGAGTTTAGTCAGGCGTTTCAACGGTGTCAGGATCATAAACATCGCTGTGATAAATGAAATGAAGGTACCAACAGTAATTTGTTCTAACATTTGCGGTAGGGTAGCCAGATAAATTACTACCGCCAGCCCCAGCACGGCGATTAATTCGATAATCGGCTGACTGGTGGCTTCTGTGGCGATTTTTTTCATTCGTTGGCGACGGTTAAGCTGATTGACCTTGTCAAACCGTTTGGCTTCATAATGCTGGCTACCAAAAGTTTTAACTTCGCGATGACCTTCAATGACTTCACTCGAGGTGTGGCTGACATCCCCCATAGAATCCTGAATGGTTTTACTGATGCGCCTGAAACGGGAACTAATTTTGTAAACTAACAGACCGATAAACGGTACCGTCAATAAAATAATTAACGATAGCAGGCCATTAAGATAAACCATCCAGGCAAGCAATCCGACTATCGTCAATGTGTCACGAACTAAAACGAGAATGGCGTCAGTTGCCGCATCGGCTACTTGCTCTACGTCGTACAACAATTTAGACATCAGTTGTCCCGATGTACTTTTATCGTAAAAGCTAGCGGGTAATGTCAATAAACGGTCAAACATCTCGGTGCGCAACGTCATTATCACATTCCGTGCGATCCAGCCTAAACCATATGTGGTCACAAAGTTGGCGACACCACGAACCAGAAAAATTCCAATTAATGCAACTGGGATCCATTTAATAATAAACGGGTCTTTTTCGACGAAGCTGCCATCCATTAGTGGTTTCATTATCGCAGCCATGGCCGTTTCACTGCCGGCATAAACCAGCATAGACAAAATGACTGCAGAAAATACCAGCCAATAGGGTCTTACATAAGTCAGCAGGCGCTTATAAAGTTGTACAGCGCTCATCTCATTGGCAATTTGTTTCATGGGGTCTCAGTGGTTTTCTGGCGTGTTGCCAAGGTCAAACGAGTAAAGCCCAGTAATTGAGCAGCATCCATAGCCGTGACAATATGTTGATATTCGGCATTAGCATCAGCGCTGATAATGATGTGTGGATCAGCATTATCGCCTGCTGTGGTTTTGAGCAAATCACGCAATGCATCTCGCGTCGCGACAGCAATTGGCGTGTCATTGACCAGCACTTCACCGTTGGCCCGAATAATGATATCAATCGGTGCTTCCTGTTCAGCTAATGCTTGACCGCTGGCTTCGGGTAAATCCACTTTCAAAGAACTTTCCCGGATAAAACTGGTGGATACCATAAAAAACAGTAATAACAGGAATACCACATCAATCATCGGGGTGAGATTGACGTCGGGTTCTTCAGAATGCCGAGGCAAAAGTTTCATAGACCACGAGCCTCATCGGGATCAAAGTCACGTTCTCCATGTAGCATTTCAATTAATTGCATGGCTTGTTCTTCCATGCTGACCACTAGTTGATTAATTTTTCCACGGAAATAGCGGTAAAAAATCACGCTGGGAATCGCCACTACTAGGCCGGCTGCTGTAGTGAGTAACGCTTCTGAAATGCCGCCTGCTAAGGTTTCTGGATTTCCTACACCTTCCAACGTAATGGCGGCAAACACTTTAATCATGCCAATAACGGTACCTAATAAACCAAGTAAAGGAGATATGGCAGCAATGGTACCCAGGGTATTGAGATTACGTTCCAATTGTTGTGTTACATGACGACCGGTATCTTCAATGCTTTCCTTGGTGATATCGCGAGAGCTATTACGATTAATCAAACCAGCCGCGAGGATCTGACCTAATGGCGAGTTTTTTTGCAGAGAGTTAATACGGTATTGGTCAATTTGCTTAAACTGTAACCATTGCCAGATTTGGGTAATTAATTCAGGTGGTGCGATTTTGCGTTGTTGAAGGCTCCAAAAGCGCTCTGCAATAATCGCAATAGCAATTATTGAGCAGCCAAGTAGCGGTAACATCAGCCAGCCACCTGCTTTAAATAGTTCCAGCATGCTCCATCCGTCCCAGTTAATGAAATGTTGCCATGATACGTGAAAACGCATTTATTCAGTAGCGTTACGCATCCATAATCTGCGTTGTTGTTCGCGCCAGCCTTTAGGACTTAAATCTAGTTGTTGATCAAGTTTGATAAACAATGCACCGTGCGTTCCCGTTTGAAAGGTTTTGCTACCAAAGTTGTGATATCGATTGACCACATCGGTGGCTGGAAAGTTAAAACGATTTTGATAACCACTGGCAAATAAAACAGTTTGTGGCTCAACCTTCTGAATAAATACCTTAGAAGATGAAGTGCGACTTCCATGATGGGGAGCTACAAGAATGTTTGCGTTGAGGTTCACGGCCTGGTTTCTGACCAGATTGATCTCGGCTTCTCGTTCAATATCCCCCGTCAATAAAATCGTACCGTATTGACTGGTTATTTTGAGTACGCAGGACAAATCATTACGACTACCGACCTGATCCAATACCGGATGCAATATCTCAAATTCAACCTGATCCCATTGCCATGACTGACCCTGTTGACAGAGCTGACTGCCATTCAACTTGTCGGGGTCGCTACTCAGAATATGTTTGGCAGGGTAACTAGACAAAACTGCATTGGCTCCACCGATATGATCATTATCGGCATGACTAATCACCAATGTATCCAAGTGTTTGACACCAAGCGAACGAAGATACGGTACAACCACGGCCGAGCCAGTATCAAAATCACCAAATGCCGGACCGGTATCAAACACAAGAGTGTGATGTTGGGTTTGTATTACCGCTGATAAACCTTGGCCTACATCTAATAATGTAAACCAAACTTCTGCAGAATCAGGTCTCTTCGGGCTATAAAAGAAGATAGGCAGAATTAAAATAACGCCAAGCCAGCGCAATGGCCATCCACGTGGAGCGAGTATTAATACGATGCCAATTATTGAGAGACTAAGCAGCCCGATGGAAAATATCGGCGTTTGCCAAACCGATAAGGGCAATTGGACAAGCCATTCCAGATACCACCACAGTAAAGACAATAACTTTTCGGTGAGCTGCAAAAACCACTCAGCTATTGGTAAATCAAAACTCAACAGCAACATCGACAATAACAGTAATGGCACAATTAAAAAGCTTACCAAAGGCACAGCAAGCACATTGGCCAGTGGAGCGATAAGTGATGTTTCTTGAAAAAATAATAAGAGTAAAGGTGTTAAACCAACCGCTATCCATAGATGAATATGCAGCCAAAGCCATTTGGTAGCAGGTTGTCTATTTTGTGCAACATACAAAATGCACAGTACCGCAGCAAAAGACAGCCAAAACCCGGCTGATAATGTCGCGAATGGGTCGATGAGCAACACCAAAATCAAACTCAGACTTAATACCTGCAGAGGCTCAACTCGGCGTTTAATAAAGATACTCAGCATAACCACGCTGACCATCACCAAAGCACGTTGGGTTGGAATCGATAAACCAGCAAGCAATGCATAGAACACAGCCAACAACAGACCGCCAATTGCACCTGCTTGTCGATCACTTAACGTTAATAATTGTTTGCTGCGAATACGCCAAAGTATCTTGGTAGCAAAAAAACCTAAGGCTGCTGCTAGGCCAATATGCAGGCCGGAAATTGCCAATAGATGGCTGGTTCCGGTTTGTCTTAAGGTATTCCACTGTGCTGGCTGCATGCGATCTCGGTTACCGACGGCCAAACCTTCAACCAACGCTAAATGAGGACTGAGTTCTAATATGGCGGTCATTTTGCCGATCAATTGTGCCCGCCAGTAATTAATGTCAAAAGGGGAGGCAGATTGTAATTTTTGATTTTGTTCAGAAGAACGAATATAGCCGGTGGCACCTATTCGCTGTTGAAACAACCATGATTCGTAATCAAATCCACCTGGATTAGCCATACCCCTAGGGGCTTTTAGCCGCACCATGAATTGCCATTTTTCATTAGTTTTGGGCGTAATTTCTGGAGGGAAATACCAGCTTAAGCGAATTTTAGCCGGTAAATTTAGGCTGTTACTTTCCGGTTCGAATTCAAAACGTAGCCGTTGATCGTTATGATGGGGAACGGAAGCAATGAAACCAGTGACCAGAATATCTTGTCTCTCAAGTGTTGCATCAAGTTGGTTGTCTAACCTAAGCTGAGCTTGAACACTTGTCCACAGCACTGCAACGATAAACCACACAATGGCCCATTGTGACCGACGCCAAGCAATAAAAACCAAGGGGAGTAAAGTGAGCAGCCAATACAACGAGGGTAGCTGCGGCAACCATACCACCAGTAAACAGCCCAACAAAAATGAAATGGCAGGTTTGACCATATATCCCTATAATGACCGCCGTTTGTCCTTAATACTGAGACGTAATGCCTCGTAAATTCCTGAAACGAATAATGCCAGATCATGTGACTATGCGCGAGCATAAGCATTTTCGCCGTTTTGGGGAAAAGATTATGGCTCCAGAATTGTGGCATCTTAATCGTAGATCGGTCTCTGCGGCGGTAGCGATAGGGGTTTTCTTTGCCTTTATACCGATGCCAGGTCAAATGGTGGTGGCGGGCCTACTGGCTATCTGGTTCAGGGTAAACTTGCCCATCGCAGTGATGTGCGTTTGGATTACTAATCCGCTTACAATGGCACCCATTTACTTTTTCACTTACAAAGTCGGTGCGATGATATTGGACGTGCCACTGCGTACCCATGAGTTCGCTTTTACTCTTGAATGGTTATGGGACGAATTAGGCTTTATCTGGCAACCGTTATTACTGGGATCGTTTATTTGCGGTGTGCTGGCGGCACTCTCCGGCGTCATAATCGTTCGGTTGATATGGCGTTTAGTGGTTATCAACAGCTGGTTAAAGCGCTATCACCGTCAAAAATCTCGTCAGCAGAACGACAATAATAAGCCCTGAATTAGCTTTGTAGTTTGCCATCAATCAATGTGAATTGCTGATTCATTCTCGCAGCCAATTGAGTGTCATGCGTTACAATAATCAGTGCTGTTCCCAGCTCTGTATTTAACTGCATAATCAAATCAAAAATACCTTCAGCTGTATGATGATCCAGATTTCCGGTGGGTTCATCAGCCAGAAGACAAGCTGGTTTGGTAATCAACGCTCGAGCTAAAGCTGCACGTTGACGTTCACCACCCGACAATTCACTGGGTTTGTGATGTACACGGTGCCCCAGCCCAACCTGCTTTAATAACTCAACTGACTGCTGTTTAGCCTGTTTCGGATGCATGCCACCAATAACTAGAGGCATTGCCACATTTTCTTCTGCGGTAAATTCGGGCAATAAATGATGAAATTGATATACAAAACCAAGCGATTGATTACGTAATTTACTTAAGGCACTCACCGAAAGCTTACTGATATCTTGTTGCAATACCTCGATTGTTCCATCCGTGGGTTCATCTAACCCACCTAGCAGATGTAATAATGTGCTTTTACCGGAACCGGAGCTTCCCACAATAGCAATACGATCACCTGCAGATACGGTTAAATTAACATTCTGTAAAACAGGTGTTTCCAGATTGCCATCTTTATAGCGCTTAACCAGGTTTTGGCAGCGAATTACGGTGTTATCAGTCATAACGTAAAGCCTCAGCCGGTTTCACCTGAGCAGCACGCCAGGAAGGGTAGATAGTCGATAGAATGGATAATACAAAGGCTGTAATACCAATCACAGTTACATCATTCCAATGTAAATCGGATGGCAGGTCACTGATGTAATACACCTCTGCTGGTAAGAATTGGTAACCTAAAATAGTTTCTATCCATGAAATAATGTTAGAAACATTCAACGCCAAAATGACCCCACCTATAACACCAAGCAGCGTACCGATCAGGCCTATCACAATACCCTGCACCATGAAGATACCCATGATGCCGCCCGGTGACATTCCCAATGTTCTCAGAATGGCGATATCCGAATATTTATCGGTGACCATCATCACTAGCGTTGAAACAATGTTAAATGCGGCAACCGCCACAATCAGCATCAAAATGACAAACATCACCGTTTTTTCAGTCTTTAAGGCACGGAAAAAGTTAGCGTGTTGATAAGTCCAATCTGCTGCACGATATTCGGCCGGCAAACTTTGTAATAAATCACGGGTAATGCGTGGCGCCTGATAAACATCATCCAATTGCAAACGTAGGCCAGTCACTTTGCCTGGGATACGGAATAAATTAGCCGCATCCTCAATGTTCATGATGGCTAAGGCGCTGTCATATTCATACATGCCGATTTCAAAAACACCGGAAACGGTTAAACGTTTCAGTCTTGGAATCACCCCAGCAGGCGTGGGAGTTACATGTGGCGTTATCACGGTGATTTTATCGCCGGTACCAACGCCCATGGCAATGGCTAAATCTTTACCCAGAATAATGCCGTAACTTCCCGGTTGCAGTGAGTCAAAACGGCCCTGGATGATTTTGTCGCCAATGCTGGAAACCTTTGGTTCCAAGGTGGGATCCACACCACGAATCTGGGTGCCTCGAACCCGGCTGCCTTGATTTAGCATCGCCTGGCCTTCAACAAAAGGTGCTGAGTTGATAACGCGGGGGAAACCATCAATAAGTGATTCGGCTTTTTGCCAATCGGCCAGGGTGCCGTCTGAGCCAGTAACAAAGGCATGGGATGTCATGCCCAGGATGCGTTCGCGTAATTCCTTTTCAAAGCCGTTCATCACCGATAACACGGTAATCAAAGCGGCCACACCAAGTGCGACGCCCAGCATGGAGGTCATGGAGATGAACGAAATAAAATGGTTACGACGTTTGGCCCGGGTATAACGGGCGCCAATATAGACACTTAGTGGTCTGAACATAAATCCGCTCTGGCAAAGAGCCCGCCGTGGTGGCGGGCCAGGTGCATATTATTTAGGGTGGACGGTTTGGGTACCGTTTTCGGTGCCTAGCAACAACACGTCTGCGGGACGCATTGCAAACAAGCCATTAGTCACTACGCCAACAATATCGTTCAGCGTTTTTTCTAATTTGATCGGCTCCATAATATCCAGACCATGTACATCTAGAATAACGTTATGGTTATCAGTGATCACGCCTTCACGATAAACCGGCTGCCCACCTAGTTTGACGATTTCACGCGCGACATAACTACGTGCCATCGGAATAACTTCAACCGGTAATGGGAATTTACCTAAAACATCAACCAGTTTAGTTGCATCCGCAATACAAACAAATTTGTCAGCAACGGCAGCAATAATTTTTTCGCGGGTTAATGCGCCACCACCACCTTTGATCAGTTGCAGGTTATGGTTGGACTCATCCGCGCCATCAACATACACCGCAACTTCTTTGACGTCATTTAAATCGAAGACGTGAATACCATAATCTTTTAAACGCTGTGTTGAAGCATTAGAACTGGAGACGGCACCTTCAATGCGATGTTTAATCGTAGCTAACGCATCAATAAAGTGATTGACAGTAGAACCGGTGCCTACGCCCACTACACCGTCAGTAGTAATGTATTCCAAAGCCGACCATGCAGCTTGTTTCTTCATTTCATCAGCAGTCATTGCGATTCCTTGTTAATTTGAATGGCTTGATTTATCCAGCCAATTATAGAGATAAATGGTCGGCAATGGTAACGTAGTCATCTTTGTTTAACTTAACAGACTGAATCTGGAACCCCATGCTCACAGGCTATGTAGAAAAAATCCTCAAAGCGCGCGTCTATGATGTTGCTATCGAAACACCTTTGGATTTAATGCCAAGATTATCCAAGCGGGTGGATAATCAGATTCTGATTAAACGCGAAGACTTACAGTCGGTGTTTTCCTTTAAGTTACGTGGCGCCTATAACCGGATGAGCCATTTAACCGAAGCAGAAAGAAAGCAGGGCGTTGTTGCTGCTTCAGCAGGCAATCATGCGCAAGGCGTGGCACTGGCAGCCAATAAAATGGGTATTTCGGCAATGATCGTGATGCCAATTACGACACCACCTATCAAGGTTGAAGCGGTGCGTATGCTGGGAGCCGATATTACCCTGCATGGTAACAGTTACGATGAAGCGTTTGATTTTGCCCAGCAGGTTTCAACCGATCAGAGACGAGTGTTTATTCATCCTTATGATGATCCTTTGGTGATTGCCGGACAGGGCACTATTGCAATGGAAATCATGCGCCAGCATCCGGATCCAGTTTATGCGGTATTTATTCCTGTGGGTGGTGGCGGTTTACTGGCGGGCATGGCGGCGTATATCAAAGCCATTTGGCCTGAAATTAAGATTATTGCCGTGGAACCAGCGGATGCAGCCAGTCTAAAAGCTGCTCTTGATGCCGGTGAGCGAGTCAAATTGGACCAAGTGGGGTTGTTTGCCGATGGCACTGCGGTAAGGCAAGTGGGTGAGGAGCCTTTCCGAATAGCCCAAAAAACCGTTGATCATGTTGTTACGGTCGAAACCGATGAAATCTGCGCTGCCATTATGGATGTATTTGACGATACCCGTTCCATTGCAGAGCCTTCGGGAGCGTTATCGATTGCCGGCGCCAAAAAATATATTCAGCAAAATGGTTTGCATGACAAGACCATGGTGGTTATTAACAGTGGCGCCAATATGAATTTTGACCGGCTTCGTCATGTAGCGGAACGTGCGGAGATTGGTGAGCGCCGGGAAGTATTATTTGCTGCAACCATTGATGAGCAGCCAGGTAGTTTCCAACGCTTCTGCAAGACTTTGGCGGATCGAGGCATAACCGAATTTAATTATCGATATGCTGATAAGCAGCAGGCGCAGGTATTTGTTGGGGTGCGTATGTCGGGTCGTGAAGAAGAGCGGCAGATCCTGTTTGAGAACTTAACTCAAGCAGGGTATCAGTGGATTGATTTCACTGATAACGAAATGGCCAAATTACATGTTCGTTATATGGTCGGCGGGCACGCACCGCAAGCTGAAAATGAACGGTTGATTCGTTTTGAATTTCCGGAACGCCCAGGAGCTTTGTTACGTTTTCTGACCCATATCGGTCAACGCTGGAATATCAGTCTGTTTCATTACCGTAACCATGGTGCTGCTTATGGCAGAGTCTTGGTGGGTATCCAGGTGACGCCTGAATTCAATAATGAATTTCAGGCGTTTCTGGATAATCTGGGCTATGTCTACTGGTTGGAAACCGATAACCCGGCTTATGATTTATTTTTAAAGTGATTAATTGGTTACAGTCGTGGTATCGCTGATTAATTGAATCTGTCCATTGACGTCGACAGAAACTTTATTGCTGCCTGCTTCGAGTGCGGCTGGTGCACTTTTGCTGCTCATATCGGCTGACATCATCATTTGGCTTTCCATGCGATATATCGGGGCATAACCACTGGTATTAACGGACATATTGACCAGGCGGTAACCGGGTTCATTGAATTGTTGCTGCACTAATGAAGCCTTGTCACGAAACTTACTGATAGCTTGCTGCATTAATTCGTTCTGGGTGGTTTCGATTAAGGCATCCGACAGGGAAAACTCGATCGATTGCACCGTGCCTAAGGCTTGCACTTCGCCTAATAACTCACTCATTTGGGTGAAATCATGGCTATGCAGACGAATCTGCTGACTCACTTGCCAAGAGACGATTTGACTATCTTTATACATGGGGCGGGTTTGATAGCCGGTAGTTTGGGATTTGACCGAATCATAAGCTTTAATTTTTTCCAGCAACTGATTGCTGCGCTGGTTGACTTGTTGCCCTAATTTAGCAGGGTCTGTGCCATTGAGCATGACCTGAATCACGCTGGTCACCTGATCATTTGCTACTTCAGTAGCGGCGGTTGCATTCAAATTGATTAGGTTAAAGTGTAATTCTTGTTCAGCCGTAGCAGTGGCTGAGAAAAACAGCATACCTATAACAAAAAAAGTATTTTTCATAGATTGAGTGTTCCTGTGAGAGATAAGTTGAAGTCGAGTTTTGCTTGCTGTTAGTACAGCATGGTTGCTAAATTAACAGGATTTGGCTGACACTGTCAGCGGATTACCGCACAAAAATTATTTTAACGTTGAGGATAGACATGAAAGCTGTACAAAAAATTCTGCCTGATTCAGAGCGCCTGATCGAAGCCGCCGCCGAACATTTTGTCGTGACTGCTCGCTCTGCCATTGCTAAACGAGGCGTATTTTATGTGGCACTAGCTGGTGGGTCGACTCCTAAAGGTTTGTACCAAAAACTCGCAACCTCACCGTATATTGAGCAAATTGATTGGGCAAGAGTACATATCTTTTTTGGCGATGAGCGCTGTGTGCCTGCGACACATGATGATAGCAATTTTAAAATGGCCAAACTGGCCATGCTCGACCATTTACCCATCCCCACTGAAAATGTACATCGCATGCCCACCGAAAGTGGTGATGCCGTCGAAGTCGCAAGCCGATATGCCGAGACCATCAAGTTGGTTATGGAAGATAAACCTTTTGATTTAGTGTTATTAGGTTTAGGTCCGGATGGCCATATCGCCTCATTGTTTCCTGAAACTCCGGCACTTGAAGTAACCGATACGTTAACCGCCAGTTTGTTTGTGGAAAAATTTCAATCTTGGCGGGTAACGTTGACCTATCCAGTCATTAATGCGGCCAGACAGGTAATTGTATTTATTGCCGGTGAAGCTAAAGCGGACATCGTTAGAGATATTACTTCCGAAGCTGTCACGGGGTTACCTGTACAGCGACTAGCCCCAACAGGTGATTACTTCTGGTTTATGGATAAAGCGGCCGCAACAGAATAATATGAAAACGTTGTTAGCTGCTGATATCGGTGGGACCAAAACTCTGCTGCAATTGAGCCATATTGATGGCGAGGTGATAGCGCAACAGCGTTTTGATAACAAAGCCTTTACGGATTTTGAAAGTTTACTGACAACATTTTTATCATCAATAGTAGCAACTTATCTTCCGGTCAGCAGTGCTTGTTTTGCCATTGCCGCACCGATATTGGGCCGAAAAGTTCAATTAACCAACCTCCCTTGGATAATTGATAGTAATAAATTGGTAGATGAATTTCCGATTGCCGAAGTAATTTTAGTCAATGATTTCGAGGCAGTAGGCTTTGGTATTAGTGAGCTGGATAATGAAAGAGATGTCATTGTTCTGCAGCAAGGTAAACCGGAGCCTAAGGCTCTAAGAGCGGTTATTGGCGCGGGGACTGGCTTGGGACAAGCTATTCTGTCACCTATCCATAAAGGTTGGAGAGTGTGGCCAACCCAAGGTGGTCACACCGACTTTGCACCGTTAGATCTTACTCAACAATCTTTGTTGGAGAAGTTATTCCAGCAATTCGAACATGTCTCTTATGAGAGATTATTATCTGGTTCCGGGCTAGAGATGTTGTATCAGTTTATTGCAGAGCAACAGGGAATCAAGGCCAACGAAATTTTAACGGCTGAGCAAATCAGTGAAAGCGCAATCGTGCGAGCTGAACCCTCAGCAATAAAAGCTGTTCATTTGTTTATACAAATCTATGGTGCACAAGCCGGTAATCTAGCGCTGACAACCTTGCCAAGGGCTGGGCTTTTTGTTGCTGGCGGCATTGCAGCAAAGAATTTAGCATTTTTTGAACAGGGATATTTTATGTCATCTTTCCTTGCAAAAGGACGGATGCGAGAGGTTTTGGAACAAATTCCAGTCTACCTCATTACCAATCCTGAGGTGGGTCTGTTAGGCGCGCGCTTGTTGGCCCAAAAAGCGTTGTATAATGCTTAACATGACGGATAAAAAAAATCACATTTTAGTTAACGTAGAAACCACCTATTTGGATCATGAATCTGATCCTGCAAGGGCACGGTATCTTTTTGCTTACACAATCACGATTACCAATGAGGGAGACACTCCTGCTAGATTGTTATCACGTTACTGGAAAATCACTGGTGGTGATGGTCATGAGCAGGAAGTTGAAGGTGATGGTGTAGTAGGTCAGCATCCTTATTTGGCGCCAACGGAAACCTTTACCTATACCAGTGCGGCAATGCTAGATACCCCTGTTGGCATGATGCAAGGTCACTACAATATGATGGATGATAATGGCAGCCGCTTTGCAGTTGATATACCGGCATTTACTTTAGCCGCGCCCCAAAAACTCCATTAATTGCAATGGTTATAAACATTCGCCAACAGAACCTGCCGCACAAATACGTCCATCAATCCAGATAGCTTTGTCCAATTTAGCATTTTGTAAATCACTGCCGCCCAGGTTGGCATCACGCAAATTAGCAAAACTCAAATCACTGTCCGCTAAATTACTATAGGACAGATCAGCTTGTTGCAGGTTGGCACCTTTTAGATTAGCTCCCTGCATACTGGCATAACTTAGATTGCTCAGTTGTAAATCGGCGTAGCTCAAGTCAGCCTCAAACAGTTCAGCACTCATCATATTCGACATAGCCAGACCACTATTACGCAGATTGGCGCCCGTTAGAGTGGCAGAAGGAATATCCATTCCGGGCTTCAAACAGTTTTCCCAATTTACCGCTGCCGCAGGAGCACTTTCACAATTAGCTTCAGATAATGTTGAAGGTGTTGGGAACAGTACAGCACTGGCAAAAATTCCGATTAAAATTAAACTGATAATGAGCACTGGCCAGAAACGGGTAGGGCGCTTTGGTTTGAGTTTCTCTAATAACTCACTGCGTTGTTGTCGCTGTTGGATTAAAAAGTCCGGTTCCTGTTTACGCCGTTGTTGTCGACGCATTTCGCGTTCGGCTTCTGTCAACGGCTGATCATTACGCCGATCAAAACCATCACGTTCGTCAATGGTTAATGATGGAGGAATAATGGGCTCGACCATTTCGAGTTCGAGAACATCGCCTAATGCTTGCCAGTGTTGTTGGTCGGTACTAATCTCTGTTTGAGCATCAATTCTACCCAATTGCAGATTACTTTTTAGTAGAGCCATTGTGAATGGCCCACTGATATTGGTGCTTTGGCGGGTATACCATTTTGTGCTGAAATTTTTCATTAGCCGGTCTTTGGCAACAAGTTGGTTGTTATACTAGCATTGTGTTTAATGCTGGGTGAATTCATGCAAATACCTCAGACCTCACAGGCTGCTCAGGTCACTGTAACGGAAACCGCAAGTCGTACACTGTCATTGGCACCCGGACAGGTTGCGCAAGCTGTGGTGGTATCAGCTGGTAAAGCCGGTGAAAATGTCGATATTCAGTTGGCTGGAAAAGTTGTCACCATTCAGGCAGGGATGGATTTGCAGCGAGGTCAGACGATTGAATTACAGCGAACTGATACAGGCGACAGACCGGCTTTTAAAATACTCTCAGTGGCAACTGTTCCACCGGCTTTAACAGAGTTTAAACCCGGTCAAAGCTTATTAGCTGAAGTTATTAAAATTCTGCCTCAGCAGTCCATGTTATTAACCTTGCAACAACCTGGTCGATTACCAATCCCTCTTGAGTTAGATATCAGCCATTTGAGTTCGAATTTTAAGCCGGGTCAGCAGCTTTTATTACAAATTCTCAGTACTTCACCGTTGAGCGTTGCATTGCAAACTCCCACCGCCAATTCAGTGGACACCCTCAGCTCTCAACAGCGTCGATTGTTGCCGCTGGTTTTTGCGCAGCCGCCACAATTACAGAATGTCATTAATGCCTTGCCGGAATTAAAATCCATGGTGCCGGTGCAAAATGCAGTGACTCAACTATGGCAAAATATCCGGGAAATGCAAACCGTCCAACAATCAGCGAATTTGCAACAAGCTATACAACAGTCTGGGGTATTTCTAGAACGTCAACTATTGCAGCCTAATCCTCAAGTAAATGGCGATTTTAAGGCTAATCTGCTGAAATTGGCTACCGCTCTGGAAGGGCAAATCCGCCAAACGGCTAATGGTCAAATCAATGCGCAGAATCTCCCTGTGGAGATTCGCACGGCTTTAATAAATCTGCTCAATCAACCATCGGCTTTGCAACAATTACCATCGCATATCACGAATGCACTTTTGGCAAGCGGACAGACTCCCGCCCAGTTACTAACTATGTTACTTGCCGGGCAAACGTCAGTCGCTACTACCCCTGCCAATAGCCAACAAGCCCTTACTGCACAGAGTCAACCTGCTCAACAAATCGCTCAGAATGCCCAGCTGCAGGCTGGGGTAACCGAATTAGCCAGATTACAGGTGTTACTGCGCGAGGTAGAGACTGCCATTGCCAGGGTGCAAATGAACCAGCTAACAATGGTCAGAGAAGCCGACAATCCTACTCAACCACAAGTATGGTTAATGGATGTGCCTTTACGAGATAAACAAGAATTACACTGGATGCAGTTACAACTTCAACAAGGGTCTAAGCAGAAGCAGCAGGAAGAGGAACAATGGCAGGTCACCCTGAATTTGGAAACGCAGAATCTCGGTAAACTTCGCGCTTCTATAGGTCTTCAAGCCAGCATAGTAAGTGTGGCATTAACCGCCGAAGATCCCATAGCCGTGGCTTTGCTAGAAGCAAATATCGATTTACTGCAGGAAAAACTCGCTGCACTTAATTTACAGGTGCGTCAATTAAGTTGCCATTGTGCTCCGGTAGAGTGGCTGAACCCAGTTTCTCAGTCTTTCGACTCAGATGCTTTACTGGATATTTCCGTATGAAACAGCAGCCCCAACCTATACGCGCAATTGCCTTACATTATGATGGTGACAATGCCCCCACCGTAACGGCCAGTGGAGAAGGTGACATTGCTGCTGAAATTATCCGGATTGCAAAATTACACAATATCCCGCTACGTGAAGATGCTGCTCTTGCAGATATGCTCAAAGATATGCAATTAGGTGAAGCCATACCTGAGGCGTTGTATCGCGTTATCGCAGAAGTGATTGCTTATGCTTATATTGTTTCAGGAAAGTTTCCCAAGGATAAAGGTTAAATTCCTGTAATAAATCTTCCTCGTAAAAGCATCATCCAACAGTTTTAGCAGGTGTTTTTTCTTCTATACTTTATAAACCGCATTATAAAAATGTCATTAAGTGTTGATTTTAAAATATAAAACAGCTATTTTCATTTGCATGTATTTTACAACCGGTCATAAGAAACCGCATACAAAAACAGATGAATACGCTACTCACCATTGAGTCACCGATGTCAAAGACATCCGAGCAGAGCCTGACGGCACCGATCTCTGCTGCGGAAGTGAATGATTTATTGGCAGCACGTATTCTGATCGGTGGCACCCGATTATCAGATCTAGCTTTTCTACAAACGATGTTGTCATTGAGTGGTTTTACCAACATTACCACCGCAAATGGTCCTGAAAAGTTGATGCAGGTACTCAGGCAAACCATTACCGATGATCAATGTGATATCGATTTGATTATTCTGGACTGTCGGCTTGGTGATTGTAATGCACGGGAATTGCGTCTCAAATTAGATCAATTTGACGAATGGCGATTAATTCCAGTGATTGCGTTAACTGAAAAATCTCCTTGGAACCATAATCAGCTATTAACCGATTTGGGTCATGGTGTAACTTCTTTGCTTTACCGCCCTTTAACCGCAGAATCCTTACCTGCTTCAGTAATGACAACTTTGGCTATCAAGCGAGAGCGGGATCACTATCATCTTCGCCAACAACAGATTGAAGATGAAAACTCCCAATTACGAGTCATGGAAGCGCGGTTACAATTTTCAGTGAACCATGATGATTTGACCGGTTTGGCAAATCGGCGCCGTTTGGAACAGGCGCTTGATATTACGCTCACTCAAGTACGAAATTTCCACACCAGCAGCGCTCTGTTTTATATCGATCTGGATAGCTTTAAAGTACTAAATGACGCTGAAGGGCATGAGGCAGGCGACAGCTTGTTAGTGCAGGTGGCCAACTCGCTACGTGGTTTTTTTAAAGTTCGTGATACGTTGGTCAGAATCGGTTCAGACGAATTTGCTGTATTAGTTGATACCATTGATCCCGATACCGCCATTGCTCGTGCCGAAGGGCTACGAGATCTGTTTGATGGATACAGTTTTACCTTTCATGATCATGAATATCATTTATCCGCTAGCATTGGTGTTAAATGTATTACCGAGGCAAATCTCTCGACAGTTGGTGAGATTCTTTCGCATGCCAATCAGGCTTGTTACACAGCCAAAAAACGCGGGCGCAACCGGGTTCATGTATATAGCCCAGCTGATCGGGAAATGTATGCGTTAAGGCATAGTGTCGAATGGGCTCCAAGGATTCGGGCTGCATTAAAACAAGAAAATTTCATTCTTGAATTTCAACCTATTTACTCGCTCAAAGAAAACAAAATCAATCACTATGAGTGTTTGATTCGAATGCGGGGTCAGGGCGATAAACTATATTATCCCCAGGATTTTATTCCAGTAGCAGAAGCCATGGGATTGATTCATCAGATCGATCTTTGGGTGGTCAATCATGCTTTTGAGTTGCTGAGAAACATACCGAAAGATACGGCTTTAGCAGTGAATTTATCTGGCAATATTTTTCTCGACAAAAATCTCTATCCACTGGTTGAGCGTAAATTACTTGAGACTGGTGCCGATCCCTCTCGCTTAGTGTTTGAAATAACTGAAACGTCAGCTATATCCAATTTTGACCAGACCAAACAAATGGTTGATCGTCTGCGAAATTTAGGCTGTCGCTTTGCGTTGGATGATTTTGGCGCTGGATTTAATTCTTACAGCTATTTAAAACATTTCCCGGTGGATATTCTGAAAATCGATGGTGGGTTTATCACCAATTTACATAATGATCCGGTCGATCAGTTATTAGTGAAATCGATGATTGATATATCACATAGCCTTGGCAAAAAAACTGTGGCTGAATTTGTCGAAGACAGAGAAACCTTAAAAATGCTCCAAGACTTTGGAGTGGACTTTGTACAAGGTTATTTAATTGGCAAACCTCAAAGTACACTGCCCAACAGAACCTAGCTTTAGCGGGTCTTTAATCTTTTCAGACTAAAAGAATATAGAGCGCCTAATGTAAATCAGTGGCCGAATGACGTTGGGCTCCGTGCAAACGGGTAATCAGTAGAGCCTCTTCTTCACTCAAATTACAATTATCGATAAGCTGATTGATATCAACGCCTTTTCTAGCCAGCCGAATAGCATGCTCATAGCTTTGCTGTTGAGGTTGACCCAAATCCATGGTGTTTTGCTGTTCTTTGATTTTCATCAGGGACTGTTCAAAACGCACAATACGTTCATCTGAACCTACAGCGGCACTGCATAAGGCTGATAGCTGTTGCTGCAAGGCACTGATTTGATTGGCTTGTGAGCGGTTTAAGCGAAAGAAACGGTAGCTGGTTGCAAGCAGAACAATAGCAAGCAGACCTACCAAACTATATAAGATATATAACATCATGATATGTCTCCTGAGACATCACACATATTCATCAATAATGCCCGTTTTAGGTGGCCGTTTTGGCGGATTATTTTTTTTCTCATTATCTTCAGCATGATTTTCATCCTGCTCATTTTGTGGGTGACGCCGTTTCTCATCCGCTGGAACATCCACTCTTGTAGTGGGAACAAGGGGGAGAGTGGGATGAATTTCGTCAGCCATGATTCATATTAGAAGCTGGCGATATCTGCTATTTCTTCATCATTAAGCAGCTTATTGACGTCCACCAAAATCAATAAGGTTTTATCGCGACTACATACACCTTGAATAAATCGTGAACTGTCATCACTACTCACATTTGGTGCTGTGTCAATTTCGGATTGATGCAAATAGACTACTTCGGCAACGCTGTCGACTAACATTCCAATAACGTTACCACTTACTTCAGCAATGATAATACGCGAGTCATCATCGGCTTCACGGGATGGCAAACCAAAACGTTTACGGGTATCAATGACGGTAACCACATTGCCTCGAAGATTGATAATGCCTAAAACATAATCGGGCGCACCTGGTACAGGAGCAATTTCAGTAGGTCGTAATACTTCCTGCACCTGCATTACATTGATACCGTACACTTCCTGTTCCAACTGATATGAAACCCATTGCAGAATAGGATCATTACCGGCCTGATTATCTTGTTCGCTCATTTTATTTTCCTTATTCACAAAATATTGACCTCAGTGAAACTGCCAATTTTATGACGTTCATTATTTATAATCATCAAGCACAGTTTGTGCCAATTTCTCATTCATTCAGCGCAACATTTTCAACAGTTCTGTTAATGAAATAATACTGCTTAAAGGTGACATCAACATACCCGCCAGCCAGGGTCTTTGACCAGGTTCACGTCGCCAACGCACATTATCAGGTTCCAGTTTTACCACATGGCGTATAGTCGAAACTGCCAGTCCTAACTGTTTATTGTCTACTAATAATATGTAGCGGTTATTTTCTGAATTACTTGATTGATTAGTAATCAATGTTGTTAGGTCAATCACTTGAGTATGTTGTTTGGGGCGGCTTAAGGTACCCACCACATAACTTGGATGACCGGGAATTTGTGACAGTCCATCCTCTGGCCAGTTCTCAATACCATCCAGTTCATCCAGGCTCAAGGCTAGCTGCATCCCTGCCACTTCGAATAATAATGCCTGAGTATTTTTGTCAGGGGTATTTTCGATACTGGCGAAGACCTCTGGTTCAGTAACAAGGGGAGTTTGTTCTATTTCAAAGGCAACCTGTTCTAAAATTTCAGGTTCACTCTCCAGTAACAGCTCCTGCAGATAGGCTGCCAGCGCTTGTTTTGGTTCTTTGATTTGTGTTGGCTTAGACATTCTGATCTGACTTTAACACTGGAGAGACTTTTATGAGTTTTTTCATTAAACGTTCATAGGCCATGCTGCCTCGACTCTCAGGATTTAGTGCTGGCAGAGGAATACCAGACTTACTGGCATCACGAAACTGTGTATCAATTGGTATTGCATCTGACCAAAGATTCTCTTCATAATCCTGCTGCATTTTTCGTAAGGTTTGTGTACCGGCACGGGTACGGCGATCAAACATAGTGGGCACAATCAAATAAGGCAGTTTTTGCTGTCGGGAATGATTTATTAAATGCAGGGTATGTAACATGCGTTCCAAGCCTTTTAAGGCCAAAAATTCAGTTTGGACAGGTATTAAAAGCTCATCACATGCGGCCAACGCATTCACCATCAAAACCCCTAACATCGGTGGGCAGTCTATTAGCACATATTCAAAACGGTCATTGAGTTGCTGCAGCGTTTTTTGTATGACTAAACCTTTACCACTTTGAATGCCTAGTTGACGATCCAATGTCGCCATGGCGGTGGCTGCAGGTAATATGTAAATATTTTCCTGACTGGTTTTCTTAAGTGTCTTGAATATAGCATTCAGCGGTTGCTGTTCTGACTGCTGAAACAGGGTGTAAATGCTATGTTCGATATTGTCAGGATCAAAGCCAAAGTAAGTCGTTAACGAGCCATGCGGGTCCATATCTAGCAATAGGGTGGAATGACCTTTCAATGCAAGATGACTCGCCAGGCTAACAACGGTAGTCGTTTTGCCCACGCCACCTTTTTGATTCGCTATCGCCCAGACCGTCATGGTGACGACTCGCCAGTATTGCTGGGTACCAGCAATGGGGATGTCAGACTGTCTGTAATCGGTGTGCTGCTATTTTCATCATTTGATGCAGGAGGATTTAATTGATCATCAAACACTTCCAGTGTTCTTCGGCTCTCTGAACTTCCTAAAATAACTAACACGACCCGGCGGTTTTTTTGCCGACCTAACTCAGTTTCATTATCAGTAATTGGTTTGAATTCTCCGTAACCAATGGCCGACATTCGCCCCGGCTCGATACCAAAGCGATCCAGCAAGTTCACCACACTGGCTGCTCTGGCGGCGGAAAGCTCCCAATTGGATGGAAAACGGGGTGTATTAATCGGTTGATCATCGGTAAAACCTTCTACCTGGAGAGGGTTAGACACCGGGGCAAGCACATCAGCAATCTGACCAATTACCGGCACGGCTTCTCGAGCCAAACGTGCATCACCACTGGCAAACAAGAAG
The DNA here is from genome assembly GCF_048266885.1 of Methylophaga sp. Classification (GTDB taxonomy): domain Bacteria; phylum Pseudomonadota; class Gammaproteobacteria; order Nitrosococcales; family Methylophagaceae; genus Methylophaga. The sequence goes on from NZ_JBLWYR010000003.1 coordinate 51,813, forward strand.
TTGGAATTGATTTCAACCTCTAACCAGTCTTCAGTTTGTTTGATGCTGACATCTTCATTGGTAATCAAATCAGAGAGTGCACTACTGAGTTGCTGTGAAATATCATTGATGGTACGTAAATTTTGTTCGGAAATGGGAGGGCGTTCTTTGGGCAGTTCTGGCAGTTCAATTTCAAAGTCTGGAACATCGGGTTTACCTGGTGAGGCGACCATTTCTCCCTGCCCGCGGCTGACTTCTCCCATCTGAATAGGATCGGTGCTTCGAGTAGGCTGCGAAAAAACGCTCTCCAACGTTTCCGACAAGACGCGGTACTTGCCTTCATTGACTGATGAAATGGAATACATCACCACAAAAAACGCGAATAATAACGTAATGAAATCAGCATAGGAAACCAACCAGCGTTCATGGTTTTCGTGTTCTTCATGCCGTTTTCTACGGGCCATCAGATTAACTCAGATACGCCTGCAGACGGCTTTCAATATTGCGTGGATTATCACCATCAGCCACGCTAATCAAACCATCAATTAACATCATTTGTAATTGGGTACGCCGTTGCACCAGCGTTTTGAGTTTATTACCAATTGGTAAAAACAATAAATTAGCCAAGCCAACACCATAGATAGTGGCAACAAATGCCACGGCGATCCCCGAACCTAGTGATGAAGGATCTGCCAGATTACCCATGACGTGAATTAGACCTAATACCGCGCCAATAATCCCAATTGTGGGTGAGTATCCCCCCATCGCTTCGTAGACTTTTGCGGCTTGCAGATCATTGTTTTCCATGATGTCGAGATCGGTTTCTAAAATTTCGCGGATGATTTCCGGTTCTGCGCCATCAGCAATCAGTTGCAGACCTTTCTGGGTAAAAATATCAGTTTCTTCCATCGCCATGGCTTCTAGGCGGAGTAACCCCTCACGTCGGGCAATTTGGTTCCAGTCGAGGATTTTATCTAATAAACGTTTAGCGGATTGCTGAGGCGGTTTGAATATCCATACGGTCATTTTCAGAGCTCGTAAAAAAGTATTCATCGGTGTCTGTAACATTACAGCACCTAGTGTTCCCCCCAAAACAATCAATAACGCCACTGCATTAAGTATGGTATCGAGATGACCACCTTCCAGATACTGACCAACGATAATGGCGCCAAACCCAATCAGTAAACCCAGAATGCTGAGGATATCCATGACTATTTAAGCGCCGTCAGTAGTTTACCGATTTCAGTTAGACTCAAAATTTTATCAGCTACGCCGGCTTTAGCGACAGCCATCGGCATACCATAGATCGTACTGCTTTGCTGATCTTGGGCCCAAACGGTTGCGCCTTTTTGATGCATTTTTATTGCACCTTCGCATCCGTCAGCCCCCATGCCCGTCAGAATAATGGTTAAGGTTTGCGCTGGACAAATCTGAGAAACTGATTCCAAAGTGATATCAATACAAGGTCGGTATGTCGCATTTTCCGGACCAGGATCCACCTGCAAATAAAGTTGCCCCCGACGACCTTTGAGTAATAATTGTTGGCCACCAGGTGCTAAATAAGCAACACCAGGACGTAAGACATCGTTTTGTTGAGCTTCTTTAATCTGAATTTCGCACTGCGAATTTAACCGTTCAGCAAATGAAGGTGTAAATGTCGCAGGCATGTGTTGCAACAAAACAATTGGAAACGGAAAATTAGCCGGCAATTGAGACAAAACATTTTGTAAGGCAACGGGGCCGCCGGTAGAAGTACCAATCACCACGAGTTCAATTTTTTTCTTTTCGAGCGGAGTGACAGTGACGGGGGGCTCAGATGTTTTGATCAGGGTGGTGTGTTTATCAGGCTTTGAGTGCGTTGCTAGAAAATTAATACGATCACATAATTTTTGCCGGGCACTGGCTTTGTCCTGTGCTAGATCTTCAAAACGTTTTGGCAGAAAGTCCATCGCCCCAGCATCTAATGCCTCAAGTGTTGCTTTGGCACCATCAGTGGTCCAAGTAGACAGCATTAAGACTGGCGTAGGGCGACGACGCATGATTTTTTTTACCGCGCCAATGCCATCCAAAAGAGGCATTTCCAAATCCATGGTGACCACATCGGGTCTGTAACGAGATACATGCTCTACAGCTTCCAAACCATCAGCCGCACTGGCAATGACTTCAAGCCGTGGATCGGCGTTAATGATTTCAGTCAGTCGCCGGCGAAAAAATGCTGAATCATCAACAATCAGTACCTTTACAGTCACAAATATCCTTAATAATTACGGTGTGCGTAGGTATTCATTAACTCAGGAAAATCCAGAATAAGTGCAATACGCCCATCGCCAGTAATGGTCGCTCCAGCAAAGCCTTTGGTGGTATGAAGTAAGGCGCCGAGCGGTTTGATGACCACTTCTTCTTGACCAATCAATTGGTCCACAACAAACCCCACTTTCCGAGTACCCACATTGACGATGACCACATGTTCCGTTGTTGCTTTTCGTTCAGCAACATTATTTTTATTGAGCCATTTACGGAGATAAAACAGCGGCAATGCTTTGTTTCGTACAATAACAGTTTGTTGCCCATCAACGGTATTGGTTTTATTCAGGTCTAAATTAAAAATCTCATTAACGCTGACCAATGGGAAGGCAAATATCTGATTGCCCAACATCACCATCAAGGTTGGCATAATGGCCAACGTTAAAGGTACTTTGATAGAAAGGGTTGTGCCTTTACCGATTTCAGATTGGATATCAATCACGCCGTTTAATTTGGAGATACTGGTCTTGACCACATCCATCCCCACACCACGTCCGGAAATATCAGAAATTTCCTGTTTCATCGAAAAACCTGGTGCAAAAATAAGCGCAAAACATTCTGATTCTGTCAGACGAGAAGCTGCCTCTTCATCCATCATGCCTTTTTCAACGGCTTTACGGCGTAATACTTCAGGATTCATGCCGGCGCCATCATCTGAAATGGTCAACAGAATATGATCACCTTCCTGAGCGGCGGCGAGGACGATTAGGCCTTGTTTCGACTTACCTGAGGCTTCCCGCACATCCGGCATTTCGACACCGTGATCTACTGCATTGCGTACCAAATGCACTAACGGGTCGGCGAGGGCTTCAACCAGATTCTTATCTAAATCGGTTTCTTCACCTCGTAACTCAAGGTTAATGTCTTTTTTCAGACTGCGAGCCAAGTCACGTACCACACGGGGAAAGCGACCGAATACCTTTTTAATGGGCTGCATCCGCGTTTTCATTACCGCAGTTTGCAAGTCGCCTGTTACCACAGCCAGATTATTGACTGCTTTGGCCATTTCTTCGTTTTCAAAAGCGGCTTCGAGAGTATTGATGCGGTTACGTACCAAGACCAATTCACCCACCATATTCATAATGTCATCAAGTCTTGCGGTATCTACCCGTACACTGGTGTCAGCTGTTGCCTTTGCTTGTGGTGCGGCTGCGGCCTGTGCTGCAATTGCTGGTTTTACTGCGGTAAGGCTCTCCCCATCATCGTCAGAAGCTGCTGTATCTACTGTCGGAGTCGTAGGTTGCTTTGCTGCCTGAACAGCTGGTTTTGAGGCTGGTGGTGGGGTTTTAGCTGCCGGTTTTTTACCTTGTAATTCATCCAGCAGTGCTTCAAATTCTTCTTCGGAGATTTCATCATCACCGGTCATTTTGGTAGGCTCTGCCTTAGGTGGTGCTTCGGGGGGACTAATACCTGGAGGCGCATTACCATGGAGCTGATCCAACAACGCCTCAAATTCGTCATCAGTAATATCATCGCTTTCTGCAGAACTCTCTGTTGGAGCTGCAACAGCAACGGGTTCAGGTTCGGGAGTAGGGGCTGGTTCAGGTATGGCTATAGGAGCATCACCAGATAAATAGGCTGCCAATTGTTGAATAATCTCGGGATCAGCTTCGGTTGGGAATGAACCGGCTTTAACCTCAGCAAACATACTGTTAAGGCTGTCCAACACCTTGAGAAAGGTGTCCATCATTTCTGCATCTACTAAGCGTTCACCTTGGCGAAGCAGATTAAAAACATCTTCACCTTTGTGACACAAGTTGACCATAGCCTCAAGGCTTAAAAAACCGGCACCACCTTTAATGGTGTGAAAGCCACGAAAAATGGAATTCAGTAAATCTTTATCTTGTGGCTGTGTTTCCAGAGCAACCAATTGCTCATTTAAACCATCAAGAATTTCTTCTGCCTCAACCAGAAAATCCTGCAGAATTTCATCATCTGTATCTAAGGCCATGCTCCTGTCCTTCTAAAAACCAAGGCTGGATAACAAGTCATCCACATCATCCTGGTTGTTGACCACATTCGGTTTATTTTTAGCGTTTATCTGTGGTCCTTCTGCTTTTAAGGGATCAACGACTTTCGTTTCACCACTTTGCTGAGTTTGTCCTGCCACCTTAACCAACTTAACCAGATTATTTTCAACTTCTTCCACCAGTCCAATGACCTGGCGTAAAACTTGTCCGGTTAAGTCCTGAAAGCCCTGTGCTAGCGTCATTTCAGATAAATTATTGTGGATCTCTCCAGCATGCGTATTCACCACAGGTAAGTAAGCTTCAATTTCCCGGCTCAAATCACGGAATTCTGTTGCTGACATCTCCCGATTTCGAAAGCGTTGCCAGCTTTCACTGAGCTTAGCGGCAGTTTGTTTCAATTCATTAGCCAAAGGTAGGGTTTTATCAATGTACCCCAGCGTTTTATGTGCAGCTTCTTCGGTGGTTTGAATAACGTAGTTCAGGCGATCCCGAGTATCTGGCATATCATTTTGAGTCAGATCAACTAGCCGGGCATCGACTTTGAAATTATTCAATGCTTCGTGAAGTTCACGAGTTAGTTTGCCGATTTGTTGAAATAATGCACTTTCACGAGCATTGGTTAAGGCCATCAACTCGGATTTAATGCGATCATCATCATCCTGTTCGATCGCATTAATCAGCGCCCGGGCGGCTTCAAGTTGTTCTGTTTTATTCAGAGCTTCCATAACTTCCTTTCCAGCGTTTTATTGGGCGTTAATACGTTCGAAGATTTTCTCTATTTTTTCTTTTAATGTCGCGGCCGTAAACGGTTTGACAATATAACCATTGACGCCAGCCTGGGCCGCTTCAATGATTTGTTCTCGTTTGGTTTCGGCAGTAACCATTAAGACCGGTAATGTGGATAATTTAGGGTCGGCGCGCACCGTTTTTAACAGGTCAATGCCTTGCATGCCTGGCATATTCCAATCAGTCACCAGGAAATCTATACCACCTGCGTTCAAAATTGGCAGGGCGGTTAAACCATCATCGGCTTCGATAGTGTTATTAAAGCCAAGATCGCGTAATAGATTTTTGATAATCCGTCGCATTGTAGAAAAGTCATCCACAATGAGGATTTTCATATTTTTATCCAAGGTATACCTCCCAAAATTACTGCATCCAATCGCGAAGTTTACTACGCAATCTCACCACAGTTTGTGTGTGGATTTGACTGACACGTGACTCACTGACGCCGAGTACTTCACCAATTTCTTTTAAATTTAATTCTTCATTATAGTACAGGCTCATCAATAGTCGCTCACGTTCTGGTAGAGCGCCAATTGCTTCTGCTAAAGCCTGTTCAAAATTGTTATTTTCCGTAATTTCAGCGGGTCCGATTTCGTCACTGCCAAACGAATCGCCATCGGTCAATTGATTATCGGTCATATCATCCAGGCTGAACACCTGATGTCCTGATGCGTCTTGTAATTGCTGGTGGTAACTTTCCAGTGTTATACCCATTGCATCAGCCACTTCCAAATCAAGTGGCGATCGACCAAGTTGTTGTTCCAGCTGGTGCATAATTTCAGCAATTTCACGTGCTTTACGATGAACTGAACGGGGCGCCCAATCATTACGACGAATTTCATCAAGCATCGCCCCCCGAATACGAATACCCGCATAGGTTTCAAAGCTGGCGCCCTGGCTCGCTTTGTACTGGTGGGAAGCATCCAGTAAACCTATCATGCCCGCTTGAATTAAATCGTTCACTTCCACAGTATGCGGTAAGCGGGCAACAAGGTGGTAAGCAATACGTTTAACCAAACTACCATGTTGCTCAATCAACTGATGCTGGCTGAGTTCAGAGATATGATTGGAATACATGCCTACACCAATCATCCTAACCTGCTTCCAGGCTAGCCTGTATCAGACGCTCTACAAAAAATTCCATATTCCCCCTCGGTTGTTTCGCTACCGGCCAATAATCGATTTTTTTGGCCAAATGTTGAAAAGCGGTTGCAGATTTACTACGCGGTAAAAACTCGACTACAGCGCGTTGTTTTTTGACTGCCCGGCGTAGATCTTCGTCAAACGGCACAATACCCATAAAGTTTAAGGTTACATCCAGAAAGCGATCACATACCAGAGAGATTTTATCGAATAATTCACGACCTTCCTGAATACTGCGTCCCATATTGGCAATAATGTGGAAACGTTCAACACCGTGCTCACGGCTCAGTAATTTGATTAATGCATAAGCATCGGTGATTGAGGCGGGCTCATCACAGACCACAACAATGACTTCCTGGGCTGCTTTGGTAAAACTGACTACGCTGTCGGCAATGCCTGCGGCACTATCAATAAGTAGGATATCAATATGCTGATCCAGTTCACTGAATGCCTGAATCATTCCAGCATGTTCTGCCGGGCTGAGCTCAGCCATCTTTTTTACGCCAGAAGCTGCTGGAATAATCTGTAAGCCGGAAGGGCCATCGACCATAATGTCTTTCAGGCTTTTATCGCCTTCTAAAACATGCAGAAGATTAAATTGCGGATGTAAGCCAAGCATGACATCGATATTCGCTAAACCGAGATCCGCGTCAAGTAGCACGACTTTTTTCCCCTGAGTAGCAAGCGCGACACCGATATTGACGGTGACATTGGTTTTACCCACGCCACCTTTGCCACTGGCAATCGCAATTACTTTCACAGGTTTTGGCACGTGAGCCATTTTTCGCAGACCACTTGCCTGGTCGAGGGGTGTGTCAGCCATAAGCGGCAAAACCTCCGTAGCTGGATACTGTTTGAGGATCCAGTGCTTGTTGTTCAGATTGCATCAACTCGCTGGCTTGATTCACTAAACTGTTAGGCCGTGCCAGACCGAGGTCTTCAGGCACTTGTTGGCCATCGCAGACATAGGCAAGAGGCAGTTGATGTCGAATGATTGCAGAGACCGCGCCTCCTAAACTGCTGCTTTCATCCGTTTTAGTCAGGATGCAGCCGCTTAAGGTAAGGTGCGAAAACGCTTTAATGATATCACTCAGAGCATGACTCTGGGTGGTAGCAGACAGTGTCAGAAAATGACGAATGCGTGGTGAATGTTGCATTAACATGGCAACTTTTTGTGTTAATTGCATATCACGAGGGTTCATACCTGCAGTATCGATCAGTATAAAGCGCCGATCAAGCATATCGTTTAGTGCTTCACTAAGTTCTTGATGATTTCTCGCCACCCGTAGTGTCACACCTAAAATGCGGGCATAACTACGTAATTGTTCTTGACCACCAATTCGATAACAATCAGTGGTAATCAAGCCGACCTGGCGTGCGCCGTGTTTCAACGCACAACGTGCAGCTAGTTTGGCAATGGTAGTGGTTTTTCCAACACCTGTCGGACCAACCAAGGCCATGATGCCGCCCTTTTCGATAATATCTTGATCAGACAATGGGATCTGCGCAGCGAGTTTGCCTAAGGATTGACGCCAAGCAGTTTCTAAATCATCAATTCCCTGACTTGCTTGCACCAATTGTTTGGCGAGTTCAACATCAGTTCCCATACGCATATGCCGCTGCAAAACCTGCATTTGAATTGGGCTTTGTCGAGCCATGTCTTTCCATGTCAAATCGGATAACTGGTTCTGTAACATGTCCCGCAAACTGGCAATTTCTTTACGCATTTGAACCAAGGTCGGTTCCTGTGACCAGATATTCTGCTGGGGGGGAACATACGCGGGCGCAGTGGGTTGTGTCGGATCAATTTCAATTTTGGGCTCTTCTACCACCTGACGTGTAACAGCAGTCTGACGTCGGAATTGCGTTTCGTCATAATCGGTTGCCGCTACGATTTCCACACCACCGTCTACTCGTGTGTTTGAGAGGATAACGGCATCCGGACCCAGTACTTCGCGTACTTCGCGGATAGCCTGACGTACATCTGCCGCCTGGAAACGTTTAATTTTCATCACATCACCTTCTTGTTATCGACCCACATTTGCCACAATGCGTATTTGTTTATCATCTGGTATTTCGTTGTAGGACAGCACATGCAGTCCTGGTATCGCATGTCGAATAAAGCGGGAAATCCAACCTCTTAAGCCTGCTTGAACCACCAATATGGCGGATTCGCCAGACATTTCCTGCCGTTGAGCCGCTTCTTGCAGATTTTTATGCATATTCTCTGCAAGACCAGGTTCCAAACTTGCACCACCTTCTCCAGAAGCCTGTAATGTTTTTAGCAATATCTGTTCCAGCTCTGGATCTAACGTGATAATTGGCAGATCGGGTTGCGTGCCATTGATGTGCTGCACAATAGAGTGTGCTAATGCCATGCGTGTCGCGGCAGTAATGGCTTCGGGGTCTGGATTACGAGCTGCTTGTTCAGCAATCGCTTCACTGATAGTACGGATATCTCGAATCGGAATATTTTCTTGCAACAAGTTTTGCAATACTTTTTGTACGGTTCCTAAGGGCACAGTGTCTGGGACCAAACCTTCTACCAGTTTCGGTGCGATTTTGGCGAGATTGTCCAGCAGATGCTGCACTTCTTCACGGCCCAATAAATCATGTGCATGGTTTTGTAAGATTTTACTTAAATGGGTGGCGACCACGGTATCGACATCCACCACGGTATAACCTTGGGCCTGAGCATGCTCTCTTTGGCCTGGTTCAATCCAGATGGCATCAAGTCCAAAAGCGGGATCTTTGGTTTTAATCCCATCTAGTTGAGCAAATACCTGACCGGGGTTGATCGCCAGCATCCGATCTGGATATACCTCAGCTTCGCCAAAGGTCACCCCAAATAACGTGACTTGATAGGACGTGGGCGATAAATCCAGATTATCGCGGATATGTACTGGTGGGATTAAAAAGCCCATTTCTTGCGAGATCTTTTTGCGAATACCCTTAATGCGATTCATTAATTGGCCACCCTGGTTTTTATCTACCAGAGGAATAAGCCGATAACCCACCTCCAAACCAATAGGGTCAACTGGACTTAAGTCATCCCAGCTCAAATCACGTTGCTCGCGACTAGCTTCCTGTTGTGGCGGTGGAGCTGCAGCCAGCGTGGCGGCTTTTTGACGCTGAGCAATTAACCAGGCACTGCCAGCACCAGCGCCTGCTAATAGCAAAAACGGCACATTAGGCATACCTGGGATTAACCCCATGCCACCGATAATTCCTGAGGTGATGGCTAACGTTTTGGGTTCTTTCAACAGTTGAGAAAATATCTGTTCGCCAATATCTTGATCGGCTGTTGAACGCGTGACCAATAAACCCGCTGCGGCAGCAAGTAATAAAGAAGGGATTTGGGCAACCAAACCATCGCCGATGGTCAGTAGGGTGTAATTGTGGGCGGCTTCAGAAAAACTCAGGCCATGTTGCATCACGCCGATGATAAAACCACCAATGATGTTGATAAAGAGGATCAGGATCCCGGCTATAGCATCACCGCGAACAAATTTACTGGCACCATCCATTGAGCCGTAAAAATCCGATTCCTGCATGATTTCTTCACGACGCCTGCGGGCTTCATCCTGATCAATCAAACCAGCATTCAAGTCAGCATCAATCGCCATTTGTTTACCGGGCATTGAATCTAAGGTAAAACGGGCGCTGACCTCAGCAATACGAGTGGCACCTTTGGTGACCACCACAAAGTTGATAATTACTAAGATGGCAAACACCACTAGACCGACAGCATAATTACCACCGATTACAAACGAACCAAAGGCTTCAATAACATCACCTGCAGCGGCGGTGCCAGTATGACCTTCTAACAATACAATACGGGTAGAGGCCACATTCAAAGCAAGTCTTAACAAGGTTGCTAATAATAAGATGGTCGGGAATGCTGCAAACTGTAAGGGTTTTCTGACATAGACACTGGCTAGCACGATGGTCAGCGATAACGCGATATTAAAGCTGAACAGCATGTCCAGCATGAACGCGGGTAGGGGGATAACCACCATGGCCAGCAGTGCCACCAAAAACATTGGTGTCGCGACATTACCGTTTAAAGCAACGCCTAAACGGCTGGTCAGGCTTGTATTCTCCATTGACTACTCATCTCGTTTAAATTCATCAGGTATTGGCAGGTCTTCAGTATTGAGATTTGGCTTGTTACCGCCTGTATTTTTGTAACGTCTCAATTGGAAAACAAATGCCAGTATTTGAGCTACTGCAATATATAGACCAGATGGAATTTCCTGACCGATCTCCGTGCTGTAATACACGGCCCGAGTCAGCGGAGGAGCAGAGATAATGGGGACTTCGTGGTGATCGCCAACCATTCTGATTTGTTGGGCAATCAGATCGGTACCTTTGGCTAGTACGACAGGTGCGCCGGATTTTGATTGGTCATAACGCAACGCCACCGCATAGTGTGTTGGGTTGGTAATAATCACATCGGCTTTGGGCACATCTTGCATCATGCGTTGCTGTGATAATTGGATCTGCATTCTGCGGATGCGCCCTTTGACTTCAGGGCTACCTTCAGATTCTTTATTTTCGTCTTTAAGTTCCTGTTTTGTCATACGTAGTTGTTTGGTGTGATTCCACATTTGGAAAGGTACATCAATCAATGCAATCAAAATCAGGCTGGCACAAATGGCCAAAAAACCCCATAAAACGATAAAGCCCAACTCGGTCATGGCCGAGTTAACTTCCTGACGTCCGAGTGTCAATAATCGGTCACGCAGGTTCCAAAGAATTACTGTACCGATGCTGCCAACCAGCAAAAACTTACCAAGAGCTTTGCCCAGTTCCACTAGACCTTGAGGTCCAAAAATTCGTTTCAGACCTCGTAATGGACTCATCTTTTCCAGCTTGACTCCAATGGCCTGGGTGGAAAAATTCCAGCCACCGATCAGTGCCGGTGCAGACAGAGCTGCTATCAGAGTGATGGCGAGAAAGGTGCCGACATCGACAGCCATGATTTTCAAGGCGAGAATCAGTTGCTGCGCCATCATATGAGGATCCATGATCAGTTTCCGATTCAGCGAAAACGATTGCGTCATCACTTCACCGAGACTACTGATCAAATTGCCTCCGACAAATAACATTGCCACAGCACTAGCTATCAATACCACAACGGTACTTAATTCTTGAGAGCGAGGAACTTGACCCTTTTCCCGAGCATCCTGGAGTCGTTTACCCGAGGGGGCTTCGTTACGTTCTTGACCGCTATCCTGCTCAGCCATTGTTCTGTACCAGCAAACGAGTCATTTGCAATATTTGATCAGCAAGATTGACCAAATGATTGCCAACAGCGGGTAAGGTGATATAAATGATGACAAAGCCCAAGCCAATCGTCAGTGGAAAACCAATGGAAAATGGACTGATTTGTGGGGCAGCGCGCGATAAAATACCAAAGGCCAGATTGACCATCATCAGCGAACCAATCGCTGGTAACGCGATTATGACGCCAGCGGCGTACATCCAACTAGCCAAACCGGCGATATCCCGAAAGCTCTCAACCGCAATGCCGCCGGCACCAATTGGCAGCGTGATAAAACTCTCTGCCATGACTTGTATTAATACTAAGTGCCCGTTGATACTTAAAAACATTAGCGTGATAAAGATCATATAAAACTGACTGATAACGGGAACGGTCGTACCGTTTTGTGGATCGACCATGGAGGCAAAACCAAGCCCCATCTGCATCGCAACAATCTGGCCTGCGACGATGAATGCGTTGATTAACAGTTGCAACATAAACCCCATGCATATGCCAATCATTACTTCTTGGGCGATCATCAGGATGCCCTGAGCACTTAATGGTGAGACCACTGGGATTGGGGTGTTTATAGTTGGAACCACCACTAACGTTATGGCCATAGCAATAATGAGTCTGGTTCGGACATTAATAAAATTACTGCTGAAGATGGGAGCGACCATCACCATGCCACCGATACGAAATAACGGCAGCAGATAAGTACCGAGCATCGCACTAATTTCTGCGATCGACAGGTTCATCACTAACCTATCAGGTAGGGAATGTTTTCAAACAGACGGATGGTGTAGTTGGTCACCAAACTCAACATCCAGGGGCCGGCCATCATTAAAACGAGAATAGTGATCAGTAATTTTGGGATAAAACTTAAGGTCTGTTCATTGATAGATGTGGCAGCCTGAAACATACTGACAATTAAACCGGCAACTAACGCGGGGATTAAAATAACGATGATTAATAAGGTAATCACTTCCAACGTTTGTTGCATGACAGTTAAAACAGTTTCAGGTGTCATGGCTAAATATAAAAGCTGGAGGCCAGCGTTCCCATCAACAATGCCCAACCATCGATCAACACAAACAACATCAGTTTAAAGGGGAGGGAAATCAACATCGGGGACAACATCATCATACCCATCGCCATTAACACTGAGGCGACCACGAGATCGATAATTAAAAACGGTACGAAAATTAGAAAACCAATCTGAAAAGCAGTTTTTAATTCGCTGGTTACAAAAGCAGGCAACAATAGAGTAAACGGAACATCATCGGGGCTTTCAATCGCCTCATAACCTCCAATTTCGGCAAATAACGCGATATCACTCTCACGTGTCTGTGCCAGCATAAATTCACGAAAAGGCAAGCTGACCTGTTCTATCGCCGCTGTAGCTTCTATATCGCCATCAAGATAAGGCTTAACACCATTTTCATACGAGTTGCTAAAGACCGGGGACATGATAAAAAAGGTCAAAAATAAAGCCAGACCAATCATGATCTGATTAGATGGAGTGGATTGCACCCCCATAGCTTGTCGCAGAATGGCCAGCACAATAATGATTCGAGTAAACGAAGTCATCATTAACAATGCTGCTGGCAACAATGTCAGCACGGTCATTAGAGCCAGGATTTGCAAAGTTAACGAATAGCTTTGTGATCCGTCTTCGCCGGTGGATAAGGTCAAAGCAGGAATACCAGGTTCTGCTAGTACCAACCCTGGCAACAAGATACAGACCAGCAATAATCCGAGACGAATCATGAATTGCCTCGCTGTTGCATCATTTGTTTTAGTCTTTCAGCGAATGAATCAGTATTTTTTACATTGGATTCTCGGATTGAAAGCGGTTCAGGCAGTGTATATAGCGTATTGATTTGTTGTGAGGTGACGCCTAGTAAAAGCTGTTGTTCACCCACTTGAATCAATACCGCTTTTTCACGAGTCCCCAATGAAATGGCTCCCAATACCTTTAATTGACCATGATGCGCGGCATGAAAGTACTGAGTGCGTTTTAATAGCCAGCCTAAAAAGACGATGATTGCCAACACTACAATTAAACCAAAAATGGTTTGCAGCAATGTACTGGCATTGACTGGCGCAGAGTTCATAGTCTCGGCATATATCGGTAACGGCAACACGGAAACTAAGGCCGTTGAAATAACGTGCCAGAATTTCATCGCAGTTTTTTAATCCGTTCTGCGGCACTAATGACGTCAGTTAGTCGAATACCAAATTTATCGTTTACCACTACCACTTCGCCATGAGCAATTAACGTATCGTTTACTAATACGTCCATAGGCTCGCCAGCTAAACGATCAAGTTCTACTACAGAACCCTGGCTTAATTGCAGCAGGTTACGAATACTGATGCGGGTACGACCGATTTCCATTGAAATGGTGACAGGAATATCCAACACCATATCCAGATTAACTTCAGACCGTTGTTTGCCTTCATCATTCAGTTTATCGAGGGGAGCAGGGCTGGCTTGTGAACTGGACGCTTCGGCTTCTGACTGTTCTTCCAACGCAGCAGCCCAAGGATCTTCTGCCGAATCATTATCGCCTTGATCTTCAAGTGCCGCAGCCCATTCGTCAGCCAGATCCTGATCGGATTGTTTAGTATCTTCACTCATGATTTTTTAGCCTTTGCCAACTGATAGCTTGGTGTATTGTCTTTTGGATGTTCAATAATTGAGGTGATCTTTAACGCTGCTTTGTCATTGTGTTCACCATAACTCGCCCGAAACACCGGGATGTTTTCGACCATTGTGGTGACTGTTTTGGGCATGCTGATAGGAATAATGTCGCCCACTTTTAACTTGCGAACATCTTCTAATGTGAGTTTGGTTTGAGCCAATGTGGCGGATATGGTGACGTCTGCCAACATCAGTTCTTCACGCATGGACTTGGCCCAGCGGCCATCATCATTAGACCGATCGCTTTGCAAACCGGTATCCAATAATTCGCGAATCGGTTCCAGCATGGAATAGGGCAATGTAATGTGTAAATCGCCACCACCACCATCCAGCTCTATATGAAAGGTCGAAATAACCACGACTTCGCTTGGACTAACAATATTTGCAAATTGAGGATTCACCTCATGATTGACGAATTCAAATTTGACCGGCATCACCGGAGACCAAGCTTCGGTTAAATCGTTAAAGCAGAGGTTTAACACCATACGGATAACGCGCAATTCAGTAGCAGTGAACTCGCGGCCTTCGATACGCGCCTGAAAACGGCCTTCACCACCGAAATAATTATCAAGGATGGTGAATACCAATTTTGGTTCAAATACGATGAGCCCAGTACCGCGAAGTGGATGTAATTGAATTAAGTTAAGACTGGTCGGCACAAAAAGGGTATGCACGTACTCAGAAAACTTCATCACCTGAACACCGCCGACGGAAATCTCAGCCGACCGACGTAACATGTTGAATAAATTTATCCGTAGATAACGAGCAAATCGCTCATTGATCATTTCCAGCGTCGGCATGCGGCCGCGAATGATACGTTCTTCGTTACCAAAATCATACCGACGAGGTTTGCCAAACTCGTCTAGTTGTGGCTCATTCTGCTTAATATCGTCACCGCCCAGTCCGTTTAACAGGGCGTCGACTTCATCTTGTGACAATATATCGTGAACGGCCATAACTATTGCATTACCAGACTGGTGAAATAAACCGCTTCAAGGCCGGTGATCGAGCTATCCTGCTGCTTAAGGAAGTTATTAATGGTTTCCAATGACGCTTGCTGTAAAGCTTGTGTTCCTTCGGTTGTGCTTAATTCGTCATAATTTTGACTATAAAACAACATCAGCAATTCATGAACCAGAGCCGGTTCGTGCAAAGCAAACAGGCTAATGGTTGCCTGATCACGTGCCATCACTTTCATCTTAATTTGCAGATAACGAACCTGGTTATTGCTTTGTTCAGAAAAATTAACAATAAATGGCGAAGCCACCTCGTGGTAAACCGGAGTTGCTTTCTGTACAGCTACCTCAGCATCCTCGGTCGACTCCTCCGAGGCTGCATCTTTAGATAGCCACCAGTAAACGCCTGCACCTATGACAGATAACAGCACAACAATCCCAACAATCATGATGATTTTGGTTTTTTTGCTCATGCCTTGTTTGAGTTCGATATCTTTTTGTATTTCAGCCATGTTGTCTATGTCCTATCGATAAATTATTTAAAGCAAATACCGTGCCTGTTCATTGCCAGAGGAAGGTAGTGAAATACACTGCTTCAAGATTACTGTTACCTGTTTCCTCTTCAAAAATGGCTTTAATACGCTGATATGCTTCTTCTTGAAGCTTGCTGCGACCATCAAGGCTTTTAACGGTATCCATATCTTGCTCCGCGAAAAGGATGCGAAGTGTGTCCTGAATCATGGGCAAATTGCTTTCAGCACTGGTTAGAATGGCTGGATCACTCGACTTTAAGGCGACTTTGATTTGCAGGTAGCGAGCTTTCTCGTCACTTTGTCGCAAGAAATTAATAGTGAAAGGTTCTTCAATAACGTAATACAAGGGTAGAGTCGACTGGCCGCCTCCCGCATAGCTGGCAAAGCTGATAAAACTGAGCAATGTGATTACCAATGCGTTCAGCAGATTTTTCATGACTTGGTATACTCCTATTCGGAAAGATGCTGGTGATATCAAGAGTTGATTATGACAAGCTTAAGGAATGGGTGAAAGGGGGCAATTTGTCTAATAACGATCTAAAGCAAACTGAGATACCAAAAGCGAGTAAAAAAGATTTTTGGCTTACACTTCCACAACATTGCCTACCGCAACATGCATTGTCACGTTTGATGCATAAGATTTGCCGATGTCGAATTCCCTGGCTTAAGAATCAAATGATTTCAACCATTATTCGCCAATACAAAGTGGATATGAGCGAAGCCGTCCAACCTGATATCAATCACTATGAACACTTCAACGCTTTTTTTACACGTAAGATTAAAGCTAAAGCCAGACCTATCAGCATAGGTAGCGACGTAATTACTTCACCAGTAGATGGCTGTATTAGCCAAATAGGTCCAATTACTGCAGGAAGAATAGTGCAGGCTAAAGGTCATGATTATTCGACATTGGAGTTACTTGGTGGTGATCAAGAATTAGCAGCAAAGTTTGAGGGAGGACAATTTGCAACAATTTATTTGTCTCCCCGAGATTATCATCGCATTCATATGCCGCTATCCGGAAAGTTGATGCGGATGCGCTATTTACCCGGTAAGTTATTCTCAGTTAACCCGCTCACTGTGCGTGGTGTTCCACGGTTGTTTGCGCGAAATGAGCGAGTGGTCACAATTTTCAAAACCGATTTTGGTCCTGTCGCGTTAATTCTTGTCGGTGCTATTTTTGTTGGCAGTATGGAAACGGTGTGGCATGAAGGTGAAATTACGCCGCCCTACACCAAAGATATTCTGGACTGGCATTATGCTGATTCCAATATTCGCTTGAATAAAGGTGAAGAAATGGGACGCTTTAACATGGGGTCCACAGTAGTACTGCTGTTACCTCAAGCAGCACCCGAGTGGGCCGAGCAATGGAAAGCAGAGATGAAGATAAAATTAGGTCAGGCTTTGACTTGATATTTCAAAATATTATCCAAAAAAAACCGGACATTGTCCGGTTTTTTTTGGATTGTTACTTAGTTAGGCATTATTACGCCATGCGTGACAGCTGTTGTCCTTTAATTGCTCAACTTCTTCGGGACCCCAGGTACCAGCTTTATAGGTGTGAATGAAGTCTTTTTCTTCAGACCATTTCTCCAAAATCGGATCAACCGCTTTCCAGGCCAGATTAACTTCGTCAGCACGCAGGAATAATGAACGATCACCTTGGATAGCGTCCAGGATTAATGCTTCATAAGCATCCAGCTTATGCTTGTTGTCGTCGGTTTCCATTGTTTCCAAACCAACAGTGTGCGCTTTCATTTCCAGACCAGGTTGTTTGGCCTGTAATTCAATACGCAAGGTATTGTCAGGTTGCAGACCCATGACAATCCAGTTGGCATGACTTTCACCCACTTTGGTGTCTTTGAACAATTCCAATGGTGGTTTTTTAAAGCGAATGGCAATCATCGCTTTTGATTCCGGCATGCATTTACCGGTGCGCAGGTAGAAAGGCACACCATGCCAGCGCCAGTTATCAATGTAGACTTTCATCGCAGCATAGGTTTCGGTCACACTGCCTGCTGGCGCATCATCTTCTTCCAGATAGCCTTTGACCGGTTTGCCGTTGATTTCACCTGCCGCATACTGACCGCGGAAAGCATGTTGATCAACGTTATCTTTGGTGATTGGACGAATTGATTTGAGAACTTTTACTTTTTCATCACGTAATGATTCGTCATCCATATCGGCAGGTGGTTCCATTGCAACCAATGCCATTACCTGCAATAAGTGACTTTGAATCATGTCACGTAGCGCACCAGAGCCATCGTAGTAACCGGCGCGACCACCAACACCTTGCTGTTCAGCATGCGTGATCTGTACATGATCAATGTATTTGTGATTCCACAATGGTTCCAACAACAGATTGGCAAAGCGGAAAACAAAGATATTCTGAACCGTACCTTTACCCAGATAGTGATCAATCCGGTAAGTTTGTTCTTCTGTGAAGTTTTTGCGCAGAATGCGTTCCAGTTCAGCGGCACTTTTCTGATCGTAACCAAACGGTTTTTCGACCACCAGATGACGCCAGCCATCCTGTTCCTGATTCAAGCCAACGGCAGAAAGTTGATCGCCCACTACGCTGAATAGAGAAGGACTGATGGAGAGGTAAAAAACGATATTCTGAGAGAAACCATTTTCCGGTGTGGTGATCAGTTTTTTCAATTCGTGATAGCTGAAGGCTTCATTGATATCACATTTGAAATAATGCACTTTCTTTAAAAAAGTCTGCAGTAAATCGTTATCGATACCACCACGGACCCGCGGAGTAACGTATTCTGTTACCAGCTCCTGCCACTCTTCCTGGGTGCTTTCTTTGCGTCCCATACAAATGATGCGGGTGTCGTCGGTTAAACGATTTTCCGCTTGTAAATGATACAAAGCTGGCAGCAGTTTTTTCTGGGACAGATCGCCGGTGGCGCCGAAAATAACAATAGTACAAGGTTGCATGGTTTCTCCCGTTACAAGGCTGTGACTATGCCTTTGAGCGTATATAATTTAGCAATTGTACAATTTTGGGAGAGCATAGTGCGAAAAATTCTGTTTGCCAGCAGTGAAGTCCATCCGCTAATGAAAACTGGCGGTCTTGCTGATGTATCAGCCAGCCTGCCATTGGCACTTTCACAGATGCAGCAGGATATACGCATTATCATGCCAGCTTATCGCGCCACATTGAATCAGCTAGGCGACTGTCCGCTGGTGGCGAGCATCAAACTGGATGGTTATCACCAACCTATTCATATCCTTCAAACACAATTACCTGACAGTGATGTGATTGTCTGGTTAGTTGATTCAGTAGATCATTTTGATCGGGATGGTGGACCGTATTGTGATCCAAATGGCGCAGACTGGGCCGATAATGCGGCGCGATTTACTTTATTTTGTCGGGCCGTTGTCGCCGTAGCCGTCAATGAAGTCGGGTTAAGCTGGCAACCGGAAGTCGTGCATTGTAATGATTGGCAGACTGGTCTGATACCAGCCTTACTCAGTATAGAAAAGCGTCGTCCAGCAACAGTTTTTACGATTCACAATATGGCCTATCAAGGGCTGTTTTCTCGTGAAGTATTTGAGATGCTCGATTTGCCTGAATCGCTATGGCAGGTAGAGGGCATTGAATTTTACGGCATGATGTCGTTTATGAAAGGTGGTTTGATCTATGCCGATCATATAACGACTGTCAGCCCCACCTATGCGCAGGAAATTTGCCATTATGATTATGGATATGGCCTTGAAGGGTT
Organism: Methylophaga sp.; assembly: GCF_048266885.1. Taxonomy (GTDB): domain Bacteria; phylum Pseudomonadota; class Gammaproteobacteria; order Nitrosococcales; family Methylophagaceae; genus Methylophaga. The sequence continues at coordinate 71,188 of NZ_JBLWYR010000003.1, forward strand.
GTTAGAACTGCGTGCAAAGCAATCCCGACTGAGTGGGATTGTTAATGGTATAGATACCCATGAGTGGAATCCACAGACTGACAAATTTATCAGTCATCAATATAGTATTAAAAACTTAAAGCCCAAAACCCTTAATAAAAAAGCGCTGCAACAGCATTTCTTTTTACCTGAATCGAACGAAACACTGCTGTTTGGCATGATTAGTCGACTGGTGTCACAAAAAGGTGTTGACCTCACCATTGACGCTATTAATCGTTTATTGGCCGAGGGAAAAGATATTCAATTAGTTTGCCTGGGAAGTGGTGAAGCAGGATTTGAACAGGATCTGCGTGTTTTAAGAGCCAGATTTCCTGATAAAGTGGGTATTCAATTTGGTTACGATGAAGCATTAGCGCATAAAATCGAAGCGGGTGTTGATGCGTTTTTGATGCCATCACGATTTGAACCCTGTGGTTTAAACCAAATGTATAGTTTGCGCTATGGCACATTGCCTGTGGTTCGAAACACTGGTGGTCTGGCGGATACGGTAGTCGATGCCAGCGAAGACAATCGCAAGCAAATGCTGGCAACGGGGTTTAAATTTGACCAGCCCACAGTAGAAAACTTTTACGATACTTTGTTAAAAGTAGATGAATTATTTTCACATCCCCGTTTGTGGCGACGGATGATGCTGACTGCAATGGTGCAGGATTTTAGTTGGCTAAACAGCGCGCAAGCCTATCAACACCTGTATCAGCAATTAGTGGATAACTCATGACAACAAGACAAGTTGATTTTACCAATGTAGTAGATCTAGAACTGCTTACCGATAAGGATCTGCGAGCGCATGTGCGATTTCTGGTGAATTTGTTGGGCGAAGTCATCGCAGAACAATCCGGAGATGAGGTTTATAAGGCGGTTGAACAATTACGCAAAGGCTTTATAAAGCTGCGTAAGGAAGATGATGCTGAATTGCGCCAAACCTTAAAAGATAAAATTGAATCGCTGGATGAATTTACTTTACGGGAAGTTATTCGCGCTTTTAATCTCTATTTCAGTCTGGTCAATACGGCTGAAGAGGCCTATCACCACCATAACCGTCAAATCCAGCTGCGTAATGGTGGAAGTCTTTGGCACGGTTCATTTCTCGATACATTGAGCCAATTCAAAAATGAAGGTGTGTCGCTTGAGCAATTGCAGCAGTTAATGGGAAAACTGGTTTATATGCCAGTGTTTACTGCGCATCCGACAGAATCCAAACGTCGCACGGTAATGGAGATGTTACGCCGGGTGTTTTTGCTCGATGAAAAGCTTACCGATGGTTTGTTAACGGAGTTCGATCAGCAACAAATTCGCGCCCAGTTAAAACGTCAAATCCAGTTACTTTGGTCAACTGACGAAGTCAGAGCGGTGAAACCGTCAGTACGCGATGAGATCAAAAACGGTTTGTATTATTTCAATGTCAGTTTGTTTGATGCGGTGCCCAGAACCTACCGAAATCTGGAAAACGCGCTGCGTCGAGTGTATGGCGATGAACTGGATCCGGAAACCCCGATTGTTGTGCCGGATTATTTGCGCTTCGGTTCATGGATTGGCGGCGACCGTGATGGCAATCCTTTTGTTACCGCACAAACTACAGAAATGGCAATCGCACTGCAGAAACGTACGGTGATTCGCCGTTATCTGGATGATGTCACCAAGCTCAGTTTTATTCTGACCCAATCGCAACCACTTTGTCATATTAGTGAAGCCTTGGCAGCCGATATTGAACAATGCGAAGAACGTTTTGCTGGGGCATTTTCAACTAATCCACAACGTTTTGTGAATGAACCCTACCGGCGCAAGCTTTATATGATGCGTTACCGATTGAAAGATAATTTGGCGGTGCTGGAAGAGTTTTTCCGACCGGATCTGCAAATTGAAAGTCTGGGTGTTGCTTATCACAATGAAGATGAATTTCTGGCAGATTTGCACCTGATACATAAATCACTGGTGGAAAATGGTGATATTGCGATTGCCGCTGCAGAACTCACCGATCTGATTCGACTGGTCAAAACCTTTGGTTTTTATCTGTATAACTTGGATATCCGTCAGGAGTCCTCTAAGCACACCGATGCAGTGGGTGAGATATTGGCATTAACCGGCCTTAATCGCCATTATCTGCAAATGAATGAAACTGAGCGGCAGGCTCTGTTGAGCGATTTATTGGCAGCCCCGCGCTTGCCTGAGATCTACGGGGATTTGCAGCCAGATTCTCTGGAAATACTCAATGTATTTAGACTGATTGCCCGATTACGGGTAGAAGTCAGCGAAAAAGCCTTTGGCAATTATGTGATCTCAATGACCCATCAGGCCAGTCACATTCTGGAAGTGATGCTGCTGGCTAAATTTGCCGACTTAATTGGTCAGGACGAACATGGCTGGTTTTGCCATATTCGTGTAGCGCCATTATTTGAAACCATCGAAGACTTGGAGCATATCGAGCCAGTGATGTCGGCCTTGCTGGAAAACAGTCAGTATCGAACCTTATTAACGGCTTCAGGCAATATGCAGGAAGTGATGCTCGGTTATTCCGACTCTTGTAAAGATGGCGGCATTCTGGCATCAGCGTGGAATTTATATCAGGCACAGAAAACTGTTAGCCGGCTTTCAGAGCAATATGCCATTGGCTGTCGAATGTTTCATGGCAGGGGCGGTACTGTTGGACGTGGAGGCGGTCCAACCCATGATGCAATTCTGGCCCAACCGGTTGATACCGTTCATGGCCAGATTAAATTCACCGAGCAGGGCGAGGTATTGTCATTTAAATATGGCAATACCGAAACGGCATCGTATGAGCTGGGTATGGGCGTGTCTGCGTTAATTAAAGCCAGTAGAGGCCTGGTGACCGATTCAGCGCAAGAAAAAACCGAATATCTCAGTATCATGCAGCAACTTGCCGAGTTGGGTGAACAGCAATACCGCAAGCTCACTGAACAGACACCGGGCTTTCTGGATTATTTTTATGAAGCCTGCCCAATCAGTGAAATAGGCTTGATGAATATCGGTTCACGACCTTCACATCGCAAAGCAGGTGATCGCTCAAAATCCTCTGTCAGAGCTATCGGTTGGGTATTTGCCTGGGCACAATCCAGACATACCTTGCCTGGCTGGTATGGTATAGGTAGTGCGATTGCTTTATGGGTTGCTGAAGATCCGAGCCGCCGCGATATTTTGCAAAAAATGTATTTTGAATGGCCGTTTTTCCGGGCTATGGTCAGTAATACGCAGATGTCTCTGTCCAAGGCCGATATGGAAATCGCTGCGGAATATGCTGATTTATGTTTAGATAAACAACAGGCTGCTGATGTATTAGAGGTGATTAGAAAGGAATACCAGCAAACAGTCGGTCAATTATTACAACTCACAGGAGCCGATAAGTTGATGGCGGAAAATCCATTATTAGCGTTGTCTTTGCGTCGACGTCAGGCTTATTTGGATCCGTTAAATCACATTCAGTTGCTGTTATTAAAACGTTACCGGCATGGAGGTTATACCGAAACTGAAACGGCCAAATGGCGCGACCCGCTATTGCGAAGTATCAGCGCCATTTCACAGGGAATGCGTAATACAGGTTAACTATCGCTTGGCCGGTCTTTTTTTGGAATATAACGCGGTTTTTCATCTTTTGTTTTGGAACGCGCCTTATTGGCTTTGGCCTTAGGCGCCAAGCCTTTCAATTTGCGGATCGGTAAACCATGACCCAGGTGGTATTCGATGCGTTCCAGATTTTTCAGATCATGTGGTTCAACCAAATTAATCGCCGTGCCGTGTTTATCAGCACGACCGGTGCGGCCAATGCGATGAATATAATTATCACCGCGAAACGGCAGGTCGTAGTTAATGACATGGGTAATGTCTGCTACATCCAGTCCGCGGGCGGCCACATCAGTGGCTACTGTGACTTTGATTTGGCCAGCGCGGAATTTACGAATACGTTCACGGCGCACTGATTGATCAAAATCACCATGTAATAACTGAGCGGAAATATTCTGTGATTGCAACCAGTCGCAGACCTCTTCAGCACGGGTTTTTTTATTGCAGAACACCAGAGCGCGTTGGCAAGTTGGTGCATTGATAAACGCCAGTAACAGAGCCTGTTTATGCTCACGGTTGTCAGCCAGATACACCTGCTGAGTCACATTTTCTGCCAATTTATTGGCCGCGTTGATGTGAATTTCCTGAGGATCGGTAAGCAGTTCGTCGGCAAAAATTCTGACACCACTACCCGCTAAGGTTGCTGAGAATAATCCGGCTTGGAATTTGGATTTGATCGCGGCAAGCGCCATCAGCACATCCGGTCCCTGTCCCATATCGAGCATGCGATCGGCTTCGTCAATAATGACCAATTCAACTGCGGATAAATCAACCGATTCATCATTCACCAAGCTTAGTAAGCGACCTGGAGTGGCAATGATAATGTCGCATTGAGCACTGGCATGCTGCACCTGTGCCCAGGGCGAAGCACCACCCGTCAGCATCGCTATGGTTGGTTTAAAGGCTTTACCTAACTGGTGAAACACATGCTGGATTTGAAATGCCAATTCACGAGTAGGTGCAAGAATCAGGATTCGCGCTTGATCGTGTTTATGTCTTTCATCATTGAGGCGTTGCAAAATCGGCAGAATAAATGCGGCAGTTTTTCCGGTACCGGTTGCAGCGCAGGCCAGCACATCTTGACCGGCTAATAGTGCCGGGATTGCCAGCTGCTGAACGTCAGTGGGTTTTTCAAAACCGCTGTCGCGAACGGCGGCAATCAATTCATCATCAAGAAAGAGATCGTCAAAAGTCATGGTGTTTATCTTATCAGTCGAAAGCGCCTGCGGGATCACAACAGGCAGAGAAGTGGCGGGCAATATACCACAATATCAATTGCAAGCCTGAACGAGGAGCAGTCACTCAAGTGGTAAGCACCAGTAAACACCCAGCAATCATTACCCCACAGGCTGATAATCGTCGAAGTATATGTTTCTCATGAAAAATCCGATAACCAAGAAATACCTGCAATACCATGCTGAGCTGAAACAATGCTAACGAATACGCCACCAGTAATTGCGAAAACACCAGCATAGTGGTGTATTGCATCAAAAAGATAAAACTACCTAACCAGAGAAAATGACTACGGTGTTGTTTGGCGGTTTGCCAATCGACTTGCAAGCGTTTTCCACCAAACCAGTAGTACAGAACCACAGAGAATGGCAAACCAAACAAACACCAGTAAAGAGTGGTTGCTAAGGCACCACCACTGAGCACGGCATTTTTAAGCGGCAAGGTACCAATTGAAAATAACAGAATCGATAGAAACCGATATTGCACACCGCGTTGTCTGAACAAATTCCATAGTCGGTTTGAGGAAGAGCTGGCCGCTGGCGGAAATAATAAAAAACTGCCGAGCAAAATAATCATGACGCCACTGAAACCTTGCAGGCTGGGTACTTCGCCCAGAAAAATCACCGCGAGGATCATTGAAATCACCACTTTATAAGCGTTCAGTGGTCCGAAAACCGACAGGTCAGTTTTGGATAAAGACACCACCAGAAACAACGTACCGGCCATATCCAGCAAGGCTGCCAGCAGAATATTGAGCCAGAAACCGTCTTCAATTACGCTATGCTCAACCAATATTAATAAAGGCAGGCTGATTAGCATTAAAACGATATAGGAAAGCATCACAATAAACAGTGAATGCAAACCTTGATGAGTAAAATTTTTCTGGAAAACGTTTGCGGCTGCTGAGGCAAATACTCGCCCGAGGACGATCAATAATTCCATTACTGAGTGGGGTTTAACGGCAGATAGTTATTTTCATCATTGGTTTGATAAGCATTAAATAGCTGGTACTCGTCGTCTTGATCGAAACTAAAGACGATAAAATGATCCTTGCGAGGCCCCATCTCCATCCCCGGTGTGCCTACTGGCATTTGCGGTACTGATAATCCTTTGATATGGCCAGGCTGATCAATCAATAACTGTTTTATATCATCAGCCGGCACATGTCCTTCAATCACATACTCATTAATCACGGCGGTGTGACATGAGGCCATATTGTTAGGAACGCCCAGTTTTTCCTTGATTTGGCTCATGTTATTGCTGATGGTATCGATTACTACAAATTGATGCTTTTCAAGATGTTCAATCCATTTATGACAGCATTGACAGTTGACATCACGATAAACGGTAATGGTTTGAGGTGTTTCAAGTTGTAAGCGGGCCTGATCCCATTCACTGGCATGCAGCGTGGACACAAAAGCCAGATTCAGCATCAATGTCAGGCTGAATACTAAATTAAGGGCACTCAATCATAATCTCCTGATCGTCACTATTTTTCTCAACATATTCCAAAGCCCATAATGTCGACTTGTTATTATCAACATCGATCATCTGCGGCAATTCAACGCAGTTGATGCCATGGCTTTTAAATTGATCACGTTCAATTTCTGTCAAAAGCTGCGGGTTGTGCCAGATGGCCGAGATATCATCACTGATTTCTGCCTTAAATGCATCCAGACCTTCACGAGTAAAAATAATGAGTACCATGATTATGGGATATCCAAATAGGCTTTTTCAGAAATAGTTGCCCAATCTTCATCTTGTTCACGAAAGTTTTTATAGGCTTCATGAACACGTTTGAATTTAGGATTTTGAGCGGCTTCGTCAGCCAGCGTTTGTTCAGTAATTTCTTTCAGTGTTTTCAGTACATCGGAAGGGAAAGGCACAATACTAATATCATCACGCTGGCGTAACTCTGCCAATGCTGTCACATTCTTTTGTTCCATTTCGGATGCCATAAGCAGATTTTCAGCTTTTGCTGCATTTTCAACAATAGCTTGTAAATCAGGTGGCAATAAATCCCAGGCGCGTTTATTAATACTGAGCTCAAGCACTGCACCTGGTTCCTGCCAACCAGGATAGTAGTAATATTTTGCCGCACGATGCAGACCCAGACGCTGGTCATGATAAGGCGCAATCCACTCGGTTGCATCAATGGTATTGCGTTCCAGTGCGGTATAAACTTCGCTTCCGGCGAGCAGGATAGGGTTACCACCAGCCTTGGCGAATACTTTGCCACCTAAACCAGGAATGCGCATTTTCAGACCCTGTAAATCGGCCATAGAGGTGATTTCTTTATTAAACCAGCCGCCCATTTGGATGCCAGTATTCCCAAGTGGAAATGGTACGACATTATAAGGCGCATAGACCTCACGCCACAGATCTAAACCACCACCATGATATAACCAGGCATTCATACCGCGCGGTGTCATACCGAAAGGGACTGTAGAGAAAAATTGCGCTTCAGGCACTTTACCTGCCCAATAATAAGCACTGCCATGGCCCATTTCTACAGTTCCCTGTGAAACAGCATCAAAGGTTTGTAACGCTGGAATCAACTCACCTCCGGCGAATACTTTTACTTTGAGTCGACCATTGGACATGGCTTCAAGATTTGCGGCAAAACGTTCAGCGCCTTCCTGTAAAACAGGAAAGCCTGGAGGCCACGCTGTGACCATTTTCCAACGATAAATTTTACTGGTATCAATTTCTTCGTTGAATGGGCCCGCGTCATCCGGACCACAAGCAGCGAGTAAGCAGATACTTATCAAAATGGCCAAGCGTCGTGTAAAAACAGATAATTGCATTATGGTTTTCCTGAATTACAAGGTTTCAAGGTTGGCGTAGGCCAAAACCAGCCATTTGCTTCCAGCTTGTTTGAAATTCACATGAACCCGAGCGTGGCTGCCGTTACCTTCAGTGTCAATAATGACACCTTGACCAAATTTCTGGTGCATCACCTGTTGGCCGGTTCTGAAACCCGTATCATCAGCTGAATGGCTGCGACTGGCAATAGCTGTTAAACCTGGCGACGCCATATTTTTTTGAGAACGAACTTGATGCAACCGCTCGACAGGGATTTCACTGAGGAAGCGAGAAGGGCGAGGATGCATCTCTTGCCCATACAAATAACGTGATTCGGTGTACAGCAGATACAATGTGTTGCGGGCTCGAGTCATGCCGACATAGCACAGACGGCGCTCTTCAGCGAGCCTGAGTGGATCGTCAGAGGATTTTTGACCTGGAAATAGTCCTTCTTCCATACCCACCATAAACACGATTGGAAATTCCAGGCCTTTAGCTGAATGTAACGTCATCAACTGCACACAATCCTGCCATTGATCCCCTTGATTCTCTCCGGCTTCCAATGCGGCATGCGCAAGAAAAGCATCCAGTAACGGCATTTCTTCTTCATCATCGGAACGCATAAATTCGCGGGTCGCGTTGATCAGCTCATCCATGTTTTCAATGCGGCCTTGGCCTTTTTCGGTTTTATCTTTGGCAAAGTGGGTACGCAGCCCACTTTCATCGATAACCAGAGCCGTCAGTTCGTGTAACGACATGCTGTCGTCTTCCGGTGTTAATGAATCAATCAACGTTAAAAACGCCGATAACGCGTTGCCCGCACGCACAGGTAAGGTTTTTTGCTGTAAAAAATCTACTGAAGATTGCCACATAGATTGATTGGTTTCGCGGGCATATTGGCGCAGCTGAGTTAGGGTTGCGGCACCGATACCGCGAGTGGGGATGTTCACAATGCGTTCAAAAGCCGCGTCATCACGCCGATTACTTATCAGACGCAGATATGACAAAACATCCTTGATCTCAGCGCGTTCAAAGAATCGTAGTCCACCATAAACCCGATAAGGCACAGCGGATTGCATCAAGGCTTCTTCAATCACTCGTGACTGGGCATTGGAACGATATAACACAGCAATTTCACTGCGCTTGCCACCCTGATTCATCCAGTTGCGAACTTCTTGCACCAGATAGGCAGCTTCATCACGCTCGTTGTAGGCGTTATAGAGCTGAATGGGTTCACCATCAGCATCTTCAGTCCATAATTCTTTGCCCAGACGCTCACTGTTATTGGCAATAACTGCATTGGCGGCAGCAAGAATATTACCGGTAGAGCGATAGTTTTGTTCTAACCTTACGGTACTGGCGTCAGGATAATCTTTATGGAATTTCTGAATATTCTCAATTTTGGCGCCGCGCCAGCCATAGATAGACTGATCATCATCACCGACTATGAATAAATGTCCGGTCTGGCCAGCCAATACTCTTATCCAAGCATATTGAATGGTGTTGGTATCCTGAAACTCGTCGACCAGAATTTGAGAAAAACGTTGTTGATAATGCGCCAGAATATCAGGGCGTTTCAGCCATAACTCATGACTGCGCAGCAGTAACTCGCCAAAATCCACCACACCCGCGCGTTCACAGGCTTGTTCATAGGCCAGGTAAATTGCCAGCATATTTTGCGAATAAGGATCCTCCCCAGCTTGCAGATGTGCTGCTCTGAGACCTTCGTCTTTCTGGCCATTGATATACCATTGGGCCTGTTTTGGCGGCCACTGCGCTTCATCCAGGGACATGCCGCGGATAATACGTTTGATCATGCGCAACTGGTCATCACTATCAAGAATTTGGAAGCCTTGAGGTAGGCCTGCTTCCTGCCAGTGTGACCGCAGCAAGCGATGCGCTAAACCGTGGAAAGTACCAACCCACATTCCGCCAATCGGATAACCCAGCATCTGTTCAATGCGGCCACGCATTTCAGCGGCCGCTTTATTGGTGAACGTAACGGCAAGGATATTGGCAGGAGATAAGGCTTCGGCCTGAATCAGCCAGGCAATACGATGAACCAAAACTCGTGTTTTACCGCTACCAGCGCCAGCCAGTATACGTGTATGGCCAAGTGGTGCGGCAACAGCTTCACGTTGCGGTTTATTCAGATCATCGAGTAGTTCAGATACATCCATCAGCTTGGTAACAATTCGGAGTGGTTGCCTAGATCAGCGTTAGCTGGCATGAATATGCAAGGCTTAGAGTGAGGCATCTATAGATACAACTATCCCCACTGGTGTGGGGATAGGAGTACATCACAAATTTAGATGTTGCTGTCGAGAAACGCAGCCAATTGTGATTTGGTCAATGCGCCAACTTTAGTCGCTTCTACTTCGCCATCTTTAAACAGCATCAACGTAGGAATACCACGAATGCCGTAGCGTGGAGGTGTATCTGGATTTTCGTCAATGTTCAGTTTGCAGACTTTTAATTTGCCTGCGTATTCCGCACCAATTTCTTCTAGCACCGGCGCAATCATTTTGCAGGGACCGCACCATTCTGCCCAGTAATCGACTAATACAGGCAAATCAGACTGTAGAACCAGGCTGTCAAAGTCGCCATCGGTCACACTAGTGACGTTTTCGCTCATGTTTTATCTCCAGTGGTATCTAAAGTATTGGACCGCTATACTCGCAAGCCAACATTGAGTAACATTTTTTCTTATCAGTAAAGGTAATGCAAGTATTTATATGAGTGCTCACCTCACCGACACGGCATTTTCATCGCTGCCACTTCATCCGCTACTGCAGAAAGGCTTGCAGCAAGCGGGCTTTGAATTTTGCACGCCGATACAGGCTAAGTCATTACCATTATTGCTGGCAAACCACGATGTCGCGGGTCAGGCACAAACGGGTACCGGCAAAACTATCGCCTTTTTATTAGCCACATTTCAGCGCTTATTAGCTAACCAAGATGCGCAAAATTCACCGCCTAAACAACCTCGTGCTTTGATTTTGGCACCCACTCGAGAATTAGCAATTCAGATTGTTAAAGATGCCGAATTATTAAATAGCCATGCCGGATTGCGCATTGTGATCGCGCATGGTGGTAAAGATTATCAACGTCAACGCGATGCTATCACTGACGGTTGCGATGTATTAATTGGCACGCCGGGACGACTGTTGGATTTTCATAAACAGCGGGTATTCAACCTTAATAATATTGAAGTTGTGGTGCTCGATGAAGCGGATAGGATGTTTGATCTGGGCTTTATCAAAGATGTGCGTTTTTTCTTGCGCCGTCTGCCAAGTCCGGAAAAACGTTTAGGCATGTTGTTCTCTGCCACTCTCAGTTATAAAGTGACTGAGCTAGCCTACGAGCACATGAATAATCCGGAAAAAGTGCAGGTTGAACCGGAAAAAATGATGGGTGACCGGATTGAAGAGTGGGTTTACTACCCTTCAAACGAAGAAAAAATCCCATTGTTACTGGCGTTAATTAAACGTATTAAGCCTTTGCGCAGTATTGTTTTTGTCAACACAAAACAAGTCGCTGAACGTGTATGGGGTTATCTGGAAGGTAATGGTTACAAAGCGGCATTACTCTCCGGTGATGTACCACAGAAAAAACGTGAAAGCCTGTTAAAACATTTTCAGGATGGTGAATTTCCCTATCTGGTCGCTACCGATGTGGCGGCTCGTGGGTTGCATATCCCGGAAGTCAGTCATGTGTTTAACTTTGATTTACCTCAGGATGCAGAAGACTATGTGCATCGAACTGGCCGAACAGCGAGAGCGGGTGCTAGTGGTATTGCGATAAGTCTGGCCTGTGAAGAATATGCCTTTTCATTGCCTGATATTGAGCAATATATAAAACATAAATTACCGGTAGCGCAAAGCTCTGATGAGCAGCTGGAAACACCGCAACCGAGAATCAGAGCAGAACGTAATCCGACACCTCGTCACCAAAATAAATCACGTGGCGATAACAGCAAAGACAATCGACCTCGACGTAACAAATCCTCTAAGGGATCGAGCAAACCGGTAACTTCGGATGCAAATCAATAGTAATTTACCGGTACTTTTCACCCCGAGCAGACAGCCGGAAGAGTCGTCTGTTCGACTCCCGGTGGTGTTTGATAAACAATCTGAATTTAATAATGTAAACCGTCCACCTGTTATCAGCCGTCCGGTTATCGGAGTGACGGATAATTACGATAGCCAGCAGGCACGATATATTCGTAACTTCAGCTTGGTCAATCGTGAAACTGAACGTGACGACACACAAACCAGACTGCCAGCTCAAGTACAAGCCTACTTGCAGGTAGAGGCAATCAAGGATGTTTCAACTCAGGAGAGACTATTTGATGCGATGGCTTAAGTTTGCCTTAATCAGCAGTGCTTTTTGGTTTTTAACGGCTTGTGCCACCAATACAAATGACGGTTCACCTGCTTTTTCAAATTTCGCCAAGAGTAATATTGACGATATTATTGAGTTACACCAACAACGGGTCATGCAGGATCTAAAAACGCTGACCATCAAACTTTATCAACGTAATCCCAATCAGCGTCATGATCGTCATATGCGGACATTGGAAGACAGCGTGGCCAGATTATTCATCTATCCCGCAAATGTAGGTTTTGATAAATGGGATGGGTTTGAGCCAACTGAAATTATTCGTCTGGCATTGACCGACGATTATGATGGCGATAGAGTGCTCGCATTTACTGTGGGCATGCGACGAATGTTAATGACTTCATATAACAATCAGTCAAAATTCTATTATCTGTCTTCAATTGACCAGCAAAAGCTTTACAACAGTGCACGGAATATCGAAATTGCGGCTTGGATGCTGGCGGAAAAACGTGATCAAAATAACAAACGTTTGTTGTTAAGCGATAGCTTGCAGGATGAGTCGAGAAATTTGAGTTTTCAACGCATTATTGGTGGCATGATTGCGACTCAGGATAATATGTCAGCGATTATCGCGCAGAAAAATGGTCGGCTGGTAAAAACAGTGGTGGTACAGGCAGCCTCAATGATGTTTCTGCCAATCTGACCAATTTATCTTGATCCTATTGCTTGATGCATAAAATGGTTTTTCAGCCACTGTGATTTGTTGACTTGTCGCATACCAGTTGTTCTTAACCAGCTGATGGGGCTGGCAGTCTGGGTAAACAGCCGATGAAAACCGTCCATACTGAATTGCATCAGCAGATTTTCTGCGAGTCTCCGCCGTTGATATTTCTTTAGCGTATGTAAACTGCCAATCCGACGCTCATTCTGTACCGCCCAGGTAAGGATTTCGGACAACGCTTCAGCATCCTGCAGACCAATATTCACGCCTTGCCCAGCAAGGGGATGTATTGTGTGTGCTGCATCACCCAATAGAGCAAAACCTGGTTTTACATACTCTCTGGCATGGGCCAAGGCCAGTGGGAAACTGGCGCGATCAGAAACCAGTTCAACTTTGCCCAGCCGATGCTCAAATGCTTCAGCAAGCGTTTGTTCAAAGCTGTGTTTATTCAAGGTTTTGAGGTGTTCTGCCTGCTCGGTTGGAAGGGACCAGACAATGGAGCACAAATGCGCATCATTTAGAGGTAAAAAAGCGAGCGGTCCGCCCGGCAGAAAACGTTGCCAGGCAGTTTTCTGGTGCGACTGTTCAGTACGTATGGTTGCGACAAGACCATGCTGCTGGTAAGTCCAGCCCCGGCTAGAAATTCCAGCTTGTTCTCGCAATACGGAATTTGCTCCATCAGCAGCAACAATTAATTCAGCGGTTAATAAGCGACCGCTTTCCAAGGTGATCTGGCCTGCTTGATAATGCTGTAGTTGAGCTGGACAGATAAATTCAATTTGTGGATGCAATTTGGCTGCTGCCAATGCCTGCTGTTGAATATGCTGGTTTTCAACAATATGGCCCAGATAATCAACACCGATATCTGCAGCAGAAAACTGCAGATCACTGTCAGCCGTTTCCCAAACCTGCATGTTTTCAAACGGACCCAAACGGCTAGGGTGAAGTGTCTGCCAGACATTAACCTCACTCAGAATTTTCTGACTGGCGGGGTTAATCGCACTGACACGTTGCAGTGGTGCATCATCAATGGCTACAGTGGCAGGTTGATGTGCTTCGATTAACGCTATCTTTAAATCAGTTTGCTTGACAAGTAACAGCGCAAAAGCAGTGCCGACCATGCCACCACCGACAATGATTACATCAAAGTCATTTTTCATAATGGCAGCCCTCGGCTAAGTCTGGTTTGTTTGTCGCTGAGGCCCATACTGGTTTTTGCCAGCCGGCTTTTTAATGCCGGGAGACCATTAAGTAATGCCAGGCTGAGCGAGCGGCCATGGCCCAACAGAAAACTGTTATTACTAAAGGTTTTCACCAAAAAGTCTGTGGCGCTGACTACTTTATCCTGATCCCGCTGTTGCCAGTCTGCGTAGTCATGTAACACACTAGCGTGACCACAATCTTCACGATGGGTTGCTATTAACTCTGCCAGCACTGCCGCATCACGTAAGCCAAGGTTAAAGCCCTGACCAGCAATCGGGTGCAGACTGTGCGCCGCGTTACCAATTAACACTACTCGGTGTTGTACCGGCTGATTAGTTTGCATCAATCCCAATGGGTAGCTGCTGCGCTGGCCGATTTTTTCGAAATGCCCCAGTCGATAACCAAAAGCTGTTTGTAATTGTTCGGCAAATTGCTGTTCGCTACATTCCAATAAGGATTTTTCTTTACCGGTTTGAACCGTCCACACCAGGCTGCAGCGACCTTCCGACATCGGCAATAATGCGAGCGGACCATGTTCCGTAAACCGTTCGTAAGCCCAATTTTGATGTGCACGTTCAGGTAGGACATTGGCGGTAATGGCAGTTTGCTGGTATTCACGCTGCCAGCTGGATAAGCCCAGTAATTCGCGGATAGTGGAAAATTGCCCATCGGCGCCTACCAGTAATTTTGTGGTAAGTTGCTGGCCATCAGATAACGTGACAGTGACCGATGTAGCGTTTTGCTCAAGGCTATCAACCTGTAGCGGTGTCAGAATGCTTAATGTTGGATGTTGCTGTAATGCCTGATTTAATTGAATGCCCAGATGCTTAGCGGTCATCACCTGGCCCAATGCCGGTACATTTTCTGCTTCGGCAGTTAGCCGGGTAGCACCAAAGTGACCGCGATCCGAAATATGTATGCCTTTAATCGCGGAAGCTTTATCAGCTAATTGAGGCCAGAGTTGCATGGTTTCGAAAATCCGCTGCGAGCCATAGGATAAGGCAATACCACGATCATCAAAGCCCGGCTGGTGGTGTTCCAGCAAATCCTGGGCTTCTACCAGAGCAATTCGCAGGCCACTATTCTGCAATGCAATAGCTAGACTTGAACCCACCATGCCTGCGCCAACAATCAGTAGATCAAAATCTGTATTCACGACCTTAGCGGGCTCCCGCCATCAGCGATTCGATCTCGTCAATTTCCTTGGGAGCACCAGCAGTTAACACTTCGTGTCCATCTTTGGTGACCAGCACATCGTCTTCGATACGAATACCGATAAAATGCCATTTTTTGTCAATGTGTTCGGGATCGCGAATGTATAAACCTGGCTCTACCGTCAGCACCATACCGGGTTCCAGTAAACGCCATGCTCCACCAACTTTATAATCGCCGACATCATGCACATCCATGCCCAACCAGTGACCGGTTCGGTGCATATAAAATTCACGATAAGCCTGATCTTCGATTAACTGTTCGACATTACCCGTCAGTAAACCAAGTTTGACTAAACCTTCGGTGAGAACCTGAACAGCTGCTTCATGTGGTTGATTCCAGTGATTACCTGGTTTGACTGCATCGATTGCAGCATATTGGGCATCCAACACGATTTGATACAAGGCACTCTGTTCAGTAGTGAACTTGCCATTCACCGGAAAGGTTCGGGTGATATCTGCTGCATAACATTGGTATTCAGCGCCGGCATCGATTAACAGCAGATCATTGTTTTTCAATTTACTGTCGTTTTCGATGTAATGTAGGATGCAGCCATTTTCACCGCCACCTACAATCGAAGGATAAGCCGGACTGCGACAACCATGTTTCATAAATTCATGAATCAGTTCAGCTTCGACTTCATATTCAAATTTACCCGGCTGGGTAAACTGCATGGCGCGGATATGCGCTTTAACTGAGGCCTCGGCAGCGTATCGCATGCTCTTGATTTCCTGACTGCTCTTAAACAGTCGTAATTCATTTAGGCAGTGCTCGAGTTCGATGATTTCAGTAGGAGAATGCTTGCCAGACCGTGAGGCCTGACGCAAATGGTTGAGCCAGCCCACCATATGTTGATCAAAGGCTGCCTGATTACCCATGGTGTAATAGACTTTTTCTTTGTCTTCCATCAAGCCCGGCAAAATATCATCCAGATCGGCGATTGGATAAGAATCATCTGCATCATAGATGGCAATAGCACCTTCCTGACCGGCGCGGTAGCCATCCCAGATTTCTTTATCCAGATCGCGTTCGCGACAGAAAATAATAAACTCACCATGTTCGCGGCCAGGAATAAGCACCAGAACCGATTCCGGTTCATCAAAACCACTTAAATAGTGAAAATTACTATCGCTGCGAAAAGGAAAATCTACATCGCGGTTGCGCGGATGGACCAGCGAGTTAGGTAATACAGCAATACTGTCTGGGCCCATGATATCCATCAGTTTTTGACGGCGTTTGGCGAATTCTTTTTTAGTCATTAATGCTCAATTTTTTTGTCTTCAGGGGCGATGGGATGCATTTCGCCATAAAGTAAAAACAAACCCATTCGAAGATATTCCACTAATTCTTCATAGTTATTGTCATCATCTTCACTGGTTTGCAATTCGATATCATCGATCTGGCTAATCTGTAACACATCTGTCAAGTATTCCTGACAATCTGCTGGTAATTCAGTTTCATCAGTTAATCCGGAAACACCCAGACCAAATACTAGTCCTTGGCACCAATCACTTAGTGCGGCCAGGCGAGAGCCGATCGGTGCATCATCATCTGGCAGTTCAAGTTGAAAATCAAAATCCAAACTGTTGAGTGATTGAATGGTTTCATCAAACAGACCCAGCAGGTTTTGTTTTTCTTCCTCGCCAGGGCGGTAGTCCTCAAACAAGTCGCTATACCAGGTATTGCGATTGGCCTGAGAATCCATACATAGCAAACCACATAATGCGCCTTGCAGTTCGGCTGTGCTGGCAGGACCGTCGACGGTCACGTTTTCCGGTGAGAGGGATGGAAAATATAATTGAGACATAGAGATACAACCTGAAATTAAAAAACACATCATGCAGTTGTTGACCGGGTCAACGGCGCACGTCTATAGTTAGCCATTATTCTCGCATAGCCAAGACGCATATTAATGGATAAAAACCCGATTCAACAATTGGAACAGCAGCTGGATGAGCTGCTACGGGCCAGCAGACGCTTGCGTGAAGAGAATATGTTACTTCGTTCTCAACAGGCAGCCTGGCTTAGTGAGCGCGCGCAATTAGTTGAAAAAACTGAAATTGCTCGTAATCGTATCGAGAATATGGTCAACCGTCTGAAACAGTTGGATGAAGAACTATGAATGTACCTGTTCACGTCACGATCCTGGGAAAAGAATATCAAGTTGCCTGTCCTGAAGATCAACAAGATGCGCTAATTGCGTCTGCGCGGATGGTGCATCAGAACATGGAAAAGATTCGTAACAGTGGCAAAGTCGTGGGTGTTGATCGGATTGCGGTAATGGCTGCATTGAATATTGCGCATGAGTTACTGACTTTGCAACAGGACGAAAGCCAGGACATCAAAAAAGTGAATGAAAAGATTTCTCTGCTTAAAGAGCGGGTTAGTGCATTTATTAACGAAGATCGGCAATTGGAATTATAAATTTCTGGCGACTTGGCAAACAAATTTGCGTATCATTTAACTAACCCTGCGGTGAGCGATAGCGACATGTGTTGTCTTGAGCCGATAAGCAAATGCTTTAGGAAACCAAATTTACGGGGTTGAAAAACAAGCCCGCTCCGACGGGAAGTTTGCCATCCCCATGCGGTTTCCCACTTGAACCAACAGGTTCAAGAACCCCGTTCGTAACGCCACTGTGGGGCCTTTATTTTTATTTCTCTCTCGCTTTTATCAGCGAACACCTAACTGATTTATTTTCATCAATAACCTATTGAGCATGTCGCGCTCTTCCCGGCTTAGTGCTTCGCTAAGTTGTTTTTCGTGCCTAGCCAGAACTATCTCCAGCGCTTCCTCAATCAGTTTTTTTCCTTTGTCTGTTAATTTGACCAGACGACTACGCTGATCATCGGAACATTGCCGACGACTTATTAAGCCGGTTTTTTCAAGACTGTTGAGGACTTTGGTTAAACCACCCGAACTTACCAAATTAACCTGGCATATATTAGAAGGCGTTTGTTCGTAAGGTGGTCCTTGCAAGCGCAATGATGCCAGTGCATCAAATTCCCCCACATTAAGATTAAATTGTTCCATCACAATTTTGGCGTCAGAAAAAAATAATTCACGAGCGCGGAATAGCCGTTTAATTGTTTCTGCCACAGCAAGATGCTCGCCATGCCAACAACTGCGCATTTTATCGAGTGCTTCTTCAATACTTAATATGCGATCTGCCAATTGATGCTCTCCTAATATGGCAAAATTATGACAACAAAATTAACTTGCACGTGAAAGAATCTTGCATTAACCTTTCCAGAAACCTTTCTAGAAAGAATTCTAAGCTATTCCACTCGCTTTCACCAGCGAATAACAAAGGATCTGTCATGTCAGACTATTCCGCTCCATTAAAGCCCGCATTCCTGCGGAGTTTTGCCATCACTGCATTATTTTCGCTGAGTCTGCTAAGCCAAGTTGCTAATGCAGAGCAACCCCTTCCCAAGGTTCAGGTTGTACAGCCTGAAATTCGCGAATTAACTGAATGGAAAGAGTTTACTGGCCGATTTGAAGCAGTTGAAATGGTTGAATTGCGAGCCAGGGTGACAGGTTATCTGGATAGAGTGCATTTCCAGGACGGGCAGATGGTTAAGAAAGGGGATTTGTTGTTTGAGATTGATCCTCGTCCCTATGAAGCGGCATTAGCAAGAGCAGAAGCGGAACTGGCCAGAATGCAAAGCCAGTTAAAATTAGCAGATCTCGATACCAAACGTGGTGAGCGTTTGTTAACTCAAAGTGCTATATCTCAGGAAGAAGTAGATACGCGTCGTGCAGGCTTTCAGGAAGCCAATGCCAATGTAGCATCGGCTGCTGCAGCAGTTAAAACAGCCCAATTAGATCTGCAATACGCCAAAATTATCGCACCGGTTAGTGGCCGAATTTCAAATCGTCGAGTTGACGTAGGAAATCTGATCGGCAGTGGTGATAGTGGTGAAGCATTGAGCACGATTGTTTCATTGGATCCTTTGCATTTTGTATTTGATGTCTCCGAAACGGAATATCTCGAATTGATTCGACTGCCGGGGGGCCAGG
The DNA here is from genome assembly GCF_048266885.1 of Methylophaga sp. Taxonomy (GTDB): domain Bacteria; phylum Pseudomonadota; class Gammaproteobacteria; order Nitrosococcales; family Methylophagaceae; genus Methylophaga. The sequence continues at coordinate 90,341 of NZ_JBLWYR010000003.1, forward strand.
ATCAACTTGCCAATGGCAGAACCATGCCAGCCGAGCTTAAATTAATTGATGAAAAAGACTGGAGCCGGGAAGGCCGCATTGACTTTGTTGATAATCGATTAGATGAAAACACCGGTACATTGAGAATGCGGGTCATTGTGGATAATGCTGATGGGGTATTGCGTCCTGGTATTTTTGCAAGATTACGACTGCCAATAAGTCAGAATGAAGAAGCTATGCTTGTTCCAGATAAGGCGATTGTGACCGACCAAGCGGCCAAGATTGTAATGAGTGTCGATGCTGAAGGTAAAGTCATTCCTAAACCAGTTGAGCTCGGAACTTTACAAGGAAATATGCGGGTTATTCGCAGTGGCTTGGATCCATCTGACAAGATTATCGTTGAAGGTTTGTTGAAAGCGCGGCCAGGGGTAGAAGTAAACGCTGTTCCATACCAAGCGGATGAACAGGCCAATAACGATGGACAAGACTCATGAAGTTCACCCATTTCTTTGTCGAAAGGCCTATCTTTGCGGCTGTTATCTCAATCCTCATCGTATTGGTTGGTTCAATTGCCTATAGCAATTTGCCAGTTGCTCAGTATCCGGAAATTGCACCACCAAGTATTGCCGTTACGGCGACCTATCCCGGTGCGACTGCCGAAACAGCTGGGAATACTGTAGCAACGGTATTAGAACAGCAAATTAACGGTGTAGAGAACATGCTCTACATGAAATCTGAAAATACCTCAGATGGTCGTACATCACTGAATATTACCTTCAAGCCAGGTACAGACTTAGATACGGCTCAAGTTTTGGTTCAAAATCGTATTGCGATTGCAGAGCCTTTGCTGCCAGAGGAAGTGACACGCCAAGGTATTGATATTCGCAAAAACTCCCCTGACTTAATGATGGTTATTCATATTCTGTCATCGGATGGCAGTCGCGATAACCTTTATGTATCAAACTACGCAAGAACCCAGGTTGTAGATCGATTAGCCCGTATTGACGGGGTTGGTGAGGCTCGAATTGTTGCCGAACGTGCTTATGCCATGCGGATTTGGATTGACCCTGAACGTGCTCAGTCGTTTGGTATGACCGCCACGGAAGTGGTGGCTGCACTGCGTGAGAATAATACCCAGATAGCGGCAGGTACCATCAACAGAGAACCGATTGAAACGAAAGGCGGTTTTGAGTTGAGTGTGGAGACGCAAGGGCGTCTGCTGGAAGAAGATGAATTCAGCAACATCATCGTTAAACGCGGTACGGATGGACGTACCGTAAGGTTAAGGGATTTAGCCAGGGTTGAACTGGCAGCCCAGGATTACAATAACATTGGCTATCTAGATGATAACTTGGCATTACCGGTTGTTATCTTCCAACGTCCGGGTTCTAACGCCTTAGAAACCGCTCAGGCATTACGAGCAGAGATGAAAGATATTGCTCAAAGTATGCCTTATGGCGTCGAATATCAAATTATTTACGATCCAACTGAGTTTATCGCTAAATCCATCGAGAAGATTTATCACACCATTTTAGAAGCCATTATTCTGGTTATTTTGGTCGTAATGCTGTTTCTGCAAAGCTGGCGTGCATCGATTATTCCGATTTTGGCGATACCAGTGTCGCTGATCGGTACGTTTGCCGTAATGTCCATGCTTGGCGTCTCATTAAATAACTTGTCGTTATTTGGCTTAGTATTGGCAATCGGTATTGTGGTCGATGATGCGATTGTTGTGGTTGAAAACGTGGAGCGTTATATCCGAGAAGGATTGAGTCCTCGTGAAGCGGCCCATAAAACCATGGATGAGGTGGGCGGCGCTTTAGTTGCGATTGCCATCGTATTAACGGCCGTATTTATTCCTACAGCGTTTATTACCGGTATATCGGGAGCGTTTTATCAGCAGTTCGCTCTTACTATTGCGACTGCAACGGTTATTTCATTAATAGTCTCATTAACACTGTCACCTGCTTTATCAGCACTGTTATTAAAACCGCATGTTGAAGGGCATGTTCCGGGTGGTGTGTGGGGCAAAGTCGGCTACCCATTCCGTGCGTTTGGCAATGGTTTTAACCGTGCATTTGAATGGATGGGTGATCGCTACTCGGCCATGACACGCAAATTGTTACGCATGATGGCGGTTATGCTATTGATTTATGTTGGTTTGATCGTACTGACTGGTTATCAGTTTAATAAAGTGCCAACAGGCTTTATTCCTGAACAGGATCAAGGATATTTGATCAATGTGTTGCAGTTACCACCAGGTGCAACGTTGGAAAGAACCGATGCTGCTGCTCGTGAGGCATCAAAAAGGTTGAGAGACGTTCCGGGTGTTGCACATGCCGTACTGTTTGTTGGTCTGGATGGTCCCACATTTACTAATGCGTCTAACTCAGCGGTTATCTTCACGCCACTGGATCCATTTGAGGACCGTATCGCTGCTGGTCTTTCAATTGACGATATTGTGGCGAGCTCTCAGCAAGCTTTATCTCAGGTGGATGCGGCGATGGCTTTTGCTATTAAACCACCACCAGTGCGGGGTATGGGGAACTCAGGTGGTTGGAAACTTTATGTTCAGGATCGTAGCGGTCTCGGACTTGAAAGGTTACAGGCCGTTACCAATGAAGTAATCGGTGCAGCCAATCAGACAGATGGTTTATCGGCCGTATTTACCTTTTTTAACGCGGGTACACCCCGAATTTACGCCGATATTGATCGTACCCGTGCGGAAATGCTCAATGTGCCAGTAGGCAATGTTATCGATACTCTGGAAATCTATCTGGGCTCACGTTATGTCAACGATTTTAACTTCCTGAATCGGACTTATCGTGTTGTTGCCCAGGCGGATGGCCCATATCGTGATGAAATTGAGGATATTGGTAAATTACGCACTCGTTCTGATAATGGGGCGATGGTACCTATCGGAACAATTGCCACCTTTGAAAATATCACAGGGCCAATACGTTTGCCGCACTACAATTTGTATCCGGCCATTGAAGTTCAAGGAAGTACTGCTGCTGGCTTCTCTAGTGGTGAATCGCTGGCCATTGTTGAACAATTGATGAGTGACACGTTACCTGAAGGCATCAGCTTTGAATGGACTGAATTGGCGTTGCAGGAAAAATTGGCAGGTAATACCGCGTTTCTCAGTTTTTCGTTGGCCGTAATATTTGTATTTCTATTACTGGCGGCACTATATGAAAGCTGGTTATTGCCCCTTGCCGTTGTATTGATTGTACCTATGTGTTTATTGGCCGCGATCCTTGGCGTCAGTTTGCGGGGTATGGATAACAATATTTTGGTACAGATTGGCTTTGTGGTATTAATTGGTTTGGCATCGAAAAACGCGATTTTGATTGTTGAGTTTGCTAAGCAGGCCGAAGATCGCGGTTTAAATCGCCTGGATGCTGCGGTTGAAGCTGCACGTACTCGTTTACGTCCAATCTTGATGACTTCTTTTGCATTTATATTAGGTGTTGTGCCATTGGTTTTAGCTTCAGGTGCAGGTGCTGAAATGCGACAAGCGCTGGGTACAGCCGTATTTTTTGGTATGCTGGGTGTGACTTTCTTCGGACTAATCTTTACACCGATCTTTTATGTATTTTGCCGTTGGTTGGCATCATTAAGAGATAAACGGAATGTGAAGCATGATAATAGTGAAGATCCTTCCACACAGGATGACTCGCTAGTGGTTGACCGTTGAAACTACATGGATTCAACTAGGTCTGATTAGAAGTCACATCTTTTTAGGAGGGAATATGAAACTACTGACAAGTATTATGATCGCGCTGGCTTCTTCGACTGCAGCTGCCAATACGCAGATTGAATTATTCGAAGTGGATAAGCAGGGTGTAGGAAAAAGCTTAGGTTCCGTTGAAGTTCACCAATCTGCTTTTGGTTTAGTCTTTACTCCAGAACTAAAAAACTTATCGCCAGGTCTGCATGGATTTCATGTACATCAGAACCCAAGTTGCGATGCAGCAGAAAAAGATGGTGAGATGGTACCTGCATTGGCTGCCGGTGGCCATTACGATCCTTATGAAACCGGTAAACACGATACACCATGGGGCAGTGGTCATGCTGGGGATTTACCACCTTTATATGTGGCAAATGACGGTACGGCTTCCCATCCTGTTTTGGCGCCACGTTTAACGTTAAAAGATTTGGATGGACGATCTTTGATGATACACGCAGGTGGTGATAACCACTCTGATCACCCTCAACCACTAGGTGGCGGCGGAGCCAGAGTGGCTTGTGGTGTAGCCAACTAATTCTATTTAAATGGCTGACGCCAGCATCAAACCGGAAGGTTAATGGCTATTTTTAAGCCACCTTCCGGTCTGTTTTCTGCTGTGATTTCACCGCCATGAATTTCAATAGCACGATGGGCAATGGTCAGTCCTAAACCAATACCATTTTGATGTTGGTTTTCACGACTACGAAAGAAAGGCAGAAAAATCTGCTGTAAATCCTGCTCAGCAATACCCGGCCCTTGATCTTCAATAATGATTTGCAAATGCTTGGATAATGTATCTGTCGTAATATGGATAACACCTTTCTCGGGTGAATATTTAATAGCATTACGTAATACGTTTTCTATAGCGCTATGAATGAGTTCTGCTCGTCCAAACAGGCTGATTTGGCCAATGTTATTGTGATGAATCTGAATATGTTTATTTTGTGCTTCGAAACGAGCATCTTCAATAATATCCAGTAGCATCTCTGTCAGGTTAAAGTGTTGTCGTTCATCATTTTCGCTAGTTGGGTTCTCTAATCTGGATAAATTCAGTAGATCGCCGATTAAGCGATCAATTCGCTCTGATTCACGTTCAACTCGATCTAGCATTTTTGCTGTTTTATCTGGACTTTGTTGAGCCAAACCGATTGCGGCCTGCATCCTTGCTAATGGGGAGCGTAATTCATGAGAAACATCATGTAATAATCGTTTCTGGGCATTTAGTAACTGACTTATACGACTAGTCATATAATCAAAATTTTGTCCGAGATCAGCTAATTCATCACGACGTTTTCCCATAGCCGGTCGGATCCGTGTATCCAGTTTGCCATCCGCGACATCATTAAATGCTTTTTTTAAAATCCGAATCGGTTTGGTAAACCACCAGGCCAGCAAACCACTAAATAACAAGCCCGAGAGGACCCACATTGTGAGTAATAATAAGAAGGGCGGTGGTTTTGGCGGTTTAGGACGATCCAGCTTTTGGCCAACTTTTTCAGGAGAGGGGATGAATAACAAAAGTGCTCGGCCATCTTCAGAGATCACATTACGGACGGAACGAATTCTTTGATTTTCAAATAATAATTGTCGAGTAGTTGCGAGTAATTGTTGATCGACCTTACGTCCCAAAATATCCTGATTATCTTGGTTAACGGCATAGAGGGTAATGTCGTTTAATTGATATTCATGCAAGTATTTTTTTAAGGGCTCAAACCCAGCGAAACGGACGATATCGGCAGCCGTGTCTACAAGGTCGGCTGCTTTCCAACCAACTTGCACTGGGATGGCTTCAAAAGATTGTCGCTCTGCATTATGGCGTAACCACATGCCGCTAGCCACGCCAATACTGGTGAGCAATAACGCCAGCAAAAAAGCAAAAAAGAATTTCCAGAATAAACTACGCATCATTTAATCAGTTGATAACCTTTACCACGCACAGTTTGAATGTACGAATGACCATCCTGCTGTTGTCCAAGCTTATGGCGAATACTACTCATATGCACATCAATACTCCGATCAAAACGTGCCAAAGGCCGGCCTAATGCTGCTTCTGACAATGCATTTTTACTAACAATCTGTCCTGCGTTTCTAGCTAATGTTTCCAGTAAGCTGAATTCGGTACTAGTCAGTTCAAGTGAAACATCAGCCCAGACAGCCTTTCGTTGCTGCGGCCATAGTTGCAAGGGGCCAGTTTGAATAACGGTTTCATCTTGTTGTTGCTGGCGAGTGATTTCGCTGCGGCGTAAAATGGCTTTGATTCGGGCAATCAATTCTCTCGGCGTACAGGGTTTTGGCACATAATCATCAGCACCCGATTCCAATCCCATGATGCGATCCACGTCGTCTCCCTTGGCGGTAAACATTAATATGGGTACATGGCTCTGTAAGCGTATAGCCTTCAATACTTCGGTGCCACTCATATCTGGCAGCATCACATCAAGAATTACAATATCAAATTCACCCTGCAAAGCGAGCTGAAGTCCCTCGGTAGCTGTGTCAGCTGTACGAACCTGAAATTTTTCCTCTTCCAGATAATCCTGAAACAGTCCGGAGAGAATGACATCATCGTCAATGATTAATACGTTACTCACAGAGATATCCTCATATTGTGTGAAGGCAATGATACGGTCTGAATAATTAATCAGCTAATTGATAATCCGTTTTTTACCTGAATTTACATATCAAAACAGTCATTTACAGTTTTTCCATCAATACTGTCAACGGCCTGTCAGTAGACAGAAAACAGTTAAAAGAAATCGTTTTAGGAGCAACAAAAATGCGTAATAAATTAATGATGGTAAGTTTGATCCCTGCTTTGTTTTTAGCCGCACCTGCTATGGCAGATGAACATAAAAGCTGTGAGGTAGGCGGCAAATATAGCGAGATGAACAAAAAACACAAAGAACATGATGGTATTCCGCGCATGCTCAAAAGTATTGATTTAACCGATGCACAAAAAGCGGAAATCAAAACATTGGTTGAAGCTCAACATAAAGATAAAAAATCAACTATGAAATCTCATTGGCAAACCCATAAACAACTTGCCGAGTTGAGTTTTGCCGAAACGGTAGATCAATCTAAACTGGATGCGATTATTGCCGATACAACTGCAGCACACGAAAAACGTTTGGCTGATAGAGCACAACTCAATAATCAAATTTTCAAACTGTTGACACCGGAACAGCAACAACAGTTACAACAAAAAATAGCTGAATACGAGCAAAAAATGCAGGATAGAAAAAAGCTATAAATTTTATTGCCAACCTCATCCTGGTCACTAGATCAGGGTGAGGTTTTTTTGTGCGTGACGTTTAGGATTTATCTCGCAGCATTGAGATCACTGCAGTGGTTTGTGGACGCACATCTCGCCAAATAAAAAAAGCTTCAGCTGCCTGTTCAACCAACATGCCTAGGCCATCAATTGTTTTGGCAGCGTTATGCGCTTTGGCCCATTGGATAAATGCCGTATCGGTATCGCTGTACATCATGTCGTAACAACAGGCACCGCTTGCCAGCACTGAATCAGGCAATGGTGGCACCTCGCCTTGCAGACTGGCAGCAGTAGCATTAATCACCACGTCAAATTCACCGTCGATTTGGTCAAACCCTCCGCCATGGACATTACCATGTTCTGCAAATAACTCTGCAAGATGACTGGCCTTTTCCACCGTTCGATTGGCGATGAATAGGTTGGCTGGTTGATATTCCAATAATGGAGCAATCACTCCACGTGAAGCGCCACCGGCTCCCAGCAATAAAATACGTTTACCAGCAAGTTCAACCTGATGATTGACTGTTAAATCCCGACACAGGCCAACCCCATCCGTATTATCACCGAACAGGCTGCCATCACTGTTAAATACAACTGTATTTACTGCACCTGCTAATTGAGCACGAGCGGATTTTTGATTAGTAATCGCCCAGACCTGCTCCTTAAAGGGGACCGTAACATTCACCCCTTTAAGTTTGAGCACATCTCGCAGTTGACACAAACTGCTCTGCAATTCATCTAACGGCACTTCAATTGCCGTGTATTCAATATTTTCGCCAGTTTGTCTGGCAAACTCAGTATGAATTAACGGGGATTTGCTATGGTGGATCGGGTTGCCGATCACGGCGTATTTATCTGTCATGATTTAGCGTTGTAACTGTTGTGCAATATCTTTGGCGAAATAGGTGAGGATACCGTCAGCGCCAGCGCGTTTAAATGCCAGCAGGCTTTCCATAATCACTTCTTCACTCAGCCAACCATTCATCACCGCTGCTTTGAGCATCGCATACTCACCACTGACCTGATAAACAAAAGTTGGTTTCTGAAATGTCTGTTTGACCCTGTACAAAACATCCAGATAGGGCATGCCAGGTTTGACCATGACCATATCAGCACCTTCCTGAATATCCAACGCCACCTCATGTAATGCCTCATCAGAATTGGCGGGATCCATCTGATAACTGAATTTATTGCCACCGGCTAAATTGCCAGCGCTGCCCACGGCATCGCGGAATGGACCGTAAAAACTCGAAGCATATTTTGCTGAGTAAGCCATGATCCGGGTATGAATATATCCGGCATTTTCCAGGGCGTTACGAATTGCACCAATCCGTCCATCCATCATATCTGAGGGGGCGACAACATCCGCTCCCGCTTCAGCATGAGATAATGCCTGTTTGATTAATACCTCAACCGTTTCATCGTTAATGATGTAGGCATTGTCATCAATCAAACCATCCTGACCATGGGTGGTAAAAGGATCCAGGGCGACATCGGTCATCACACCCAAATTGGGAAAAGCTTTTTTCAGTGCTCTTACGGCGCGTTGCGCCAGACCATCCGGATTAAAGGCTTCGGCAGCGTCCAGTGATTTTTGCTCCAATGGTGTTACTGGAAATAATGCCATCATTGGAATGCCCAATTTGTGGATAACTTCAGCTTCCTGAAGCAGCAGGTCAATACTCAGTCTTTCCACGCCAGGCATTGAGGTCACTTTCTCGCGTTGATTTTGGCCTTCGAGCACAAAACAGGGATAAATCAGATCATCCACGGTTAACTGATGTTCACGAACCAGCCGCCGCGAGAAGTCATCTTTGCGCAAACGGCGTGGTCTTTGTTGCGGAAAGCCAGAAAAATTAAAATACTGTTGGGTCATAAGTTCTGCCAGGTCAATAAGCTGCGCTTCATACTACCGTTGGCAAGGTAACTTGTCATCGTTTTTAGCGTGGACGCATAGGCTGCAGATAGGCTAAAATTGCAAAGATTTTGTCTGGGGAGAACGTCAAGTCCCCTGTTCCTTTTTTATCTGGTGGAGGTTCCCCTTGCGTACAACTGCGCTACTTGCTCTTGAAGATGGCACGGTCTTTCACGGCGAATCAATCGGTGCTGTGGGTCAGTCAGTTGGTGAAGTGGTTTTCAACACCGCGATGACAGGTTATCAGGAAATCATTACTGATCCGTCTTACTGCCGCCAAATCGTCACCCTGACCTATCCGCATATCGGTAATGTTGGTGTCAACAAAGACGATGAAGAATCCGAGCAGATTTATGCCAGTGGTTTAATCATCCGTGAATTGTCACCGGTGATGTCCAGCTGGCGTGGTGAAGAAGCTTTAGATAAATACCTGGAACGCCACAATGTCGTGGGATTGGCTGGTATTGATACCCGTCGCCTGACACGTCTGTTACGCGAAAAAGGTGCACAGAAAGGCTGCATCATTGCTGGCGATAATATCGATGTGGATGCGGCCATTGCCGCTGCCAAAGCGTTTGCCGGTTTAAAAGGCATGGATCTGGCCAAAGAAGTTTCTACTAAACAGGCTTATGAATGGACTGAAGGTGTCTGGCATATTGACAACCAATCTCGTAAGGCCGAAGCGCGTTTCCATGTGGTTGCCTATGATTATGGCATCAAGAAAAACATTATGCGTATGCTCACCGAACGTGGCTGCAAATTGACGGTAGTGCCTGCACAGATGCCTGCTGAAGAAGTCATGAAACTGAATCCGGATGGCATTTTCTTGGCCAATGGCCCAGGTGACCCGGAACCTTGTGATTATGCGATTAAAGCGATTCAATACTTCCTTGATAAAGAGATGCCGATTTTTGGGATCTGTCTGGGACACCAATTACTGGCATTGGCCTGTGGTGCCAAAACCGAAAAAATGAAATTCGGACATCATGGCGCTAACCATCCGGTGCAGGAATTGCTGGCAGGGCTGGTGATGATTACCAGTCAGAACCACAGCTTTGCCGTAGATGAATCCACTTTGCCTGACACCGTTGAAACCACGCATCGTTCTCTATTTGATGGCACATTGCAGGGTATTCATCATAAAACCAAACCAGCATTCAGCTTCCAGGGACATCCGGAAGCCAGCCCTGGTCCGCAGGATGCATCACCTCTATTCGATCACTTTATCGACCTACTCGAACAAGCGACAGGTAAATAACACACAATGGCTAAACGTACTGATATTCAAAGCATTCTGATTCTGGGTGCTGGTCCGATTGTTATCGGTCAGGCCTGCGAATTTGATTATTCTGGCGCACAGGCTTGTAAAGCTCTGCGAGAAGAGGGCTATCGCGTCATTCTGGTCAATTCCAACCCAGCCACCATCATGACCGACCCTAATATGGCCGATGCAACCTATATAGAGCCAGTTACCTGGGAAGCGGTCAGCAAAGTTATTGAAGTAGAGCGTCCTGACGCTATTCTGCCGACTATGGGCGGGCAAACAGCGTTGAACTGTGCACTGGCACTGGAAAAACACGGCGTATTGAAAAAATACGGCGTTGAAATGATCGGTGCTGACAGTGAAGCCATCAACAAAGCCGAAGACCGTGATTTATTCCGTGCGGCGATGCGTAAAATCGGCTTGGATATGCCGCAATCTGATATTGCTCACTCGCTGGAAGAAGCGCTTGAAGTACAACAGAAGTTCGGCTTCCCAGTTATCATCCGTCCGTCGTTTACCATGGGCGGTAGCGGTGGCGGTATCGCCTATAACCGTGAAGACTTTGTCGACATCTGCCAACGTGGATTGTATCTGAGTCCGACATCCGAGTTGCTGATTGAAGAGTCAATCATCGGCTGGAAAGAATATGAAATGGAAGTGGTGCGTGACAAAAAAGATAACGCCATTATCATTTGTTCGATTGAAAACTTTGACGCGATGGGTGTGCACACCGGCGATTCGATCACGGTAGCACCGGCTCAAACATTGACCGATAAAGAATACCAAATCATGCGTAACGCCTCGCTGGCAGTTTTGCGTGAAATTGGTGTGGAAACCGGTGGTTCGAACGTGCAGTTTGCGGTGAATCCCGAAACAGGCCGTTTGATCATTATTGAAATGAATCCACGGGTGTCACGCTCATCTGCATTGGCTTCGAAAGCAACGGGTTTTCCAATTGCCAAAGTTGCAGCGAAACTGGCAGTTGGTTATACCCTTGATGAGTTGCAAAACGAAATTACCGGTAATGCCACGCCGACGTCATTTGAACCGACTATCGATTATGTGGTCACCAAAATCCCACGCTTTACCTTTGAGAAATTCCCGTTAGCCGATAATCGTCTGAGCACTCAGATGAAGTCTGTCGGTGAAGTCATGGCCATTGGTCGTAACTTCCAGGAGTCTTTGCAAAAAGCACTGCGCGGGTTGGAAATTGACCGTGATGGTTTCAACGAAATTCTGGATCTGAAAGCAGAAAATACCGCTGAAGTATTACGTCGTGAATTGAATTTACCGGGCTCAGATCGCCTTTGGTATGTGGGTGATGCTTTTAGATTTGGTATGAGCTTCGAAGAAGTTCAGCAGCTGACGCACATCGATCCATGGTTCCTGATCCAGATTCAGGAATTAGTGGAAATTGAAAACCAGCTTAAAGAACGTTCGTTGAACGATATTGATGAAGCCGAAATGCGTGCGTTGAAACGTAAAGGTTTCGCTGATTCACGTCTGGCAAAATTGTTACATAAAACTGAAAAACAATTCCGCAGCCATCGTCATGCGCTGGGAGTACGTCCAGTTTATAAACGTGTTGATACCTGCGCCGCAGAGTTTTCAACCTCTACGGCGTATATGTACTCAACCTATGATGAAGAGTGCGAAGCCAACCCGACCGATCGTGAAAAAATCATGATTTTAGGTGGTGGCCCAAACCGCATTGGTCAAGGTATCGAGTTTGATTACTGCTGTGTTCATGCGGCATTGGCATTACGCGACGATGGTTATGAAACCATTATGGTCAACTGTAATCCGGAAACCGTTTCTACCGATTACGACACGTCAGATCGTCTGTATTTTGAATCATTGACGCTGGAAGACGTGCTGGAAATTGTTGCACTGGAAAAACCTAAAGGCGTAATTGTGCAGTTTGGTGGTCAGACGCCACTTAAACTGGCGAGAGCATTGGAAGCTGCTGGCGTGCCGATTATCGGAACTTCGCCAGATGCGATTGACCATGCGGAAGATCGTGAACGCTTCCAGCAAATGGTTGAAAAACTTGGTTTATTGCAACCACCAAATCGTTTGGCGCACTCCGTTGATACCGCTGTGTCACTGGCTGCCGAAATCGGTTATCCATTAGTAGTTCGTCCGTCTTATGTATTAGGTGGCCGTGCTATGGAAATTGTTTATAACGAAGAAGAATTACAACGTTATATGCTGACCGCAGTATCGGTTTCCAATGATTCTCCGGTATTGCTGGATCGTTTCCTTGATGATGCGATTGAAGTCGACGTCGATGCGATTTGTGACGGTAAGGAAGTGCTAATCGGCGGCATCATGGAACACATTGAACAAGCCGGTGTGCATTCAGGTGACTCAGCCTGTGCGTTACCGCCATACAGCCTTAGCCAGGAAATCATGGACCAGTTACGGGTTCAGGTGAAACAGATGGCGCTTGAGCTGGGCGTAGTGGGACTGATGAATACTCAGTTTGCCATTCAGGGTGATCGCATTTTCATTCTGGAAGTAAATCCACGTGCCTCTCGTACTGTGCCATATGTATCAAAATCTATCGGTGTACCGTTGGCGAAAGTTGCCGCACGCTGTATGGCCGGCATGAGTCTGGCAGAGCAGGGCGTCATCAAAGAAGTGATCCCTTCTTATTACTCTGTTAAAGAAGCGGTATTCCCATTTATTAAATTCCAGGGTGTGGATCCGATTCTCGGGCCAGAAATGAAATCCACTGGCGAAGTTATGGGCGTAGGTCGTACCTTTGGTGAAGCATTTGCCAAATCACAGTTGGCTGCTTCGGTCAGTCTGCCGGTTGGAGGTAAAGCCTTTATCTCGGTGCGCGATGCTGACAAGCAAACGGTTATCAGTATTGCCAAAGATTTGTTAGGCTTGGGTTTCTCGTTGTTAGCTACACGTGGCACACAGCAAACATTGATTGAAGCAGATGTGCCTTGTGAACGAGTGAAGAAAGTTGCAGAAGGCCAGCCGCATATTGTGGACATGATTAAAAACGATGAAATTGCCCTGATTGTAAATACGACGGAAGGTCGTCAAGCTGTAGCTGATTCGAGAGAGATCCGCCGTGCGGCATTGCAACATCAGGTGAACTACACCACAACGTTAGCTGCTGCCCGCGCTACGATTCTGGCCTTGAACTGTGAAGACAGTGTGTCAGTAAATCGTTTGCAATCGTTACATGGAGAATTGATTTAATGGCCGTTCCTATTACCGCACGTGGTGCTCAGGCACTGAAAGATGAATTACACGAACTGAAAACCGTTCGACGTCCAGCCATCGTTAATGCGATTTCGGAAGCGCGCGCCCACGGCGATTTAAAAGAAAACGCTGAATACCATGCAGCGCGCGAGCAGCAAAGCTTCACCGAAGGACGTATTCAGGAACTGGAATCGACGTTGGCGGATTGTCAGGTAATTGATCCAACAGTATTGCCTAAAGATGGTCGTGTGGTGTTTGGTGTGACCGTTGATTTACTCAATATAGATACCGATGCTGAAGTGCGTTATCAGATTGTTGGTGATTACGAATCGGATATCAAACTGAACCGTATTTCTATTTCCTCACCGATAGCACGCGCATTGATTGGTAAAGAAGTGGATGACATTGCAACAGTACAAGCACCGGGCGGTGCGATTGAATATGAAATTACCGGCATTCATTATCTGGGCTAACTGTTGAATCGCTCTGAAACCATTGGCGAGCGCTTATTACTGACTTTGTGGGTAGGTGCTTTATGGTCAATTGGTTATATGGCAGTGCCGCTGGCATTTGTCAGCCTTGAGACCTTGGCGGCGGCAGAGTATGCCGCTAAATTGTTTTTTGCTGTCAATGTTATAGGTTTAATCAGTGGTACATTAATTCTCATTGGCAAAGTCATTATCCAGCGGGGAAAGGTTTTATATTCCTGGCGCTTTTGGGTATTGGTTGCCATGCTAGTCATTACGTTGATATTCAGCATGTATGTTCAGCCGGAGATGGCCAGCATTAAAAGCATCGATAATTGGCGTCTCAATACAGATCTTGCTCAGAGTTTTGAACGCTTACATCTGCTTAGCCAAAATCTCTATCTGATGTTAAGCATTGCCGGCTTATTATTAGTGCTTAGTAGTGATAAGCATCACGTGATACAGAAGACCTGATATGGCGCGAAGTAAATCTAGTAACAATTGGCTTAGAGAACATTTTGATGATCCATATGTCAAAAAAGCTCAGCAGAAAGGTTATCGCTCCAGAGCAACGTTCAAACTGGAAGAAATCGATCAGAAAGATAAATTAATTCGTAAAGGTATTTCAGTCGTCGATTTAGGTGCAGCACCTGGCGGCTGGTCAGATTATGCTTTGCATCGTGTGGGTGACAACGGTAAAGTCATCGCATTGGATATTTTGCCAATGACACCATTAACCGGTGTACATTTTATTGAAGGTGATTTTCGTGAAGATCATGTTCTCGAACAATTGAACGAAGTATTGGCCGGACAATCAATAGACCTTGTATTATCGGATATGGCCCCCAATATGACAGGTGTAGATGCAATTGATCAGCCTGGTAGTATGCATCTGGTTGAGTTAGCCTTGGATTTTGCAATAAATAACTTAAGTAAACAGGGCGATTTTCTGGTCAAAGTTTTTCAAGGTGAAGGCTTCGACGATTTTTTGAAGTCCATGCGTGCTCACTTTAATAAAGTGACTACCCGAAAACCGGATGCTTCACGTGCACGCAGTCGGGAAGTTTATCTTCTCGGACGTGGATTGAAATGACAGCAAAAAGACTAACGTTACTAGGGGTAACAAACATTGAGTGACATGATGAAAAACATTGTTTTATGGGTCGTCATCGCGATGGTATTGATGTCGGTATTTAACAATTTCGGTCCGCAACAAAGCAAGCAAAGCGAGATGGATTATTCGACCTTTATCAGCAACGTGCAAAACGGGGCGGTATCCAGTGTCGATATTCAAGGGCGAACCATTACCGGTAAATTATCTGATGGCAGCCAATTCACCACTTTCAGTCCAGAGTATGACCCCGGTTTGATTGGTGATTTGCTGGATAATGGTGTGGCCATAAAAGCGGAGCCCGTCGAGAAAACCGGTTTGTTGATGCAAATCTTTATTTCATGGTTCCCGATGTTACTGCTGATTGGTGTCTGGATTTTCTTCATGCGTCAGATGCAAGGCGGTGGTGGCAAAAACCCCATGTCGTTTGGTAAAAGCAAAGCACGCTTGCTTAATGAAGACCAAGTAAAAGTCACATTTAAAGATGTTGCTGGTGTTGAAGAGGCCAAAGAAGAAGTTTCTGAATTGGTTGATTTCTTGAGAGATCCAAGCAAATTTCAAAAACTTGGTGGTCGCATTCCACGCGGCATCCTGATGGCGGGTTCACCTGGTACAGGTAAAACATTATTAGCGAAAGCCATTGCTGGTGAAGCAAAAGTGCCTTTCTTTTCTATTTCTGGTTCTGACTTTGTCGAGATGTTTGTTGGTGTAGGTGCTTCTCGCGTTCGTGATATGTTCGAACAGGCCAAGAAACATGCTCCCTGCATTATCTTTATTGATGAGATTGATGCGGTGGGTCGTCACCGCGGTGCAGGCATGGGTGGCGGTAATGACGAGCGTGAACAAACCTTAAACCAACTATTGGTTGAAATGGATGGTTTTGAAGGCAATGAAGGTGTCATTGTTATTGCTGCGACTAACCGTCCAGACGTATTGGATCCCGCTTTATTACGTCCAGGTCGTTTCGACAGACAGGTGGTTGTGCCATTACCGGATATTCGTGGCCGTGAACAGATTCTGAAAGTGCATCTTGGTAAAGTCCCTGCAGACGAAGATGTTAATCCAAGTGTTATTGCACGAGGAACACCGGGTTTTTCAGGTGCTGATTTAGCGAACCTTGTAAACGAAGCTGCCTTGTTTGCTGCTCGTTCCAACAAACGTTTAGTCGCGATGGTGGATTTGGAGCTAGCTAAAGATAAAATCATGATGGGCGCTGAACGTCGTTCTATGGTGATGAGTGATAAAGAGAAAGAATTGACCGCCTATCACGAGGCTGGCCATGCGATTGTCGGACGTAGTGTTCCTGGACATGATCCTGTCTATAAAGTCAGTATTATTCCACGTGGTCGGGCTTTGGGTGTCACCATGTTCCTGCCAACAGAAGATCGTTACAGTTATACCAAACAACAATTGGAAAGCCAGATCTCCAGTTTGTATGGTGGTCGATTAGCAGAAGAGATGATCTTTGGTTCGGAAGCGGTAACAACTGGTGCTTCGAATGATATCCAACGTGCAACTGAACTGGCGCATAACATGGTCACCAAGTGGGGCTTGTCCGATAATATGGGACCGTTAACTTATGGTGAAGATGAAGGTGAAGTGTTCCTGGGTCGCAGCGTGACTCAACATAAAGCCGTATCAGATTTAACGGCTAAGCAAATTGACGAAGATGTTCGTGCATTGATTACCCGTAACTACGATCGGGCAAAAAATATACTGACCGAAAATCTCGAAAAACTGCATACCATGGCAAAATTGTTGATCACTTACGAAACCATCGATAGTGATCAGATTGATGCGATTATGGAAGGTCGTGAACCGGGTGCACCAAAAGGCTGGGATGATAAATCATCGACACCGCCTCCATCTGCAAAAGCTGATGAAAATGGCCCAGAACCCACTGGTAAACCAGCTGATCAATTAAATTGAGATAGTTAAATCATGATGATGGACTTTGCGGGCAAATCTTTGGATTTGTCCGCCCCACACGTCATGGGCATCGTCAATGTAACGCCCGACTCCTTTTCGGATGGCGGGCGTTTTTTTTCCGCTGATAAAGCCCTTGAGCAAGCACGAAAACTAGTTGCCGACGGTGCTACCATTATTGATATTGGTGGCGAATCGACTCGGCCTGGTTCAGAACCAGTTGGATTTGAAGAAGAAATCCGCCGTGTTGTTCCCGCGATAGAAGCCATTCATAAAGAGCTGGATGTGGTTATCTCAATTGATACCATGAAAGCTGAAGTCATGCGTGCCGCTGTTGCGGCTGGTGCCAGTTTGATAAACGATGTGAATGCATTGCGTGGTGAAGGTGCATTACAAGCGGCTGCTGAACTAGGTGTTCCAGTTTGCTTGATGCATATGCAAGGTACTCCCCAAACCATGCAACAACAGCCTCACTACGAAGATGTTGTAAGTGAAGTTAATCATTTTCTGTTAGAACGAGTTGCTGCCTGTGAAGCAGCTGGAATTTCTCGTGCGAAAATTATTCTGGATCCAGGGTTTGGATTTGGTAAAACCGCCCGTCATAATTTACGATTAATGAAACATTTAGCTGTTTTTATTGAGTCAGATTTGCCGGTGTTAGTTGGGGTGTCACGTAAATCCATTATTGGTGCAATGTTGAATGTATCGGTCGAAGAGCGATTAGCAGGAAGTTTAGCGTTAGCGTCGATAGCAGTTTGGCAGGGTGCAGCAATTATTCGCAGTCATGATGTAAGAGAAACAATACAAGCTATTCGATTGTGTGAACATGTAATGCAGGTAAGTGATTTTGATTGAACAAAAAAGACGTTATTTTGGCACCGATGGCATCCGAGGCCGAGTGGGTGATGGTGCTATTACACCGGACTTCGTATTAAAGCTCGGTTGGGCGGTAGGGCGAGTTTTAGCCAAAGAACGCAACAGTAAAGTGCTTATCGGTAAAGACACGCGTATTTCAGGGTATATGTTTGAATCTGCCCTACAGGCTGGGCTTTCCGCGGCCGGTGTAGACGTTTATTTGATGGGGCCTATGCCAACTCCAGCAGTTGCGTATTTAACCCGAACATTCCACGCACAAGCTGGCATTGTTATTAGTGCTTCGCATAACCCGTACCACGATAACGGTATTAAATTCTTCTCCGATCAGGGTACCAAATTACCCAATTCAGTCGAGCTGGCAATCGAGGCAATGCTCGATAAACCGATCAAAACGGTCGATTCTGCACATCTCGGGAAAGCACATCGGATTTCCGATGCAGCAGGTCGCTACATTGAATTTTGTAAAAGTACCATTTCTACCGGTGTTGATTTATCCAACTTAAAAATTGTTGTTGATTGCGCCCATGGGGCGACTTACCACATTGCACCGAATGTGTTCCGTGAACTCGGAGCAGAAGTCATTTTGATGGGCGCAGAACCGGATGGTCTGAATATCAATCAAAATTGTGGTTCAACCGAACCGCGATTGTTACAAGCTAGTGTTTTAGAACATAAAGCTGACTTAGGTATTGCATTGGATGGTGATGGTGATCGTCTGATCATGGTTGACCATCAGGGTGAATTAGTCGATGGCGATGATATTCTGTTTATCATTGCCCGTGGCAGACAGCGTGCTGGGCTTTGTAAAGGACATGTCGTCGGTACCCTTATGTCGAACTTGGGGTTAGAACATGCCTTAGAAAAACATGGCATCACCTTACATCGAGCTAATGTAGGCGATCGTTATGTCATGGAAAAGTTACAGCAGATTGATGGTTTGATCGGTGGTGAAGCATCTGGACATATTATCTGTCTGGATAAAACCAGTACGGGTGATGGCATTGTGGCGGCGTTACAAGTGCTAGCCGAAATCCAACAAACAGGTAGTAGTCTGCATGAACTGCGTTCTGCAGTCATAAAATACCCGCAGCGACTGATCAATGTGCGTATCAATAAAATGGTGAATATGCAGGATTATCCGCAGATTCAAACAGCAGTAGAAAGTATTGAGACCCAGCTAGGTAACGAAGGACGTGTGTTGTTGAGAGCTTCGGGTACCGAGCCTGTCATACGAGTGATGGTTGAGGGGCATGATGCAACGCGGACAAACCAATTAGCGAAGTCATTGGCAGAACAAATTGAGACAATTCTTCAGAGTTAATTCTGACATCATTTACATTAAAGATAAGAAGTGCCGATGACATTGCTTTATCAACAGTCAGTCGGTAACCTTTACGATTCATTCTTATTAAGAGTAGGTATCTGTGCGCAAACCGCTGGTCGCTGGTAACTGGAAAATGAACGGCTCTAGCGCAAGCAACAAATTGTTGCTTGATGCGATACTGGCGCAAAGAGATTCCTTTGCCTCAGTTGATGTTGCTTTGTTTCCTCCCGCACTTTATATACAACAGGTCCAGTCTGCCTTAACAGGCACAGGTATGTACTGGGGTACTCAAAACGTCTCGCAATTTGATTCCGGTGCGTATACCGGTGAAATCTCGGCAGCTATGTTGCGAGATTTTAGTTGTCAGTATGTGTTGATTGGTCATTCCGAACGTCGTTGTTTATATGCCGAGTTGAACCTTGATCAAGTATTTCTTGACCATATCATCGCCGAAAAATACGAGATGAGTATTCGTCACGGCATCACCCCGATTATTTGTATTGGTGAAAGCCCTGAAGAGCATTCAATGGGCCGCACCGAAGAGATGGTGGCACGACTGATGGACATCGTGATTGCGCAACAAGGTGTCGAAATGCTGTCAAAGGTCGTATTAGCTTATGAACCCGTTTGGGCCATAGGCACAGGTAAGACAGCCAGCCCGGAATGGGCGCAGGATGTACATTCTTTCATGCGCCAACGGGTAGCAAAACATGATGCGAAAATTGCCGCATCGCTCAGAATACTTTACGGCGGCAGCGTAAAAGGTAATAATGCTGCCCCATTATTTGCCAAGCCGGATATTGATGGCGGATTAATCGGCGGCGGATCACGTGATGCCGATGAATTTGTTCAAATCTGTCAGGCTGCAGCTCAAAATTAGGAAATTAAATGGATGCGTTAATTCTTGGGATTCACGTTGTGATCTCATTATTGTTAGTAGGTTTGATTTTAATCCAGCACGGTAAAGGTGCGGATGCCGGGGCTGCTTTTGGTGGCGGCGGTGGCGGCGGAGCTTCTGCAAGTTTGTTTGGTAGCCAAGGCTCAGCATCTTTTCTAAGCCGTAGCAGTGCGATTCTGGCCACAGTATTTTTTATCACCAGTTTGACCCTGGCATATCTGGCTGGCAACACAGAGCGCGTCCAAAGCGTTACCGACTCAGTGGTGATTGAGCAGCCTGTAGAAGAAACTCCTGCGGATCTTCCAGAGTTTCCGTAAAATATCCCTCAGTTTATTATTGCCGTCGTGGTGGAATTGGTAGACACGCTATCTTGAGGGGGTAGTGCTTTAGGGTGTGCCGGTTCGAGTCCGGCCGACGGCACCAAATACATAAACCCGCCAGTGTTAAACACTGGCCGGTTTTTTATTATCTAACTAATGAAGTAATTAATTATTAGACCAAATTATATATCGTTTATTTACGGGAAAAAGTGAGCGGATTAATTCTGCCGACGATGTTTTTTCCACATGCCCGCAATAAAGAATAGTAATGCTATCCATATTAGGCCGAAGGTCATCAGTCTTTCGGGGGGATATGCTTCTTTAAGTACAAACACACCAATCACAAATTGAATAGTCGGATTGATGTACATAATAAATCCCACTACCGATAAGTCGACTCGACTGGCCGCCATGGCAAATAGCACTAACGGCAGAGCGGTGAGTAGTCCCGAGCCGATCAATAACAGTGTTAACTGCGTGGAATCGCCAAACGCCAAATTGTAATCAGAGTTGGCTGCTTGCCAGAGGATCCAGGCTAACGCAACAGGTGCTAACCATAAGGTTTCGATCGTCAGGCCATTCACGCCATCTACTGGGTGCTTTTTACGGATCAATCCGTACAAGGCAAACGCCAGGGCCAGCGATAAACCTACCCATGGCAAGCTTCCCAAACTGAACCATTCCCAGATGATTGCCACAGTGGCAATCACCCCAGCCCAGGCCTGCAATGGATGTAACTGTTCTTTTAGCAACCATCTGGCCAATAAAAGACTCATTACAGGGGTTATGAAATAACCCAGGCTGGCTTCTAGTACTCGATGCTGTGAGACGGCCCAGATAAAAATTAACCAATTGACAGCAATCAGCAGTGAAGATAATGCCAGCCACAGCAGTAGTTTTTTATCTGCAAAAGTCTTGATTAGCTTACGGCCACGACCGAGCAGTAGACCCACAACAACGGTTGCTAACATAGACCAGAGTATTCGATGCGACAATACTTCGACTGCTGAAACGCTATTCAGATAACTAAAATACAGTGGGAAGCTGCCCCAGATAACGTAAGCAGCAATGGCGAAGATCAGTCCATACATAAAGGATTCAACTTTGAAAAATTAACATCAGTAATCTTAAGATTGAGATGTTGTGCTTGAATATATTCGGGTGGCTAAGTTTAAGTAATTATTATGTGTAAGTGATATTTTATCGAGCTATGGTGTCACAAAGTTAAATCATAGTAAGTTACTGTGGGATTAAACAGGGAGTTAATGTCATCAATACTAGGCTTAACCACATGCAGAACCGGCTCAATCAGTTACGAATAGCCGGTTATTTTTCGCCATTAAGAATCGCATTGAGTTACGCCCTTTTTGCCAATCTGTGGATAATCTTTTCCGATCAGCTGATGCAACGTTTAACCAGCGATGCTCAATTATTATCTCGGTTACAGACATACAAAGGTTTATTTTTTGTCACGATTACCACCATCATGGTTTGGCTGCTGGTACAACGCTTTTGGCGTTCGCAAAATAAACTTATCACGGCACTACAGGACAGTCAGTCAAGGTTAAACGTGATTTTCGATACTGTCCCGTGCGGGATCCAGGAATGTGATCTGCATGGGCGAATCACTTTTAGCAATCTTGCTCAGCAAGAGATTCTCGATGTTCAACCCAATTCATTAATTGGGTTTCAAATATGGGATTACCAACCAGACGAGAGCGCAAAGCAAAAGTTTAAACGTTTTTTCCATGATTTGGTTGCCAATCAACCACAGCCGGAGTTATTTGTAACGACCAATATCACTAGGGATGGTCAGCAAAAGATTTTGGAATATAACTGGGATTACATTTATGACGATGCTGGTGCCTTAACGGGATTAATTGCCGTTATTTCTGATATTACAATGCGTAAACATCAAGAAGAACGAATACTCCACTTAGCCCATTACGATACGTTAACTAGCTTACCTAATCGTTTCCTGTCGATGGCTCGGTTATCACAAATATTAGAGCTGGCGCGTCGCAATAATCATCCGGTAGGTGTGTTATGTCTGGACTTAGATGATTTTAAAAAAATCAATGAATCAATGGGGCATGAAGTCGGGGATAACTTATTAATTCAGGTCGCGCAGCGTATTCAAAAAAATATTCACCACGGCGATATGCTTGGCCGGCTTAGCGGTGATGAGTTTATTGTGCTGTTGGCAGAGTTGCAGACAATTGAAGAAATTAAGCCGATTGTGGAAAACCTGGTTCGAGAATTTCGCTTGCCATTTGACCTGCATGGACAATCTTTGACAATGACGTTAAGCATTGGCGTGGCAATTCATCCTGACGATGGAAATAATGCTTCACAATTACTGAGACAAGCTGATGCAGCTATGTTTTATGCAAAAAATAACGGCCGAAATACATTCGTTTATTACACAGAATCGATGAACAGTAATGCTGCTCGGCGTTTATTGATTGAACAGCAAATGTATGGAGCATTGGAACGTGGCGAGTTTTATTTGCTTTATCAACCTCAAATTGAATTAGCGACAGGGAATATGATTGGGGCTGAGGCCTTATTACGTTGGCAAAACGATCAGTTAGGCTCCATTGGGCCAGATGAATTTATTCCTGTAGCAGAGCAGACTGGTTTGATTGTGTCGATTGGTGAATTTGTGATGCATTACGCCATACAAATGGCCTCTAAATGGCAAAAACTGCAACCGGATTTTCGCATGGCGATCAATCTTTCTCCCTGCCAATTTCGTGATCCAGGCTTGTTAGGCTTTGTAGAACAACAATTACAGCAATATTCAATTCAACCGAATACGCTAGAGCTGGAAATAACCGAGGGTGTATTACTTAGCGGCTACCTGATGACCGATGAGTTATTCCAGTCGTTTACAGCCATGGGGATTGAGATGGCGATGGATGACTTTGGTACTGGCTATTCTTCACTCAGTTATCTGCGGCGTTATCCTTTTGCCATATTAAAAATCGATCGCAGTTTTATTAATGAAATGACCACTGATTCAGCAGATTGGGAACTGGTTAATGCCAGTATTGCCATGGCGCATGCTCTGGGATTAAAAGTAGTGGCTGAGGGGGTAGAAACTGAAAAGCAGGCTAATTCACTCAAAACGATGCAATGCGACTATGTGCAGGGATATTTTTACAGTCGACCAGTTAGTGCTGATGAGTTAAAAAGCCGTTTTGGTTTAAAAGCAGGTTAAGTTAACCACGACAATATTTTCAAATCTGGTCAACTTATAGTGATTTATGAGTTGATAAAACATTCGTTATTTGGGGTAACTACATATAAATCAATCATCTGAAGAATAGTATTTTGTTTGAGTGAGTCAGGCTTACAATTGAAAGTTTTCAGAACCTAAAATTGTTGGATGCAGGCAATATTTTGCAACGTAATATTATTGTTATTACATGCTTCAAATACACCACGTTAATGTGTACCATCAGGTGCTAATCAAATTAAGTTTGATTTCTCAAAAACAATAATAACTATCAGGTGTCACAAAGACACTAACTCTCGAGAGAATGGAAGGGCGACATGTTAGAGGGATACCTCCCCATTTTGTTGTTTATCATTATTGGCATCGGCTTCGGTGTAATGCCTTTGATTGCGGGCTTTATTATCGGTCCACATCGCCCTGATGCCGAAAAACGCTCTAGTTATGAGTGTGGCTTTGAACCTTTTGAAGACACTCATGGCAAATTCGATGTGCGTTATTACCTAGTTGCCATCCTGTTTATTATTTTCGATCTTGAAATAGCCTTTTTATTCCCCTGGGCCATTGTGCTTGATGAAATCGGAGTGTTTGGTTTGCTGTCCATGTTTCTGTTTCTAGGCATTTTAGTAGTGGGCTTTATCTATGAGTGGAAAAAAGGAGCCTTGGAATGGGAATAGAAGGCGTTCTCCACGAAGGCATTGTTACCACCTCAGCAGATAAGTTAATCAACTGGGCTCGAACCGGTTCGTTGTGGCCAATGACTTTTGGCTTGGCTTGCTGTGCAGTTGAAATGATGCATGCTGGAGCATCACGATATGATTTAGATAGATTCGGAGTGGTGTTTCGGCCCAGTCCACGTCAATCGGATGTGATGATCGTTGCCGGAACCTTGGTCAACAAAATGGCCCCCGCACTACGGAAGGTGTATGACCAAATGTCAGAACCCCGTTGGGTCATCTCGATGGGTTCCTGTGCGAATGGTGGAGGTTATTATCACTATTCCTATTCAGTTGTTCGCGGTTGTGATCGTATTGTGCCGGTGGATATTTATGTGCCGGGTTGCCCGCCAACGGCTGAGGCTCTGCTTTATGGGATCATTCAGTTACAGAAAAAAATTCAGCGTACCAATACCATCGCTAAAAGCCCACAAGCATAAGGTCGTTGCATGGAATCGCTTAAACATAACCTAGAAACACATTTTGCCGAACAACTGGTGGAATGTGAGTTTAATCGTGGCGAATTAACGATTCATATTGAAGCGGAGCAGATTATTCCCGTTTGTAAGGAATTACGCGATGAGTTTGCCTTTACTCAATTAATTGATTTATGTGGGGTTGATTATTCTGCCTACGGCAATAGTGGTTGGGAAACCAAGCAGGCGACCGAGCATGGTTTCAGTCGGGCCCGCGAACAATTTTCTGCTATAGACGAAGTCGATGAGGGCTTTCGTTACGCGGTGGTGTATCACCTATTATCCGTTCAACATAACAATCGACTGCGATTAAAAGTGGATTTGATCGCTGAAACTCCTGTTATTGATTCAGTAACCAGCATCTGGCATTCGGCAGATTGGTATGAACGTGAAGCCTTTGATTTATTCGGCATTCTATTTAAAGGTCACCAGGATCTGCGGCGTATTCTTACTGACTATGGTTTTGTTGGTCATCCGTTTCGCAAAGATTTCCCTTTAATTGGTAATGTTGAAATGCTTTATGACCCCGAGCAGAAACGAGTCATTTATCGGCCGGTCAGTATTGAACCAAGAACATTAGTCCCAAGAGTAATTCGAGATGATAACCGTTATCTACAACCTCAAACTGAGGTCAAGAAATAATGGCTGAAATTAAAAATTACACCTTGAATTTTGGCCCACAGCATCCAGCAGCACATGGCGTATTGCGCTTAATTCTAGAGATGGATGGTGAGGTTATTGTGCACGCTGATCCACATATTGGCTTGCTGCACCGGGGTACCGAAAAGCTGGCGGAATCCAAACCCTATAACCAGAGTATTGGTTATATGGATCGGTTGGATTACGTGTCGATGATGTGTAACGAACACGCTTACGTGATGGCGATCGAAAAATTGCTGGGTGTTGAACCACCGATCCGAGCACAGTACATCCGGGTATTGTTTGATGAAATGACTCGGGTTTTGAATCATTTAATGTGGCTCGGTGCACATGGTCTGGATATCGGAGCGATGACCGTATTCCTGTATTGCTTCCGTGAACGTGAAGATTTGATGGACTGTTACGAAGCAGTCTCAGGAGCGCGGTTACATGCCACCTACTATCGTCCTGGTGGTGTATATCGTGATTTACCCAACAGCATGCCGCAATACCAAAAATCCAAATGGCATTCTGATGCCGAAGTTAAAAAGTTAAATCAAAGCCGCGAAGGCAGCCTGCTCGATTTTATTGAGGACTTTTGTCAGCGATTTCCTAAATGCGTCGATGAATATGAAACATTGCTAACCGATAATCGTATCTGGAAACAGCGAACAGTCGGCATTGGTGTGGTATCGCCAGAACGAGCATTACAACTCGGATTTACCGGACCGATGTTACGTGGCAGTGGGGTGGAGTGGGATTTACGGCGTAAGCAACCCTATGAAGTTTATGATCGATTGGATTTTGATATTCCGGTGGGCAAAGAGGGCGACTGTTACGATCGTTATCTGGTTCGAGTCGAAGAGATGCGTCAGTCGAACAAAATCATGCAGCAATGTATTGATTGGCTGCGGGTCAACCCCGGTCCGGTGATTGTTGATAACGTCAAAATAGCGCCTCCCAGCCGAGCGGATATGAAAGATGATATGGAAGCGTTAATTCATCATTTCAAACTGTTCACCGAAGGTTATTGTGTGCCAGAAGGCGAAGTGTATAGCGCGGTGGAACATCCTAAAGGCGAGTTTGGTATTTACATGGTTTCCGATGGTGCCAATAAACCGTATCGCGTCAAAATCCGTGCCCCTGGTTTTCCCCATCTGGCGGCAATGAATGAAATGGCCAAAGGCCATTTACTGGCTGACGTAGTGGCAATTATCGGCACCATGGATATTGTTTTCGGGGAGATCGACCGATGACGAAAACATTGCAACTCACCGGACATAGAGATCAATTATTCAACGAAACCTTACGAAAACAGTTGGATAAATGGATCAGTAAATATCCTCCCGGTCAGGCCCAATCAGCAGTCATACCGGCATTGCATATTCTGCAGGATGCACATGATGGCTGGCTCAGCGAAGGCTTGATGCGTGCGTTAGCCGAGTATTTGGATATACCGGCTATCAGTGTGTTTGAGGTCGCCACGTTTTATACGATGTTTGAACTCAAACCGGTGGGTAAACATAAAATTAGTGTCTGTACCAATATTTCATGTCTGCTTTGTGGTTCTGAAGATATCGCCAACCATTTACAAAAGCGACTGGGTATTGGTTTCGGTCAAACCACCGCAGACGGAAAATTCACGCTTAAAGAAGTAGAGTGTTTGGGCGCTTGTGTTGGCGCGCCGATGCTATTGCTGGATCGGCAATATCACGAGCATCTTACACCGGAAAAAGTCGATGCTTTATTGGGCGAGGTAAAATGATGCAGCTGAATCAGGTTTGTTTTCGCACCATGCATCTTGACCAGCCTTGGTCGATGGAATCCTATAGGAGTGTTGGCGGTTATCAGATGCTGGAAAAAATCCTGCGTGAGAAAACCCGCCAGGAAACCATCATTGAGACCATTAAAAATTCAGCATTACGTGGACGCGGTGGTGCGGGTTTTCCGACTGGCCTGAAATGGAGCTTTATGCCGCGGCGCATGCCCGGTGATAAATACATTGTCTGCAATTCCGACGAAGGCGAGCCTGGTACCTGTAAAGATCGCGACATTATGCGGTTCAACCCGCATCAATTGATTGAAGGCATGATTATCGCCGGTTATACCATTGGTGCTCAACGTGGTTATAACTACATTCGTGGCGAATTTTTTGAACCTATTGAGCGATTTGAGCAAGCGTTAATAGAAGCACGTGAAGCCGGCTATCTAGGCAAGAATATTCTCGATAGCGGTTTTAATTTTGAGCTGCATTCGCATCCAGGAGCCGGAGCCTATATCTGCGGAGAAGAAACCGCGTTATTGGAATCCCTGGAAGGTAAAAAAGGTCAGCCGCGTTACAAGCCACCTTTCCCCGCAGGCTATGGTTTGTATGGTCGACCAACCACCATAAACAACACTGAAACCCTGGCCTCAGTGCCGGTGATATTGCAGTATGGTGCGGAATGGTTTCATGAATTGGGTACGCCGAATAACGGCGGACAGAAAATTTTCTGCATGACCGGACATGTTAATAAACCGGGTAATTATGAAGTGCCTCTAGGAATGCCCTTTGCCGAATTATTGGAACTTGCGGGTGGCGTTCGCAATGGCAATAAACTGAAAGCAGTTATTCCTGGAGGAAGCTCGACACCAGTGGTGCCAGCAGAGGTAATGATGCAAACGGCAATGAGTTATGACGGTATTGGTAAAGCAGGCTCGATGTTGGGTGCCGGTTCAGTAATCGTCATGGATGAAACCACCTGCATGGTCAAAGCGCTAGAACGTATTGCTTATTTTTATTACGAAGAATCCTGTGGTCAGTGCACGCCATGTCGTGAAGGTACGGGCTGGTTATATCGCGTGATTAAACGCATTGAAGATGGCCAAGGCCGTCAGGAAGATCTGGATCGGTTGGTGGATGTGGCCAACAATATTAACGGTAATACTATCTGTGCGCTTGGGGATGCTGCCGCCGCGCCGGTTATCAGCTTTATTAAACATTTCCGCGATGAATTCCAACATCACATTGATCATAAATGTTGTCTGGTCGCTGAACCAGAATTGAAGTTGAACTATGGTTAATATCGAAATTGATGGCATTCCACTCAAAGTGGACTCTGCCAAAATGATTATTCAGGCTGCCGATGAGGCCGGTATCGATATCCCACGTTTTTGTTATCACAAAAACCTGTCGATAGTCGCTAACTGTCGGATGTGTCTGGTCGAAGTTGATAAAGCACGAAAAGCATTACCCGCCTGCGCCACTCCAGTTGCGGAAGGCATGAAAGTCTTTACTCAATCAGAAACAGCTCTGGCTGCTCAGCGCGGCGTAATGGAGTTTCTGCTGATCAACCACCCATTGGACTGCCCGATTTGTGATCAGGGCGGTGAGTGTGAATTACAGGATTTATCGCTGGGCTATGGCAGCGGCATAAGTCGTTTCAGTGAGAAAAAACGGGTTGTCAAAGACAAAGATATCGGTCCGCTGGTGCAAACTGATATGACCCGTTGCATTCACTGTACTCGCTGTGTGCGGTTCGGTCAGGAAATTGCCGGTATCAAGGAATTAGGTGCGACTGGTCGTGGTGAACATATGGAAATCGGCACCTATGTTGAGCATAGTCTGGCGTCTGAACTGTCAGGCAATATCATTGATTTGTGTCCGGTAGGCGCACTGACCTCCAAACCATTCCGTTATAAAGCGCGGGCTTGGGAAATGACCTCGCATCCGTCCATTGCTCTGCACGATGCGGTGGGATCAAGTGTTGAAATTCATACCCGGCAAAATGAAGTGATGCGGGTGGTGGCCAGAGATAATGAATCCGTCAATCAAAGCTGGATTTCAGATCGGGATCGCTTTAGTTATCTTGGCTTGAAGCATCCGGATCGCCTGTTGAATCCAATGATTAAACAAAATGGAGAATGGCAGACCACGGATTGGCAAACAGCATTGGAATTTGCCGTTGAGGGTCTTAAACACGTTAAAAATAAAAATGGTGCTGATCAGATTGCCGGTTTGATCTCACCTACAGCCACGCTTGAAGAAGCCTATCTGTTTCAGAAATGGTTACGCGCATTTGGCAGCCAAAATATTGATCATCGATTACGGCAGCAAGATTTCAGCGATGCTGGTCATGAGCAGTTCACCCCAATATGTTTGGCCGAGATTGAAGAAAGTGATGCGATAGTTTTATTGGGTTGTAATATTCGTAGTGAAGCACCTTTGCTGGCGCACCGGATCCGTCAATCGGCTAATGTTGGTGGGCTGGTCAGTGATATTAATTTCTTCAAAACTGATTTATTGATGCCAGTAGATCGTCAGGTTGTCGTCAATTCAACACAATTATTTACTTTATTAAGTGGCATCGCTAAAGCCTTGTTGCACCTCGACGAGGTGGCAGCAAAAACTTGGCAGCATTTGATGCGGGAAAAAGCTGCTTCTGCCACTGAACAGAATATTGCGATGCAATTAGCTAATGCCAATCAGCCGTTGATTGTGGTTGGTGCTTTGGCCAATCAACATCCTCAGGCATCGATTATTCGTGCCATGGCGGCGCTGATTAGTAAGTTAACCGGGGCGCGTTTATTGATTCTGCCTGAGGCCAATAGTCAGGCTTTACATTTGGCGGGCGCATTGCCCCACAGCGATGCATCTCAAGATCAAAAAGATGGCCTGGATGCAAATGCGATCTGGCAAGAGCAGTTACGCGCCTATGTTTTATTTAACATTGAACCTGAATTTGACTGTGCTGATCCCGCTGCTGCTCAGTTAGCACTGCAACGTGCAGGTTTTGTGGTAGCGATAAACAATTTTCAATGTGACAGCCTGCGTGAATACGCTGATGTATTGTTACCTTTGGCGGCATTTGCCGAAACCTCCGGTACTTTTGTCGGCCTGGACCATCAATGGCAATCCTTTACCGGTGCGGTGGCTCCGCCGGGCGAAAGTCGCCCAGGCTGGAAGATTCTAAGGGTGCTAGGCAATATTTCAAAGTTCAGTGGTTTTGACTTTGTTTCCTCAGAAGGTGTTCGTCAGGAATTACAGGATCAGCTGAACCGACAGACTCCTGTTAAAAAGTCCATTTACATTCCAACTGAAATAAACAACCTTAAAGGTGTTCAACTTATTTCAGAGGTACCGATTTACCGAACAGACAGCCTGGTGAGACACAGCAAAGCCTTGCAGTTAACACCCGAAAACCAGTTCATGGATACCTTGCGGATTCATCCGACTCAGGCTGAAAAGTCCGGTTTACATCAAGGTGATCTAGTACAGATTAAGCAGGATGAATTTTCAGTATCGGCCACAGTATTGATTGATGAACAGGTTGCCGAAGGCATGGTTTATCTGGCTGCGGCCTCACCATTGAGTGCTCGATTAGGCAACTCCTTTGGCAATGTGGAATTAGCAGCCATGCTGGAGACAGCTGATGCTTGATATCTTGACACAACATTTATTACCTAACATCGGCAAGATTTTGTTGATTGTGTCGGTATTGATGTTGGCGGTAGCCTATCTGACATTGGCCGAGCGTAAAGTTATTGGCTATATCCAAATGCGCATAGGACCCAATCGTGTTGGGCCGCGTGGCTTACTGCAACCCATTGCCGATGGATTGAAGTTATTACTTAAAGAAATCATCGTGCCTACCCGATCCAATCTCTATCTGTTTGTGTTGGCACCGGTGTTAGCAATTGGCCCTGCTTTAGCCGCTTGGGCGGTCATACCTTTTGATGCCGGTATGGTTTTAGCCGACATCAATGCCGGTTTGTTATATGTGCTTGCCATCACTTCGATGGGCGTTTACGGCATTGTGATTGCCGGTTGGGCCTCCAATTCACGTTATGCATTTTTAGGTGCAATGCGTAGTGCGGCTCAAGTAGTTTCTTACGAAATTGCCATGGGCTTTGCCTTGGTCGGTGTATTGATCGCCGCTGGCAGCTTGAATTTGAGTGCGATTGTTATGGCTCAGCAAGGCGGTATTTTGTACTGGTACTGGTTGCCGTTGTTACCGCTTTTTGTGGTGTATTTTATTTCGGGTGTGGCGGAAACCAATCGCGCACCGTTTGATATCGCTGAGGGTGAATCCGAAATTGTTGCAGGATTCCATGTCGAATATTCCGGTATGGCATTTGCGATATTTTTCCTGGCTGAATACGCCGATATGATTTTGATTTCGATCCTTGCCGCTACGTTATTTATGGGCGGCTGGTTATCACCTTTTGAAGGTATTCCAGTTTTAGAGTCGATGTTTGCCTGGGTGCCGGGATTAGTCTGGCTATTACTGAAAACCAGTATGTTTCTGTTTATCTATTTATGGATCCGCGCCACCTTTCCTCGCTATCGTTATGATCAGGTGATGCGTCTCGGCTGGAAAGTGTTTATACCAGTCACATTAGTTTGGCTGGTGATTATTTCGACCATGCAGGTGTTTGATATCGGGCCCTGGTTTAACAACATCGTCGAGGTGACAAGTCCATGAATGAGTCAATTCGTCACTTTTTTAAGAGTTTTCTGCTGTGGGAGTTAGTGCAGGGATTACGTTTGACCGGGCGACATTTGTTTTCGCGCAAGGTCACGGTGCAATATCCCGAAGAGCAAACGCCACAATCACCACGTTTCCGTGGTTTGCATGCGTTACGCCGTTATCCCAATGGCGAAGAGCGCTGTATTGGCTGCAAATTATGTGAAGCGGTTTGCCCGGCGTTGGCGATTACCATCGATACCGAACCCCGTGAAGACGGCACACGCCGAACCACGCGCTATGACATTGATTTATTCAAGTGTATTTACTGTGGGTTTTGTGAAGAATCTTGTCCCGTTGATTCAATAGTTGAAACCCGGGTATTTGCCTATCACTTTGAAAATCGTGGTGAAAACATTATGGACAAACAGCAGTTGCTGGCGATTGGCGATAAATACGAGACGGAAATCGCTGCTGACCGGGAGGCTGATGCGCCTTATCGATAGGCCGGATATTTATGGAAAAAATACTATTTTATTTTTTTGCTGGCATTTTACTGTTTGCCGCCACCATGGTGATTACGGTACGAAATCCAGTGCGTGCAGCATTGTTTCTGGTATTGGCATTTTTTACCAGTGCAGCCATCTGGTTGATGCTGGAAGCTGAGTTTCTGGCAATTAGTCTGGTGCTAGTCTACGTTGGGGCGGTGCTGGTGCTGTTCCTATTTGTGGTTATGATGTTGGACATTGACACCAGCGCGCTTAAGGAAGGCTTTACCCGTTATCTGCCGTTAGGCTTATTAGTCGCCGTGTTGATTGTGTTGGAATTAATTGCAGTCTTAGGTGCGGCGAATTTTGGCTTGGATCAAGTGCCGGTTCCTGAAGGTTCTGATGAAAGTAATACCAAAACGCTGGGACGACTGTTGTACACGATTTATGTTTATCCATTTGAGATCGCTTCGGTGATCCTTACGGTTGCGATTGTTGCAGCCATTACGCTGACCTTAAGACCCAACAAACGAAAAACCCAGGATCCTGCTGAGCAGGTCAAAGTTCGTAGTAAAGACCGCGTTCGCCTGGTCAAAATGGCCTCAGAGAAACGCCAGGATGGGAAAGAAAAACCATGATTGCTTTATCTGACTTTCTGATTGTTGCTGCTATTTTATTCAGCCTTTCTGTTGCCGGTATTTTTCTCAATCGTAAAAACATCATTATCCTGCTGATGTGTATTGAATTGATGTTGCTGGCGGTTAACCTGAACTTTATTGCCTTTTCCTATTACGCCGGGGATGTGGCTGGACAGGTATTTGTGTTTTTTATTCTGACCGTCGCTGCGGCTGAAGCTGCAATTGGCCTGGCAATCCTGGTGGTGTTATTCCGCAATCTCAGCACTATCAATGTTGATGATCTCAACCGGTTAAAGGGTTAATGGCATGACCCAATCGCTGTTACTAACCATTGTTTTAGCCCCCTTACTGGGCAGTATCATTGCTGGTTTTTTTGGTCGTAGGATTGGCCGTAACTGGTCACATCGAGCGGCAATTGCCGGGGTCAGTATTGCGTTCTTTTTATCGCTCTGGGTGTTGAAGCTGGTGGTTATGGATGGCGCGACCTATAACCAGGCTGTGTATCAATGGTTACAGGTCGGCAGCCTAAGTATTGAAGTTGGCTTTATGGTGGATTCCTTAACAGCCGTGATGATGGCGGTGGTGACCTTTGTATCGCTGATGGTGCATATCTATACCATTGGTTATATGCATGATGATGATGGCTATAGCCGTTTTTTCAGTTATATCTCGCTGTTTACCTTCTCGATGCTGATGCTGGTCATGGCCAATAACTTCATGCAGCTGTTTTTCGGCTGGGAAGCGGTTGGCGTGGTGTCATATCTACTCATCGGATTTTGGTACAAAAAGCCCACGGCGATTTACGCCAATCTAAAGGCATTCCTCGTCAATCGTGTGGGTGATTTCGGCTTTCTCCTGGGGATCGCTGCGGTATTGATGTATTCCGGCAGTCTGGATTATTTGGAAGTATTTAATCAGGCACCCATTATGGCGGGGCAGACCATTTCCATATTTGATAATTATGCTTGGTCGTTAATGACGGTGATTGGCATTCTGTTATTTATCGGCGCAATGGGTAAATCAGCCCAGGTACCATTACATGTCTGGTTACCGGATTCGATGGAAGGTCCAACGCCGATATCCGCATTGATCCATGCGGCCACCATGGTCACAGCAGGCATTTTTATGGTGGCAAGAATGTCACCTTTATACGAATATTCTGAAACTGCATTGTCATTTATTCTAGTGATTGGTGCGATTACCGCCTTGTTTATGGGCTTTCTTGGGCTGATTCAGAATGATATTAAACGGGTAATCGCATATTCGACACTCTCTCAGCTGGGCTATATGACAGTGGCACTGGGTGTTTCGGCATACTCCGCAGCTATTTTCCATTTATTCACCCACGCATTTTTTAAAGCATTGCTGTTTCTTGCGGCCGGTTCGGTCATTCTGGCCCTGCATCATCAGCAGGATATTCGGCAAATGGGCGGGCTGAAAAAATATCTGCCCATTACTTACTGGACCAGTCTGATTGGCACACTCGCATTAATTGGTTTTCCAGGGTTGGCGGGCTTTTTCTCCAAAGATGCCATTATCATGGCGGTACATGAATCGACCATCCCAGGCAGCAGTTTTGCCTTATGGGCAGTGATGATCGGTGTTTTTGTTACCAGTCTGTACAGCTTCCGGCTCTTGTTTCTGGTGTTCCATGGTAAAGAACGTTTCGATGCGCACGGTCATCCGCCACATGAATCCCCCGGAGTGATTACCTGGCCGTTGATCCTGTTGGCGATTCCATCGGTATTGGCCGGTTATTTGATTGGCACTTTAGTGTATGACAATTTCTTCAGCGATGCGATAACCGTAATGCCACAGCATGATGTGTTGGCGACTGCCCACTATCATGGGGTAATCGAATTTATCAGCCATGGATTGATGACCGCACCGTTCTGGCTGGCAATGGCCGGTTTGGTAACGGCTTGGTTTCTCTATCTCAAACGTCCGGATCTGCCCGCCAAAATTCAGCATCGACTGATGTGGCTATGGCAAATTCTGGAAAATAAATATGGCTTTGATGCCTTTAACGACAAAGTTTTTGCCGGTGGTTCACGAGGTCTGGGTTGGCTGTTCTCTCGCGTTGGTGACCGAATGTTAATTGATGGTTTAGTGGTTAACGGTACAGCACGGACAGTGGGCTTAATCTCGAGAGTCGGGCGCAAAATGCAGAGCGGTTATTTGTACCATTACGCTTTTGTAATGATTATCGGGGTGTGGCTGTTGCTCACCTGGTTTGTGGTTTAGGAGCAAGCTGATTAGATGATGGACTTCCCGCTGCTCAGTGTATTGATTTTGTTGCCGATTATCGGTGGCGGTTTACTGTTGATCTGTAAACAGAATCATGTTTTGGCCCGTCAATTGGCTTTAATTATCAGTGTAGCAACCATGCTGCTGTCGTTTTTGCTGTATATCGGCTTTGATGCCACCAGCCATCAAATGCAGTTTGTTGAACGCCTGTCATGGATTGCCACATTTAATATCGAGTATTACCTTGGCATTGATGGCTTTTCGATGCCGTTGATGATCCTGACCACAATTTCCACGGTATTGGTGGTGATTGCTGGCTGGCAGGTGATTCAGGATCGAGCAGCTCAATATATGGCTGCTTTTTTGATTATGGAAGGCTTGATGCTGGGCGTTTTTGCAGCGCTTGATGCTATTTTGTTCTATCTGTTTTTTGAAGCAATGCTAATTCCGCTGTTTCTGGTGATTGGCATCTGGGGTGGTCCGAACCGGGTCTATGCCACCATTAAGTTTTTCCTCTATACCTTTTTTGGCTCAGTGTTTTTGCTGATTGCACTGTTATATCTGCAATTTCAGGCGGGCAGTTTTTCGATTCTGGACTTTCACGATGTCAGCTTGACCCTGACTCAACAGATATGGATTTTCCTGGCATTTTTAATTGCCTTTGCAGTGAAAATTCCAATGTGGCCAGTGCATACCTGGTTACCTGATGCACACGTTGAAGCACCAACAGGTGGCTCGGTAATTCTGGCGGCTATCACGCTGAAAATCGGTGGCTACGGTCTGTTACGATTTGCCTTGCCGATTACCCCGGATGCCAGTATGACGCTGGACTGGCTGGTCATTGGCTTATCGTTGATCGCCATTGTTTATATCGGTTTTGTCGCGCTGGCCCAATCAGATTTGAAAAAACTGATTGCCTATTCAAGTATTGCTCATATGGGTTTTGTCACCCTGGGCTTGTTTATTATATTTCGGATTACTGCCAATGAGGCAATCACTATCGGTATCGGGAATGGGCAGGTGCTGGCGATTGAAGGTGCGATGGTCCAGATGATTTCGCATGGCTTTATCGCTGCGGCGATGTTCCTCAGCGTGGGCGTGTTATACGACCGGATGCATACCCGGGAAATCAGTGCCTATGGCGGTGTCGCCAACAGCATGCCAAAATTTACCGCGTTGGCCGTGTTCTTTGCGATGGCCAATGCCGGGTTGCCCGGTACTTCCGGTTTTGTCGGTGAGTTTATGGTGATCCTGGCGGCGTTTCAGGCCAACTTCTGGTATGCCTTTTTGGCTGCCACGACATTAATTTTGGGCGCGGCTTATACTTTGTGGATGGTCAAACGGGTATTTTTTGGCGAGATCGCCAATGATGAAGTCGCCAAATTACAGGATATTAATTCACGAGAAATGCTGCTGTTGGCAAGTCTCGCAGTCATTGTCTTAGTGATTGGTATATGGCCCGATCCGTTACTAAATGTGATGCATGCTTCGGTAGATAATCTGTTGCTGCAAATCACTCAGTCAAAGCTTTAAAGGACACACCAGATGGCGTTTGAGGTTCCAAATATGCTGTTTGCCTTGCCAGAGATGCTGATGCTGGCAATGTGCTGCATCGTGTTGTTGGTGGTGGCATTTACCGGTAATCGTCGAATCAATCTGGTACATGCATTAAGCCAATTGAGCCTGTTAATAACCTTTTTGACAGTTTTCTGGATGATGGGTGAGGGTGGTCTGACTTTTTCTGAAACCTATATCAAAGACCCGCTAAGTGATGTGCTCAAACTGGCGATCTGTCTGGTAAATATGCTGGTGTTAAGCTATTCCTACAGCTATCTCCAAGCTCGAAATTTATTGCAGGGCGAATTTTATGTACTGGCCTTGTTTGCTACCCTGGGCATGCTGGTGATGGTATCGGCACATCATTTTTTGACCTTGTATTTAGGTCTGGAACTGATGTCACTGTGTTTATATGCGATGGTGGCAATGCAACGTGATTCGTTTACCGCCACAGAAGCTGGAATGAAATACTTTATCCTGGGCGCTTTAGCTTCAGGCATGCTGTTATACGGTATGTCGATTATCTACGGGGTCACTGGTGAATTAGGTATACAGGCCATAGCCGTAGCATTAGACACTGAAGAATTGAATCAAACGGTGCTGAGTCTGGGCATTGTATTCTTGGTGATTGGTATCGGCTTCAAGTTTGGTGCGGTACCGTTTCATATGTGGTTACCGGATGTCTATCAGGGGGCGCCCACAGCTATTACTTTATTTGTCGCCAGTGCCCCCAAAATAGCGGCTTTTGCGTTGTTGATACGTATATTGACGGAAGGTATGGGCGATATGCTTAGTGTCTGGCGCGATATGCTGATCATGCTGGCGATATTGTCGATTATCCTGGGTAATCTGCTGGCAATTGCACAGAGCAACTTAAAGCGGATGCTGGCCTATTCCACCATTTCGCACGTTGGTTTTTTATTATTAGGTGTTTTAGCCGGAACCCAGGCAGGCTATGCTGCAGCATTGTTTTACACCCTGGTCTATGCACTGATGACATTAGGCAGTTTTGGTATGATTCTGCTGCTGAGTCGTGAGGGCTTTGAAGCTGAAGAGATAGAAGACTTTAAAGGTCTGGGGCAACGCCACCCCTGGCATGCGTTGATGATGCTGTTACTGATGTTTTCCATGGCGGGTATTCCACCACTGGCTGGTTTCTATGCGAAATTAGGCGTGATTAAATCAGTCGTCGATGTTAACTTACTCGCCGTTGCTATTATTGCGGTAGTGATGTCAGTTATTGGTGCGTATTATTATTTGCGAGTGGTCAAGGTCATGTTCTTTGACACGGCCACAGAAAAGCCGCATATCGCAGCTAGCACCTCAATGCAGTATCTGCTTAGTGGCAATGTATTAGCGATACTGTTACTCGGTTTATTTCCGGGAAGTTTATTTGCGCTATGCGCCAGAATATTTAGTTAGGTTTTACGATGTCGATTTGGTTAATGCTGTTCATTATGGTTGTACTGGCGAATCTACCTTGGTTAAATTCACGCCTGTTTTTGTTTATACCGTTAAAAAATGGCAAAAATGCCTGGCTGAGACTGTTTGAGGTGGGGGTATATTATTTTGTAGCCTTGTTAGTGACTATTGCTTTTGAGCAACAGTTTGCCGGTAATATTTATCCACAACAGTGGGAATTTTTTGTCACCACCTTGAGCTTATTCTTGGTATTTGCCACTCCTGGTGTGGTGTATCGACATCAATGGTTACCTTTACAGAAAAAGCTACGTTAAAAATCGCAAAAATGCGCCCATCGGGTGCGCTGCAACTTAAGCTCGAAAATCTAAAGACCGCTATTAGGGCACTTACAGGCCTTACCGTTAATTCAGGATGCATCCCGAAGGATAGTAGTTTAGAATTTGCGGGTTTAACTCCCTGATGATGTAAGCAACATCAGTTATTCACACAATAGAGACAGGATTTATGGCTTCCGATTTATCCAAATACAGAAACATTGGTATTTTCGCCCACGTTGATGCGGGAAAAACCACCACAACCGAACGTATCCTTAAACTGACCGGCAAAATCCATAAGTCTGGTGAAGTACATGATGGTGAATCCACCATGGATTTTATGGATCAGGAAGCCGAGCGCGGTATTACTATCCAGTCAGCGGCGACTACCTGCGAATGGAAAGGTCACCGTCTGAATGTTATCGATACCCCAGGTCACGTTGACTTCACTATCGAAGTTTACCGTTCACTGAAAGTGCTTGACGGCGGTATTGGTGTTTTCTGTGGTAGTGGTGGTGTTGAACCGCAATCAGAAACAAACTGGCGTTATGCGAATGACTCTGAAGTTTCACGTCTGATCTATGTCAACAAATTAGACCGTATTGGTGCTGACTTCTACCGTGTTGTAAAACAGGTTGAAGACGTTCTGGCAGCAACTCCGCTGGTCATGGTTTTGCCAATCGGTATCGAAGATGAATTTACCGGTGTTGTCGACTTGCTGACCCGCAAAGCGTGGATCTGGAAAGATGACAAGAGCGCTGAAGATTACACCATTGAAGAGCCACCAGCTGATATGGCTGATGCTATTGAAGAATGGCGTGAAAAACTGATCGAAACTGCTGTAGAGCAAGATGACGATCTGATGGAAAAATATCTGGAAGGTGAAGAGCCTTCTGTTGAAGACCTGAAAAAATGTATTCGTAAAGGTACATTACAACTGGATTTCTTCCCAACTTACTGCGGTAGCTCGTTCAAAAACAAAGGTATGCAGTTAGTTCTGGATGCCGTTGTTGATTACCTGCCTGATCCAACTGAAGTTGATCCACAACCAGAAGTCGACTTGGAAGGTAACGAAACCGGTAAACACGCGATTGTTGATATCAAAGGCCCATTACGCGCTTTGGCATTCAAAATCATGGATGACCGTTTTGGCGCATTAACTTTCGTTCGTGTTTATTCAGGTGAACTGAAAAAAGGCGATACCATCCTGAATACGTTCACTGGTAAAACCGAACGTGTTGGCCGTATGGTGGAAATGCATGCCAATGACCGTAATGAATTAGATTACGCTCATGCCGGTGACATCATCGCTATCGTCGGTATGAAAGACGTTCAAACTGGTCACACTCTGTGTGATCCGAAAAACCCTGCTACATTGGAACCAATGGTGTTCCCAGATCCTGTTATCTCTATCGCGATTGCGCCAAAAGATAAAGCAGCTGCTGAAAAAATGGGTGTTGCACTGGGTAAAATGATTAAAGAAGATCCATCTTTCCGTGTTGAAACCGATGAAGATAGCGGTGAAACCATCATGAAAGGTATGGGCGAATTACATCTGGATATCAAAGTTGATATCTTGAAACGTACCCATAACGTTGATGTTATCGTTGGTGAGCCACAAGTGGCCTACCGTGAAACCATCACGAAAAAAATCGAAGACAGTTACACCCACAAGAAACAATCTGGTGGTTCTGGTCAGTTTGGTCGTATTGACTACATTATCGAACCAGGTGAGCCAGGCAGTGGTTTCAATTTTGAATCAACCGTAACCGGTGGTAGTGTTCCTCGTGAATACTGGCCAGCAGTTGAAGCTGGCTTCAAGAAAATGATGGGCCGCGGTGTTTTAGCGGGCTTCCCATTACTTGATGTCAAAGTAAACTTGTTTGATGGTGCATTCCATGCCGTGGATTCATCAGCAATGGCCTTTGAAATTGCTGCGATGGGCGCGTTCCGTCAAACGATTCCAAAAGCCGGTCCACAATTGCTGGAACCTATCATGAAAGTAGACGTGTTCTGCCCAGATGATAACGTCGGTGATGTTATCGGTGACTTGAACCGTCGTCGTGGCATGATCAAATCGCAAGATGCAGGCGCAACTGGTGTACGTATTAAAGCTGAAGTGCCACTGAGCGAAATGTTCGGTTACATCGGTTCATTGCGTACGATGACTTCTGGTCGTGGTCAGTTCTCTATGGAGTTCTTACACTACCTGCCATGCCCACGTAATGTGTCAGAAGAAGTTATTAAAGAAGTTAAAGAGCGCGAAGCTGCTGCGAAGAAATAAGCAGCTTGTTAAAAGCTTGATTGAGAAAGGGGCGTTTATCGCCCCTTTTTTGTGGGCAAAATTTGACCTTAACTCAGGTTAGCCCTGGATTGAAATAAGTAGGCTATGCTGAGGTTTACTTATAATGGTCAAGGCGAAAAAATGGATCTGAAAAGCGGTTATCCTTTCTGGGCGATTAAAAATGGATTAATGCGAACCTTCCCGGCACTGGACCAGGATATTGTGTGTGATGTGGCAATTATCGGTGGTGGTATTACCGGCGCGTTGATTGCTGATGAGCTAAGTTCAAATGGTTATGCCGTTGCGGTTATAGAACAGCGGGATATCGGCTGGGGCAGCACCGCTGCCAGTACGGCATTACTGCAATATGAAATAGATACCCATCTGACTGA
Organism: Methylophaga sp.; assembly: GCF_048266885.1. GTDB lineage: Bacteria > Pseudomonadota > Gammaproteobacteria > Nitrosococcales > Methylophagaceae > Methylophaga. The sequence continues at coordinate 131,504 of NZ_JBLWYR010000003.1, forward strand.
GCTTGCAGCTTTATATGGAGAGGTTGATGCCTTAAAAGCCTATCGGGCTTGTGCAGAGGCTATTACCGATCTGCAAATACTTGCTGAAACAGTCGGTGATGTTGATTTTGAAATGCAGGAAAGTCTATATTTCGCTAGCCGCAGTCGTGATAAACAATCGCTCAAAGATGAATTTTTGTTGCGACAAAAACATGGGTTTGATGTCGAATGGCTAGAGTCTGATGCGATAAAAAAAGCTTATGGCTTTAAATCATCTGGTGCCATTCTCAGCAAACTGGCTGCACGCATTGATCCCTATCGGCTTGCTTCTAAACTATTAGACCGCTTGCGCAATAGTGGCCATAAGGTGTTAGACCGCACTGAAATCAAGCAGCTGAAACCATCAGCAGATTCGGTTGAATTACTCACCACAACCGGCCATAAAATCAGTTGCCAGTATGTGATTGTGGCGACAGGCTATGCCAGTCAGAAATTACTCAAGCAAAATGTAGCGTCAAACCGTAGCAGCTATGCTTTTATCACCGATCCGATAGATCCCGAGTTATTGGGTGAATTAAATAAAACCATGATGTGGGAATCCGCCAGGCCTTATCTTTATATGCGAACTACTGGCGATGGTCGTTTGCTGGTCGGGGGGGAAGATGATGATATCGATATTCCAGCAAAACGGGATAAACGGGTAGATAAAAAAGCGCAAACACTGGCTAAGAAAGTCGAAAAATTGTTTCCCAAACTACCCATGAACCCGACATTTTCCTGGGCTGGCACTTTTGCCGAAACCGAAGATGGTCTGCCGTTTTTTGGTCCGCATAAACAATATGGTGAGCGAGTTCAGTTTGCCATGGCTTATGGCGGCAATGGCATTACCTACAGCATGATTGGGGCAGGCTTATTAAGAGCCAATATCGAACAGCGTGAGCATCCATTAGCAGGGCTGTTTTCTTTTTCCAGATTAGATTAAGGCAGTGACTACTGATGCCACGACACAGAACAATACCGTCCATAAAGCGGAGCGTTTCAGCACAAAAATAATCAAAAAACCACCGAGCGCTATCAGTAAATCCAGCCAGTGATTCACACCTTCGGTAAAAATAGGATCGTATAAAGCCGCGGCTAACAAGCCCACGACAGCTGCATTGATTCCAGCTACTACCGCACCGGCGTTTGGTAGATGAGCAAGTTGTTGCCACAGCGGTAACATCGCCAGCAATAATAAAAATCCCGGCACAAAAATGGCGAGCGTTGCAAGCAGGGCATTCCAACCTGATGGCAATTGTGTTGGGAGCTCAGCGCCGAGATAAGTTGCCAACGTGAACATTGGCCCTGGAACGGCCTGAGCGGCACCATAACCGGTTAAAAACTGATCAGTAGTGAGCCAGCCAGTGGCAACTGTCTGCTGTTCAAGTAATGGCAACACAACATGACCACCACCAAATACCAAAGCACCAGCTTGATAGAAGCCAGCAAGCATATTGGTCACACTGAGATTACTTCCGGCAAAGAGACTGAGAATTAGCAACAACATGAACAGGGTGAATAAAAGCCAGGCAGTTTGTTTGCCATAATTGACGGGAAATTTAAAATCCGCTGACAGTTGTTGCTGGCGACATAAAAACCAACCAGCCAGACCGCCCAAGATTATTACAGCGATTTGCATAATTGCCAATTTAAAAATCAGCAGCAGTGCAAAACTGAATAGAGCAATCAAAATGCGTTGCCAGTCTGGTGTCAGCTTCTGCGCCATACTAATAACTGCATGAGCAACAACAGCAACTGCGACCAGTTTTAAACCATCAATAATCGCCATACCAATCGGGTTGTCGAGTTGATGAGCAATGCTGGAAAACGCAAACAAAAGTATTGCGGATGGTAGGGTAAATGCTATGAATGCCGCAATAGCGCCCATCCAGCCAGCACGAAACAAACCAATGGAAAAGCCCATCTGACTGCTGGCCGGGCCGGGCAGAAACTGTGTAACAGCAAGTAATTGAGAAAACTGTTGTTCAGAAAGCCATTGACGTTTGCTGATAAATTCAGTGCGGTAATAACCAATATGGGCAATCGGCCCGCCAAACGCCGTCAAACCCAGTTTGAGAAAGGCTAAAAACACGTCCACCACGTTCTGTAGATTGTTTGTTGCCTTCACAGTTATTTCCTCTGGTTAATCGGTATGACTGGCCGCATCGATTCGTAACAGTTCCAATAATCGTTGCATATCATCGGGTAAAGGAATCTGCCAGCTCACAGCTTCACCCGTAGTCGGATGATCAAAACCCAATAAACCGGCATGCAAAGCCTGACGACGCGTATTCTGCAAAGCGGCCAGGCAACTATCCGTCATCCCTTTGGGTGTTTTAAACCGGCCACCATATAACGGATCACCTAATAATGGATGGCGAATATGTGCCATATGCACACGGATCTGGTGAGTGCGTCCGGTTTCCAGTTTGCAACGCAGATGGGTATGCGCCCGAAAACGCTCTTCAATCCGATAGTGTGTCACTGCAGGTTTACCGTTTTGTGACACGGCCATTCGTTTACGATCAATGTGATGTCGACCAACGGGTGCATCAACTGTACCGCCTGCGGTAAACACACCACAGGCAATGGCCTGATATTCACGTACCACAGTTCGTTCCTGTAACTGACTGATTAATGAATGATGTGCCTGCAGGCTTTTGGCGACCATCAATAGGCCGGTGGTATCTTTATCAATACGATGCACAATACCGGCGCGAGGAATATGGGTAAGTTGCGGTGCGTGTGCCAGCAGAGCATTGACCATCGTGCCATTCTGGTTACCGGCACCGGGGTGTACCACCATGCCGGCTGCTTTATTAATGATTAAAACATCGTCATCTTCATAAATAATATCCAGATCAATGGATTCGGCCTTCCAGTTATCATCATGAATAATCTGCTGTGCGGCAATTTCAATTTGATCACCCGTTCGTACGGCATCTTTTGGGCGGCAGATTTGCTGATTCAGTAATACATCGCCAGCTTTAATCCATTTGGTCAGCTGGCCACGGGAGTATTCTGAGAACAGCTGTGCCAAGGCCTGATCAATTCGCAAGCCACTTAATGACTCGGGAATAGTGGCATCTAATTTAATAATTTCAGTCATCAATGGCTTTGCATAAAATGGGGTGGGTATTATAACGTAGCTGTAATCATCGCCGTGAAATGGGCGAAAGGGAAATTATGAAACGATTGTTGATATGTCTGGCATTACTACTGATTTCGAACTGGAGCCATGCTGAGCCAAATATAGCTTTACTGGCATCATCCTGTGCGGGCTGTCATGGCACCAATGGCCACAGTAAAGGCGAGATGCCGAAACTGGCCGGTTTGGAGCAAGATTATTTTATTCAGCAAATGCAGGACTTTGCCAGCGGAGATAGAGAGTCTTCCGTTATGCGACACCATGCTGCGGCTTATAGCGAGAAAGAAATTCGTTTGTTGGCAGAGTATTTTTCAGAACAATAATCTAGACCTACCGTTTTTGGCATTGTGGGCAGAAATAGGTTGCTCGATTTGCCTGTCGAATCAGTTCAATCGGATGTCCACATTTTTTACAGCCTTGATTCTGCCGAGCATAGACCCATAATTCCTGCGCGAAATATCCTGGCTTACCTTCACTGTCACGAAAATCTCGTAACGTTGTTCCACCCGCAGCAATCGCTTTTTTTAAGGTCAGTTTAATTGCTGCAACCAGTTTTTCGGCTTGTTTTTTTGTCAGTTTTGCAGCGATGAGTTGCGGATGAATGGCGGAGAGAAATAGCGATTCACTGGCATAGATATTCCCGACCCCAACCACTACTTCAGCATTCATAATAAAGGTTTTGATACTGACCTGACGTTTACGGCTACGTTGAAAAAGGTAACCGGCATCAAAAATATCCTCTAACGGTTCTGGGCCTAAATGACTTAACAATGGATGTTGTAAAGGTGGTTCACTGGTCCACAAAATAGCGCCAAAGCGGCGTGGATCGGTAAAACGAAGAATAATGTTATTGGCAAATACAATGTCTACATGATCATGTTTTTCAGCTGGCTGAAACGCGGTCAGAATGCGTAAGCGACCTGACATGCCAAGATGAATAAACAAGGTACCATCTGCTGTATTAAGCAGTAAATATTTGGCGCGGCGGCTGACCGATTGAATTATTTGACCACAGAGTTTTTCATCAAGTTTGTCGGTAATTGGCCAGCGTAGCCGAGCATCACGGATGATGACCTGCTCAACTTGCTGGTTTTCTATGTAAGGTGCAATACCACTGCGGGTGGTTTCGACTTCAGGTAATTCAGGCATATCACTCGTTTATTGAAAAGAGGGCAGGGAGCATCGCTGCAGGAAATTGATACTGCAGTTGCAGATCTGGATCAGCCAGGGTGAGGCCATCCTCACTATGGCTTACAAAAAATCGCCGTTGTGTGTTACCAACTAAATCAATCACTACCACAGGCGTGTCGTCAGAAATAAAGCTTTCTGGCGTGATCACAACTTGCATGGCATAGGCCTGTTGCCAGTTTTGCAGAAGTGCCAGCAGTTTGTCCTGCGCATGATTATCCGGTTTGGAAAGCCAACTGGTATTTTGCTGGTAGATCGACAGTTCAGCAGAAAATTGTTGGCCATTTGCACCAAGCAGCTGTGGTAACTGGAGTGTTTGAATATCGCTTGCTGGATCCAGTAAACGGTTATCAATAAAACTACTGGCACTGGCGCCCAGCAGCGGTGAGATATCATCGTTCACTAAAAAAATCTGTTGATTATGCAGAATATAACGATAACCACTCAGTGACTCGGTGTCACCAAAAGCAAAGCGTTGTTGATTAAACGATAAGATAAAATTCGGTTTTTCCAAGCCAAAATCAGCCAGATTAGTCGTTTCAGTGACTGCCGTCCTGGACTGCACAGGTTGCTCTAACAAGCTTAATAATAGCTTGATGCGGGTTTGATTTGCTCGGGCTTTGGCTGGCTGAATTAATTGCCATTTCTCATCCAGTTGCAGTTGAATGGTTTGTTGTTGGTGACGTTGGATTTGCATCTCTGTCACTTGCGATTGGCTAATGCTGTCAGTGATAAATGAATTTGGTTCCGGGGTCTGCGACTCGGTCATCAGCCATACCAAAAGCACCGCTACCACCAATAACAGCAGATTTGTCAGATAAGTGCTTTTCATCGACGCTTTCTTATCCAACCAAGGCTCAGGCCAATAATCAGTAAGCTAAGTGGCAAGACTATTAAAAAGCCCAGGCCAATCAGCAGCGATTGCTGATCCGATAATATCAACTGGTTATCGCGTGTTTTGATGACCGGAATTTGTATTGAGTCATCATCAGCAACCAGCCAGTTCACTAGAGCCATCGCCAGTTCAAGATTGGCAGCAGTGCCCAAGTACAAATTAGAGACAAAATCGCCATCGCCAAATACCGCGACACGTTGTTTTTTTGTTGCTGAGATTGTTTTTTCCATTAACACGCTGAGCATTAACGGTCCCGGAATATCCAACTCCTCATCAAAACTCAGTGTGTCCAGGTTAGCGGAACTCATATCGCCTAATTCAGACCAGCTATCACTTTGTGATTGCATCAATTGGGTAACCTGCCAGTCAGACTCTGTAGCAGATAGTTGCATGGCATGAGCATTAGGCATTAACGTGACACTGGAAGTCGCTGCGGTAACCGGATGATTGGCGTAATCTGTCACTATGACAAAACGGGGATCTTCCAGGCCGAGTTTGCCCGCATTTGGGTCAATTAATGTGCCGGGTACAAAGTTCAGGTTAAGTTGTTCACTAATAGCTTTTAAACCAATATCTGTCTCCGGTTCGCTGAGCCAAAGCAGATTGCCACCTTGCTGTAAATAATCCTCTAACTGGGTAATATCACTCTTTGGCCAAGGCTGTTTAGAACTGGCAATAACTAAAACAGCGTTATCGTCAGGGCTGATGTTTTGCATAGATTCAGCCATGGTGAGTGTCTGCATATCAAAGCCGGTAATGGTCAGCTGATTACGCCACTGCGCCATATCAAAAGCCGCATCCCCCACAATATCGCGTTCCCCATGACCGGTAATAAAGATCAGTCGGGGCAGGTTGCTGCGGCTGACTTTTATAATGGCATTACTCAATGATTGTTCAGATAAATCAAACACGTGCTGTTGACCCTGCTGGCCCGATACCACGATTTCAGCCTGTTGTTGAATGTTCAGTTCGCGAACCCGTTGCGGCTGGGTAACGGGGTCTATAAACGTCACCGTAAGCTGCTGACTATATTGCTGATAGCGTTTTAATAAACTTTCAGCCGCTGCTTGATATTGATGTCCGGGGCTAATAAACACTTCAATCGTCACCGGACTGTCGAGGGCTTTTAATAACTCATTGGTGGCAGAGGACAGAGTATGTCGCTGATTGGCGGTCCAGTCTGACTCGAAGCTATAACGGTTCGATAGAACGGCAATGCCAATAATTACGACCAGCAATAAAATATAAAAAATGATCTGTTGTAGCCGATGCTGATATTTAAATTGTTTTGACATCTTCATTGACTGAGCCTCGCACTATCAAGACGTCGAATGGTTAATAACATAAAAACCACACAAAACAAGGCAAAGAAACTCAAATCAAGACTATTGATTTGTCCCGCCAGCATCGGTTGAAAATGTCCTAACAAAGATAACCAAGCTAACCAGTTGATATTGTCTGCAACAGCGCTGGCAGCGGCAAAATCAATTATCCATAACAAAAACAGCAGACAAAAGGTCATCACGGCCGCAATAATTGGCTGTGTTGTGAGTGATGACATAAATATGCCAGCAGCCACAAAGCTGGCAACCAATAATGCAAGCCCTAACATGCCAGCACCGAGTTGATAAAAATCAATTGCGGAACCCGCCAGCAGCGACAATGGCATTAATGAGATCAGGGCCAGTTGAAGCAGGAAAAAAATCAGATAACCAAGGTATTTGCCAAACACAATCTGACTGGCTGAAAGCGGGGCGGAGATTAGCAATGGCAAAGTATGATTACGATGTTCATCAGCAAAGGAACGCATGGTGATAAAGGGAGCAATTAATAACAATATCAAAGCGGCATTATTTAATAATGGCGCAACAATCAATTCGGTCACGCCAGGCGCGCCGGGAATAGCGGAAATCTGTCCCTGGATCTGGGCAAAATAGTCAATGTGACTGAGGAACAGGTAAGCCAGTAAAAACTGTACCAACGCCAGCAATACCCAGGCAAAAGGCGATAAAAACAAGCGTGAAAGCTCTAACCTCGTCACGCACCACATCACTCTATTGCTCCAGTGGTGGGATCACTATTTATCAACTGCATAAATATATATTCCAGCGAATCCTGTTCGACCAATAGTTCCTGCAGTTGCCATTGTTTTGATACGGCGTTGCTTAACAGCACTTCAGTAGGATTGTTGCCCGGTTTAAAAAAGATTCTAAATTGGTTTACTGATACAACCTCGACACTGGATACATCTGCCAAGGATTGTAATTCGCTGAGTGGTGGTGGATTTAAAAGCGTAATTTTAAGGCTGCTATTTTGCCGCTGCTGATGCAGGGCTTCCAGGCTGTCAGCAAACATGACCTGACCCTTGCTAATGATTTGTACCCGGTCACAGAGCATTTCTACTTCCGGCAAAATATGAGTTGATAGGATAACGCTATGCTGATTGGCAATTTCACGAATTAACTCTCTTATTTGCCGGATTTGCTGCGGATCCAGACCGGAAGTGGGTTCATCCAGTATCACCACAGCCGGGGTATGTACGATGGCTTGAGCGATACCGGTACGTTGCTGGTAGCCTTTAGATAATTGGCCAATTAGCCGACGACTCACTTCACCCAGGCCGCAGCGTTCAATCACTGTGGCAACCGCCAAATTTAATCGCGTACCTTTCAGGCCATTGAGTCTGGCACAATGCTGTAAATATTCACTGACCGTGAGCTCACGATATAGCGGTGGGGTTTCCGGAAGATAACCCAGTTGGGCTTTGGCCTGTTTAGGCTGCGCCAGTAAATCAAAACCATTGATCCGGATTTCACCTTGATCCGGTGCTAGATTGCCACTGAGCATTTTCATGGTAGTGCTTTTACCAGCACCATTTGGCCCGAGGAAGCCCAGAATTTCTCCACGTTTTACCGTGATATCAATATTTTGAACCACAACATTGGGGCCAAAATGACGAGACAGATTTTGTGCTTCGAGCAATATAGTCATAGCGCACTATAATACGGTTTTGATCTGAATCGTCCACTGTGATTTTTGAACATAAATATCATTCGAAAATTAAAAACTTTTGGCGCGCAGTAACACTGCATCTAAGCCGAAAATCAAGTGTAATCAAGGGCAATTTATTCAAACCATAAAAAAACCCGCATTTAATAGCGGGTTTTTTTAGAAGCAGTAAATAATTAAATTATTTGATTTTAGCTTCTTTATACATCACATGTTGACGGATAACAGGATCAAACTTTTTGATCTCCATTTTTTCCGGCATGGTGCGTTTGTTTTTATCAGTAGTGTAAAAGTGACCTGTACCTGCTGATGAAACTAATTTGATTTTATCGCGCATGTCCTAACTCCTTAGAATTTTTCGCCGCGGCTACGGAGATCAGATAAAACGGTATCAATACCTCTTTTATCAATGATACGCAGACCATGATTGCTGACACGCAATTTTACCCAACGATTTTCAGACTCAACCCAAAAACGGTGTGAGTGAAGGTTAGGTAGGAAACGGCGTTTTGTTTTGTTGTGAGCGTGTGAAACATTGTTTCCGCTCATAGGGCGTTTGCCCGTTACCTGACATACTCTGGACATGTTAATCCTGCTCCTGATGCATTTTTAGTGACTGACGCGTCCTGCCAACGCATCATTCTGAATAAACTAAGCCGGACTTTATACCATATGTGCTATCTGATGTGTAGCAGTTTTCAGCTATAAATTAGCTGAGGCCCATTTTGTCGAGCTGTGCTGAAACGCTCTCTTTATCGAGTACACCAATTTTGCGCATGACAATTTTGCCTTCTGGCGAAATTAGATAATGTGTTGGGGTCACCCGCACATTATTAAATGCGCTGGAAATTTCGCCTTCACTGTCCCAAATTAACGTGTATGGCAAACCGCGGTCTTCACGCATTGCTTTGATATGTGAAGGCGTGTCGTGTGGCAGCGAAACGCCTAGCATTACCAAGCCTTTACTTGCATATTCTTCATATAGCGCAATCAGCTCAGGCAGTTCCTGAATACACGCCGGGCAATCAGTCGCCCAGAAAATCATCAAGATTGGTTTACCGGCATAATCTTTGAAAGCATGCAGTTCACCATCAACATCTTCAAACTGAAGTTCAGTATAGAGTGGTGCGGTTGCGTTCTTGTACATAAACACTACAAACAGCAGAGCAAATAGGGCTGCTATAAATAATGCAAAACGTTTTCCAGACTTCATTTTCTCTCTCAGGTTGGTTGGGTCAATTGACCCAAAGCTTCGGTCAGTTTTAGGTTTTCCCGATAATCGACCGGACAATCAATGACGGTAACAGTATTACTGTCCAATGCTTCTTTTAACACGGTTATCAGTTCTTCGGTCTTGTTCACTCTGACACCAGTGGCACCAAAAGATTGCGCGTATTGTACAAAATCCGGATTGCCGAATTTTACATTACTGGTTCGGCCAAATTGGTTTTGTTGTTTCCACTCGATCAGGCCGTAACTGGCGTCATTCCAGATCAAAATGACAATGGCAATGTTCAGTCGCATTGCCGTTTCGATTTCCTGAGAATTCATCAGAAAACCAGCGTCACCGGTGACCGCGACGACTTTGCGTTCTGGATGCGCCAGTTTGGCTGCAATTGCACCCGGAACAGCAATGCCCATGCTGGCAAAACCATTGGAAATAATGCAGGTGTTCGGGTATTCACAGCGGAACATGCGTGACATCCACATTTTGTGGGCGCCGACATCACATATCACGATATCTTCGAGGTGCATCGCCGTACGTAGATCCCAGATGATTTTCTGAGGTTTTACTGGAAATTCGGTATCACGGCGATGCTGATTCATTTCAGCAATCAAACTATCACGCAAGGTGCGCATTGCTTTGCCTTCATGAGGAGTGGTTAATGCAGCAATGCGATTAAGGCTGTGAGTAATATTACCCACCACACCTAACACTACACTGTAATAGGCATCAACCTCAGCATGGGTGGTATCAATATGAATCAGGGTGCGGTCGCGTGATGGATGCCAGAGGTAAGGATGGTATTCGACCATGTCGTAACCAATACAAATAATCACATCGGCATTGGCAAATCCGGTATTAACGTAATCATTCGACTGTAAGCCAACGCTGCCCAGTGACATAGGATGACCAAATGGAATAACCCCTTTGGCCATAAAAGTATTGGCAACCGGAATGCCTAGTTTTTCAGCAAATTCGGTAAGTGCTTTAGCCGCATGAGATCGGATGACTCCATTACCTGCCAGAATAATGGGGTTTTCTGCATTGGAAATTAATTCAGCTGCACGCTCAATATGCTCTGCAGCCGGTTCAGGAGGCGTGGCATGTTTAACCCGGAGCGGCGCATCATCAATTTCCATCTCGGCAATATTTTCTGGGAATTCAATAAAGCAGGCGCCGGTTTTTTCGGTTTGCGCCACTTTAAATGCTTTACGGACAATTTCTGGAATAACTTCTGGGCTGACGATACGGGTGGAGTATTTGGTAATCGGTAAAAACATCGCTTCCAGATTAAGCACCTGATGCGATTCTTTATGCAAACGATTAGTCGAAGCCTGCCCGGCTATAGCTACCAGCGGCGCATGATCCATATTGGCATCCGCGACGCCAGTAATCAGATTAGTTGCACCAGGTCCCAGGGTTGCCATACACACGCCGGCGCGTCCGGTGAGTCGACCATAAACGTCTGCCATAAACGCAGCACCTTGTTCATGCCGGGTGGTAATAAATTGAATTGACGAATCGAGCAAAGCATCCATTACATCCAGGTTTTCCTCACCGGGAATTCCGAACACATATTCAACACCTTCATTTTCCAACGTGCGGACAAATAGCTCTGCTGCTTTCATTAATATGACTCCGTTAAATTGCCTTGGTGGCAAGCATACCCTGTTTTATTTGCGGCATGCGAGAGGCTGATTTGATTATTTTTGATGCAAATAACAATCGTGAAACATCGTGTAAGTTTTTATTAGAATATGTCTTAAAAATAAGGGGCTTTCGCCCCTTAGTTATTACTGAAATGCTTTGGGTATTTGCTTGTGCCAATCAGTGACTTGTTGGTAACGATGGGCAACATTGAGTAAACGTGCTTCATCGAAATAATTGCCAATAATTTGCAGACCTGCAGGTAAACCAGCCGCAAAGCCGGCCGGAATTGACATACCTGGCAATCCAGCAAGATTGGTATTAATGGTATAGATATCCGCTAAATACATGGCAACTGGATCATCGGTTTTATCACCCAGTTTAAAGGCAGTCGTTGGCGCGGTTGGTCCCATAATCACATCAACTTCTTCAAATGCCTGTTGGAAGTCATCGCTGATTAAACGGCGGCATTTCTGAGCTTTAAGATAGTAGGCATCATAATAACCGGCAGACAATGCATAGGTGCCAATCATGATGCGACGTTTAACTTCATCACCAAAGCCTTCACCACGAGAACGTTGATACAGATCCAAAAGATCTTTTGGATCCTCACAACGATGACCAAAACGTACGCCATCCATCCGAGACAAATTTGATGAACATTCCGCTGGAGCAACAACATAATAAGTCGGTATCGCCAAAGCCGTATTAGGCAGGCTGATTTCTTTAACGACAGCACCAAGTTTTTCAAACTCTTTAATCGCGGCATCGATTGTTGCAGCAACTTCCGGGGCCAGACCTTCGCCGAAATACTCTTTTGGCAGACCGATGCGCAGACCTTCTAAAGAATCATTCAGATTGGCAGTGTAATCTGGAACATCACGTTCCACACTGGTGGAATCACGCTCATCAAAACCCGACATGACGTTTAACAATAAAGCCGCATCTTCAGCATTGGCTGCCATTGGTCCGGCTTGATCCAGACTGGATGCAAAGGCAATCATTCCGTAGCGTGAAACACGTCCATAAGTTGGTTTCAGGCCGGTTAAATTGCACAGAGAAGAGGGCTGACGTATCGAACCCCCGGTATCGGTTCCAGTGGCAATAGGGGCGAGCCGTGCGGCAACAGCGGCAGCTGAACCACCAGATGAACCACCAGGTACTCGTTCAGTATCCCAAGGATTTTTTACCGGGCCGTAAAAGCTGGTTTCGTTAGAAGAACCCATGGCAAATTCGTCCATATTGGTTTTACCCAACATGACCATGCCGCTGGCAGCGATTTTTTCAACTACAGTGGCATCATATGGCGCGACAAATTTATCGAGCATTTTCGATGCACAGCTGGTGCGAACACCTTTTGTACAGAAAATATCTTTATGTGCCATTGGGATACCGGTCAATTTACCGGCGGTTTTATCGGCAAACTTTTTATCAGCAGCGGCGGCCTGTGCCAGTGCATTTTCTTCAGTAATGCTGATAAAGGCATTCAAATCACCGTTATGGGTTTTGATGCGATTCAAAAAATGTTTAGTCAGTTCCACACTGGTGATATCGCCGTTGTGCAGCAAAGCGGAAAGTTCAGATAGAGTTTTGTTATGCATGTGCTTGCCTGTGTTGGAATTTATTCGATGACCTGAGGAACCAGATAGACACCAGCTTCGGTTTTCGGTGCGATAGACTGGAACAATTCACGTTGATCAGTTTCTGATACAACGTCTTCGCGCAGTCTTTGATGAGCATCCAAGGGATGCGCCATCGGACTTACGGCATCAGTATCCACGGCGCTCATCTGCTCAACCAGATTGAGGATATTATTCAAATCACGGGCATAATCAGGAATGGTACTTTCATCAATGGCGAGCCGCGCAAGATGCGCGATTTTTTCTACATCAGATTTATCTAAACTCATCAGTCGTCCCGTAAGTTAATTGATTTCACAAAGTTGAAGTTTAAATGATTAGTTGCTTGCCCAACAGACCTGAGCATTGCTAAAGTACTCATTTTACCTCTTCCGGATGTGGTTTCTTCAATGTTTGAACGTTTACGTGGGATCTTCTCTAACGATCTGTCTATCGATCTGGGTACAGCCAATACGCTGATTTATGTGCGCGGCCGGGGCATCGTTTTGGATGAGCCGTCAGTAGTAGCAATTCGACAGGATAAAGGACCAGGCGGTCCTCGCTCGATTGCTGCAGTAGGTGCGGAAGCAAAAAGAATGTTAGGACGGACGCCAGGGAATATTACGGCGATTCGACCACTGAAAGACGGCGTAATTGCTGATTTCACTGTGACAGAAAAAATGCTGCAGCATTTTATTCGTAAAGTACATGAAGGACGATTTTTAAAGCCAAGTCCGCGCGTATTAGTTTGTGTTCCTTGTGGTTCTACACAAGTCGAGCGTCGTGCAATTCGTGAATCCGCTGCTGGTGCCGGTGCCCGTGATGTGTTTCTGATTGAAGAGCCGATGGCTGCCGCAATTGGTGCCGGGATGCCGGTAGAAGAAGCTAGTGGTTCAATGGTGTTGGATATTGGTGGTGGTACCACAGAAGTCGCGATTATCTCGCTGAACGGTATTGTCTATTCAGCCTCTGTCCGGATTGGTGGTGATCTTTTCGATGAAGCTATTGTCAATTACGTGCGTCGGAATTACGGCACATTGATTGGTGAAGCAACTGCTGAAAAAATCAAAAAAGAAATTGGTTCAGCTTATCCCGGTAATGAAGTTCGAGAAATGGAAGTACGTGGCCGCAATTTGGCAGAAGGTATTCCACGTAGCTTCACATTGAACAGCAATGAAATTCTCGAAGCGCTGCAAGACCCACTAGCCGGTATCGTGGCTGCAGTGAAAACTGCATTGGAACAAACTCCACCAGAATTAGGTGCCGACGTTGCTGAACGCGGTATTGTTTTGACCGGAGGTGGTGCGTTACTGAGAGATTTAGATCGTTTGCTGATGGAAGAGACTGGATTACCTGCCATTGTTGCTGAAGACCCACTGACCTGTGTTGCCAGAGGTGGTGGTCGTGCATTAGAACTTATTGACGAACGCGGGAGCGACGTATTTACGTTTGAATAGCTTTCAGTAAGCTTGATGTTGGTATTTGACCTTTACAAATAGCCAGATTATTTGTAAAGGTCTTTTCATTTTCGGAACTGAGCCATTAAACCGCTATTTACCCAAACACCGTCGTTGAATACACGGATGCTACTCGCCGTAGTCGCTTCTGTATTGCTGTATTTTCTTGATACACGATTAGATTATTTCAAGCCCATCCGAGCCAGTCTGTCGACGGTTGTTTATCCTGTGCAAAAACTTGCTTCAATGCCGGACGATTTAGTGATTTGGTTTGGTGAGCTGTTTCAAGGTCATCGACAACTGCGCGAAAAAATCATGACGTTGGAAGCGCAAAATCTGACCAATAGTGTGCGCATGCAGAAAATGCAGGCACTGGAAAGTGAAAATATGCGCTTGCGTGAACTACTCGGTTCGTCGTTCCGCTTACAGGAACGAGTTCAGGTGGCCGAATTGCTCAGTGTCGACTTAGATCCGTTTTATCAACATGTGATTATTGATAAAGGTGAATCTTTCGGCGTTTATGACGGACAGCCCGTGCTTGATTCGTTAGGGGTGATGGGGCAAGTCGCTGAAGTCAGCCAGTTTTCCAGCCGCGTTGTGCTGCTGACTGATCCCAGCCACAGTATCCCAGTACAAATTGTTCGAAATGGTTTACGGGCAGTGGTCACTGGTCGTGGACTTGGCGAAGCTCTACAAATGGAGTTCTTACCTCATAATGCCGATGTTCGGGTTGGTGATGTTTTAGTCACCTCCGGTTTAGGTGGTCGTTTTCCAGTGGGATATCCTGTTGGTTCGGTTATTTCTGTTGATTTTCCACAAGGCAAATCCTTTGCTGAGATTGCTGTTGATCCAGCCGCGCATTTATCGACCAGCCGAGAGGTTATGTTGGTTTTGCCGGGTGAAAAAATAGATTTTGGTATTACGTTCCCTTTGCAAATTGAAGAAGAGGACCTTCCTGCTGTAGAACGACAGCCTTTATCCGAGGATCAGATAACACAACCAGAGGGTAATAACTAATGGTGTTGGTCAAGTCACAGCACAGCAGCGTGATTTACATAACTTTGTTATTTGCCATATTGTTAATGTTGGTGCCTTTACCCGATTCGCTGCGTTACGCGCGTCCCGAATGGGTAGCAATAACACTGATTTACTGGGCTATGGCACTGCCACAACGCGTCAGTATCGGCGTAGCCTGGTTCACAGGTTTGGTTATGGATGTAATAACGGGTGGTGTGTTGGGTATCCATGCATTTGCCTACGCCCTTGTGATTTATCTTGTAGGTCGTTTACATTTACAAATTCGTCAGTACCCATTGTGGCAACAGGCTGTGACAATATTTTCTCTAGTGTTTCTGGTGCATTTTATCGTGATGTTTAATGCTCCAATCAGCTTTGTTTGGACCAATTGGATGACCGTATTGACCAGCACTATCGTCTGGCCTTTAGTGTATGCCGCATTACGGAAAATCCGTCGTAGTTTTCAGGTCAGCTGATCGTGATCGATCCACGTTACCGACTTAAAGATCATTTTCGTGAAAGTCGCCTAGTAAGTAACCGGCTGATATTTGCTGGAATTTTTTCTTTATTATTGTTTGGCATTATCATTTTTCGGTTGGTAATGCTGCAAATTGTAGATTTTGAACATTTTGATTCATTGTCAAATCGTAACCGTGTTGATATCGAGCCGCTACCTCCGCAACGTGGACTGATCTACGACCGCAACGGGGTGTTACTCGCTGAGAATATCCCTACGTTCAGTCTGGAAGTCATTCCTGAAAAAGTCACAAATCTGGATGAAACCATTACTGAGCTAGCTGACTTACTCTCTTTAACTCAGGAAGATATTGAGGCGTTTAATGAGCGACGTAAACGCCACAGAGCCTTTGAGGAAATCGTAGTTCGTAATCAGTTGACCCAAAAAGAAGTGGCTTTGTTTTCAGTCAATCGTCATCGTTTTCCTGGGGTAGATGTCGTCGGACGTTTGATTCGTCATTATCCTCAAGGTCCGCTTTTTGCCCATGCAGTTGGCTATGTTGGTCGGATTAATCAACAAGAAATGGAAGTTATTGACCGGCAAAACTACAAAGGCACCTTACAAATAGGGAAAACCGGTGTTGAAAATCAATACGAAGATTTGTTGCATGGCACAGTGGGGTATCGTCAGGTTGAAACAAATGTCCAGGGACGTACTGTTCGGGAATTATTCAGTGAGCCAGCCACTGCAGGGCAAGACTTATATCTGCATTTAGATATAAATTTACAGAAAGCTGCGGCTGAAGCGCTGGGGGAGTACAACGGAGCTGTCGTGGTACTTGATACCAGAAATGGTGGCGTTTTAGCATTTGTCAGCAAGCCTGATTACGATCCCAATGCTTTTGTAACCGGCATCAGCACCAAAGACTATGCAGCTTTACGTGATAATCCGGAACAACCCTTGTTTAATAGGGTTCTCCGCGGTCATTATCCTCCCGGTTCTACTTTTAAACCATTCGTGGCCTTGGCGGGTCTTGAGCTAAATGTAGTCACAGAGCAAAGCCGGACTTTTTGCCCGGGTTTTTATTCATTGCCAGGCCATGATCATCGTTATCGCTGTTGGAAGCGGGTGGGACATGGTCATGTTGATCTTAAAAGTGCGATGGCAGAATCGTGTGACGTATATTTTTACGATTTAGCACATGCTCTAGGAATAGACCGATTACATGGTTTTCTGGATTATTTTGGCTTTGGACGCAAAACGAATATTGATGTTCCAGGAGAGAGTAAAGGGCTTTCCCCATCACGAGAGTGGAAGCGTGCACAACGAAATCAAGCCTGGTTTCCGGGTGAAACTTTGATTTCAGGCATTGGTCAAGGATTTAACCAGACAACCCCCATTCAGTTGGCTCATGCCACCGCAACACTTGGTATGTTGGGAACGGTGTATACACCGCAACTGGTGCGTGCAACAAAAACAAATAATGATGAAGGCATGCAATTGATTGGTGTTCAACAGGCAGATAGCTTGCCTATCCAAAAATCCAGCAATTGGCAGGCTGTTATTGACTCTATGGTTGAAGTGATACATGGCAAACGTGGAACAGCACGCCATATCGGTAAGAACTTGTCCTTTCAAATTGCCGGCAAAACTGGCACAGCACAAGTATTTGGTATCGCTCAGGATGCAAAATATGATGCTGATACGTTGGCTAAAAAACTGCACGATCATGCACTGTTTATGGCCTTTGCTCCGGCGGATGAACCTGAAATTGCGATTGCAGTCGTGGTTGAAAACGGAGGCAGTGGCAGTGCCACAGCAGCGCCTATCGCTCGAAAATTAATTGATGTGTATTTTGGAATAGAGACTGAGAAAGAGAGCGATGAGCCAATTAATGAATGATCTTCGCAATCCGCCAAGAGCGAGGAGCCAGTTATTGCAGGACCGACGTAAGGTTCCTGGGCTGCAATGGACTTCATTATTACGACGTGCTCATTTGGATGGTTTCTTAGTACTGGGAATTATGACCTTGCTGCTTTTTAGTGCTGTCGTGTTGTACAGCAGTGGCGGTGAGAATTTTGGGTTACTGATACGCCAAGGGATTCGAATGGCGATCGCAATCACCGTAATGATTATCTTGGCGCAAATGCATCCAGACCGACTCAAAGATATCGCCTTCTGGGTTTACGGTATTGGCGTATTAACCTTGATTGCTGTTTTATTGTTTGGAACCATTGGTAAAGGCGCGCAGCGTTGGCTCGATTTGGGGTTCTTCCGCTTTCAGCCATCCGAAATCATGAAGTTAGCTGTGCCCTTGGTCGTAGCTGTATATCTCGCCGAGCGACCTTTGCCACCCAGTTTCTCAAGATTGTTTTTTGCCTTATTAATGATTGCTATTCCAGTGTTATTGATAGGCAAACAACCTGACTTGGGAACCGCATTATTGATTGGCAGTTCTGGATTGATTGTAGTGTTTTTGTCTGGTGTGTCTTGGCGATTATTGATGAGTTTTTTAGTGGTAACCGCCTCTGCAGCCCCAGTGTTATGGTATTTCATGCACGATTATCAACGGCGACGGGTGATGACATTGTTTAACCCTGAGTCTGATCCTCTGGGTGCTGGTTATCATATTATTCAGTCAAAAATTGCCATTGGATCTGGCGGTTTACATGGGCGTGGTTGGTTGCAAGGTACACAATCACATCTGGAGTTTTTGCCGGAACGGTCAACGGATTTTATCTTTGCAGTGATTGCCGAAGAGTTCGGTCTAATCGGGTTGATAGCATTGATTACAGTTTATCTGTTAATTACGGCTAGAGGTCTATATATTGCCGCTCAGGCGCAGGTTAGCTACATGAAATTATTGGCAGGCAGTATAGCTATTACCTTTTTGGTCTACGTATTTGTAAATGTTGGAATGGTTACTGGCCTTTTACCAGTAGTCGGCGTACCGCTGCCACTTATTAGCTATGGAGGCACTTCAATGGTGACCTTGCTAGCAGGCTTCGGTATCCTGATGTCTATACACACCCATCGGAGGATGATGTCACCGTGAAAAAACGCATTGCAGTCACCTTGTTAAGCCTAATGCTAACACCCGCTTATGCCAATTCAGAGTTACCGGAATTGGATAAATTTATTGATGAAATGGTGCAGGAGCACGCGTTCGATAGAACTGAACTAGAAACCTTGTTTGCTCAGGTTGAAGTTAAGGATAGCATTCTTAAAGCGATTTCTAAGCCAGCTGAGAAAAGTAAACCTTGGTATGAATATCGCGAAATTTTCCTGGATCAGGCACGGATTAACGCCGGGGTTGCCTATTGGAAAAAACATGCCGAAGCATTGGCTAAAGCTGAAAAAGAACTGGGTGTACCTGCCGAAATTATCTTGGCTATTCTTGGTGTAGAAACACGCTTTGGTGGCAACATGGGGAGCTTTCGAGTAGTTGATGCGTTATCTACTTTAGCGTTTCGTTATCCACCGCGTAGTCCTTTTTTCCGTTCAGAATTGAAAAACTTTCTAATTTTAACGCGTGAAGAAGAAATGTCGCAGTTAGAGCCGATTGGCTCTTATGCCGGTGCGATGGGTCTGGGACAGTTCATGCCAAGCAGTTTCCGCGAATATGCAGTGGATTTTGACAATGATGGTCATCGGGATATTTGGAATAATCCAACCGATGCAATTGGTAGTATTGCTAATTATTTACGTCGTCATGGCTGGCAGCCAGGCCAGACAATTGTGCACGCAACAGAGTATGAAGGGAATGATTTACCCCAGGATTTAATTGATCGTGGATTAAAACCGAGTGTAACTCGTGAGGAATTACGTAAATCAGGATTATCTACCGATCAATTGCCTGCCGGTGAGGACGTGATTACTGTTTTCAGCCTTACTCAACCGGGCGGTGAAGAACTTTGGTTAGGCCGGCAAAATTTTTATGCAATTACCCGTTACAATCACAGCCGTATGTATGCCATGGCTGTTATCCAGCTGTCAGAAGCGATTCGTGATGGTTATGAGTCTACAAAATGAAACGGCGTGTAGTTAAGTATGTGACGTTGTCAGTAATGCTGACAGGCCTTTGGTCCTGTGGAACGGTAATAGAACAACAGGATTCAGCACCAAAAGTAAAACCAGATATTTCAAAGATTCCGGATGCCGTTCCACGTGATGAGCCCCGTAGTAAATATGGCAACCCGGCTTCTTATGAAGTTTTCGGCAAACGGTATTACACACTTACCAGCAGTGATAACTATGTAGAGCAAGGTAAAGCGTCGTGGTACGGGACCAAGTTCCATGGTCGACGTACTTCTAGTGGCGAACCTTATGATATGTATGCGATGACCGCTGCACATAAAACCTTGCCGTTACCGAGTTATGCCGAGGTGACCAACCTGGACAATGGACGTAAGGTAGTGGTGAAGATCAATGATCGAGGCCCATTTCATGATGATCGTCTAATTGATTTGTCTTATAGCGCGGCGACTAAATTAGGCATTGTCGACAAGGGCACCGGTAATGTTGAAGTCCGTGCCATTACTAAACGAAATGTAACTGCTTCTGCCAATAACAGCTCGACGAGCTCTATCGTTAAAGTAACACCCGTGTCCAATACAGTGGTGCCTAACACTGCTATTGGAAAAGTTTTAATGTTTCTTCAGGTTGGGGCTTTCAGTACCATGAGCCGAGCGGAACAAATTAAGCAACAAGTCCAACAGCAGATTGAAGAACGGGTACATATTTCTACTGTTGAACGCGCCCAGCCTCCATTGTATCGAGTCAGGGTAGGACCATTGGAAAGTGCAGAATATGGTGAACGTATTGCCTCCAAGCTAATGGATTTAGGCTTTTCAGATACCCGTATCGTGACCGAATAAAATGTTTTTACACTTGAGAGTAGCTAATGATTAAATTGTTAAAAATGAGTCTCGCAGGTCTGTTATTTAGTGTTTCAACACTAACAGCAGCAGGCATGATCACCCCCAATCCAACGGCACCATCAATCGCAGGCACCGCGCATATTTTGCAGGACTACGATAGTGGACATATTTTAATGTCCGAAAATGCTGATGAGCGTATGCCTCCCGCTAGTATTACCAAGTTAATGACTTCTTACGTGGTTTCTCAGGAAATCCATGATGGCAATATTAAACTTGATGATGAAGTATTAATCAGTGAAAAAGCCTGGCGTATGATTGGTTCACGCAGTTTTATCGAGGTGAACACCAAGGTGACTGTGGAAGCCTTGTTACGTGGCATGATCGTGCAATCTGGTAATGATGCCGCTGTAGCACTTGCTGAACATGTAGCTGGTAGCGAAGAAGTGTTTGCCCAGATGATGAATCAATATGCTCAGAAACTGGGTATGGTCAATACAAATTACCAAAATGCGACTGGTTTGCCTGGACCGGAGCACTTCACCACAGCACATGATATCGCCATTCTGTCCGCTGCATTGATTCGTGATTTTCCGGAGCATTACCAATGGTATGCAGAAAAGGAATATACCTACAACGGTATTACCCAGCACAATCGTAATAAATTGCTATGGCGTGATAATACGGTAGATGGATTGAAAACAGGTCATACCGAAGAAGCGGGGTTTTGTTTATCTGCTTCAGCTAAACGCGACGGCATGCGTCTGATTGCTGTGGTCTTAGGTACTGCGAGTGAAAATGCCCGTGCCCAAGAAATCCAGAAGATGTTTAACTTTGGATTCCGTTTCTTTGAAACGCATCAGCTATACGCGGCAGATGAGTCGATTACCCAAACCAAAGTCTGGAAAGGTCAAACA
Organism: Methylophaga sp.; assembly: GCF_048266885.1. Lineage (GTDB taxonomy): Bacteria > Pseudomonadota > Gammaproteobacteria > Nitrosococcales > Methylophagaceae > Methylophaga. The sequence continues at coordinate 152,978 of NZ_JBLWYR010000003.1, forward strand.
GATCAATTGAACCTGGGCCTGGCTCAGCCATTGTCTATTACCGTTCCGCGTGGCCGTTATAAAGATTTACAAGCGACAACTAATCTTCAGCAGCCTGTTGTAGCACCTATCGCCAAAGGAACTGAACTGGGTGACGTTGAAATCCGCTTAGGTGACGAAGTGGTTGCACAACAAAAGCTAGTGGCGATTGATAATGTCGAAAAAGGCAGCTGGTGGAGACGGATCATCGACAGCTTATTAATGCTTATTTGGGGTTAAAACGAACGTGCCAACAGTCTATCTTAATGGTGAGTTCCTGCCAGCCGATAAGGCAAAAGTATCTGTCTACGATCGCGGATATTTATTAGGCGACGGTGTTTATGAGGTGATTCCGGTGTATGCCGGAAAAGCCTTTTTGCTGAGTCGGCATCTGCAGCGATTACAGAATAGTCTGGATGGTGTTCGTATTGAAAATCCCCATTCTGACGAACAGTGGATCCAAATAATTGATGAGTTAATTGCCAACAATAACGGTGGTGATCAATCGTTGTATCTACAGGTTACTCGGGGTGTAGCACCACGCGATCATATTTTCCCGATTGGCGTGGCGCCCAGTGTATTTATGATGAGTAATCCCTTGCAGCCAGTGGCTGAAAGTTGGAAAACCGAAGGCATCAAAGCGATTACCACAGCCGATATTCGCTGGATGCGTTGTGATATCAAAGCGATCACCTTGTTGGCGAATAGCTTGATGAAACAGCTGGCACAAGATGCCGGTGCTCAGGAAGCGTTGTTGATTCGTGATAATTATTTGACGGAAGGTTCAGCCAGCAATGCTTATGCGGTGATTGACGGTGTTATTTTCACAGCACCAAAAGATGAAAAAGTATTGCCTGGCATTACCCGTGATCTGATTATTGAACTGGCGGCTCAAGCCGATATGCCTATGCATGAAAGAGCGGTCAGTGAATCTGCTTTACGTAATGCTGATGAAATCTGGATCAGCAGTTCCACCAAGGAAGTGGTGCCAGTCACCTTATTGGACGGTGAAATTGTTGGCAGTGGTAAGCCAGGTCCGATTTGGCAGCAAATGCATGTGTTGTTTCAGC